>PAAY01000038.1 GCA_002698985.1 Saprospirales bacterium | reverse complement strand
GGCTCGCTTTTTTTGTGCCTATACCTGTAGCGCAGTCCGGTTAGCGCATCCCGAGTACTCGGGAGGGCCATTGAGGTTCGAATCCTGCCACCCCGACGGAGAAGCGAGTCATACGGCTCGCTTTTTTTGTGTCCATACCTGTAGCGCAGTCCTGTTAGCGCATCCCGAGTACTCGGGAGGGCCAGTAAGGTTCGAATCCTGCCACCCCGACGGAGAAGCGAGTCGAGTGGCTCGCTTTTTTTGTGCACTACGAAATAAAAGGCTCCTTAGGAGGATAGCTATCGCACAAATTCTTGTCGTTGAACTCCTTTTGAATAGTGAAATGAAATAGCTTTGGAAACCACCAATCATTACTTGATTTTTCAAATTGTCTTATTCTTTTGCGATGTATTTTTGCAAATGCAGCTGAATGATCTTTAGCCAAAGTCACATCAGAATTACCCTTTGAATTAACCAAATCACGGAACATGTACAATCACTTTATTTCCAGCATCGTGCTTGTGGTTGCACTTTTTTTACAAAATGGTGTCCACGATTCCTCTTCAATTGGAGAAGGATCAACATCTTGGACCAATTCAAATAATTCCAGGAGTGACGTATTAATCAGGTATTATCGAAATGGTATAGCAGTTCATTACAAGGCAACAGGTGAATTTGCCTATTGCCAGGTCTGTTTGGATGGCTTGGCCTCTTCCTTGCCTGGCGATGAGGTAGTTGCCAATGCGTCTGTTACTGTGGATTTTAATCTAGGGACTGTGCAGGTTTTTGACGCAGACAACAATTTGGTTAAATCCTTTGTGAATGGCTCAACCATCTACGGTTCAACTATTTATGGCATCGGCCATGCCATTGGTTATTACCCAACTCAAAACGAGGATTTTACATACCTGGGGACAAATGCGAAAAATGAAGACCTGCCTGTTTTAGATTTGGATTGTCATTGCGTACCAATGACAAGTACGCCATGTGGGCCTAATAATGAGGAAATTGAATGTGACGTGGGAGATGAACTTTCAACGTTTTGTAGTGTATCAACAGCTTTTCCCGCTGGGGTGGGTATGCAAATTGTTGGCACCGATGCAAGTGGCAGCGTAGGTGCATCACAGAGATGTTCAATTTCTTGCCTGCAGGGGGTAGCGTATGCATGTTGCAGTTATAAGTAGTAAATCCCTAAAAATAAAGTTTCATGCCCTGGCAGCTTTTGATTGCCAGGGCATTCTGTTTGGCACCCTAGTCATTAACCTAGTGCGCTTGATTGTCAAAGCTTTAGCAGCGTTCTTGGCAAGTTTGTACAAGACAACTGACCGATTAGCAAAGAGCCATTTTAAGTCCCCGCATCATGTTATTAAATTCATTTGTGACCTCAGGCGCATCTTCCCGTCAAAGAGATCGTTCCGGCAGGCCACCTTTAATGGATAATTCGTTAGTTTTGGCCTGATTCCAACTTTTTAACTCAAAACACAACATCATCATGAGTAAATTTGATGAACTTCTCGACAAGTACCAGGACCATTTGAAAAGTAAGACACGCACTGCAGTTGATGCCGATCAACTTAAAGCCATTACAAAAGGTCTTGGCCCGTCAATCTACAACAGAGATTCATCCCTCGTTTCCTGCTCTGATCAGAGTGAACTCGATCGCGTAAAGCAGAATTTCCTCATCAAGAAACTTGGCCTGAAAGACAGCCCAAAGCTCGACGAAGCAATCAAGGCTGTTTGTGAAGAGTACGACTCCAACCACAAGTACCGCGCTGTATTCTACTACATGCTGGCACAAAAGCTTGGAGTTAAAGTGTAATTTATCGGGTGATTTTACAACAACGGACGGGCCGGTTGCTTTGCAGCCGGCTTTGTCTTTTTGGTGCTGTCAGAAAGGAATAACTTTTAGTTTTTTGTTCTTGCGGAGCTGGGTCAGAACGATCCTGTTAATTTCCTGGTTGTCCTCAAATCTGCTGATGACATCCCGGGCCACGTTCGGATTGCCGCCGTTCACAAGCTCTTCCCGGGCGAATCCCCAGCCCTGGTATTTGCCTCCCTCAACAAGAATCAGCGCGCATTCTCCCTCCTCTCTTCCCCGGTCAACGATGATGAAATTATCATGGGGATAGCTCTTGTCCCATTGATCGAAGGCCATCATGGCTCTGGTATTGTAGTTCTTTGGATCCTCCTGTCCGATACAAGCTCCGTGGCATTTCTGAAGGTGATAATCAAAGCAGGGGCCACCTGATTTTTCAAGGTTGCACAGTTTCAGACACAGTTCGTGTTCGGCCTGAATGGATTTGAGCCAGGAGCGGGCCTGTATTGCCGAAGGAAAAGAAGAAAGAACAGGTACCTGTTTTTTTTTCAAAGTGGAAGTGCGGGCAACATCGAAACACCAGTAACCGGCCTGATTCTGATACGCATAGATGGACCATAGAAAAGTGCGGTTTTTCTGCGCCCGGTTGATGGAGGGATGGAGCCGTTTGATTTCATGTGATTCGTACAGCAATGATATCAGTTCACTTCCGGTGACCTCGTAGCTGATATCATGGACCAGCTTTTGGAGCTTCCCTGCCTTTTCTGTTTTCTTCGCAAAATGAGAGGCTACCCGTTTTTGAATGTTGATGCTTTTCCCGACATAAACCACCTGGCCGTACTGGTCGTGGAAGTAGTAAACGCCGCATTCTTGTGGGAGCGAATGAATTTTTTCAAGGCTCAAAGCACCGGGCAGCAAGGCCTCTTTGATTCCCAGATTGATAAGGTCACCAGCTTCGGACTTACCATTCTCGAGCCGCATGATCCGTTCAAAAAGGTCAACCGTGGCCAGTGTATCGCCCATGGCCCGGTGGCGGGCACCTGCATTGAGGTTAAGGGTTCTGATGAGGTTGCCCAGGCTGTATGAGCGCAATCCGGGAAAAGCTTTTCGGGCCAGCCTTACGGTGCAGAGCTGCTTGCGGGTATAAGTGAATCCAAGCCGTTTGAACTCCTCTTGTACAAAGCTGTAATCAAACCTAACATTATGCGCCACGAATACAGCTCCTTCCGTCATTTCCACCACTCGCTTCGCAATCTCGTAGAACCTTGGGGCATCGGCTACCATCTCATTGCTGATACCTGTTAATTCAGTGATCCCGTAAGGTATCGGACATTCGGGGTTTACAAGGGATTCGAAGCTGTCCAGCACCTGCTCACCATCGTGCAGCACGATTGCGATCTCTGTAATTTTATCCCTGACCGCCCTTCCTCCTGTCGTTTCAACATCTATTATTGCGTATCGCTTGGACATTCTGCTGCTCACTTTTACCGAAGGGTATGAGGGCCAAAGCTCAACTTACCCGGATGAAACTCTTTGAAACAATATGGTTGTAAAGCTAAAAATAATTGTTGCAATTCTGCTTGCAATTCCTTTTTCAGGATGCACCCAATTTCACGCGCAATCTAACCATAGGGCAACAAAACCAACAGCTGATCAGGTGGTAAAGCCCGGTGCCTGGAACACCGAGGCCTATCTTCCATTTCTTGAAGGCAAAAAAGTGGCCTTGATGGTCAATCATTCTTCCCTGATCGGTGAGACACACCTTGTGGATAGCCTGTTGAGCCAGGGGGTGCAGATTGTAAGAATTTTTGCTCCCGAACACGGTTTCAGGGGAGATGCCGCCGATGGCGAACATATTGCCGACGGAAGAGACCCCAGGTCCGGGCTTCCCGTGATTTCACTTTACGGAAAAAAGAAAAAGCCGGGTAAAGAAGAACTGGAAGATATCGATGTGGTCGTCTTTGACATACAGGACGTGGGTGCCCGCTTTTACACTTTTACCTCGGCGCTGAGCTACCTCATGGAAGCATGTGCTGAATTCAAGCTACCTGTGATGGTCCTCGACCGGCCGAATCCACTGGGGTTTTACATAGATGGGCCTGTACTGGAACCGGAGTTTCAAAGCTATGTAGGGCTGCATCCTGTGCCAGTCGTGTACGGCATGACCATCGGCGAATGGGCTTCCATGGTGAACGGTGAAGGCTGGCTCCGGGATGGAATCAAGTGCTCTTTGACTGTCATTGAATGCAGAAATTACGATCACAATACCCGCTATGAGCTGCCTGTGCCACCCTCGCCAAATCTTCCCAATATGCGGGCCATCTACCTTTACCCCTCCCTCTGTTTTTTCGAAGGGACACAAATAAGTGTGGGACGGGGAACCGATATCCCTTTTCAGTGTTTTGGAGCGCCGGACCTGGAATATGGAGACTTCTACTTCACTCCGCAACCGAATGCAGGCTCAAAATATCCGCCGCATCGAGATGAAAAATGCCGGGGGGTGGATCTAAGCAAAATGCCGCTGGACAGCCTCCGGTCCCAGAACCGTTTGAACCTGTCTTTCCTTTTGACAGCCTACGAGCATTATTCCGACAAACCTTCTTTTTTCCTGAAAACCGGCTATTTCGAAAAGTTGGCCGGAACGGCCGAACTGAGAAAACAACTGCAGGCAGGCATGACGGAATCAGCCATCAGGGCAAGTTGGAAGCCGGGCATTGATTCCTTTAAGCAAATCCGGAAAAAGTACCTGCTTTACCCTGATTTTGAATGACTCAAAACTTCCAGAAAAGCTGGCATTTCACTTCCGTCTTTGTGTTGCCATTGATCTCATCCAGTGAACTGCCGATGCTCGGGAGTGCCGGAAAGGTGCTTCTGGCAAACCTGAGCTCGAGTTGCGGCCCATATCGAATCTTGTAACGCAGCTTCAGGTAGTAACGGATGCCGGCATTGAAATACGCCGGGATGGAAAAGCTGTACAACACATCGTTTTCATAGTGGTAAAACCGGATGTCGTAATCCTCGGTGTCGAAAATGGCATACCTGCCGGACAGGGACCAGGGGCTTCCTAACTTTCTGTAGATGAAATCCTGGTAAATGCTGATTCCGCTCAGTGTTTCCGATCCCTGACTCACTTTGCCCCAATCCATTCTCGTCCTCAATTCAAGCCAGTCGGTAAGTTTGTACGAAGTATGCAACCTGGTTTGAAAGGTTTCTTTGGGTAGGGTGGGAGAGGTGTTGAGTTCAGAATTTACATTTGACTCTTTGAGTTCCCGCTTCAACTGGAAATACACCAGCCACCTTCTTCTTTCTTCGTAAGTCAGTCGCAATAGCATTTCCTGGCCCTTTGCCGGAGCGTCGTTCCTGAAGCTGGGCCACTCATTGCTCCACAAATCGTTGTAAAGGTTGAGTTTCCATTTACTTGCGAGCCGGAGCTTTGCCCCAAAATACAGCCCTGATTCATTGACAGGATTCCGGCTCTCACCAAACGCACGCGTGCTGAAACTGGCAAAATCCTTCTGATAATTCCGATAGACAAAAGCAGTTTCGATGCCTTTGCCAAGCGAGAGTAAAAGCCCGTTCAGGCTGGCAAAGGCTCCAAAGTCTGCATTTGCCAGTTCTCCAAAGAAATGGACGTTTTTGAAAGTCCATGAATAGGAAGCACTCATGTTGAAGAGCCGGGTGCCGGTGAAATAATAGCGGTTGTAGAGGGCTTCCCGTGGCCTGAGCGGGTTGGAGAGCCGGTGGTGTACCCCATTGATTGCCAGCTGAAGTTTCCGGTGCCGGAGGTTCAAGCTGAAACCGAGGGAAGTTTGGGTTGAGCTGTTTTTGTCTGCCAATTCGCTGGCCGTCCGGTGCAGACCGGAGCTTTGAAGCGAACTGATATCCGGGAATTCTTCAGCTACCAGGCTGTCGGTTGCTTCCACAACATTGGCATCACGTTTTTTGCGGGAAGCGAAACCGGTCAGGGACAATTCAGGACCCAGTTGCCAGGTCAGGGCCAGGCCCCGGTAGAACTCGATCTCATTCACGGAGGTGTGGGCCTTGAAAACCGGAGCGACTCTTTTAACCGTTGTGGTGAGGGCTGACTTTCCCGTGCTGAATCCATGAAACTGAATCAAACCCTGGCCGAAATTCACTTCATAATCACCGATTGCTATGTGCTTCAGCCCATGCTGGGTGCTGCGTTTCCATTCCAGGTGTGCAGAATAAAAATCAAAGCCCTGTTTGTTTCCTTCGGCAAAAAATGGTTCTCCGGCATCTTTTTCAGCGGTAATTCCTGCCGAAAATGACCTGCCCACATTGTAGCGATAGCGCAGGTAGTACCTGTTGGGATCTCCCAGGTAGTGAGATCTACTCTCATCATCCGGTTGCTCAAACCCACGGGCTCTTTCCAGGACTGATGACCACCGGGCAATCAAAACGTGGTCGCCTTTCGACGATAACAACTGCTGCAGAGAGGAGGAAAAGTTGATATCGTCACTGACCTCCACAAAGGGCAGCATGAGTGCAATGCTGCTCAGGTCCAGCTCAGGTACCGCCTGCAGTTCATAAATCGAAATGAATGGTCCAAGGCCCTGGCGATAGGAGAGTATGCCCTCGATTTGAAGCGGCGTAAGAAACGGCAACTGTGAGAGTTCAGCAGCATCGGCGGTGTTCAGGTCGAGTTTATTGCGACGAAAAACATCTAGTTGTTCAAAGGCTGTATTGTCTGTAATCTCTTCACTCAGGGTGGCCTCGGCAGATTCTTCGAGAATATCGATGGCAGCAGGCTCCACCAGGCTGGTATCCACTTGAGAGAATGCCCCACAAGGCATAGTGAACCAAAGCCAGCCCATGAGCAGAAGGCATAGGTACTTACTGTCAGAACAGCGTTTACGCTCAGGAACCTTGCCGTTGGACAGATCGTTTTGGTTCATTGGCTCAAAATTGCCTCCTCCTTCAATGCACAGATAATTTGGTCTGATTGCCATCGTCCAAATTTATTTCAAGCTATGCAAATATTTTAGAATGATGTTCTGGTGGCTTTTTTTTCTTCCAGGGCCATAGATACCAAAGAGTTTTCATGTTTTTAAAAGCCGGACCATCTTCTATAACTTTGCACAAACAATTTCAACCGTGTTAAAACGTACTGAACCTTAATGTATAGAAAAGCGGTCTGGTGAGTAACTCACCTGACCGCTTTTCGCTTTTAAGGGCACGTAATTTGGCACTTTATTTTTAAGGCATTCACTTTCAATCTTTTAAAACTTCCTCAACGATGGCAAAATTCAAATTCGAGTACATCTGGCTTGACGGCTACAAGCCCGAGCCCAACCTGCGCAGTAAAACCAAAGTGCTTGACATGGATTTTTTCCATGGCGATATTAAATCACTTCCTCTGTGGGCTTATGACGGCAGTTCCACAATGCAGGCAGAAGGCAGGTACTCCGATTGCATTCTGAAACCGGTTTCAGTTTATCCTGATCCGGCCCGGAAATCAGCCTTCCTGGTGATGTGTGAGGTGTACAATCCAGATGGCACCCCACACGAGACGAACTTCCGTTCCACTTTTCCGGATGATGAAGACTACTGGTTTGGCTTTGAACAGGAATATGTACTTACACACGATGGTATTCCGCTCGGCTTTCCAACCAAAGGGTATCCGCGTCCACAGGGACCATACTATTGTTCCGTTGGTGTGGACAACTGCTCAGGTCGTGAAATTGTGGAAGAACACTTTGATCTATGCCTCGATGCAGGTTTGAACATCACTGGTATCAACGCAGAAGTATTGCTTGGTCAATGGGAATTCCAGATTTTCGGAAAAGGAAAGCGTGCTGCGGATGATCTCTGGGTAGCCCGTTACCTGCTGCATCGTGTTGCTGAGAAATACAATGTGAAAGTTGAATTTCACCCTAAACCCTTGCAAGGCGACTGGAACGGCTCAGGTCTCCATACCAACTTCTCCACCCACGAGATGAGGGAAGAGGGAAGCAAAGAAATGTTTGAAGCCATCTTTGAGAAGCTCGCTCTCTACCACAAAGAGCACATCGAAGTCTATGGTTCCGACAACGAACTTCGCCTCACCGGTTTGCACGAAACGCAGGCCATTGATAAGTTCTCATGGGGAATTAGTGACAGAGGAGCATCCATCCGTGTGCCGGTAGCTACCGCACAGGATTGGAAAGGGTATCTCGAAGACCGTCGTCCTGCCTCTCACGCTGATCCTTACCGCATCATTGCAAGGATCATGAAGACCCTGGGCCACGCTTTCGAAGTGCATGCCAAAAACAATGGCAAGGCTGAGAAGGTGAAGAAAGGCAAAGAGGCTGCAAAGGATAACTAATCCTCTTCTGATATAAAAAGCCAAGCCGCTTCCGGGAAACCGGAAGCGGCTTGTTTGTTCATGGGATCAAATCTATTAACAGCCGTCATTTCAGGCCTTGGGGCCAGGCGTGTGTACGCTGGGTACAGCATAGTACAAGTGCAGAATTTGCCCGTTGTACAATTCAGAAGTGCGCAGGTTGTTCCATTTCATGATCTGATATTTTGTCGCTCCGCAAAGTGCAGCCAGTTTGTCCAGTGTGTCTCCTTTACCAACCACCCACTTTGTGGCGTAATAGCCGGATTTTTGGTGGTTGCTGAAAGGCTTCCAGCCCTCTCTTTCGCTGACATACTCTATGAGCAAGGCAAATGACCGTTGAGGTACCGTCAGGTAGTTGCCCGTTTGGCTTGCTGGGATGTAATTGTCGTAATAGGCAGGATTTAGCACCTTGAGGGTTTTTAGCGCTACTCCAGTCACATTTGAAATCTTGAACATGCTGTACGACTTGTAAACCATGACGGTTTGCGTGTGCAAGAAATCAGCTGTCGGCAACTGAGGCATCAGCCCGTGTTCCATGTAGTACCGGCAGATGTACTGGCCGGCCAGAAATTTAGGGATGTACAGTTGAGTTTCCTTCGGCAAATAGGGCAGCACCTTCTTGAATTCCCGGCTTCCCGCTCTCGCCATGGCCTTTCGTACACGGCCTTCCCCACAATTGTAAGCTGCAAGGGCAAACTCCCAACTGTCAAACTGTTCGTACAGATAGGCAAGGTATTTCAGGGCTGCTTTGGTTGATTTATGAGGGTCTCGCCTTTCATCCAGGTAACGATTCACTTTTAGCCCAACATGCCTTGCAGTTGGGGTAGTAAATTGCCACATGCCACCAGCACCGGCAGTGGAATACACAAAAGGCCTCAACCGGGATTCAATGATGGGCAGGTATTTGAGCTCTTCAGGCAGGTTGTAATTGTCGAGGAAAAATTCAAAAATCGGGAAATACTGGGCTGTCTTACCCAGCAGTTTCTCGGTGTCATCCCTGTGGTAGAGGTAACCTTTGACATAGCCCTTGGCTCTGGTGGAAAAGTCAGTTGAGATGATCTGGCTCATGTTTTTCAGGCGGGCGGTGATGCTTGCATCATCAATTGCATTCGAAGCCTGGAGGTGAGCCGCCGGAAGAATCAGGCATAATGCCAATAGAATACCCTGTGTGAGTTGCGTCCATAGTTGTTTCATCATTTTTTGGATTAGTTCATGGATGCGGCTGTACTCACGGTGGGGGTGCCATGCACAGCCGTTAATTCATCGGGGGCATTCAGCGTTTCTTACTGACGGGAAAATTTTGAAGGATTTTTTTTCCAGCATGCCGGGTGCATGCTTCAGGGGGCAGGTTTCGTTTTGGATAAATTCTTACACGCACAGAATGGTAAAATCTGCGCCGATCTGGACACATTTTTCAAAAACCGGGCCGGATGGAGGGCCTCTTTATCAGTGCACAATCCAATATGACTCCATTTTTACGAATATAAATTGCACGTTTTCAAGGCTATGTTTTGAAAAAGCGAGCAGCATTTCTAAAACGAGAATTTTATTCTTACAAACCAGTTGCGGCCTGGTGCCGGCTCGTAATACCTCCCTCCAAAGGAATTGATTCGCACATTTGAGAAATAGTGGCTGTCAAGAATGTTGTTGACTCCACCTACGATGTGGATTGAAGTTTTGGATAAATCGAAGCGGTAGCCAATTCTGGTGTTTACCACCAGGTAGGGATTGATTTTCGTGGTATTGGCGTCGTCAGCAAAAAGGCTTCCGGTGTATTGCATCTGAAACTGACCTGTGAGGCCATTCTCATTTTCGTAAAACAAGGAGGACCATAGCAGGTGCATGGGCACTCCCGGCTGCCTGTTACCTGAAAAATCTTTGGCTTGTGGACGGTAGTCTTTGTACTTGAAGTCATTGTAGGTGTAGTTGACCAGCCATCGAAGTGATTTCGAGAATTGCGAAGCAAAGCTCAGCTCAATTCCCGACCGGCTGGATTTACCGCTGTTCCGGTAAAATGTCCTGCCTGGAAATTGCTCCAGTTCAAAGGGTACCACTTCATTTTCGAGCCTGATGTGGAATATGTTGATTTCACCGTACGCCTTTTTGGTTGCATTCCTGGTGCGAAGGCCGAATTCAAATGTTTCTGCGCTTTGAGGCTTCAATTCCGGGTTGAAGCCACCGGTGAGCAGTGGATTGTTGCTAAGTTCGTTGAGGGTTGGCGTTTCAAAACTCGTGGTGTAGCCGCCAAACAGGCTGAACTCTTTGCTGAGTTGCCAACTGGCATTGATTGCCGGAACCAACCGGTTGAATTCCTTGTCACCTGAATCATCACCATCTGCCAGATACTTATCCGATGCTTCGATGCTGACTGCGCTGTATCGCAAGGAAACCCTGACCGACAATGGATCGGCAGGCTGCACTTTCCAGGTTGTAAAAAGGCCGGATTCGTTGAATTTTTCCAATTGGCTGAGCGTAGTGTTTCCCCTGATCCCATTCAGGTTGTTGAAACGCTGCCGGTCATCTTTCTGTACATTGATTTCTGCTCCTGTGTATCCGGTAAAGGGAAGCCCTGCAATGCTTTTACGAACCAGGTAACCGAGGCTGAACCCGTAGTGACTCCTGTCCAATTTGACTGCACCGCCATTTTGAAAGGGCAACTTGTTCTCAAAATCCCGCAATGTGAGGTATGATTTCAATTCGAGTTGTTGGCCGGCATTGAACTTCTTTTTCAAAATGGCAGCCACCCGGCCTTGCTCCACTGTTTCGCCTGCGTCGTATTCGATGTTGTTGACATAAGCCGAAGCCCGGTCAGCCCTGCTTTGCTCCAGTGTGATTGATCCGGGATCTTCTGCCACCGGGCTGTTGACATAGTTTGCCAGCAGGCGCAGCGAAAGGCTATTTGAGAAATCGTACTTCAGACCGGAGTTGAGGTTCCATTGCTCCATTTTGGAATGTTCCCGGAAGCCGTTCAGCCTGGTATGGGATGCCCTGAAGTGCCATGCCAGCTTGCCTGCGGAGCCATTGCGCAGCGAAAGGCTGTATTTTTTGAAACCGTAAGAGCCGGCGGTCAGCGCTGCACTGGCTTCCTTTCCTGGGTTGAAGTTGAGGGTGGTAATGTTCAAGACCCCTCCGCTGGCATTGCCATACAATGAACCTGCTGAAGAACGCAGCAATTCGAGGGATTGCACCGAGCTTGGGTCTAGGTTGTCAACCTGGCTTTGGCCGTCAGGTGTGCTTTCTGGAATGCCGTCGGAAAATATCTTCACACCCCGGATGCCGAATGCCGACCGGGCTCCGAAGCCCCGCACCGAAATCCGCAGATCCTGGGCAAAATTCTCGCTGTTCTGAACAAAAACTCCCGGCAGAGCGGAAAGTGCTTCATTCAGTGCCAGACCCTGTGAAGTGTGTTTCAGAATGGTGCTGTCGGCCAATGAAAGTGCTGATGGTGCCAGAAATGGATTTTCGGGCAGCCGCAGCGCTGAGACGACAACCTCACCAAGGCTTTTGGCCAGTAGGGTGTCCTGCCCTTGGTTTTGCGAAAGGAGCAACGTATTTCCGAAAAGCAGCGACAAGAGGATGAATGATAAGCGGTTTTGCATCCGGCAACAATTTTGGCTGCCAAGATAGATTCCCTTTGATGGAATGGTCCAAAGTTCTCCAGTCTATTTCCGTCTCTAGCCTGTTCACCTCTGGTAAAAAAATGGTGACACTAAGTATGAACCGGCAACCTCTCTAAACTTCTCTCAACCTTTCTAAACCCCTCTAAACAAAAAAGCCACCCCTCCATACAGAGGGGCAGCCCAAACTTTACTCCAAATCTATCTATCCTGTTTGCGTTGTTGTCTTATGGTTGGGACACTTTCACCAGTTTGATGGTTTCGTGTCCGCTTTCTGTGAGCATGCGGCAGATGTAAACGCCCTGTCCGGGAAGGTCATCGTCCGTCAGCAGGAGTTCGTGGAACCCTTTTTCGAGATGTTCTTCGAAACTCCATACCAGCTTTCCATCCAAATCGGTGATGTATAGCCTAACGAGGCCGCTGGTTTGGGTTGTCAATTGCAACCTCGTTGCACCGGTGAATGGGTTTGGTATGTTCCTCAAGCTGGTCAGTTCGAGACTTTCGCTTGATCCTGGTGTGAATTCCAGATTTATCGCTTTGACCTCGAGGTCTCCAGTAACGGACACCCTGGGGTATGCTTCAGCGCTGAGGAAGTCGTCAACAATTCTGACGGAAGTGCTCAACTGACCTGCGGCAAGCGCTTCGAATTCGATGCGAGGCAGAGCGGTTTTCAGCGCTTCGGCGCCGTTGTCGTACCAATTCATCAGTATGAGTCCGGGCCGCACTTCGTTAAAGGCAAAGTTTTCTGAGCTGCCTTCGTCCAGAACTTCGATGTCGTTCAAAACCAGAGATTGAGCATCGTATTCGAGGGCCAATTGGTAACCGGCTACGCTCTCCTCGTCGCTTGCCTGTAATTGCAGGCTGATCGTCTGACCTGGCTCAAATGCCTGGTTGTCAGCTTTCAGGGTCCAGCTTCCGGCTGAACGATCACCAACTTCGTCTCCGTTCAGGTTGGTGACGGCGTTGCCGTTGACGTCGCCCACTTTTATTGCGACGAAATCAGCATCAGTGACTTCAGCGCTCAGGTTGTTGAGGTTGATCACCTCGGGGAAATCAGTAGTCCAGGGGTTTTCCGGATTAGGGAAAACGAAGTCTTTGTCCACAAATCGCCAAGATTTGTTGTTCGGGAAATTATCGTTCACATACAAGATGGCTTTGCGAAGCAAGACCAGGTCGAGGGTGGTCACTGTCTTAGAGTTGTTGACATCGGCAGCAATGATCTTGTAGGGCGAATCAAGCTTGGTCACCCCAAGGATGTGCCGGGAGATCAGCACCAGGTCAAAAGTGGACACGCCGTTAAGCAGGTCATCGTCTTTCGATGGTGTGATGGAGTAGTCGATACCGGACTCGAGGGCAGCAAACTGGTAAAGACCATTTTGATTCGTGACGGCATTCAGGTCACCGTTCTGGCTGTTGAGCATGATGTCAACCCCTTCAACGGCTTTGTCAGCTTCTGTAGCAACGGCCCCCGAAAGCGGCACATTTGTGTCGCAATGGAACAGGTTGTCCTGGATGGTAATGAATGTTTCACAATAGTCCTGGTTACCGGACTCATCGGTCACCCATATTTCTACGGGTATTTCCTGGTAAGTATCGCTGCATAAGAAGGTGTGACAACTGTCGGCAATGTCTTGTGAGTAGGAGAAGTACAGTTGCTCGCTGCAATTGTCGAAACTCTTGTCGTCGAAAGCCGAGGCGCAGACTTCCACCATGCCCGTTTGCATGATCTCTACGATCAGGCCGTTCTTGCAAATGGTAACCGGTGCCTTGCAATCAACCACGGCAAAGTCGATGTCGATCACGGATTCATTTCCGCAACCATCCTGTATGCTGTAGTGGATCTTGTGCGGGCCCATGGGCAAAACGCCCTCATAGAAGCCTTCACCGGTTTCATCGATGGTGAAATCTGCATTGATATCCAGGTGGTAAACGATGTCGAAATAGTCGGAACATTCGCCAGCGATCATGACGGGTACATACACATTGCCCGTTTCGCACAGGGAATCATAGCTGCAGAACTCCTGCGTGAAGGGGTAGGAGAGTACCGGCGGAGTATCATCGTGGATCTTGATGATTTGCTGGTATTCAAATGCACCGTGATAGCTGCTGAAGGATTCATCAATCCACGCACCCAGTGGGTCGGTCGGCACCTTGACAGGATCCTTGTAAGGGTCGTAATAACACCAGTTGATCACCTTGTAGGTGCGAACGATTTTGAAGCAAACCGTATCGTTGGATATGCTGAAATACTGATCCTTCACACTCACGGCGAATTGATCGCAGCCAAAGTTCTCGATGTGCAGGCTGTCGGCTGCCAGGCTGTCTCCACAGCCACCGGTGAAGTTCGGCGGGAAGTGGATGATCCAATCCGACACAGGAATGATATTCAGGGTTTGGGTGCAGGTTCCCGAAATGTTTGCGGAACTGTCCACCGCCACCCATTGGCGTAGGATGGTGCCTCCACCGCAGCCGTCGAGTGATTCCTGGTAGGGGAGTTCAACCAATTCGGCGCCACAGTTATCGTAAGTGGCAGCATCGCCATGTGACTTGATCCAGGTCTCGGTGATGTCCGGAGGCAATTCGTTGCAATTGATGTTTTTATCCGGCGGTGCAATGCAGGAAGGTGCGATCTTATCCTGAACGTGCACGACGACCATACATTCGCCGTAATTGTCGAAACAGTCATAAATCCTAACAACCACCTGGACTTCATCATCGTCGCAATCGAAAACCACCGACGGGGCAAAATCAGCGAAAGGTTCATCCATCCTGCGTGCCCGGTAGTGGCTGATGCAGCAGTTGTCGTGGCTGCCGTCGTCAAAGGTGGAGGCATAAATTTCCGCATGACCGAAGACGTCGAGCGTGGTGGTGGTTATTTCGTCGCAAATGGCAGTGGGAGGCGTAAGGTCTGCCACTGTTACGGTAATGGTGTCGAGGGTGACGTTGCCACAGCCATCCGTGGCTTTGTAAATCACATCGTGTTGGCCAATGTGCAGACCGGGGGTCGGCACATTGCCACCTTCTTTTCCGTCGTAACCGTTGTTGTAGATAGCTTCGCCAACGGTCGTAAATATCTGTACGGTTACTTCGCCACATTCATCTGATACGACCGGGGCCGGCAACTCACCCGTTGAGGCGCAGAAAATGGCGTTGGGTCCAGTGACGTTGGCGTTGATGGTAATGTCATCAACTGTCATGACCGGAGGAATGGTGTCAATCAGCTTGATGATCTGCTCATTGTCATTTCCGAGGCCATCTTCAGTTATGATCTCATTGGTACACCAGTTTATTACCGTCCAGGTACGAACGATTTTAAAGGTGTTTCCACAATTTTCAAGGATTTCATCCTGGTGGACAGCGGTGTATTGGCAATAGACCCCGTTCACACCTTGTACGATTCCAGAACCCGTGGTTTCAAGGTCACCAGTGTAGGGTGTTGGTTCCACAATGTTGGGGTAATTGTAATAGTCAATGCACTGCCAGAACCTGTCTTCCGGAAATACCACACCGCCGTCGGCAGGGATCCGCAGGTGTTCCGTACAGGTTGACTTGTTGTCGTACTCGTCAGTAGCCACCCAATAACGCACGATGTCAACACCCTGGCAGATGTCGTCATTGTCAATGGTGATGCCAGTAAGTGATACAAGCGGATCCTGGTCGCAATTGTCAAAAACTGGAGGGTGTGGCAGGCTGTCAATATCCGTTTCACAGGCAATGTCCACCGTATCGGCAGGGCACTGCCATTTGGGTGCAGTTTTGTCTTCAACATAGATGTTGCCCCAACAGGCATTGCCGGTGCAATCCACGATCACCTTGCCCGTGAGGGTAAGGCCAATGTGGCTGCAATCGAGCAAATCTCCCAGGTAGGCGCCCCATGATGTGGTAACTACTACTGTATAGCCTTCATAGGTGTTGTACGATCCTTCCAGAAGCATATCCGGTGTGATGAGGGCGTGACCTGACTGGTCCAGTGAAACATAGACATTGTCGTTGCAAGACAAGTTGGTGTTTTTGATCAAGACCGTTTTCTGGACCGTAACAGAGACGTTGTTGGTATCTGTTTCGGTGACCGAAACCCATTGACTGGTATTTGGCCCACCGGTCCACTTCACTTCTATGAAGTTGCCAAAGTTTTGAATGATTACGCCGCCGGGGGAGGTTGCCCAGGTCCAGGAGTTGCCCTGCACGAAGTCGGTGGCGTAGAAACGCGTATCACTGGGACACACGATTGTGTCGCCGGTGATGGTTGGAGTTGGTTGGCCGAAGGCCGAAACAAACAGTCCAAGCGTAAAGCTCAGGATGATAGATAGCCTCCTGAAAGCCGGTTTAGTAACTTCCGGTTTCATCATGGGAAATGATTTAGTTAAAGAATTTGGAGTTTGAAAAACAGGAAAAGGAGGCAGCTTCCAGGCTATGCAATTCCAGTAATTCACAGGGCAACAGGCCCAATGACCATTTGCTAATGATCATTGAGTCATTGCACCAGCGAAACCAGTATGGTGGTCACCTGAGTAGTTTTCTTTTCTGAGAATGACGACGGACTTGTTGTAAAAAGGGAAGCTGAAAAAAGGCAGGAAAAGTTTTCTCATAGTATGCTTTCCTGCGGTCGTTCACCTTTTTGGGAAAATAGGTAGTTTAAAAAGTTGCATTCGTAAACCGCTGTAAAAATGCAACTTGACCCTCCCATTCCAAAAGCCTTGCCTTTTTTCTATAATGTATCTACCATTTTTAGGGTAAAATACCATGTGTTGTTTAGAAACATTTAAAAATCAGTCATTTGTAAACTTGGGATTTGATTGAAAAAGGCCCCAAGTCACCATTTTGTTTGCCGTTATTTTCTATTTTGCCCGGTCGCCGGAGGCAATTGTCCGGACTTACTGAAACTGAATTATCAAAAACTGTAGTGCAATGAAACTGAACTCACACCCACTGTTAAGGCTGGCAGGTGTTCTGCTGCTCAGCTTGCTTGTCTGCTTACCTGATGCTGCTTTTGCGCAGCGAAAGAAATCCAAAAAGAAAGAAGCGCCTGTCGTAGAAACCACCACCTACGATCAAAAGCTGTATGATGCCTTGCAATGGCGCCTGGTAGGGCCATTCCGGGGTGGCCGTTCGGCGGCGGTGACCGGGGTGCCGGGCAAACCCAAACTGTTTTACTTCGGGGCTACCGGTGGCGGTGTCTGGCGCACCACCGACGGAGGCGAAACCTGGGAGAATATCTCCGACGGTTTTTTCGGAGGCTCAATCGGAGCCGTCACCGTTGCTGAAAGCGACCACAATGTGATCTATGTTGGCGGTGGCGAGGTCACCGTCCGGGGGAATGTGTCCTACGGCTATGGCATGTGGAAGAGCGAAGATGCCGGGGCCACCTGGAAACACATTGGCCTGGAAAATTCCCGCCACATACCGCGGGTGCGTGTACACCCGAAAAATGAAAACCTGGTGTATGCCGCCGTTTTGGGTGATCTCTACAAGCCGACGGAAGAAAGGGGCGTGTATCGCAGCAAGGATGGGGGCCAGACCTGGGAACGCATCCTCTTTGCCAATGAAAACGCCGGAGCCGTTGACCTCATTCTCGACCCCAACAATCCCAGAATCATTTACGCATCGACCTGGCGGGTGCGCCGCACGCCTTACAGCCTGGAGAGCGGGGGCGAAGGGTCTGCGCTGTGGAAAAGCACCGACGGCGGTGATACCTGGACCAACATCAGCAGCAATCCCGGCCTGCCCAAAGACACCCTCGGAATCATCGGCATAGCCGTTTCACCTGTCAACAGCAACCGCGTCTGGGCCATCATCGAGGCGAAAAACGGGGGCGTGTTTCGCTCAGAGGACGGCGGCAAGACCTGGCGAAAACTGAACGACGAGCGGGCCTTGCGCCAGCGAGCCTGGTACTACTCCAGGATTTATGCCGATCCGCAAAATGAGGATGTGGTGTATGTGATGAACGTACGCTACCACAAGTCAACAGATGGAGGGAGGACCTTCGAAGCTTACAACGCTCCGCATGGCGACCACCACGACCTGTGGATAGCCCCCGAAGATCCAAACCGGATGATCATTGCCGATGATGGTGGCGCACAGGTCTCTTACGATGGGGGTAAATCGTGGAGCACTTACTACAACCAGCCTACCGCCCAGTTTTACCGGGTTACAACGGACAATCATTTCCCGTACCGCATTTATGCCGCCCAGCAAGACAACTCAACGGTGCGCATTTACCACCGCACACAAGGTGGCTCCATTGGCGAAGATGACTGGGAACCAACAGCCGGCTGTGAATGCGGGCACATCGCCATTGACCCTGAGGACAACGATATTGTTTACGGTGGTTGTTACGACGGTCTGCTGGAGCGCCGGAATCACAAAACTGGCTTCAGCCGTTCCGTAAATGTGTGGCCGGACAACCCCATGGGGCACGGCGCCGAGGGCATGAAATACCGCTTTCAGTGGAACTACCCGATTTTCTTCTCCCCGCACGACCCCAACAAGCTCTACACTGCCTCCAACCACTTGCATGTAAGTTACGACGAGGGAAATAGTTGGGAGGTGATTTCACCCGACCTGACCCGAAACGACCCGACCAAACTCGGCCCCTCCGGTGGACCCATTACAAAGGACAATACTTCGGTAGAATACTACTGTACCATTTTCGCCGCTGCTGAAAGCCCCCGGGTGAAAGACCTGCTGTGGGTGGGCAGTGACGATGGACTGGTGCATGTGAGCCGTGACGGCGGTAAATCCTGGCAGAATGTGACCCCGCCTGACCTGCCTGAATGGACAATGATCAACAGCATAGAGCCAAGCCCTTATGAAGATGGAGGCTGCTATTTTGCCGCTACCAGCTACAAACTGGGTGATTACAGGCCGTATCTGTATAAAACCAGCGATTACGGAAAGACCTGGACCAAGATCGTCAATGGTATTCCCGATGATCATTTTACCCGGGTGGTTCGGGCCGATCCCAAACGCAAGGGGCTGTTGTATGCCGGAACAGAGTCGGGCATGTACATCAGTTTTGACGACGGGGCAAGCTGGAACTCATTCCAGCTCAACCTGCCCATCGTGCCCATCACTGACCTGACCATCAAAAACGACAACCTCATCGCCGCAACCCAGGGCCGTAGCCTCTGGATGATCGACGACCTGACGGTTCTGCATCAGCTTTCCGACGAGATCAAAACAGATGCTGCTTTCATGTACAAACCCATGGATGCCTGGCGCATGGATGGCTTCCAAAGAAAGAACCTGAAAACAGCGGGAACCAACCATCCAGGTGGTGTCAATGTGTACTTCTATTTGCCGGAGTTTGACACTTCGAAAGCCAATGTGAGCATTGCCTTCCTGGAAAAGGACGGGGATGTGATCCGGGAATTCAGTACCAAAGCCAAAAAGCGTGATGAAAAGCTTGATGTTAAACCCGGCAGCAACACCTTCAACTGGAACATGCGTTACCCGGATGCCAAATCTTTCAAAGGGATGATCCTGTGGTGGGCTTCTTTGAATGGACCACAGGCTGTACCGGGTGAGTACACCGTGCGGTTGACGGTGGACAGTATCGTTTTGGAACAGCCGTTCAAGATTCTGAAGGATCCGAGAAGTGAAGTTACTGTAGAGGATATTCAGAAGCAGTTCGATTTTGCAATCGAGGTACGGGATAAGCTCACCGAAGCTCACACCGCCATTGAGGAGATACGCACATTGCGGTCAAAGGCGAAGGAGTTTACCAAAACCCTCGACAAGAAGAACGAAAAGCTAAAGCCACTGATTGAATTGTCTTTGGAAATGGACTCCGTAATGACCGCAGTGGAAGAAGCCTTGTACCAGACCAAAAACAGGGCCCGCCAGGATCCTCTGAATTTCCCCATTCGGTTGACCAACAAACTGGGTCACCTGAACTCCCTGATGCGGGGTGATTACCCGCCCACCAAACAGGCCATTCAGGTGAAGGAAGAATTGACGAAGGAAATTGACGATTGGTTGGCGAAGTATTACGAAGTGAGGGATCAGAAAGTGCCGCAGTTCAACAAACTCATACGGGAGCTCGAAGTGGATGTACTAACGGTTCCCAAATCTGAATAAGTGATTTTCTCCCGGTTCTGGTTTCAGGGCCGGGAGAATTTTATTCGATTGTTGAGAGGGCTCTAAACCTCTCTCAACGAAAACACCTGTTCACAGGCGACCCTGAAATAAGTTCATAAATGAACAGACGCTACATTTTCGAGACCGACCGGCTGAAACTGAGGCAATTTGATGCTTCGGATGCCCATTGGTTTTTTCAGTTGAACAACGATCCGGAAGTAATAAAATACACGGGCGATCCTCCCTTTGAGAGTATCCATGCTGCCGAAGCTTTTCTTCGCAAATACGATCAGTATGAAAAATACGGCTATGGCCGCTGGGCCGTGGTCAGGAAGGATGGCGGGGAAGTGATAGGGTGGTGTGGCCTGAGATATGTTGCCTCCATGGATGAAACCGACATTGGATTCCGGTTTTTCAGAAAATTCTGGGGTATGGGCTATGCCACCGAGTCGGCCGCAGCCTGCCTCGACTACGGCTTTGGACAATTGGGCCTGCATCGGATCATTGGCCGGGCCATGGAACTGAACATGGCATCCATAAGGGTACTCGAAAAAATTGGTATGTGAAAAGTAGGGCCGGTTGAATTCGAGGAACATCCCGGCGTACTGTTTGAAATGAAGCGGGAAAACTGGCAGGAAGGAAAGGTCAGCCCCTGACCTTTTTTTTCGGGTTCCTTGGTACCGGATCTTCACCTCCTTCTGACCAGGGATGGCAACGGGATACTCTCCTGATGGCCAGGTAAATGCCTTTGAAGGGGCCCCATTCCCTGATGGCATCAACGGCATAATGCGAGCAGGTAGGCTGAAAGCGGCAGGAGGGCGGAAACATGGGCGAAATAACCCATTGGTAGAATTTGATGGGTAGGATGAAAATCCAATTGATGATTTGCCTCAGCATGTTTTTTTCTTTTCTCTTCGCTTCGCAACAAGTTGATCAGTTCAAGGTTGAAAGCTATACCCGATTTTCAACAGCCAGAGTGACTGGAGGCACGTTTGCCGAATGCAGAAAACGACCATGGATCCATTTCCGGCTAAGCCATTAGATTTGCGCAAATTTTCACCGGTGAAAGATACATTGAAACAATACGATGAAGCAGTGGCAAAATGCCGCGATGTGTTTGTAAAGAAAAACGCTGATTATGGCGCCTCCTGGCGGATTCTCAGGCCCTCTTCCCTGACAGACCAGCTGATGATCAAAGCCAAACGCATCCGTTCCATCGAGGAGAAGAAAACCCAAAAAGTGGAGGACAGCATCGATGGGGATTTCATCGGCATTGTCAATTACGCAGTCATGGCGCTCATCCAACTGGAACATCCGGTTTCTGAGGCTGAGCCACATCCTGAAAAGGCCTCACTGGAAGAGCTGCTTCCTTTATACGACCATCAGATCCAAACGGCCCGCTCCCTGATGTTGGCGAAGAACCACGATTACGGCGAAGCCTGGCGGGAGATGCGCATCAGTTCCATTACGGACCTCATACTGATGAAGCTGCTGCGCCTGAAACAAATCGAGGACAATGAAGGGGGCAAATTGTTATTGATTTCCGAAGGGCCGGAAGCCAACTACCTGGACATTATTAACTATGCAATATTTGCTTTGATTCTGTTGAGTGAGCAGGGTGGCGAAAATGACGCTTCCCAAGCCACCAACTAAACCAAACATACAGACATGACGATTATTACCTTAATGATTTATGTAGCCATCGCTGCCGCAATACTGACGGGATTGACGGTTTTCGTGCTGAAAGCGCAGAAGTCCATCTTGATGACTTACGTGCAGCATTTCTGTGGTTCACTTTTCATTTTTTCGGGTTATGTAAAAGCCGTTGACCCGCTGGGTACCGCCTTCAAAATGGAGCAGTACTTTGCCGAGTTTTACTACACCTTCAATGAAACGGCGCTGTCTTTCATTGCCCCCATGTTTCCGTGGATGTCGGAGCACGGACTGCTCATCTCCGTTGCAATGATCGTGTTTGAGATTGCGCTCGGAGTGATGCTGATCGTTGGGGCAAGGCCAAAACTGACCGCCTGGTTGTTCTTCCTGCTGGTGGTGTTCTTCACCATTCTGACAGGATTCACCTATCTGACCGGTTATGTTCCCCAGGGCGTCAATTTCTTTGAATTCAGCCAATGGGGACCCTATGTGGAAACCAACATGCGCGTCACCGATTGCGGCTGTTTTGGGGATTTCATCAAATTGAAACCCAAAGTCTCCTTCTTCAAAGACGTATTTCTGCTCTTCCCATCCATCTATTTTGTCCTCGCTCACCGCAACATGCACAGGCTTTTCACCTCGCGCATCCGCATGGCCATTGTTGGGCTGGTTTCATTGCTGTTCCTGATATTCTGTGTCCGGAACTACGCATGGGATGAGCCTATCTTTGATTTCCGCCCGTTCAAAGCCGGCACGGATGTCAGGGCTCAAAAGCTGGCCGAAGAGGAGGCAATGGCCAATGTGAAAATCACCCATTACAGAATGACCAACAAGAAAACTGGTCAGGTGGTGACCTTGCCCTATGAGCAATACCTCAAAGAATTCAAGGATTACCCGAAGGAAGAGTGGGAATTTGAACAAATCAAAACCGAGCCTGAAATTGAACCCAGCAAGATCAGCGATTTTGACATCAGCGACCTCGATGGCAACAATGTAACAGAGGATATTCTAAATGATCCTGGCTACTCCTTCATGGTGGTGGCATACAAGATTTACCAGAGCGGTGATCCCCGCAATGAGAATGTGATTGTCAAAGACACCATAATGGTTGCCGATACCATTCAGGTCGATGGCGTGGATTCTGTGGTCTGGAAAGTTGGCGACATCATCGAGCGGACCGTGGAGAAAGAAGTGTACAGCTTCGATCCCGACTACGTGAAGCGATACACTGAGATCGTCAATCCGGTTTTGGAAAAAGCCGAAGCTGCCGGGTATAAGGTGTTTGCCGTTACTGCACCAAATCCGCCGGCCCTGATCGATGACTTCCGGCACGAAACCCAGAGTGCTTATCCTTTCTATGTAGCAGATGACCTGCTGCTGAAAACCATTCAGCGGTCGAATCCGGGATTGGTGCTTTGGCACGATGGAAAAATAGTTGCCAAATGGCACTTTAAAAAGCTGCCATCCTTTGAAGAGATTCAATCACAGTATCTTAAGTAAGTGAACGGTCGGGGGCAGGGGAGAGAAATCCTTGCCCCCGATTTTATTTGATAGCGGGGCCAAAATTTATAGTCGATCGGTTTAAATAAAATTGCATTTATTTGCAGCCTCATTGAACAAAAACCGGCGGCCGGCAAATGCACTACGGGTAGATTGATCTGAATTGCGTTTTGCCAAAGCAACGATTGAAATTATGCTGAGTAGAAGGAACATCCGCATAAAAGTTATGCAGGTGCTGTATGCCATGAGTAGAGACAGTGAATTGACCAAACAACAAGCCACTAAACTCTACCGGCAGAGTATCAACAAATCCTATGAACTGTATCTGTTTAACCTCCTCCAGTTTTTGAAGGTGGCAGAATACGCAAAGGAGGATTACAAAAGACGTCAGTCCAAGCTGAGGCCTTCCGACGAAGACAAAAAATTCAAACCTCTCCTGTTTGAAAATCCCCTCATCCAATCCCTTGTGGAAAATCCCGGGCTTCAACAGCAATTCCGCAAGTTCCACCTCAACGAGCGCATCAACGACGATAACACCCGTCTGCTTTACAATGATTTTGCAAAGACGGAAGCCTATCAAGAGCTGATCAATCCAAAGGAAAATTCATTTGAATTTTACAGGAAAGTCTTGTTGCAGCTTTACAAGGCCTGCACCAGCAGTGAGCATTTCACCGATTTGATGGAAGATCATTACATGTCCTGGATCGACGACAAATCGCTGGTTGTCGGGGCCATGAAGAAAACCATCAAAGCCTTGCCGGCAGAGGGAGATTTTTACAATGAACATTTTCCAGATTCTGAGGCAGTCACTGAATTTGGTGAGCACCTCCTGCAGGAAGTCATCGACCGCAATGATGAATTCCTGAAAATCATCGAACCAACCCTGAAAAACTGGGATGCTGACCGACTCGCCGTCATTGATATGATACTCCTCAAAATGGCCTTGTGTGAGTTGTTGGATTTTCCCACCATACCTACCAAAGTCACCCTCAACGAATTCGTGGAAATCTCTAAAACCTACAGCACGCCCAAGAGCAAGGACTTCATCAATGGGATACTTGACAAGTTGATGAAAAAGCTCAACAGCGAGGGTAAAATCGTAAAGGAGGGCAGAGGACTCATCGATGAATGAGATTTATGGATTATTGAGGATTATTAGGATTATTAGGATTATTAGGATTATTAGGATTATTAGGATTATGAGGATTATGAGGATTATACACACTCTCAACTCCTCTAAACCACTCCCAACCCACAAAAAAAAAGGGAAGCCACGACTAGTGGCTTCCATGATACACCTCTCACATTGAAGAATGAGTCCTTCGATAGCTTGACTATTTTTTTGTTTTCAGAAAAAAAACGCTGAAAACTGGGCAGACCGGTTGGCAATGTTATCACGTTACAACCTCCGTCGGCAGTATCGGCGGCTACAACGATCACTCAATTAAATGCCTGAAAGATGGTTTAGGTGGTTAGGGTTGGAAAACTCAGGCATGTCTTCTAACTAATCATCATCCTCTCATTTTCCATTCCCAACTCAGGTCCGCCCTTATTCTGATGCTTAATGCAGGAGAATATTTACCAACTTCCAATCTCAGTTACGCCTGCCTTTCAGGCGCTCACTTCCTATAACAGGGGCAATAATAGAGCAGCATCTCAGGGTGACCAATGACACTCGTCATTGCGGGATACTGATAAAAGTCATTCAGGAAAAAATTGGTTCATCGGCCTCATTTGTCTCGATTCAAAAGGTTCAATACCTTGAGGCCTTTTCTGACCCTATACTTTTAAGATACACCCTCAAAATGCCTGTTCTGGTCATACTTATTGGGATCGCTTGCCTGATGTTGCTCATCATGCGCTTCAAGCTCAATGCATTCATTGCGCTCACACTGGTGGCCATTGGTGTGGGATTGGCCATGGGCATGGGAGCAGAGCAGGTGCTGAAGTCCATGCAGAGTGGGGTAGGCGGCACCCTGGGCAGCCTCGCTTTCATCCTCGGCTTCGGAGCCATGCTTGGGGGTATCATAGCCGACAGTGGGGCTGCCTCTGTAATATCATCACGGCTGACGTCGGCATTTGGATTGAAATACCTTCCCTGGGCAATGATTCTCACGGGCTTCATCGTGGGTGTGCCCATGTTTTATACCGTGGCCTTTCTCGTCGTTTTACCTATTATCTTCGAAACGGCCAGACAGTCAAAACTGCCCTTGTTGTTCGTCGGATTGCCTATGATCTCAGCGCTGTCGGTGACGCACGGATTTTTGCCGCCGCACCCTGCACCCACCACCATTGTGGAATTCTACGGAGCTAACATGCAAAAAACCTTGCTCTTGGGCATCGTGGTAGCCATACCGGCAATCATTGCTGCCGGCGTTTTGTTCAGCCGGGTTTTTCGTCACAAATTCACGCCCATTCCTGATTCACTTTTCGGATCGGCCGGTGCAGGTAAAAGTGCGCAGCTCTACAGCCAAAAACCAGGATTCGGGCTTGCGGTATTAACTGCCCTTACACCTGTCATCCTCATGGCACTGGCGGGGCTGGTAGGAGAGTTTATCGTTGAACCTGAACACCCGGTAGCAAAAGCCCTGGAGTTCATTGGACACCCCGTTACCGCCCTGCTCTTTTCAGTATTGCTGGCCAGCTATACCCTGGGAGTCAAACAAGGCACCCCGCTCAAAACCGTTATGGAGCGTTTACCCGGCTATGTCAAACCCATTGCGATGATCATGCTCATCATTGCCGGGGGCGGGGCTTTCAAACAGGTGTTGGTTGACAGCGGGGCCAGTAATTACATTGTAACATCCATGGAGACGTTGGCGGTGTCACCTTTGCTGATGGCCTGGCTACTGGCAGCGGCTTTGCGGATAACCCTTGGCTCTGCTACCGTTGCTGCACTGACGGCTGCGGGTATGGTATTGCCCCTTGTGGAAATGGGCGACGTCAATGCGGAATTGCTGGTGTTGGCAACGGGCGCCGGCAGCCTGACATGTTCGCAATTAAATGATACCGGATTTTGGTTATTCAAAGAATATTTCAACCTTTCCGTCGTCGAAACGCTGAAGTCCTGGACAGTGATGGAGACCATCGTTTCCATCGTAGGACTGATCGGTTGCCTGGTGCTAGATATCTTTATCTGATCGCCTCCGGCAACAAGGGCATTTCCAGATAAAACCACTAAACATTACCGGTTATGAAGATTACTACTCTCGGCCTTATCGGGCTGGGCAAAATGGGCAATCCGCTGGCCCGTAACATTCAGCGGAACGGCTTCAAGGTGCTGGCTTACGATGTAAATCCGGAGAACCGGCGTATAGCCTCGGCCGATGGCATTGAAACGACTTCATCACTGTCGGGTGTAGTGCTCCACCTGCCCAGTCCAAGAGTCATCTGGGTGATGGTTCCGGCAGGGGACGCCACGGAATCCGTCATCGGGGAGTTGGAGGAACTCCTCGGGCCCGGTGATACCATCATCGATGGGGGCAACAGCAATTTCAACGACAGCCTTCGGCGCTACAAACGCTTGAAAGAAAAAGGCATTCATTTTATCGATTGTGGAACCAGCGGCGGAATAGACGGGGCGCTCAACGGCGCCTGCACCATGGTTGGCGGTGAGCCGGAGGCCTATGAACCCTTGCGGGAGTTGTTCACTGCCATTTCCGTAAAGGATGGCCATCTGCACACCGGAGCCCCGGGCAGCGGGCATTTTGTGAAGATGGTGCACAATGGCATCGAGTACGGAATGATGCAGGCCATTGCCGAAGGGTTTGAAGTTTTGGAAAGGAGCCAGTTCGAGCTCGATTACAAGGCCGTGGCCAGGGTCTGGAATAATGGTTCGGTTATCCGGAGCTGGCTGATCGAGCTGATGGAAAATGCCTTTTCGAAAGACCCGAAACTGGACGCCATCAAAGGCGTGATGAATGCTTCGGGTGAGGGTAAGTGGACCGTGGAAACGGCCCTCGACCTGGGTGTGCCCACTCCTGTTATTGCCCTTTCTTTGCTGATGCGTTTCCGCTCTCAGCAGGAAGATACTTTTTCCGGGAAGGTGGTGGCTGCGCTCCGCAATGAATTTGGGGGGCACGCAGTGGTCAATTCAAAAGCTTGAGTATCTTGTTCGCCGGTTTTTACCTTTCTAATCATCAAAACTCAAACGACTTACCATGAGACTAGGTACACGCATTCAATTGTCAGCCATGATGTTTCTGGAGTTTTTCATCTGGGGCGCATGGTTTGTGACGATGGGCAGGTTTCTTTCTGCACAGTTGAACGCCAGTGGCGCCGAAACGGGCCTGGCCTATGGCACCCAATCCTGGGGAGCCATCATCGCACCATTCATTATCGGTCTTATTGCCGACCGCTATTTCAACGCCGAGCGCATTTTAGGGGTGCTGCACCTCGTGGGTGCGGCCTTGTTGTGGTACCTGGCCGGTGCGCCTGATTTCGGCAGCTTTTTTCCGGTCTTGCTGGGGTACATGATCCTTTACATGCCCACGCTTGCTCTGGTTAACAGCATCTCTTTCAATCAAATGGAGAGTACCGAAAAAGAGTTTCCGTGGATACGGGTCTTCGGCACCATCGGATGGATCGTGGCGGGCTTGCTGATCGGCTGGTTTGCCTGGGAGGAAAAAGGCACCCTCGAACTGACCTTCAAAATGGCTTCGATTGCAGCTGCCATTTTGGGCGTCATGAGTTTTGCATTGCCCAAAACCCCACCGCCAAAAGCAGGGAAAGATGTCAGCCTGAAAGAAGTTCTGGGGCTCGATGCACTGGGCATGCTCAAAGACCGGAATTACCTCGTGTTCTTCATCGCATCCATTGCCATTTGTGTTCCGCTGGCATTTTATTACAGCTTTGCAAACCAGTTTCTCAATGAACTTGCGGTTCCGGCGGCAGCCGGGAAGATGACCCTTGGGCAAATGTCGGAAGTGGTCTTCATGTTTCTGATGCCGTACCTTTTCGTGCGTCTGGGCGTCAAGCGGATGCTGCTGATTGGAATGGCGGCCTGGGTGCTGAGGTATGTATTATTCGCTCAGGGCGATGCCGGTTCGGGGTTCTGGATGCTGGTGCTTGGCATTTTGCTCCACGGCATTTGTTATGACTTTTTCTTCGTAACAGGGCAGATCTACACCGACAACAAAGCGGGGGCACAGTACAAAAGCGCTGCTCAAGGCCTCATCACACTGGCCACCTATGGCTTGGGCATGCTGGTCGGATTTTACGTTGCCGGTCTGGTGGTTGACGCTTACACAGCCGGTGAGAATGCCCACAACTGGCAGAACATCTGGTTGGTGCCTGCGGCCATATCGGGCCTGGTATTGCTCCTCTTCTCGATGTTTTTCAGGGAGCGGAAGCAGGCAGCCTGACAACCTGTACCAACTGAAAGGTCATGTCACTGGTGCAATTTCTTTTGCCAATGGCATGACCTTTTTTTGTGCTCCGGCGAGACGGTTTGGGCGCATCCTAACCATTAGTAGAGGATTTGATGCTGAGCTTCATAAGCCGCCAAAACCACTTCGCCTTATGCATAATCTTCTTTCCTTCGCTGCCACTTTTGTAAAAACAGGAAGATGAAGACACTAGAACTAAAGCCGGGCAAGGACAAAGCGGTTAGGCGCTTTCATCCCTGGATCTTCTCCGGTGCGATCAGGAATCTGGAAAATGAGCGCGTTGAGGATGGCGAACTCGTCAGGGTAAATGACCACAAGGGCCGTTTCCTGGCCATCGGACATTTCCACAATGGGAGCATAGCAGTTCGCATCCTGACATTTGACGAAGAGGAAATAAATGCCGGGTTCTGGCAGAAGCGGATTCAAGATGCTTTTGCTTATCGCAGAATGCTGGGATTGCCCGCCCCGGGCAAGACAACTTGTTACCGCCTGCTGCATGCTGAAGGCGACAGGTTGCCCGGTTTGGTGGTGGATGTGTACAACCATGTGGCCGTGGTGCAATGCCATTCCATCGGTATGCACCGGAGTGTAGGTGAAATTGCTGATGCAATTCTTGAGCGTGCGGAAGGCGATATCGTTGCGGTCTATGACAAAAGCAGCGAGACACTGCCTGCCAACTACGCAGCTTCGCTGGAAAATGGTTACATCCGGGGAGATGCGGAACCTGAGCCGGTGCTGGAAAATGGAATCCAGTTCAAAGTTGATTGGGTGACTGGGCAGAAAACTGGTTTCTTTCTCGATCAGCGGATCAACCGTGAATTGCTCGGAAAATTTTGCGAAGGAAAGAAAGTCCTGAATTGTTTCAGCTATTCAGGTGGTTTTTCCCTTTATGCCCTGAAAGGAGGTGCCAAATTGGTCCATTCGGTAGATGCTTCCGCCAGGGCAATCGAACAGTGCAATGAAAACGTGGCCCTCAATTTTCCGGATTCAGAAAAGCATGAATCTTTCGTTGAGGATGTTTTGAAGTACCTTCGGGAATGTGACGAATATGAGGTGATGGTGGTGGATCCACCGGCATTTGCAAAAAGTTTTGCGAAGCGACACAATGCAGTGCAAGGATACAAGCGCCTGAACGCCGCTGCTTTCCGAAAAGTCGCACCAGGGGGAATCATGTTTACCTTTTCATGCAGCCAGGTGGTTGACAGAGAATTGTTTTACAACACTGTCGTTGCAGCTGCTCTGGATGCTGGAAGGCAGGTAAGGGTGCTGCAGCACCTGTCACAACCGCCTGACCATCCGGTCAATTTGTTTCATCCGGAAGGGGCCTATCTAAAGGGCCTGGCACTTCAGGTATTGTGATGAAAAAAAGCGGAACCTCGATTTGAAGTTCCGCTTTTTGCGTTAACAGGGCTGCCATGTCAAAGGATGAGCATGGCGTCGCCGTAGCTGTAAAAACGGTACTTGTGCTTAATCGCTTCTTTGTAAGCCTCTTTGATGAAATCGATCCCTGCAAAAGCAGAAACCATGATCAAGAGGCTTGACTTGGGCAAGTGGAAGTTGGTGATCATCGAGTTGGCAATGTGAAATTCAAAAGGAGGATAAACGAAGAGGTTTGTCCAGCCCTCCACCGGTTTCAGCAAACTCTCGGCTGATACGGAACTTTCAATGGCGCGCATGGAGGTGGTTCCTACAGCGCAGATTCTGCGACCATCGAGTTTTCCTTTGTTCACGATATCGGCTGCTTCCTGTCCGACTTTGAAGTACTCTGCATCCATTTTGTGTTTGGACAGGTCTTCCACTTCAATGGGTCTGAAGGTTCCCAAACCGACATGGAGGGTCACTTCCGCAAACTCAACACCTTTGATTTCCAGGCGCTTCAACAGTCCCTCGCTGAAGTGCAGGCCTGCAGTTGGTGCGGCCACGGCCCCCAGCTCTTTGGCATAAACGGTCTGGTAGCGCTCTCTGTCAATGTCCTCACTCTCCCTGTTGATGTATTTGGGAAGCGGCGTATTCCCAAGTTTGTTGAGGTTGGTTCTGAATTCTTCATCCGTTCCGTCAAAAAGAAAGCGGATGGTACGGCCTCTGGAGGTGGTATTGTCAACGACCTCGGCAACGAGCAATTCATTGTCTTTACTGTCCATGAAGTACAGCTTGTTGCCAACACGGATCTTCCGGGCCGGGTCAACGAGGACATCCCAAAGGCGCTGGTCGGGATTTAATTCACGAAGCAGGAAAACCTCGATCTTGGCACCTGTTTTTTCCTTGCGTCCAAACATTCTGGCCGGAAACACCTTGGTGTTGTTGAAGATCATGACATCTTTTTCGTCAAAATAGTCCAGAATGTCTTTGAACATCTTGTGCTCTATTTTGCCGGTATCTCTGTGAAGAACCATCAGTTTGGATTCGTCGCGGTTTGGCGCAGGGTATTGAGCGATCAGCGATGGGTCGAGTTCGTAATTGAATTGAGAAAGTTTAGTCCTCATTAACTTCAGCAGTTTTTATGTGAATAAAGGGCCTTCAGAAAGCGCGCAAAGATAACAAGTTATACCTTTCGGCGAATGAAGGCAAACATCTGTATTTCAGTAAATTTCCTCCGAAAAGAATAGTTCAATCCTTGCAGGCTTTCTCTGAAAGAATAATTGCCGGAATTGCGCCTGATTCAACAACTTTTCTAATCTTTGGTACGACTGAGATCGTCAGAATTTATATGGCAATTCAAGCGTCATCTGGGAGAAAAACTTTCGTCAATCGAGCAGCTGACAATCATTCGTTTTTTTGGGTCTGTGACCATAGTCACCCTTTAGGCCCAGTGCAAGTTATTCCTTTACGACTCCAATAAGAAAGTGGAAAAACGAAACTTTAAATGAAGTACGGATTCATTATTGACAACCGGAAGTGCATTGGTTGTCATGCATGTACAACTGCATGCAAATCAGAGCACGACGTACCGGTTGGCGTCTATCGAACATTCGTCAAACAGGTCGAGAAGGGAACCTTCCCCAACACACGAAGGGTTTTTACGGTAATGCGCTGCAACCACTGCACCGACGCTCCCTGCGTCGAAATATGTCCGGTGGAAGCCCTCTATTTCCGACCCGATGGCATCGTTGATTTCGATAAGAACCGCTGCATTGGATGTAAATCCTGCATGCAGGCCTGCCCATACGATGCATTGTACATCGATCCCGATACGCACACCGCCGCCAAGTGTAACTACTGTGCACAACGCATCGATATCGGCCTGGAACCTGCCTGTGTCAACGTCTGTCCGGAACACGCCATCATCAGCGGGGATATGGACAACCCCAACTCCGAGATAGCAGAATTGCTTTCTAGGGAGACCGTTACCGTCAGAAAAGCTGCCAAGGGGACACACCCCAATCTCTTTTACATCGATGGGGATGAGGCTGCGCTGAATCCAGTAGCCACTGAAAAAACGCCTGTGACCCTTTGGGGTGCTCAGGCGAGGGGTGTTGGCCATTTTGCGAAGGATGCCGAAAAACTGGCCTATGACGGTGACGATATTGTGGCGACAGCCATGAAGGAAACCACTGTTGATGGAAATACTGTACGGCCTGCCAGTTCGGCCCATGTCATGCTTGGAAACCAGAAACGAGTTTACGACGCTCCTGACAAAGGCATTCTTTGGGGCTGGGAAGTGAGCGCTTACGTTTGGACGAAAGCCATAGCGGCTGGAGCTTTCCTGGTGTTTGCTTTTGCCTCCCTTTTCCCGGAGTATTCCAGCCTGCTGGATTTGGAGATGCTGGGCATGGGCACTGCCGCCGTTCTGATTTCATTGGTTTTTCTGGGACTTACCGGCATTTTGCTCATCAAGGACCTCGACCAACCAAAGCGCTTCCTTTACGTCTTGTTGCGCCCACAATGGAACAGCTGGCTGGTGAAAGGTGCCTATGCAATTACGCTTTACGGGGCCATGCTGACCCTGTGGGGGCTTTCTGTCATGTTTGGGTGGCGCCTCGCTTCGCAATTGGCTTTTTGGCTGGCTGTCGTGTCAGGCGTGATCACTGCTGTGTACACTGCTTTTTTGTTTGCGCAAGCGAAAGGCCGTGATTTCTGGCAGAGCCCTTCATTGGCAGTGCACATGCTGGTGCACAGTTTCATGGCGGGTGCTGCGGCACTGGCCATCGCCACTTTTTTCCTCGGAAAATTTGAGATTACTGCTGACTACCTGGGAATGGTCATGCTAACCGGTATTGGAATCAATTTGCTGACAATAATAGTCGAGTTGGTCATGAAACACCCGACTGAAGATGCTGAACTGACAGTGGAAATGATTACCAAAGGAAGGTATTCCCGATTGTTCTGGTTTGGAGCCATTGTGATGGGTAATTTACTTCCCTTTGCCCTGCTCATTTACGGAGGCAATGAGCTCATGCTGGCAGCAAGTGTTTTGGTGCTTGCCGGCATTCTCATTACCGAAAAGATTTGGGTGGAGGCGCCCCAAAGAATTCCACTGAACTAAGGTGAGGCACACCCCTCACAGAAGAATGACCTTCAGTTTCATCAAACAAAACCAACAATCATGAAACATCATCAGATCTTGATCATCGGCGGCGGCAACGCTGGCCTCTCAGTAGCTGCCAAGCTGTTGCGCAAGCGCCCGAAATTGGACATCGGTATCATCGAACCATCAGAGAAACACTACTACCAGCCCGCCTGGACCCTCGTTGGTGGAGGAACGTTTGATGTCAATGCCACTGTTAGAAAGGAAGGGGATTTTATCCCAAAAGGTGCTACCTGGATAAAAGACGCTGCGGAAACTTTTGAGCCGGAGCAAAACAAGGTTACCTGTAAAAGTGGCGCCGTGTACACTTATGATTACATGGTCGTAGCTCCCGGCATTCAGCTCGATTGGGGCAAGATAAAGGGCTTGAAGGAAACCCTCGGCAAAAATGGGGTGACTTCCAACTACACCTTCCAGACCGCCCCCTACACCTGGGAGTGCATCAAAAATACCAAGTCTGGAAATGCCATTTTCACCGCTCCCAATACACCGATCAAATGTGGTGGTGCACCGCAAAAGATCATGTTTCTGGCCGGTGACTATTTCCTGAAGCATGGCTTGCTGGGTAAAGTGAATGTCCATTTTTATTCAGGTGGTAGCCGGATTTTCGGTGTAGAGAAGTATGAAAATGCACTCAAGAAGGTCTACGACCGCTACCAGATCACTCCGCATTTCTTCCACAACCTGGTTGAGGTGGATGGCCCCAATAAAAAGGCTTATTTCGAAGACAAAGAAGGAACCCGGCACGAGGTGGAATTTGCCATGATGCACGTGACACCTCCTCAAAGCGCACCGGATTTCATCAAAAAGTCGCCGCTGGCAATTCCGGATAATCCCTTCGGTTGGGTTGATGTGGACAAGTTCACCCTCCAGCACAACCGCTATCCGAACGTTTTCAGCCTCGGAGACGTAGCCAGCACGCCCAACGCCAAAACGGGAGCTGCCGTTAGAAAGCAAGCACCCGTTCTCGTTGAGAACCTGCTCCACGTCATGGACGGAGGTTCACTTACAGACAAGTACAATGGCTATGGTTCATGCCCGCTGGTAACCGGTTACGGGAAGTTGATTTTGGCGGAGTTTGATTACGACAACAAACCGATGGAGACTTTCCCCTTCAACCAGGCCAAAGAGCGTTGGTCCATGTGGATGCTGAAGAAATACGTTCTTCCCTGGATGTACTGGAACAAGATTCTAAAAGGAACTGCTTGATAATGATCAACAGGGGGAGCATCGCCAAGGGTGATGTTCCTCCTTTTCCATGCTACCTTCAACAACATTTTCAGAATGGCTTATAAGCACAAACCATCTTTTGTAGAAAAGCTTGCAGAGCGTATTGGTTTGATTCCAAACCTCCACAAAGAAGAAGATTACGCCAATACCCTGACCCCGCTGACCGAGCCGGGTGACCTGACCAATTATCCTCCGCCGGAAAAGTGGGATGACTGGGTGGAATACGAGGCCAAGGCCTGGCCCAAAAAAGATAAAAGGCATTACTCCATCGTGCCTACCACCTGCTTCAATTGCGAAAGTGCTTGTGGCTTGCTGGCCTATGTTGACAAAGAGACCAATCAGGTCAGGAAATTTGAAGGTAACCCCTGGCACCCCGGTTCCCGCGGCCGCAACTGCGCAAAGGGCCCTGCCACCATCAACCAGATAACTGACCCGGACCGCATCCTGTATCCGCTCAAACGGACAGGTGAAAGAGGTGAGGGTAAATGGGAGCGGGTCACTTGGGATGAAGTCCTGGATGACATTGCCGGCAGGATTCGCAAGGCCTTACAGGAAGGCCGCAACAATGAAATAGCCTACCATGTGGGCCGGCCGGGCCATGAAGGATACATGGACCGGGTACTAAAGGCCTGGGGCGTTGATGGCCACAACAGCCACACCAACATTTGCTCCTCGGGTGCTCGCTTTGGTTATGCCATCTGGTATGGCCATGACCGCCCCTCACCCGACCACGCCAATGCGAAGGCCATTCTGCTGATTTCAGCCCACCTGGAAAGTGGTCACTATTTCAATCCGCACGCACAGCGGATCATGGAGGGCAAAATGAAGGGTGCCAAGCTGATTGTTTTGGACCCCCGCCTTTCCAATACGGCCAGCATGGCCGATTACTGGATGCCCACTTACCCCGGCACGGAAGCCGCTTTGTTGTTGGCCATTGCCCGCATCCTGCTCAAAAACGGTTGGTACAACCGGGAATACATGGAGCAGTGGACCAACTGGCAGCAATACATGAAGGCCGAGCATCCTTCCAAACCCTGCACTTTTGAGGCCTTCATTGAAACCCTGGTGGAGGTCTATGCAGAATACACACCCGAATTTGCAGAAAAGGAAACGGGGGTGCCGGCCAGTCAGATTGAAGAAGTGGCCAAAGTAATTGCCGACGCAGGCACCAAACTGGCCACCCACAATTGGCGCTCTGCCGGCTCCGGCAACCTCGGCGGCTGGGCTGTGGCGCGCTGCCTTCACTTCCTCAATGTGATAACCGGCTCCGTGGGCACCATCGGTGGCACTTCTCCCAATTCCTGGAATAAGTTCAAACCCAGGTTTTTCGATAACCCCCCGGCGCAGAAGTTCTGGAACGAACTTCATTTTCCGAAGGAATACCCGCTGGCCTACTTTGAAATGTCTTTCCTGCTGCCTCACTTCCTGAAGGAAGGTCGTGGCTTTATGGATGTATATTTCACCAGGGTATTCAACCCCGTTTGGACGTATCCCGACGGCTTCATGTGGATGGAGGCCTTAAAGGATCCCAAGTGTTTTGGACTTCACGCAGCGCTGACACCTACCTGGAACGAAACGGCCTATTTTGCTGATTACGTGTTGCCCATGGGCCTGGCCAGCGAACGTCACGACCTCAACAGCTATGCAACGCATTCCGGTGTTTGGATCGCCTTCAGGCAACCTGTCCTTCGGGAAAAAGCCAGGCGTGACGGCCGGGATTTTACCTTCACCTACGAAGTGAATCCGGGCGAAGTTTGGGAAGAAGATGAGTTCTGGATCGAGCTTTCATGGCGCATTGACCCCGATGGCTCGCTCGGAATCCGGAAGCATTTTGAATCTCCCTACCGCCCCGGTGAAAAGATCACCATCGATGAATACTACCAGTACATCTTCGAAAACACCAAGGGGCTGCCTGAAACTGCCGAAAAGGAAGGTCTGACACCACTGGACTACATGCGCAAATACGGTGCATTCCACGTTGAAGTTGGTTCGTATGAAAAGAACCTCAAAGAACTCGATCAGAGTTTGCTGAAGGAAGCAGAGGTTGACGAAGAGCTTGGCACCGTGCGTAAAAACGGCAAGACCATCGGTGTGCTTAACAACGGCAAACTGGTGGAGGGATTTCCGACCCCTTCGGGTAAAAATGAATTCTACAGCCCGACCATGGTGGACTGGAAGTGGCCGGAGTATTCCATTCCGACCTATATCAAGAGCCACATCCATGAGGAAAACATGGAGCGGGAGAAGGGCGACTTCCCTCTGGTTCCGACCTTCCGCCTTCCAACCCTCATCCACTCACGGAGTGCCAATGCCAAGTGGCTGTATGAGATTTCACACCGCAACCCGATTTGGATGCACACCAGCGATGCCAAAAGGCTTGGCGTGAAAACCGGTGATCTCCTTCGGGTAAATACCGAGATTGGCTACTTCGTGGACAAAGTCTGGGTTACCGAAGGAATGAAACCTGGCGTGGTGGCCTGCTCTCACCACCTGGGCCGCTGGCGCCGGCCGCAAGACCCCGGTGGCAACCGCTGGGGCACTGCCACCGTGCAGATTGAAAGCGACGGCAAGGGCGGCTGGCGAATGAAACAGGTGTCAGGCATCAAGCCTTTCAAAAGCAATGACAAAGACAGCGCCCGCATTTTCTGGAGCGACGGAGGGGTGCACCAGAACATCACCTTCCCCGTGCATCCCGACCCCATCTCCGGCATGCACTGCTGGCACCAGAAAGTCAGGATTGAAAAGGCTAAACCAGGCGATAATTACGGCGATGTGTTTGTGGACACCAACAAGAGCATGGAGGTGTATCGCAAATGGCTGAAGATGACCCGTCCGGCACCAGGTCCAAACAACTTGCGCCGCCCACTATGGATGAAGCGGGCCTTGAAGCCAGCAGAAGAGACTTATTACATCAAAGAATAGAAAGTCACTTTATCCATTCGAGCTCATTTCAGTGATATTCATTGGAATGAGCTTTTTGTTTTATTACGGAACACAGGCTGATAAATCTTACACGACCTTTTAATTCTTAATGAATACATTTGGCCCTCAGAAACACAAAAACATGGCAAAGAAACTATACATCGCTGCTTCCAATCAGCACGTTGGAAAAACAACCTGCACCCTCGGAATTGTCGAAGCCTTCAGAGAGGCCGGAAAGCGTGTAGCCTATTGCAAACCGGTAGGGCAGGGGGCCGTTGATTTCAAAAACCTGCAGGTTGACAAGGATGCATTGCTCTTTTCCACCATGATGCATTTTGACCTGGTGGCAAAGGTGCATAGCCCGGTGATTTTGGGTCCGGGAGCTACGCAGGCATATTTGGACGAACCCGAAAAATTTACTTTCAGGGACGATGTTAAGGCCGCTTCTGAAATTCTGGAATCGGAATACGAAATGGTGGTTTACGAAGGCACGGGGCACCCGGGTGTCGGGTCAGTCGTTGGGCTGTCCAATGCTGATGTAGCGAAAATGCTGGATGCGCCGGTAATTCTCATCGTAGAGGGTGGTGTTGGCTACACCATCGACCGGCTGAACCTCTGTTTGTCCCTGTTCCGGGAGCAGGACGTGAGGTTGGCAGGTGTCATCATCAACAAGGTGTTGCCGGAAAAGGTGGAAAAAGTGGAGCACTATGTGGGCATGAAGTTGAAAGAGTGGGACATTCCACTGCTGGGCCTTATTCCCTACGACAAAACTTTGCTTTATCCATTGCTGGATACCATCAGGAGCCGGATTCAAGGCAAGGTGCTGGCCAATCCCGCTGGACTGAACAACCTTGTTGAGGAGGTGGTGGCTGCCTCGCTGCTTCCGAAATACCAGTTCAATGAGGAGACACAGGGCTTGTTGCTGGTTACCAGCAGCAACCGCCTGAATGACTCATTGGGCAGGATCATCGAGTTGAGTGAGCGGGAAGGCATCAGCAATCCGCTGGCTGGCATCGTTCTGACGGGTGATGGTGTTCTGCTCGATAGCCTGGATGAAGGATTTGAATATGCCAACTACGTTTTTAAAAACAACATCCCGATCATCTCCACGCCATTGGATACCTACGGTACCGCCGTGCAAATCAGCACCATGGAGGTCAAGATCAACGTACAAACATTGGGCAAAGCCCGAAGAGCAGTTGAATTGGTTCGCAACTGTGTGGATCTTAATAAAATCAGGTGGTAGCTTAGCTCCAACCGCATTACTTGGTCTGACCAGCAAAAACCTTCAAAAACCTCAAAAACCTAAAAAACCCTCAACCCCCCCAAAAAACCTACTTAATATCTTTCGGCTTTGCGGCATTTACGAAGACGGTATTGCAAGGCAGCTTGTAAGATGTAAAGAGTTCGGCACCTTTCTTTTTTAGCGCTTCACCGCGGAAACCAACTACCACCATGTCTGCATCTTCGGAATAGCGTCTGATAATCTGCCTTTTGTCTTCGTCTTCTTTTCTTTCCAAAACCTTGATGTTGTGGGCTGAGATGGGCAGTTGCCCCGCTTTGATGAGGCCGAACAACCTGGCTTTTTCTTCGGCAACAGTTGATTCGGGATAGAGGGCGAAAATCTTGATCTCACCTTCATTCCAGTCTCTGTGGCCCAGAATGATGTAAGACAACAGGATCATCAGGTTGGCATTTTCAAAATCCGAGGAAGTCAGCCAGATGTGAATTTCCTTTTTGAGACCGAAGCCCTTCTCATTGCAAGCCAGAATGACCACATCAAAATTGACGGAACGGATGAGGTTGTAATTGTCAATGATGTCCGGCAGGTTGTCAGGTTTGTAGCTGGCGTAGTCAAACAGTACCAGGTTGTTTTCAGTTCCTGCAATTCCCGGCAGTTGTATCACAGAGGCAATGCTCGACGTGTAAGATGGGCTCACCATGGTGTCCACGTAGATATTGCTGTGGCTAACCTCTGCCATTTTTATTAGGCGCTGTTTGGTTTCTTCTGCCTCCTGGTGAGCCTGCGAAGAGAGGAAACCTTTGTGCAGGTGGATGTAAGTTCCGAAACCATATTTGTGGGCAATCCACCGGAGTAAATCAAACAGGCACAGCCGTTCAAATGTGGATTCTGACATGGCTACTGCTGAAGGCCTCCAGCTTTTTGATTTTTCTTTTTCAGCCTTCTGCAAAAAGACCTGTATCTGCCGGCTGACCTGGAAGATCACACCCTGGAAAATCACTGCAATGGAACGCTTGTCCGGGTTGTAAACAGAAATCACATAGTAGAGGACAACCATCATGATGATGGCCAGAATGGCATAGGCCGAGTTCATCAGGAACATCAGGCCAAAGCAAGCCACAGCGCCAAAAAGTGACAAGTACCAGCGAGACCGGAACCGGGGCCTGTAAGAGGGATCGGCGGCAAAATGATTCAGGAATGAGATCAGGCACAGCGAACCGTAGGTAACCATGAAAAACATTGAAATTACCTGGGCCACACTGTCCAGCGCACCGGCAAGGATGAAAGCACCGGCCAGCAAGATGGTGAAGATGCTGGCATTGTAAGGTTCGTCATTCTTGCCCTTGCCTTTTGCCAGCCATTTGTTGGCCTTTGGAATCGGAAAGATGTGGTCTCTGGCGATTGCCTGCAAGGTCCGGGGTGCCACCATGATGGATCCCAGTGCCGACGAAATGGTTGCCGCAGCCAGCCCGAGCGGGATGATGAGCCAACCCTGCCAGGCAATGTCCGCCATTACAAGCCGAGAGGTGTCGGCAAGTTGCTCCGGCGGGGCTGAGACGGCGAGTTTGTATGCGATGAAAATGTAAATGACCATCCCACTGATGGTGGCAGCCAAAGTACCCATGGGGATGGATTTTCCTGGATCCTTGAGGTCACCTGAAAGGCCCACACCTGCCGTCATTCCGGTGAAAGCCGGGAAGATGATGGAGAAAACCGTGAAGAAGCCCACAGGCAGCAGGTACCCAAGATCCTGCATGTTTCCTGTGTTGGAAGGGCTTTGCCGGACGGAATCGGGGTTGTTATTGACCAGGTCTTCTGTGGGCATCAGGTGTTGTGCAACATCATCGCCGGGTTGCAGTTCGTGGATGGCCACGTCTTTTACTGTCGCAAAAGGATCGAATGTGGTGGTTTGGCTGTAATCCGTTTTTCCGACGAAAAATGCCACCAGCGAAATGCCGAGGGTGGCCACTACTACATATAGCGTCTTAACTCCCAGATCGGCTCCTTTGGTCAGCATGATATAGGTCAGACCCAGCAAAGCCGGAATGCCAACCGTTTGTTTTTGTTCGAGGATCCAGACTGCCCAGCCGGGAAGGTTGAAACGTTCGATCATCCAGGTGAACAGGGGCGTGAAGGACTCGGAGAAGGCCATGATGTAAAATGCTACACTGATGGCCTGTGAAAAGTAGAGCGCAATGCCAATGGCCGAGCCGATGACCAGCCCGAAACTACGGGAGATGATGAAGTATTCCCCTCCGCCTTCAACCCTTTGGTTCGTCGCAATTTCGGCTATCGCCATGGCTGTCGGAATGGTGACAGCGTGGCCTATGAGTATGATCAACAGTGTTCCGGCAAAGCCAACCTGCCCCACGGCAAAACCAAAACGCAGGAACATGATGGCCCCGAGAATGGTGGAAATTGCGGTAAAAAATACCGGAGCAGTGCCGAACTTTTTACGAACCGATGTTGTGCTCATTGGTTGGTTGATGTGTTAGGAAGCGCCAAAGATTCTAACAATTCTCAAATATTCAAGCAACAGCCAATTAAGAGCCTGTTTAAATTCCCATTACTTGGCTGCAAGCGGCCAATTTTATCCTGCACTTCGTTAAATTTTTCGCCGGATTACCCGTATCCGCCTGC
>PAAY01000037.1 GCA_002698985.1 Saprospirales bacterium | reverse complement strand
CTTCACAACCAACGGGCTACTACACCGTCGCCCACAATGCCATTCACAGCACAACAGAACGAACAGATGGTATTTGAATTAGCCCCTTTCAATCTCTTATGGCAACAGTCAAGCAGAATGTATCCTTTGAAGATCCGCCTGCGGCGGATGACAAAAAGCGCTAGCTTGGCCGTTCATTAACGAAACCCAGCCACCAACAGCCACTCTCGTTGATGGCTCTACGAAACGGCCCCTTCACCGCTCGTCTCGAGCTCCGCTCTTTGACGGACATCCGTAGCGGCCTCTGGCCGCAACCAAAAGAAGCAAGACGCTATGGCACCAACACTCCAAACTACGCTAGCCCGCTCATCCCACGCTAGCTCCCCTTTTGTCATCCGCCGGCAGGCGGATCTCCACAATAAACGGCCTGCTACACGGTCGCCAACAATGACCCTCACCGCTCGTCACGAGTTCCGCTCGTTGACGGACATCCGTAGCGGCCTCTGGCCGCAACCAAAGAAAGCGAAACGCTATGGCACCAGCACTCTCAACTGCACTAGCCCGTTCATCACTCGCTAGCCCCTTTTGTCATCCGCCGCCAGGCGGATCTTCACAATAAACGGACTGCTACACGGGCGCCCCTCTTTTCCTCCCACCACCAGCCAGAAATACCCTCACGAACATTTGCCATTTCCACCAAAAGCCTTCACTTTGCGAACCGGGCAACACAACGAAACAATGGAAAAAGAAAACAATTCCACTTCCGCACTGATCATTCAGGAATTCGAACTGGAAAACCTCCGGGAGGACATTTCCGAAGAAGAACTCTTCAGGCAGTTGAGCGACCGCATCGCATGGCTCATCGAGCACAACATGGAATACCTCATGAGCCTCCTCTACCGCAACGACGTTGCCGAAGACAAGATCTACCACGCCCTCTCACCATTTGAAGAAGCACCCGCCAACGAAGCCCTCGCCAGGCTGGTACTCGACCGGCAGAAACAGCGCATGGAAACCAAAAAGAAGTACGGTAAACAGGCCTCCAAAGACGTGGATGAAGACCTTCGCTGGTAAACTCACTCCTCACCCAGAATCAGGCGCACCAGTCCCAGCGCATCCTGCTCCAGGTCCGGCAACAACTCCTCCGATTTCACTCCTTCAGCAAGCACCGGTCCGTGCATGGCCAGTTTCAGCAGTCGCTGCCTCTCGGCATCCGAGTATCGTGAAAACGTCCTTCGCAAAACAGGCAGTACCTGCGGAAAATATTCCTCGTTGAGATCGGCCACCCAGCCGTCCAGCAGTTTCCAAAGCTCCTGTTGGTGCAAGAGCAACTGCGCACTGCCCTGCAGGAAACCCTCCAGCCAGGCGGCAGCACGCATCGGCGGTGTGGCCGGCGAAAGGGCGTAGTGCATCAGCTTTTCCGTTTTTTCTTCGTCAAAATGGCGTTTATCGAAGAGAATTCTGGTGCAGGCCCCGCACAGCAATTCCGACGTGTGCTTCGCCAGCGCTATCTTCTCCAGCGTGACCAGCCAGTCCTGGCTGAAGCCGGCATTTTGAAGCAGGTCCAGCGCATGATGCACGCCCATCAGCAACTTGAAAGCATTGTGGGAGGCATCCTCATCGAGCTGGGCCACGGCCGCTGGCAGGCCGATTAAAATCCTCGGTACCAGGTGCCGGATCACCGCCTCCACCGCCGACACATCCGTGCCACGGGTGTTGCCGTAGCGGGCCACCGACACCAGTGGCGGCAGGGCTTCCATCAGCTCGAAAACATCGGTGCTGAGGGCGGTGAGGTTGTCCAGTTTGCGAAGCAGGGGCGGCAGCACGGAAGGCAGGTCGGCGTCCAGCACCTGTTGCAGCAAGGCCGTCAGTTGCGGCAGCGACTCCTGTTCGAAAACCTTGCGGTTGAGGTAGTGGATGCAGGCCTCTTCCAGGGTATTGCCCCAGGTGGCCGCCTCGATGATCTGGATGATGAAGTCGGGTTGCCAATGCAGCTTCCAGTGCTCCAGAAAGCCGCCGGCGCTGTGGTGGCGTGACAATTCCACCCGCCGGCCCCAGTGGATGTCCAACAGGCTCAGCCGGTGCAGCAGCACACTTTTTCTTTTGCCGCTTTCGCTGCGCAAATCGATGCCGCCGGTGGGATTGGCAGCCGTAGCGCCCAGCCAGCTCTCGCCCGGGCTCTCCCAGTATTTCGACAGGCGGCATGACTTCACCTCTTTCTCGATGTCCTGCAGCAGCGCCACGGTCGGCAGTTTCAGGTGTGGGGGCACCTTGCCCACGCTGGCACCCCGCAGCAGTTCCCGCTCCACCAGCAGCATTTTTTCCTCATCGCCTTCGCAAATGGTGCTGATAGCCGCCTCCCGCAATTCATCGATGCCCGGCAGCGGCAGGCCACGCATGGCCGCCAGCGCCTCCGCCAGCCGAATGGCCTCGATGATGTGCGCTGAGGAGGTACCCATGTCCTCCTTGCGCAGCATGCGGGCCACCTTGACCATCCATCGGGTGGCTGCCTCCGGTCGTTTTTCGAAGAGCAGCTCGTACCAGGCCGGCGACACCACCCCGGCGCCGTAGCCACTCTCAAAGCTGAGCCGCTCGTAGCTCCAGGGTATCCAGGTGGCCGTGGTTTTGACCTTTTTCAGGCCTTTCAGCACGGCGTTGTCGGCGCCTACTTTGAAATTACCGAAGTCGGCCAGGGCCGGCGCATGCCAGGCTCCGCAAACCACCGCTATCCGTTCGTAACCCTTTTTCACCGCCTGCCGGATGCTCTTGCGCATGAAAGCTTCCCGCAGCAGTGTTTCCGTCCGCTCCTCGCCCAGCTTTTCCCGGAGGGCTGTCATCATTTCCAGAATGGCGTCGAAAACCTCCGGGGCGTGCTGTACACTTTCAAAGGTGGCATCCCACCAACGCTCACGGTCCTGGTAGCCCGCCAGGCGGGCAATGTAACCCAGCGGGTCTTGCCGCAGCTCGGGGTCTGTTTCTTCATCATTTTCGTCGGAATGGAGCGCCAGCTTGGGGGCCTCCATCTGCCGCTCCTGCCACGACAAGTGCTGCCCGAAAGGCAGGTCCATGCACTGAACCGGAATCCCCTTTTGCGAAGCGAAGGAAAGCGCCACCCACTCCGGCGAAAAAGCCGCAAAAGGCAGGTAACTGGCCTGTTTCAGGTTCTTCGGATTGTAGATCAGCATGGCCACCGGCGGCTGCAAGACTTCATCATCCGACAGCCCTACATGCTGCACGATGCCCTCCACATCCGCCGGCAGCTCCACCAGCAGGCAGTCCGGCTGCCATTCCTCCAGCGCCCGCCGCAGGCTGCTGGCAGAACCCGGTCCGTGGTGCCTTATTCCGAAGATTTTTAGCATGATTTTCAGCAGTTTAGGATTGAAAGCAGCGCCCTATCTTTGTTTAGAAATAACCACCCCAACAAACCCCTCTCAACCTCTCTCAACTCCTCTAAACCCTCACCTCCATGCCCAAAGAAACGCAAATCATAGAAGCCGAAGGCATAGCCGTGGAGATCAGTCACCCGGAAAAAATCCTGTACCCGGAAGCGGGCCTCAGCAAAATGGACCTCGTGCGCTATTACACGGCAGCATGGCCCTACCTGAAAAAATTTGGAATGGGCAGGCCGCTGGCCATCAAACGCTACCCGCATGGCGCCGGCGGTGATTCCTTCTTTCAGAAAAACAAGCCCCACAATGCACCCGAATGGCTTACCAGCCGCCTTCTGGGACTGGAGAAAAAAGCGGATTACATCATCCTGGACAAGCTGGCTACCTTGCTCTGGCTGGTCAACCTGGACAGCCTCGAATTCCACTCCGCCCTGGTGGCCGCCCCAAACTACGACAAGCCCAACCTACTGGCCTTCGACCTGGACCCGCCCCCCGGATCCACCTTCCCAGAGATCAGGGATTTTGCCCTGGCCTGCCGCCCCATCATCGAGGGCTTTGGCTACCGTTGCTTTGCCAAAACCTCCGGCAAAAGAGGCGTGCACATCTGCTGCCCATTGCCAGCCCCGCAAAGCTTTGAGCAGGTCTTCAACGCCGCCAAAGAAGTGGCCACCACCATCATTGAAAAAATACCCGGCTGCACCCTAAGCCTGAAAAAAGAAGACCGCCCGGATAAGATCCTGATCGACATTTACCGCAACCACCCCTACCAGCTCATGGTGCTGCCCTACAGCACCCGGGCCACCCCCAATGCCTCCGTCTCCATGCCCCTGAGCTGGGAGGAGCTGGGAAGGTTGGAGGATGCGGGGGTGTTTGATGTTGGGACGGTGGTGGAAAAGTTGAAAAAGGGCAAGGATGAGTGGGAGGAGTATTACCCAAAATAGGATATTACAGCATATCCAGTGGGCTCCTCAAATTACCTTTGGCTACATCGGTAATGTGGGTATAGATCTGGGTTGTTTTGATGGAATTGTGCCCCAGCATTTCCTGCACATAGCGGATATCTATACCTGATTCAACAAGATGTGTAGCAAAACTGTGGCGGAGAATATGTGGTGTCACCGGTTTTGAAATGCCGGCCCTTTGGGCTGCCTGTTTGACAATGGCCTGAACGCTGCGCGAAGAGTACTTACCTCCTTTTGGTCCTTCAAAAAGAAATACGTTGGGCTTGTATTGTAAAAAGTATTTTCTCAACTCCAAAAGCAAGGTTTCAGATAACACAACCAAGCGGTCTTTGTTTCCTTTGGAACCACGCACCATCAGCCTCATACTCGATGAATCCACATCCGTAATCTTTACATTGAGCACCTCTGACAGTCGAAACCCAGCCCCATAAAGCAGCATCAGGATACACCTATGCTTCAGGTTGGAGGTTCGATCCAACATCTTCCGAACTTCATCTTTGGTGAGGTACTTTGGCAACCTATTTTGATTGCGCTTCGGATAGAGGTGCTTCAAGTCCAGTTTTCGCCCCTCGCAAAGTTCAAAATACTTTCCGATGGCCCCAAGCATCTGCCGCTGGTAGCTGGCACTGATGCCTTCTTTCTCCACCAGGTGATGGATGTAGTTGGCAATGTTTTTTTCAGTTACTGCTTCAAGCTTGTAAGCCGAAAAGGCCATAAGAAACTTCGCTACACAATTGGAGTATGACTTGACGGTGCGGTAGGCATAGCACTGTACTTTCAAAAGGTCTCGAAACTGGGTGAGCTTTGTTTTCATAGCAGGAGAGTTGCGGGATATAAACTTTTTCGCTTCAAACATAAGAGACAAAACACTAACTACCAAACGGTTAAACAGAAATTTTACCAACTGAACCAATTTGATAGACGCAATGCGGGTATAGGTGCATAGACGCAATGCGTATATTTGGGCGTTCTCTGCAAGCTAAAAAAACACCTGTGATAAACTTGAAGTATTCTGAAAAAATATGACAACACTCTTTATAAAGAATATGGTTTGCAACCGCTGTATTATGGCGGTAAAAAGCGAATTGGATAAATTAGGAATTGAGCCGAATGATGTACAATTGGGAGAAGTAACATTTGAAAGAGAACTCACAGGACAAGAAAAAGAAAAATTTAGTAAAGCGTTGGTGTCATTAGGCTTTGAAATGATTGTCGACAAAAAAAGCCGTATCATTGAACAGATAAAGAACATCATTATCGACTTGGTTCATCATCAGGACAACGATATAAAAACCAACCTTTCGGAGTTGTTAAATGAAAAACTCCATCACGATTACAGCTACCTGTCCAACCTGTTTTCGGAAGTAGAAGGCACGACCATAGAAAAATATTTTATTGCTCAAAAGATAGAAAAGGTAAAGGAACTATTGGTTTATGACGAATTATCATTAAGTGAAATTGCTTTTCGACTCAATTATTCAAGTGTTGCTTATTTGAGTAATCAATTTAAAAAAGTAACAGGGCTTTCGCCCAGTCATTTTAAAAAAATACGTGAAGACAGAAGAAAACCTTTGGATGAGGTATAAGTAAATCTTACAACTCATTTCCAAAATTACACAACAAAAAAACTACCCATTGTTGCCACTTTGCATTGTAATTAAAACAATCGAGATATGGCAACAACAAATCAAAATACAGTTACGCAAACTTTCCCTGTTTTGGGAATGACTTGTGCTTCTTGTGCAAGTAGTGTAGAAAGTATTGTAACACATCAGGAGGGAGTGGTAAATGCTTCGGTAAATTATGCTACAGGGAATCTGACCGTTGAATTTCTATCCAACGTAACCAATGCCGAAAACCTACGAAAAGCGGTTCAAGGGGTAGGATATGATTTATTAATTGAAGACGAATCCAAACAGCAGGAATCCCTTGAAGCCATTCACGAAAAGAAGTTTAAAGAACTCAAAAATAAAACCATTTGGGCTGTCATTCTTTCTTTGCCAGTGGTTATAATAGGAATGTTTTTTATGGAAATGCCTTATGCCAATGAAATTATGTGGGCATTTTCAACACCTGTTGTTTTGTGGTTGGGTAGAGATTTTTTTGTAAATGCGTGGAAACAAGCCAAACACCGTAAAGCCAATATGGATACCTTGGTAGCATTAAGCACAGGTATTGCCTATGTGTTTAGCGTGTTCAATATGTTATTTGCAGATTTTTGGCATCAAAGAGGATTACACGCCCACGTCTATTTTGAAGCCGCAGCCGTCATTATCGCTTTCATATTGTTAGGAAAATTATTAGAAGAAAAAGCCAAAGGAAATACTTCATCTGCTATTAAAAAACTAATGGGCTTACAACCCAAAACGGTTATCGTAATTCAAGCAGATGGCAAAGAAAAGCAAACGCCTATTGAAGAAGTTATTGAAGGAAATGTGATTTTGGTAAAACCGGGCGAAAAAATTGCAGTGGATGGAATGGTCATTTCGGGCAGTTCGTATGTAGATGAAAGTATGTTGAGTGGTGAGCCTGTTCCTGTATTGAAAAATAAAAACGAAAAAGTATTTGCGGGAACGATAAACCAAAAAGGTAGTTTTCAATTTAAAGCCGTTAAAGTCGGCAAGGAAACAATGCTTGCCCAAATTATCAAAATGGTTCAGGATGCACAAGGGAGCAAAGCACCTGTACAGAAATTGGTGGATAAAATAGCAGGGATTTTTGTGCCTGTAGTTATGGGAATCGCACTTTTAACTTTTATAGTTTGGATGATTTTTGGTGGTGAAAATGCTATAGTTCAAGGATTATTAGCAGCAGTAACGGTGTTGGTTATCGCTTGTCCCTGTGCTTTGGGATTGGCAACACCAACAGCGATTATGGTAGGCGTTGGCAAAGGTGCCGAGCAAGGCATTTTAATTAAAGATGCCGAAAGTTTGGAGTTAGCCAAAAAAGTAGATGCTATCATTTTGGACAAAACAGGAACCATTACTGAAGGTCGTCCACAGGTTACAGACATCCATTGGTTGAACAATGACGACAGCACTAAAGATATTCTTTTGAGTATTGAAAAACAATCTGAACACCCATTGGCAGAAGCGGTTGTAAAATATTTGGGAGAGGTCACTCCAACAACACTTTCCAATTTTGACAGCATTACAGGAAAAGGAGCAAAGGCCGACTATAATAACGAAACCTATTTTGTAGGAAACAAAAAGTTATTGTTTGAAAATAGCATCGCTATTCCCGAAGAATTGCAACAACGAGCGGAGGAATGGAGCAAATTATCTAAAACCGTTATTTGGTTTTCAGACAGTAAACAAGCTCTTTCCGTAGTGGCTATTTCCGATAAAATAAAAGAAACCTCTGCTCAAGCAATTAAAGAAATGCAGGAAATGGGCATTGATTTATATATGCTCACAGGCGACAACGAAGCTACCGCTAAAGCCATTGCCGAGCAAACAGGCATCCAACATTACAAAGCAGAAGTATTGCCAAAGCACAAAGCTGATTTTGTAAAAGAACTTCAAAAACAGGGCAAAACCGTAGCAATGGTTGGAGATGGAATAAACGACAGCACCGCATTGGCAACCGCAGATGTTAGTATTGCAATGGGCAAAGGCTCTGACATTGCTATGGATGTAGCTAAAATGACCATCATTTCATCAGACTTAACCAAAATACCACAAGCCATCAAACTATCCAAACAAACGGTCGCTACCATTAAGCAAAACTTGTTTTGGGCATTTATTTATAACCTGATTGGTATTCCGATTGCAGCAGGAATTTTATACCCAATTAATGGTTTTTTACTCAATCCAATGATTGCAGGAGCAGCTATGGCAATGAGTAGCGTAAGTGTTGTAAGTAATAGTTTGCGATTGAAATGGAAAAAAGTAATATAGTAAATCTTACAAATCATTTCCAAAATTGTACAACAATAAAGAATGGAATAGTAACAAAATTTGCATTATTTAATAACCAATAAAATTTTTAAAACAATGGAAAATAAAGAACTGAAATTCAAAACAAACCTCAATTGTGGAGGTTGCGTATCCAAAGTACAATCAGACCTTGACAATGCCGCAGGGGTTTGTCATTGGGATGTTGATACGGACAACAGCGACAAAATCCTTACCGTGATTTCCAAAGGAATATCCGAAGATGAAGTGATAAAAATTGTTCAAAGCAAGGGCTTCAAGGCAGAAGTTATCAGTTAAGAGAACCAAAAAAGCCAGCAGAGAACATTGTGTATAAGCAATAGCGGTTTGAGTGCAAACTTGAACCGTTTTTTCTTTTTATTAGAGTATATTGTAGCCAGAAAAGTAGTCATATAAAATCCGCTACTGCTCATACACGAGACCGTTACCGGTCATGCTAAAAGACGACAGTGCAAAAATAAAACGAATGGACAAATGAACAGACAAGCCAACGCTTCAGCAAAATCAAAAGATCTGCAACCCATCACACAAGCCGACACAGTTGCAGCACATTTGCTTTTGCCCCAACGAAACATCATCCTAAATATTAAATTTGCTAACAATTAAAATCAAAATAATATGGCATACTCAGCAGAAATCAGTAGAAACAACCCAAGTTGTTTTCTTTTTGTAATTGACCAATCAGGTTCCATGTCCGACAATTACGTAAGTGTTGGAAAACCTAAATCAGAAGCATTAGCTGACGTTATTAACCGAATGTTACAACAACTTGTAATAAAGTGTGCAAAATCAGAAGGGGTTAGAGACTACTATAATGTTGGAGTTATTGGATATGGAGCAAATGGTGTTGGTCCAGCATTTGGTGGTAGTTTATCGGGAAAAAACTTAGTTCCTATATCGGAGATTGCAAATAATCCAGCAAGAATTGAAGAAAGAACAAAAAGAGTTTCAGACGGTGCTGGTGGCTTGGTTGATACTTCAGTGAAATTTCCAATATGGTTTGACCCAACTGCAAATGGTGGAACGCCAATGACAGAAGCATTTAGAAAAGCGAACACTATTATTGCTGATTGGCTTTCATCAAATCCAAACTGTTTTCCCCCTGTTGTGATTCACATAACAGACGGAGAGAGTACAGACGGAGACCCGACAGAAGAAATGAATAAATTGACAAGCCAAGCTTCAAATGACGGTAATGTAATTCTTTTCAATCTGCATACAAATGCAAGAAGTGTTAATCCAATTTCATTTCCTGGCCCTGAAGTTCAGTTACCCGACCATTATTCCGAAAAACTCTTTAATGGTGCATCTCTTCTCCCAAGTTTTATGAGAAACGTAGCTGCTCAAGAATTTGGTTTAAATCTATCAGACGGTGCAAAAGCCTTTGTTCTCAATGGTGATATTGACTTAATTATTACCGCAATTGAAATTGGAACACGTCCAAGTCTCCAACTAAGATGATATTGAAGTGTTCATATAAATACATTTCAATAGCAAAAGTTGGTAATTCGGTAAATGAGAATGAAGACAATGTTTTAGTTCCATCCATTTCACAATTAGAAAGTGAACCAATAATAAAGTTCGCTATTTCAGACGGAGCAACTGAATCATCATTTTCAAAAGAATGGTCTGACCTTTTAGTGAGTTGCTATAAAGACAAACCATTTGATTTAGTTAATTTACCATCTACAATAAATGCTATTTCTGAAGCATGGCAATCAATAACATTTGTTATTGAGTTGCCTTGGTACGCCCAACAAAAATTGGAAAATGGTGCTTTTGCTACTTTTTTAGGTATCACTTTAAATTTAGAAGAAAAAACTTTTGAAGCAGTTTCAATTGGCGACTGCACTTTATTTCAAGTACGGGATAATGAATTAATATATTCTTTCCCAATAACTAGCTTTGAAGACTTTGGCAATACACCTTCATTGTTTGCCACGAATCCTAAGTTTCAAACAGATTTTGAAAAATCAGTTAAATATTTGAACGGTCAGGTTGAAAGTGGAGACTTATTAATACTTGCATCAGATGCCTTAGCAATGTGGATTTTCAAACGCCTTAATCAAGGTGAAAGTCCTTGGCTAAGTCTGCTAACCTTACTAAACTATGAAGACTATCAAACAGATTTTATAAATTGGACATTCAACAAAATAAAGGAGAACGAAATGAAAAATGATGACATTTCTGTCGTACTAATAAATATTGACTAATGCTTTTACCAAGGGGTGACGAATATAACGTAGCGGTACAAAACCCAAGAATTTCCTTCAATGATGCAGACTTAAAATCGAGCTCTGTAGAAACTACCCCATTGGGTTTGCCAAAGCCATACTCAGGCGGATTTACAATTACTTATAAGCTATCCAATAGTCAAAAAAGTTGGGCAGTAAGATGTTTTCACAGAGATATTTCCGATTTACAAAGAAGATATCAAGCAATTGGAACCTTTCTAAGTAAAAACAATTCAAAATACTTTGTCGAAGCAAAATATCTTTCGGACGGAATAAAAGTCAACGGAAAGCCATATCCTGTTATTAAAATGCAATGGCTAGAAGGTGAGCCATTGAATATTTACTTGAGTAAAAATTATACGCAAAAAGCGAAAGTAGAAAAACTCCTTTCCGATTTTGTTAATCTAATCAATGAACTAGAAAGATTTGGAATTGCTCATGGTGACTTACAGCATGGTAACATAATTGTAAAAAATGACAGTCTGTATTTAATTGACTATGACGGAATGTATTTTCCTGAATTAGCTACTCTCAAAACAAATGAAATTGGTCACATAAATTACCAACACCCTAAGCGTTCAGCATCGCATTATAATCAGCACATTGATAGGTTTTCATCACTAGTAATTTATATTGGTTTAAAAGCGATTTCAATAAATCCATCGCTATGGAAAAAATACGATAATAGCGAGAACATACTTTTTAAAAGTCAAGACTTTGCTGATTTACAGAACTCATCCCTGATTAGTGACCTTTCTGCTATTTCCGAAATAAAGCCACTAATTGAAAGATTAATTGGCTGTTGCCATTTGGATTTTGAAAAGGTTCCAAATTTAAAGGACTTCTTAAGTGGCAATTTTACTTATAATAAATCTGCTGCTGGTACTATCTCAATTAACAGAAGTCAATATCTAATTTTAGACGCAAGCAAAGTCGGTAGCATTCTTGAGCATTTTGGCGAGAAAATAGAAGTTGTAGGCAAGATTGGAGCAATCAAATCTTCTACAACCAAATATGGTGACCCATATACATTCTTAAATTTTGGTGGAGCATGGCCTAATCATACATTCACAATTGTCATTTGGCAAGAAGGTTTAGCTGCTTTGAAAGCCAATGGCATTAGTCCGTCATCTTTAGTTGGAAAATGGGTAAGTGTCACTGGTGTAATAGCAAGCTACGGCAATAAGCCTCAGACAGTAGTTGAACTTGCTGCTCAAATACAGATACTTTCAAGCGAAAATGAAGCAAATCAAAGACTTCAATTTAAACCAACTCCCAAACAATCAATTCAAGTACCCGTAACACCCAAAAAAGTAATTGACAAAGAAGTTGATGTTTTCAATGACTTATACAAACACAAGCCTGTTTCTACACCGCCAAAAGCAACAATTAAGACTCCACCTACAACTAGTACATATAAACCACCGACTACATCGTATAAACCGCCAACACCATCTTATACAAGTACAAGCCAGACAACAAAATCATCCAGTTCTTCAACTAGCAGTAGTGACAACAATGGTTGTATTGTACCGATAATTTTTGCAGTTATTGGTGCAGCTATTATTGGCGGTGCATCTAATGGAAAATTGTGGTTTTTAGGAGCAATTGGTGGTGGTATTTTAGGTGGTTGGGTTCAAAGTTGGTTTAAATCATGAGTTGGATATTTAGAAAAGTATTTAGGTCGGGACCATTCAGGACAACACTTTCAAAAGGTGGTGTTGGTATGAGTTGGGGTATTCCTGGTTTTAGATTTGGAGTTTCTCCATCAGGTCGAAAATATTTTAGTATTGGCATTCCAGGGACTGGACTTTATTTCATTAAATATCTTGATTCAAAGAATAATAATCACAAACCATCGACAAAAGGGAACATTAATAAACCAACAGAAACAAAGAAAATAAACAATGTAAATGAACCACCTTGGTGGGAACAAAAGAACCTTTAACCAACGCATTTGGTGGCACATTTGCAAAACCGCACAAGCCAACGCTAAAGCCAAGTTTTGCAAAAGAGCCACCAAACCAACGCACAAAGACACTGCAACACGGTCAGACAACAACACGACAGAAAAGAAGCACGAACCGGTAACATGCGTTTGGCGTCATGCGGGGTGACGTGCTTAAATTCAAGTGCAGTTTTTCAATTGGGCTTTAGTGCTGGGTTGACAGTTTTGTGCCCTGAAATCCCGCACGAACGCCAAGCGCAAAAACGTTATGCCCAATGCTATGACGACAACCGACAATCAGAAATAATTGAGAATAAGAAAGAAAAATGTGTTTAGCAGTTTACATATCGACAGACAAGGAATTAGAGTTAGGGACGTTTGTTGCTGGACAAACAGTCATATACTTTGAAAAGCCAACTGACGAAGAAGTAAATGCTTTACGACCAAAATTCTCAAAGAAAAACATTTATTATGTTGGTTCAAGTTCAGGTTGTTCTTGCGACTTTGGATTTGGTAGTGAAGATTTTTATGACGCAGAATTGGTAAATGAAGAAAATAAAAAATCACCACAGAAACTTATCGACTTACTGACCGAAATGACGGCTCAAGAAAGTATTGAGTTTTATTGTTGTTGGGAAGGCGACTGGAATTTACCAATTGAGAACAGAATAGAAATTGACATACGTGACATCTCATTGGACAAAATGTGCACTACACGTGCATAATGAAACAAAATTTTCACACGGACTACAGCCTAGCTCGTAGTTCCCTAAACCCTTTTCATTCACCACAATACAAAAAGACAAAATTATGAACAAGATAACGTACATTCTTTCCATCGTAATTCTCGTGTTCATCAATCTCCCTGGCGCTGTTGCCCAGGTGATGGTTGAAGAACATGTACACACTACAACGTGCGACCACACTGACACAGAGCCATGTCTGATGATCGGAAACATCGACCAGGTCCAAATTGATGCCACACGCGTCAAAATCAATCAGATTCGCAATACGGTGAGCAACAGGTCACTCTACGAATTTGATCGGGAACAGATGCCGTTGTACCTCTACCTCCCCTTCGATGCCAGCATTCTCAACACCTACACCTTTGAGGACTTCAAAGGCATGGTGATGGAGAACATCGTCGAGGGCATCATTGAATCGAATCAGTGTAGTGGTGTCAACTTCAACAACTACAAGGTGGTCTTTGAGCCAATCTACGGAATCCCTGAGTACGGTTCGATATACGACATTCAGAATTTTGTGGCAAGCTCCAGTGGTCCCCGCCCCTGCAAGTCTTAAGCGTAGCGCCACTTGCAGCCACTCACACCTACTATTGAGCTATCACTTCCCCCCAAGCCCCTCCTTCAACCTATTGTACTTCTCAAAATTCACCTGATCTCCTTTCTGGTTGTAGCATTCGGCCAGGTAGGTGTAGATTTCACGGAGGACGTCGGTGTCGGTTTCTGTGGCGTATTGGAGGCCTTGGTGGAGGTATTTCAGGGCATTGTCGATATCGCCCATGAGGAGGTAGGTGGCGCCAAGGTTTTTATAGGGCAGGGGGTAGCGGTTGTCCACTTTGAGGGCATATTGGAACTGTTTCAGGGCTTCGGGGTAGTTAGACTGTTCGCCGTAGATCACGCCCATGTTGTTGTACACCTTCCAGCTTCCCACTTTGCGGTTGATGGCTTCCTGGTAGTCGGCGGCGGCGCGCTGGCGGTCGCCTTTGCGGTACCAGGCCAGGCCGCGCTGGCCGTAGGCGTCGCCGTATTCGGGGTGTATTCGCAGGGCTTCGTTGTATTGGGCGATGGCCAGGTCCAGGTATTTCATTTTTTCTTCCTGTGTGGGGGCTTTGAGGGCCTTTTCCTTCATTAGTTCGTTGCCGTACCAGTAGTGCAGGCGGGCGCTGTTGGGGGCGTGCTGCACGTCGGTTTCGTAAATGGTGAAGTGGTCTTTCCAGGCGGTGTTGCGGTTCATGGTCATTGCTGCGCCAGCAGCGAAGAGCGGCAACAGGATGAGGACGAGCACTTTGCCGGCTTTGAGGCTTTGGGTGAGGTTGAGGCTTTTGTCTTTCAATGGGCTGCGGGTCAGCAGGACCAGCAAACCCACCAGGGCCATACAGAAACCCAGTGAGGGCAGGAAGAGGAAGCGCTCGCCGAAGCCGGAGCCGATGGTCAGCACCAGGTTGGAGTAGAGCGAGATGGCGATAAGGTAGAAGGCAATGCCATAGACCCACATCTCCTTTTTGCGGAAGCGACGGATGACGATGCCCGCCAGGCCGAGGTACACCAGCAGCGATGCGATGGGCTGCCAGTTGGCCCAGTTGACGATGGGGATCTGGTTGTAGGCGTAGTCGATGGACAGGGGATTCGGGTAGAAGAGCATCCACAGGTATTTGCCGAGGACCTTGAAAGCGGTGGCCGTTCTTTCGGAAAAGCTCTGTGCACCCACCAGAAAGTTGTCGATGAGCAGCAGGTCGTAATGCTCGCCGGTTTGGGCGCTGAGCACGGATGCCCGGATGAGCAGGTACACGGCAGCGCCAATGCCGAGGCTGGCGGTGGCCCGTATGATCTGCTGTTTTTTTGCCTTCGTAAAAAAGAAGAGCATGAGCGGGATGGCCGCCAGCATGGTGATGACGCCTTCTTTCGACAACATTGCGAAGAAAAAAGAAAGGCCTGCCAGCCAGAGGGCCCGTTTGCGCTTGCCTTGCACATAGTCCAGCAAGAGGTGGATGCTGACGATCAGGAAGAGGAAGGACATGAGCTCGTCACGGCTTTTGATGTTGGCCACCACCTCGGTGTGAATGGGGTGCACCACAAAGAGCAGGGTGATGAGCGCCGGCACCAGTACGGACCAGCCGGGCAGCAGCCGGCAGAGCAGGCGGAAAAGGAGCAGAGCGCAAAGGGCGTAAACCAGCACGTTGATGAGGTGCCCCGGAAAGGGGTTGTTGGGGAAGAGCTGCCACTCCACCGCAAACATGACCAGCGAAACCGGCCGGTAGAGGTTGCCACGGGCCTGCCAGTAGCCTGCCCGGTACTCGGTGGTGAGGATGTCGGGGATGCCGGCCACGCCTTGTTTGACGAAGTGATTTTCCGTGATGGCGTTGGAGTCGTCGAGGATGAAGTCGTTGCCGAAGGTGTTGGCGTAAATGGCAAAGGCCACAAAGGCGATGAACAGCCCGAGGAGCAGGGTTTCCCGGACCATGGGTTTGGCTGCGCCGGTCGGCCTCCCGGCTGCGCCCTTTTGCCTGTTTCTTTCAATTTTTTCTTTTCGGGTCAGTTTTTTTGATTTTGTCATGTCCAGCGGTTGAATCAACGGGATAGATCCGGCTTGTCTTTGAAATGACCGGTTAATGCCAACGCCCAAAGATAGTGTTCCTCTGAAATCCTACATTTGCTGACTGCATTGCGAAGCAAGCGGAAAAACCTGAACCATTAAGACATGCTACAAACCAAAGACCTCACCTACAGCTACGACGGAAAACACCTGCTGCACTTTCCCGACATCACCTGCCAGAAAGGGGAGCACTGGCTCATCCTGGGTCAGTCGGGTTGTGGCAAGACCACCCTGCTGCACCTGCTGGGCGGACTGCTGACACCCACTGCCGGAACTGTGACCGTGGCGGGCACGGCACTGGAGCGGCTCTCTGCCAGCCAACTTGACCACTTCCGGGGGCAGCACATCGGCATCATCTTCCAGGTGCCGCATTTCATCCGCTCGCTGAACGTGGGGGAGAACCTGGCGCTGGCGCAGCACCTGGCCGGCCTGCCGGTGAATTACGACCGCATCCAATCGCTGTTGGACCGCCTCGGCATCGGCCACAAAACCAACCGGCCGCCGGAAGCCCTGAGCCAGGGGGAGCGGCAGCGGGCAGCCATCGCCCGGGCATTGGTGAACAAACCGGCCCTGATCCTGGCCGATGAGCCCACTTCGGCGCTTGACGATGTGAATGCGGATGAGGTGGCCAAATTGCTGGAGGAAACCGCTGCCGACGTGAACGCCACGCTGCTGATCGTGACACACGACAGCCGCCTGAAATCCCATTTTTCGAAGAAAATAGAACTGGAGCCGCAACAGGTACAGTCCACCCTCTGATAGTTCTGAACCACACAAACCCGACAGATGAACCTTCTCAAACTCAGCTGGAAAAACCTGCTTTACAAACCCCTCAACCTCCTGTTGAGTGTGGTGCTTTTTGCCCTGGGGGTAGGCCTGGTTTCTTTTCTTCTCAACGTGAACCACCAACTGGAGGAGAATTTCAACAAGAACCTGGCAGGCATCGACCTGGTGATCGGTGCCAAGGGCAGTCCGCTGCAACTCATCCTGTGCAGCATGTACCACGTTGACAATCCCACCGGCAACATCCCGTTGGAATCCGCCCGGGCCTTTCTGAATCCGAAACACCCGCTGATAGCCACGGCGGTGCCACTCTCGCTGGGCGACAGCTACCGGGGCTTCCGCATTGCCGGCACCACCTACGACATTCTGGAACTGTACAAAGCCCGGCTGGCACAGGGCCGGCTGTGGGAAAAAGACATGGAAGTGACGGTGGGAGCAACGGTGGCCGGCAAGCTGCACCTGCACGTTGGCGACACTTTCAAAAGCTCGCACGGACTGGTGGAGGGCTTTGACGAACACGAGCACGACTTCCGGGTGGTAGGCATTCTGGAACCCACCGGCTCGGTCATCGACCAGCTCATACTGACCACCACACAAAGTATCTGGGCATCGCACGAGCACAGCGCCGTGGCTTCCGACAGCACAGCACATGAAGCTCACGACCACTCGCATGAGCACGAACACGAGCATGTGGAGGTGGCCCCACAGATGCCGGATTCTGTTTCGCTGCGCAAAGCGGCGGAGGCCCAGCGGCTGGAGCTGATGAACCACAGCGACAAACAGATCACCTCCATCCTGATCCGCTTCCGGTCACGCACCAACATCCAGGCGCTGAACATGGGCCGCAACATCAACGAAAACACCGACCTGATGGCAGCAAGCCCGCCGAATGAAATTGCCCGCCTGCAAACCAGCATGGGGCAGGGCGCCAACACGCTGCGCTGGCTGGCCTGGGTCATCGTGGTGGTGAGCGGGCTGAGTGTTTTCATTTCTTTGTACTCTTCGCTGAAAGAGCGGAAGTACGAGCTGGCGCTGGTGCGGGTAATGGGGGGCACCCGGAGCACGCTGTTCCTGCTCATCATCCTGGAAGGCCTGCTGCTGGCCGTGCTGGGTTATGTGGCCGGCATGGTGGTGAGCCACAGCGGACTTGCACTGGTGGCGGGTTACCTCGAGAAATCCTACCGCTATGCGTTTACCAGCCTGAAGTTTTTGCCGGAGGAAGGCTGGCTGTTTTTGGGTTCGTTGGCGGTGGGTTTCGTGGCGGCACTGCTGCCGGCCTGGCAGGCGAGAAACACCGACATCTCGGAGACTTTGGCGAAGGGGTAGTGTAACGGCGATCTCCAGATCGCTGGCAACTACTAACGGCGGCCGGGAGGCCGCCACTTAGATGCGTCAACGAGCGCAGCTCGTGACGAGCAGGCGGGGAAAGAGACCTAAAATTTGCGTTTAGTTTTATCACGCTGGTGGTTGCAGTCGTCGATCTGGAGATCGACGGTACGTAGTACGTAACAGCGATCTCCTGATCGCTGGGAGGCCCGCCACAGGCGGACAAGCCGCCACTTAGATTCGTCAACGAGCGCAGCTCGTGACGAGCAGGTGGGGAAAGAACCTTAAAATGTGTTTAGTTTTATCAAGCTGAAAGTTGCGGCCCTCTCCAGTTCGTCGATACTGGCTGGGAGATCGTACAACAATATCAACAATGACCTCAATTGAATTTACCCTCCGCCCGTTCCGGGAAACCGATCTCGACAGCCTGGTCAGGTATGCCAACAACTTCAAGATTGCGAAGAACCTGACGGACAAGTTTCCGCATCCCTACACCGCGGAAGCGGGGCGCGCTTTTATCGCCCATGCCATGGCCAGCAAGCCGCCAAACATCCTGGCCATCGATGTGGATGGAGAGTTCGTTGGAGGCATCGGGGTGCATCCGCAAGATGACATCCAGCGGCTGAACGCCGAGTTGGGCTACTGGCTGGCTGAGCACCTTTGGGGTAAGGGTATCATGACCGAGGCCATCCGCCGAATGGTGAAATACGCTTTCGAAAACTTTGAAATAGACAGGATCTTCGCCAGGCCTTTCGGCTCCAATGTCGCTTCGCAAAAAGCGCTGGAAAAGGCCGGGTTCACCTTTGAGGCCCGCTTTGAAAAGACCCTGATCAAAAACGGGGAGAAGCAGGATGAGATTTTTTACGCCATCCGGCGAATGTAGCAGCGATCTCCTGATCGCTGAGGAAGCAGACCAATACAGATGAATAAGCCTGATTCACAAGCTGGTTTAATGAAATTCTATACGGCGGCCCGGAGGCCGCCACTTAGATGCGTCAACGAGCAGAGCTCGTGACGAGCCGGAGGGAATAGAATTTTTAGATGTGTTTAGTTTTATCAGGATGGGAGTGTGTATATCTTTTGGCCGTCGATTTGGAGATCGACGGTACAGTAAATCGGCGATCGGGTAATCGCCGTTACTGTATTGCGCACTTCATGGCGAAGAGAAACTCCCTTCCGATGTCCCGGAGTCTTTCGTCGTAAACGGATTCCATGAGTGGGGTTCCGTCGGATTCTTTGGGGTCCCTGAAGGGGAAGGAGAAACGGGCAGCAGCGCCGGGCACGAAAGGACAGCCCTCATCCGCTTCGGAGCAGACCATGATGGCTGCAAAGTTTTGACTGGGGTTCGGGGTTTCGTCAAAGCGCTTCGAGAAAAGGGTGCGTTCGGCTTCGGGAAGGCCGTCCAGGTTGAGGCGGTAGCGGGGATTGTCGCCGTTGGTGACCTTTTCCACCGGAATTCCGGCACGCTGCATGGCTCCCACTGCCTGAGGGTTGAAAGCGGTGGCTTCGGTGCCGCCTGACCAGGTGTGCACTCCCGGCACGCCGTAGTATTGCGCAGCGAGGGCCAGCATGACCTGCCCCATGTGGCTGCGGCGGGAGTTGTGCGTGCAGATGACGATGAGGTGTGCAGGCTGGTTCTTTTGCACTTGTTCGCCAATCCACTTGCCCAGACTTTTCAATAGTTCCCGCCTTTCAGGACTTATCCTGTCAAATTCTGTTTCAAGCCCTTTCAGGAAGGACTGCAATTCTGGTGAGAGTGATGGGTTGCTCATTTTAGTCTTGGTTTTGATGGAATTCAAAAGAAACAGTGGCGGGAAACCGCTCCCGCCACCGCCTATTATTAGACTTTATTCTAAAAACTTTTGTACGAAGCTTTTTCAAAAGCAATGAATTTGGACGGTTTGTGTGCTGACGCACACAAATCCGAATAATGCCTATTCAACAGCAGCCGCTGCCGGGTTGACAACAGGGATCAACAGCAGGCTTGCGACCAAAAACAGTAATGCTGTAAATGCCCACACTGCCGTTGTGGTAAGCCTTCAGCTCTTCCTCATCGAGGTACTGAGCAAGTATCTCATCGGGTATTTGTATCACCTTTTCCTTTTGCACGGTGATCGCCTCAAATCCCGTTTTTTCGATGATTCCGAGGTATTCGTCTTTTTGGATGGCACCGGCCACACAGCCAGCGTACATCTCGGCATCTGCCCGCAGCGAAGCCGGCAAATCGCCTTTGATCACCACGTCCGAAATGGAGAAGTGGCCACCGGGTTTCAGAATGCGGTAAATCTCTTTGAAAGCCTGCACCTTGTCGGGCACCAGGTTCAGCACGCAGTTGCTGACCACCACATCGGCCATGTTGCCCCCCATGGGGATGTCTTCGATTTCGCCGAGGCGAAACTGCACGTTTTTGAAGCCCAGCTTTTCGGCGTTGGCACGGGCCTTTTCGATCATGGCCTCCGTCATGTCAATGCCGATGACTTTGCCGCTTTCTCCTGCAATGCTGCGGGCCACGAAACAGTCGTTGCCGGCACCGGAGCCGAGGTCCACCACGGTGTCGCCGGGTTTTATCTTCGCAAATTCGGTGGGCAGGCCACAGCCCAGGCCCAGGTCGGCATCGGGGTTGTAACCCTCGAGCTGGGAATAGTCGTCGCTGAAAATGGTGTAATCCACACCGCAGCAATCGCCGGCACCGCAACAGCTCTTTTCATTGACTGATTTTGGTTGCTTTGCAATTTCGCTGTACTTCTCCCTTACCAGTTGTTTCAACTCTTCTGCGTTCTTCATGATTCGAGTGATTTATGATGAATAGAAACCGGGGGCTCAGCAGCAGTTGTCGCAGGCCTTGTCGAGTTCCCGGAAAAATTTGTTCAGTTGATCTTTGATGGCTTTCCAGTTTTCTTCGTCAATGCAGTAGCAAACGGAAGTGCCTTCTACGGTGCCTTTGATGAGGCCCACCTCTTTCAACTCCCTCAGGTGCTGTGAAACCGTGGCCTGTGCCAGAGGTAGTTCCTCCACAATGTCACCGCACACGCAGGCATTAACCCTGGCCAGGTGTTCCAGAATGGCGATTCGAGCCGGATGGCCCAGGGCTTTGGCCAGCCTGGCCAATTGCAACTGATGCCCGGCGTATTGATTAGCATTGCTCGCTTTCATAGCTGACTATTTAATCGCAATAATACGATTAAAGATCTCAGAGGTTGACTTTTCTTCCCAAAATTTTGAAAAAAAGGTGAAATGATGCTTTTGACAGGGGGCAGTACCTAACTTTGCCGGCCTGTCTTGTGCTGAAATTTTTCGAAGAATTGGCAAGAAAGAAACAACCCACCGCCCTTGCAGATTCGCTGCAGTTTGAGCGTTTTCCGGCCCGTGAAAGTCTGATTGCGCTTGGAATGGCATTGGTGTACCTGATCTGGGTCTGGCTGGCCGTTGGATTGCGCAGCGACCATTTGGTTTTCACGGGCTTGTGTCTGGGTTTGTACTTCCTGCATCCGCTCTCCCGCAAACTGGTGCTGGCACTTTTCTTCTTTGTGATTTACTGGGTCATCTACGACAGCATGCGGGTGTACCCCAATCACCTGTTCAACCCCGTGCACATCGCAGAACCCTACAACCTGGAAAAAGCGCTTTTCGGTTTCACCTGGAACGGACAGGTGGTAACCCCCAATGAATACTTCGCTCAAAATACCCATCCGGTACTGGATGTGCTGTCCGGTTTTTTCTACCTGAGCTGGGTTCCGGTGCCGCTGGCTTTTGCGGTCTGGTTGTATTTCAAGGACAAACGCACCCTGCTGGATTTTTCGCTGGCCTTTTTGCTGACGAACATTTTCGGCTTTATCCTGTACTACCTCTACCCTGCGGCGCCGCCCTGGTATGTTGAGTTGTACGGTTTTCAGGAAAACTTCAGCATTCCCGGTAATGAGGCAGGCCTGGCAAACTTTGATCAGATCATGGGTGTTCAGCTCTTTCACGGCATGTACGCCCGCAATGCAAACGTTTTTGCAGCCATCCCATCCCTGCATTCAGCCTATCCGCTCATTACCCTGTACTTTGCAGTAAAGAAGCGGCTCAAGCTGGCTTCATGGATGTTTTTGATAATTTTGGCCGGCATTTGGTTTTCGGCAGTTTATTCCCGTCACCATTACATCATTGACGTGCTGCTGGGAGCACTTTGCGCCGTAGCGACAATCATCGTTTTTGAGAAGATCATTCTGAAATCCAGGATCAACTCCTGGCTCGACAAGTACGCTAGGATCATTACCTGATTTTTTTCTTCGCAAAAAGGATTCATACACATTCATTCGCCACAGAAAATAAACACATTGATGAGAAAGAACCAGCTTCAGGAACGGATGTCAAAATACACCGCTCCGCAAGAGGTCAAGGCCAGGGGTGTTTACCCTTATTTCAGGGAAGTTGAAAGCGACCAGGATACGGTGGTCAAGATGGGCGGCAAGGACGTGCTCATGTTTGGCTCCAACAGCTACCTGGGCCTCACCAACCACCCAAAGCTGAAAGAAGCAGCCAAAAAAGCTGTGGATAAATACGGCTCCGGATGCGCCGGCAGCCGTTTCCTCAACGGAACACTCGATCTCCACATCGAACTGGAAAACAAACTGGCTGAATTCGTTCAGAAAGACGAAGCCATCGTTTTCAGTACCGGCATGCAAGTCAACCTGGGGGTTCTTTCCTCCGTAGTTGGCCGGGGTGATTACATCGTTTCCGACAATGCCAACCACGCCAGCATCGTTGACGGCACCCGCCTCTCCTTCGCCACTACCCGCAAGTACCGCCACAACGACATGGAGGACCTGGAAAAGGTGCTCCAGCGCATTCAGAAAGAGCGCAGTGAGAAGTCAGTGGTGCTCATCGTCATGGATGGAGTCTTCAGCATGGAAGGCGACATTGCCAAACTCCCACAGATTGTGGAACTGGCCATGAAATACGACGCCCAGGTCATGGTGGACGATGCCCATGGACTCGGCGTTCTGGGCGACCACGGCCGTGGCACCGCCGACCATTTCGGCCTCACACCCGAGGTGGACCTCATCATGGGTACTTTTTCCAAATCGCTGGCCACCATTGGCGGCTTCATTGCTGCCAGCAGCGAGGTGATCAACTACCTCAAACACACGGCCCGCTCGCTGATCTTTTCTGCCAGCATCGCACCGGCCAATGCTGCCGCTGTGATTGCCGCCCTGGAGATCATCAAAAACGAGCCAGAGCGCATCGAAAAACTCTGGGACAACACCCGCCACGCCAAAAAACTGCTCGATGAGATAGGCCTCGACACTGGCCATTCCGAAACGCCCATCATCCCCATTTACGTCAGGGATGTGGAAAAGACCTTCCTCTTTACGAAGCTGCTGCAAGACGAAGGTGTATTCGTAAACCCGGTCATTACCCCGGCCGTGCCACCCGAGGACACCCTCATCCGCTTTTCGCTCATGGCAACGCATACCTTTGAGCAGATAGAATTTGCCGTTGGCAAAATCCAGCAGCTGGCCGACAAGCTGGAAATTCCACGAAAGGAGCAAGTTTAATCCATACACCATGGCCGCTTCAACCGTAACGATCGAGGAAGTAAAGAGCCGCAAGCAACGGCGCCGTTTCCTCGACTTCCCCTTTGAGTTGTACGAAGGCAACCCTTACTGGGTGCCTGAACTGCTCACTGCCGACATCCAGGCACTGTGGAAAAACCCGGCGCTGGAGTTTTGCAAAACCAGGTATTTCCTCGCTTCGCAAAACGGCAAAACAGTTGGACGCATAGCGGCCATCATCAACCAGAAAGAAATAGAGAAGACCGGCAGGTCGCTGGCCCGTTTTGGCTGGGTCGATTTTGTGGACGACCCTGAAGTTACCGCCGCCCTGTTTGGTGAGGCAGAAGCATGGGTTAAGTCGGAAGGTGCCGAAGCCATCCACGGGCCACTGGGTTTCACCGACCTGGACCGGGAAGGGATGCTGATAGAGGGCTTTGAAGAGCTGGGGACCATTGCCACCAATTACAACTACCCCTATTACAAGGAGCACCTCGAGCGCCTGGGCTACCAGAAAAGCACGGACTGGGTAGAGTTTGAAATTGAAGTGCCCGATGAGGTGGATCCGCGAGTAAGGGAGTTCTCCCGGAAAATTGCGGAGCGATTCAAAATCAGGGAACTTGGCGCAACGAACAAGAACCAGTTCAAGCCATACATACCGAAAGTTTTTGACTTGCTGGACGAAGCCTATGCAGACCTATACGGAACCGTGCCCCTGACCGAAAAGCAGGTGAAGTTTTACGCAGACCAGTATTTCGGCTTCATCAACCCTGACTTTGTGGCCATCGTACTCAATGAGCACGACGAGCTGGTGGGTTTTGGCATCACGATGCCCTCCATGTCAAAAGCCTTCCAGAAAGCCAGGGGGCGTTTGTTCCCATTCGGATTCATTCACATACTGAAGGCCACGAAGAAGAACGACAGGGCCGACTTTTACCTGGTGGCCGTTAGAAAAGACTACCAGCGCAAAGGGGTTCAGGCGCTCCTGTTTGACAAGATCTGGAACACCTTCATCCGCTTCGGCATCAAAAAGGTGGAGACCAACCCCGAGCTGGAAAACAACACCGCCGTTCAGGCCATGTGGAGCAACTACAAGCCCCGGCAACACAAGCGCCGGCGCTGTTTCATCAAAGAGCTTAGCTGATCGTGACCATGAAAAAAATCCTGATAACCGGAGCCAGTGGTTTTGTGGGCAGCCACCTGGTGGAAGAAGCCCTGAACAGGAACCTGGAGGTGTATGCCGGCATCCGGAAAACCAGCAGCCGCAAATACCTTCAACATCCCGACCTCAAGTTTGCGGAACTCAATTTTGAAGACCAGGACAGCCTCAAAAAGCTGGTGGATGACCATGAGTTCGATTACATCATTCACAATGCCGGCCTGGTAAATGCCGCCCGATTGGACGATTTCTGGCGGGTCAATTTTGATTACGTAAAAAATTTCACGGCTGCTCTCGATGGCCGCCAACCTCAGAAATTCACCTTCATCAGCAGCCTGGCAGCTTACGGGCCTGCCAGCAACGACGCCCCCAACGACTACCTGTATGAAGAACGCATACCCAAACCCATCAACACCTACGGCAAATCCAAACTGGCCGCCGAACAACACCTGCGCTCCCTCGACAAGCTCCCGCATGTAATCATCCGGCCCGGCGGGGTTTACGGACCCCGTGACCAGGATTTTTTCACCTTTTACAAATTGCTGAACAGGGGCATTGAAGCCTACATAGGAAAACGGCCGCAGCAACTTGCCCTCATCTATGTAAAAGACCTGGTGCGCGTGGTGCTGGACGCCACCCTTTCTGATAAAACCAACAAAGGCTATTTCGTTTCCGACGGAAAATACTACACCCAGCATCAACTTGGCGATGCCGCCAAAAAGGCCATTGGGAAGAAAACCATCCGCTTTCATGTGCCGCTGAAAGCAGTGCGTGCAGTGGCCTGGTGCATGGAGCAATTCGGGAAGGGCAACGGCCGCCACCCCGCACTCAACCTGGAAAAGGTAAGAATCCTGGAAAGCCTCAACTGGAAGTGCGACATAGAGCCACTCATCCAGGATTACAAGTTCCAGCCTGCCTGGTCACTGGAAGAAGGCGTTGCCGAAAGCATAGAATGGTACAGAAAAGAAGGCTGGCTGTAGGTTCAGTCAACATAGCCCAGAATGCGCAGCATTTCCTCCGAGGACTGCTCCTCGCGGTAGAGCGTATCCACTACATTTCCTTTGGAATCTTTGTAGATCAAAACGTGCTTCGGGGCGGGGATCAGGCAATGCTTGATTCCGCCGTATCCGCTCAGCGCGTCCTGGTAAGCCCCCGTGTGGAAGAAGCCGAGATACAGCGGCTCTTCAGCCTTTGGTTCCACAATGGGCAGGTAAACCTGGCTTTCGTGGACTTCTGAATTGTAGTAGTCAGAATTGTCGCAGCTCAGGCCACCAATGTTGACCCTCCGGTATTCATTTTTCCACTTGTTCACGGGCAACAGGATGAAGCGTTCACCGATGCTCCAGCTGTCGGGTATGGTATTGATGAGCGAGTTGTCCACCATGTACCAGACCTCGGCGTCGTTTTGCTTTTTCTGTTCCAGAACGGAGAAGATCAGCGCGCCGCTCTCGCCAACGGTGTATTTCCCAAATTCGGTGTAGATATCTGGTTCCGGAATTTCCTCTTCCCGGCAGGCCGACAGCACCAGGTTCAGGATCTCACGAACCATGTAGTTGTAATCGAATTCAAAGCCAAGCGAATTTCTGATGGGCATTCCGCCACCGATGTTCAGGGCCGTGAGCGAGGGGCAGATCTTTTTGAGTTCGCAATAGAGTTTGACCGCCTTCTTCAACTCTCCCCAGTAGTAGATGGAATCCTTGATGCCGGTGTCCACGAAGAAGTGCAACATTTTGAGTTTGAACTTCTTGTTGCCCTTGATTTCGTCTTTGTAAAACTGCAACACCTCCGCATTGCGGATGCCCAGCCTGGAGGTGTAAAACTCGAAGTTGGGTTCTTCGTCGGTGGCTACCCGGATACCGATGTTGCAGGATTTTTTGACCCACTTGTTATAGTACTGCAATTCTTTCCGGTTATCGAGCACCGGGATTACACCTTTGAAGCCATCGTTGATGAGTTCGGAAATTTTGAAGGCGTATTCAGCAGGCTTGAAGCCGTTGTTGACGATGGTGAGGTCTTTGTCAATCCACCCCTTTTCATAGACCCTTCTGATCAGGTCAATATCGAAGGAGGAGCTGGTTTCCAGTTGCACGTTGTGACGCAACACCTCTCTTATCACATAGCTGAAGTGGTTGCTCTTGGTGCAATAGCAATAGACGTACTTACCCTTGTAACCCAGCGTTTTTCGGGCTTTATTGAACAGGTTTCTGGCCCTTTTTATCTGTGTCCCTATCTTCGGAAGGTAGGTGAGCTTGATGGGCGTGCCATACTTGTCGATGAGGTAACGGAGCGGAACGCCGTTAAAGATCAGGTTGCCATCTTCAATATCAAACCCTTCCTGCGGAAAGTAAAAGGTTTGATCGATGAGGTCGAAATAGGTGTTTTTGATCATCTATTTACCTGTGTGATGCCCTGTGCCCATTCGAAAACGAACACAAGTTGGAGGTGGAGGACACTGATTCTTCAAAGGATCTCATCTTCACCAACGTGAAAAAGAGCGTGCAAAAGTAAATGCGTGTTCGGGTATTGCGAAGGAAAATTTTGAAAAGCGTTAGCTTTTAAGGAATTATGGATGCTTTCAAATGGCTAATGGATTCAATACCTCTAATTTTGAAACTCTTCACAGGGATAATTTAGCTCCCAATCAGAAACTGCTAACCTCCCTTATTCGTATCAGACTGATCCAAAGAAACGAAAATGAACTTTGAAAATAAAATAGCAACAACAGCCTCCCATTCTACTCAGACCTTAAAGGACTTACTTCAGTGGGTTGTGGTCCACTTGTTCGATGCCCCAACAGACAAGAAAAACGAAGCAGTCAAAAGCGCACTCGACAATATTTCCAAAACCATGGGCGTCGACCGGTGTCATTTTGCCCTCGTGCATCCTGAGCAGCAGCACCTCGTATGGCTAGGTGAAGGAGTAACTGACAACCAAAAAACCAATAGAGCTCCATACGGGAGTTTTGATCCTGACTCCTATACCTGGCTTCTAGACCATCTGTCGCAAAATGAATACTTGTATTTAGAAAACATCGAAACAGACTTGCCAGGCGATGCCAATAAGCCAAAAGACCTCCTCCTCGAATTTGGTTATGCCTCTTCTTTTTTTGTTGCGCTGAAAAAGGGGAATGTTCTGCTTGGCTGGATTGGCTTTGGAAAAGAGAAAGGCAACATTGACTGGCAACCAAAAGACCTCGAGACCATCCAGGCTATATGCTCTTACCTATACACGGCAGTAACAAGGTTCCTCTCCTTCAAAGCGCTGAAAATCCAGGCAGGCATTCTTCAGGAAGCTGAAAGAATGGCACAAATGGGAAGCTGGGAATTCGACCTTAGAACGAAAAGGCTGCGAACATCTGAACAGTTTGATGAGATCTTTGGTCTTGAATCAAAACTCCCAGCCCATTCTTTGAAGCAAGTTCTGCGAAACCTGGGTGCTTCCAACTGGCAGCAGCTCAAAGGGCATTTCGAAGCCTTGTACCGCTCCGGTTCTGAAATTGAAACGACCCATCAACTCATCATCGATGGAGAGCCAAGGTTCTTCAGGGTTTTGAGCAAACTCAAAATTTCAAAAAAAGGTGCACCGTATAAACTGTCGGGTATCGTACAGGAAGTAACCCGACAAAAGTTGATGGATGAGGAATTGGAAAACACGCGGATCAAGCAAAGCCTCATTTTCAAAAACATTCGTGATTATATCACGCTTTACAGGGTTGAGGGTCCCGGAAAGTACATCATCGATTCCTTCAATGACACTGCGTTTGAGTTGCAGAAATACTTTGTAGCTGACATTAAGAAAGAAGATATACTGAACCGTGATCTGAAAGATTACCTGCTGAACAAAGTCGGTTTACCTGAAGTCCATGTCGTTGAAAAACTCAAGGTAATGGACGAACTGGTGAGTACTCGCCAGCAAACAAGCCATGATGAAGAAGTGCAGCGACCTGATGGTTCGTGGATACACCTCAAATCTTCACTTACGCCTATTGTGGAAGGTGGCCAGGTGACCTACCTCTTGTGGTCTGCTCATGATATCACCCAATTGCAAGAAACTCAGAAAAAGCTGCTGGAGAAAGACAGGGAATACCGACTGGCACTCAGAGCCTCCAAGCTGGGTTTTTACAAGTGGAACATGGCGGAGGACTTTTTATACCTGGACGAAGCCTACAGTGAAATGTTGGGCCTGGGTTCAAAACCCAATGTGGTGAGCACTTCGTTTATGGAAAACAGGCTGGTTGAAGGCAATTATACCCACCTTCGATCATTGCTCGAAAACAGCATGGCTTCACAGGAAAGCACTTCGTTTTTCGAATCGGAAGCAGAATATGAGACACCAGAAGGAATAAAGCGAGTTTACAGCTCAGCCTTGTTCATGCGAACCAAGGACTATCCTGCCGGCTTGTTGCTCGGCTTTGCCCGCGATATAACAGATCAAAAACTTGCTGAAGAAAGACTAAAAGAAAGTGAAGCCCGGTGGCGGACCTTGCACGATGCCGCCTCCGATGCAATCGTGATCGTCGAAAACGACGTTTTCGTTGATATTAACAGGGCAGCACTGGATGTTTTTGGTTGCCTCGATAAAAGCGAGATCATTGGAAAAACGCCGTGGTCGTTCTCACCTGAAATGCAACCTGATGGTAGTTTGTCCAGGGAAAAAGGGTTGGCATACATACGAAGAGCCATTGAAGGAGAAAGGCTAAAATTCAGTTGGATACACTGCCGTGCCGATGGAACGCCCTTTGAAGCCGAAGTTTCTCTCTCCGCCATCCACTTCCAGGGAAGGTTGTTGGTTCAAGGAATCGTCAGGGATGTTACGGAAAAAATGCAGATGATAAGGGCCATCCGTGAGTCTGAGGAAAAATACCGCTCCCTGGTTGAATACTCCCTGCAGGGCATTCTCATCATGGTAGATGGGAAGGTCAGGTATTTCAACAATGCCTACGTTGAGCTGCTGGGGTACAGCAAAGATGAGATCTACAAGATGGATCGCCAAAGCATGCTGGCCCTCGTCCATCCACAGGATATGGAGGAACTAGAGAGATTTAAGGAATATGACTTGACTCAACCCATCCTGCTGGAGTTCAGGTTCAGGAGAAAAGACGGGAATTTCCGCTGGGTCAGGTGCCGGGTAGGCCGGATGCCATTGACCGATCACAATTCAATCGTCGTAACTGCGATTGACATCACCGAACAAAAGAAAGCCCATGAATTGGCATTGATCAGCGCTACCGAAAGTGAAGACAGAGAGCGACAGCGGATCGCTGCAGAATTGCACGATGGTCTGGGTCAGCTTCTTTCGAGCTCTGTACTGAACCTGGGTGCCATGAAAGCTTCCGTCAAACAACTAGATGAAAAAGCCAGACGGAACTATAAAACAGCATTGGAAACCATAAAGACCGCTCTGGATGAAACCCGGATGATCTCCCACAACCTCATGCCCAAGACAATCAAGGACTTCGGCTATTCCCTGGCTGTGGAACAACTGATCAACTCCCTGAACGAAGCCTCGGATGTTCAGCTTTCTTTCTTCACCAATTTCCGGGAAGGGCGCCTGTCTCCAATACTGGAAAGAAACCTGTACCGCATTACCCAGGAAGCCGTCACCAACATCGTGAAACATTCAAAGGCCCAATCCGGCGTGGTTCAACTGATGAAGTATCCGGAAATGCTCATACTGACCATTGAAGACGACGGAACAGGTTTTGACCCAGCTGCCGTTGACAGTAAAAACCACATTGGCTTGCGCAACATTGCCATACGGTCAGAGACCATCGGTGCCCGGTTGGACATAGATAGCAGGCCGGGCAACGGAACCATCATCGCGCTTCAAATACCATTGATCCATGAATGACGGTAAAATCAAAGTGCTGATTGCTGACGACCACAAACTGGTCCGGGATGGTATCAAAGGTTACCTGGAAAGTGATCCTGACATCCTGGTGGTTGCCGAAGCAGACAACGGAGATGACGCAATTGATTTATTGTCACACTACGAAGTCGATCTCCTGTTGCTCGACATCAACATGCCAGGACTGGACGGGGTAGTCGTTGCGGAACAAGTTAAAAGCAAATACCCAGAGGTTAAAGTGCTGGCCCTGACCATGCTCAATGAAACCCAGTACGTGCGCCAGATGCTCAGGGCCGGCGCTGAAGGCTACCTGTTAAAGAGTTGCAGCCAGAAGGAACTGCTCAAGGCCATACATACCATCTGTGAGGGTGAAACCTATTTTGGACAAGACGTCATGAAATCCGTCATGGAGGCAATGACCCCCCGCACGAAACTAAAAGCCCCCAGGTTTTACCCCGTAGAACTCACCAAAAGAGAAATGGAAGTATTGAAACTGATCACCAGGGAATTTACCAACCAGGAAATAGCCGAAAAACTTTTCATAAGCCCAAGGACAGTGGAAGTGCACAAACGCAACCTGATAGAAAAAACAGGCTCCAAGAACATCGTTGGCCTCGTATTGTACGCTGTCGAGAACGGCCTCGATAAAGACTAAGGGAATCCCGTAATTTTTTGATTTGCTTTTTCCCCTGACGGTAATACGCCAGACAGTATTGACTTTTGCACAGCAAGCCAAAAATTCCCCGCCCATTTGATCCAATTTACGCGCTCCTAACAATTTGAAATGCTATGCTGTACAAAGTGAAACTCAAAAATGCGGACGAATACGTCCTGTTGGATGAAGAGGTTTATTCCTGGCTGACAACCGAACCCTACCTGGTAAAGGTCGATTTCATCAATAATCTTCGCAAACATTCCAGTGGTTGTGCATTCTTTCAGAAAACCTGGAAGAAAGCTGACAATGGCTACAAGACAGAAACTATTTACCTGCACAAGCTGATTGCCGAGCGCTTTCTTTCCGACCAGAAAACGGAAGAGAAAAACCTGGTAGGTGCCATCAACGGCAACAAACTGGACTGCAGGCTCGAGAACCTGGCCTACCGGTCAAGGGCTGTGGCAAGCCGGAAACGCAAGACAACCAGCAAAACCGGCTACACCGGTGTGTACAAGGAAAACAACAAATACCGGGCGATGATCTCCATCAACCGTAAACCGGTGCACATCGGCATGTACGATACCCCCGAGGAGGCAGCTTTGGCTTACAACAAAAAGTCAAGGGAAATCTTCGGTGAACACGGCAAGCAGAACGTGATAAAATCCAAAGCCAAGCGCCAGGCCATGCAAAATGGATTGCGCACAAGCCAATGATGATATAAACTCATCCGGGAAACGCAAAGACACTTTGGGCTGGTGAGATTTTCACCAGCCCATTTTTTTTGCTTCTATACCCTATGCGAAGTGGTTTGGGAAAATCCAAGCCTGTCATTTCAGAGAGGATGGAGAGTTTGTTTTGAGTCTATCAAAGAAAAGGATTGAACCTGCGCTCGTGCCCGATGGTGGTTGAGGGGCCGTGTCCGGGATGCACCACCACATCATCGTCGAGGCAGAACAATTGGGTTCTGATGCTCCGGATCAAGGTGTCAAAATCGCCTCCCGGCAAATCGGTGCGACCGATGCTTTCACGGAACAGCACATCACCAGCGATGACAAAGCCGCTCGCTTCGCAATAAAAGGACAGGCTTGCCGGTGAATGGCCGGGTGTAAACAATGCCTTCAACGTGGTGTTGCCGAATGCGATTTCTTCACCTTCTTCGATAAACCTGCCGGGGGCCGGCGAGGGGTCTCCTGCGGGTATGCCGTAAAACTGGCTGACTGCCGGAACGGCTTCCAGCACCGGCAGCTCGCCTTTGTGGATTTCCAGGTCGAGTCCCCAGGTATTGCTCACAAACAGGTTTCCGAAAACATGATCGATGTGGCAGTGGGTGTTGATGAGCCTGACGGGTTTCAGGCCACTGTCTTCGATAAACTTTTTCAGGCTTTCTTTTTCGTTGTCGTCAAAACAGCCGGGGTCAAAAATGACGCACTCCTTTGTATCGTCGTAAACGACATAGGTGTTTTCCTGAAAGGGGTTAAAGGTGAGGACGGCTACCGAGGCTTTAGACATTTCTGGATGATTTGGCGGTAAAAAATGCGAATATTGGAGCGGCAATTTCTGATAAGTTCTGAGCCATTGCGCTTGCGAAAGTAGCAAGGTCAATGCTCAGAAGTAACCCACAACTAATAATCGATGAGCATTTTTCACAACATCATTTACGAATCGTTGCGCAAGCGAAAGGAAACAGAAAAAAATTATGTTTCTGATGCTTTGCTGGAGAAGGAGGTCAAGCGGCTTGAGGTACTCATCATACATAACATCAAAGATATTCTGCTCATTGCAGCAGGAGTCTTTGCCGCAGGCTTTGGCCTGAAAGGTTTCCTGCTTCCAAACGATTTCATCGATGGTGGTGTCACGGGTATCTCCCTGCTTACGGCACTGGTTACCAAACTCAAATTGCCCTTGCTCCTCGTTCTCATCAATGCTCCTTTTATTCTGATGGCATTCTACCAGTTGGGCAAGGCCTTCGGTATCAAGAGTATTGCTGCCATTCTTTTGCTGGCCACCGTAGTTGCCACCGTGGAGTACCCCGTCGTAACCTCCGACAAATTGCTGGTGGCTGCCTTTGGCGGCTTCTTCCTCGGTGCAGGCATAGGTCTTGCAGTAAGAGGAGGAGCAGTGCTGGACGGAACGGAAGTGCTGGCCGTCTGGCTGTCACGGAAAATCAGCATCAGCATCGGCGATGTCATTTTGTTGTTCAACATCATGATTTTCTCGGTAGCCGCCTACCTGCTGTCCATTGAAACGGCGCTTTACTCCATACTCACCTACCTGGCCGCATCAAAAACTGTGGACTTCATCGTGGAAGGCGTGGATGAATACATGGGCATCACCATCATCAGCCCGCACTACGAGGCCATCCGGCTGATGATCGTTCAGAAACTGGGCAGAGGGGCCACCATTTACGAAGCAAAGGGCGGTTATGGCACGAGCCAGAAAGATTTGCGCAACCAGCCGGTGGTTTTCACTGTTATCACCAGACTTGAATTTGCCCGGTTGAGAAGAAACATCGACACCATTGACCCCACGGCCTTTTTGGTGGCCTCGCCTGTCCGGGACATTGCCGGTGGAGTCATAAAAAAGAAGGCGCTAAAACATTAGGCGCCTGACAATCTTTTAATTACAGTCCGCTACTTTGCCAGCCTGTAAAAATCTTTGGTACTTTTACTAGGCTCAGTCAAAAACCCCAAACAGCGTCTCATTCGCCATAATTTGTAAGCCATGCGTGTTCTTTACACCTTTTGCATCCTTTCTTTTTTCTCCCTTCTGGCCTCCGGCCAAACTACTCAGACGGAGTTTGGCAAAAACAGGGTGCAATTCAACCAGGATTTTGCCGACTGGTCGCAATACGAGAGTCCCAACTTCATCACTTACTGGTATGGTGAAGGCCGTTTGATTGGTCAATCCGTGGTGCAACTGGCAGAGTACGATTTTCAGGAAATCCAGGGCATCGTCGATTACCGGATGAATGACAAAATCGAGATCATCGTTTACAAAGACCTCACAGACCTCAAACAAAGCAACATCGGCAGCGAGGAGGCCTTCGTCAACACCGGCGGGCAAACCAAGATCGTCGGAAACAAGATGTTCGTTTATTTCAATGGCGATCACAACCACCTTCGCAAGCAGATCCGCAGTGGCATTGCTTCTGTCTATCTCAATGCCATGCTCTTTGGCTCCAACCTCCAGGAAATCGTGCAGAACGCCGTGATGATGAACCTGCCTGCCTGGTTCCGGGATGGCCTGGTAGCCTTCGTTGGTGAGGAATGGAATAGCGACCTTGACAACGACCTGAGAAATCTCCTCCTCTCCGGCCAGTATGAAAATTTTGACGACCTGGCCGAAGAGCACCCGCAACTGGCCGGGCACTCCCTGTGGTACTTCATCGCTTCGCATTACGGAACGCCAACGGTTTCCAACCTGATTTACCTGACTCGCATCCACCGCAGTGTGGACAGTGGGTTCCTGTTCGTATTGGGCAGCACGTATGAAAGAACCACCCAGGCATGGAAAGATTTTTTCATCAAGCGGTACACGGCTGAAAAACAACTTACCACCTCTCCGGACTCTGCCAACCTGCGGGAGCTAAAAATCAAGAACAAGCGCAATGTTCCGCTCACCGCCCTGAAGCTCAGCCCCGACGGTACCAAAGTCGCTTATGTGCTGAATGAGATCGGCAGAATAAGGGTATATGTGCACGACCTCGCCACCGATGACCGCACACTGGTCCACAAAGGCGGCTTCCGCAATGCCATCCAGGCCACTGACTACAACTATCCGCTCATTGCCTGGAACCCCAACAACATGGAACTGGCGGTGCTGTATGAAAAACGGGATGTTCCCAAATTGCTCCTGTACAATGTTTTGACGAAGGAAAAAACAGAAGACGAGCTCATCAACCAGTTCCAGCGGGTGTACAGCATGGATTTCATCAACCCTAACGAACTGGTGTTCTCGGCTGCTGTAAGGGGTCAGTCGGACATCTTCCGCTACTTCATCAAAACCCGGCAATCACAACGGCTGACGACGGATTTCTGGGATGACCTGGATGCAAGCTTCGTGCAGGTGCATGGGCAGCGAGGCATCCTCTTTGCCTCCAACCGGCCGGATTCACTGAATGTGATTTCCGTGCTCGATTCCATCCTCCCCGTTGGCGACTACGACATTTTCTACCTCAACCTTGACAGCATTGGCAGCCCGGAACTGGTGCAGGTGACCAACACCCCCCTCGCCGATGAGCGCATGCCCATCGCCGTGGACACCACCTGGTTTGCATTCGTCAGCAATGAATCGGGCATCAGCAACCGCAAAGTCGGCTACCTGGAGAATTACCTCCACCACTTTGACAACCTGATCTTTTTCGACGACGGAAACCAGATGCGCCTCCATTCCGACAGCATGATCACCGAAAAACTGGATAGTGTTGCCCTGTCGCACATCGACTCCATCAAGCTGGTGCCCGTCATCAAACAGCGGGCGGTAACCCATTTCACCACCAATTACGACCGCAACATCGCGCTGCACCACAAGGCAAGCCGGAATGACCGCTTCGTGCAGCTGTTTTACGATGGCAACAAACCCAGGATCTATTACGGGGCAGCGCTTTCAACAAGCCCCGTGGCACCGGTTTTGACCACATTCCGGCAACAAAAACTCATCGTCAAAAAACAACCCGCTTTCGACCCTGCTTCCAACAAACCGCAGCAGGTGATGAAAGAAGTGGACAAAGAGCCGGTGGATGTGGAAACACTGCCACAGGAAAAACAGGACACCGGCAAGGTTGACATCGACAATTACCTCTTCCAGAGCGAGTTTGACGACACGGAGGTTCCGACGAAAGGCAAAGAAGAAAAGCAGCCCGAAGTGGTGATGCCGCCACCGGTGTACGTGCCTGTCTATGCCGATCAGCAAAAGGAGAACAAGGTGCACCGCTTCAGGCCGGGCCGCATCACCCCTTACCGGCTCAAATTCAGGACGGATTACGTGACTACGCAGCTCGACAACAGCCTGCTCTTCGACGGCCTGAACAGCTATGCCGGCGTGCCGCAGGATTTTGGCTACCCGCCTCCAGGCATTTTGCTGAAAGCCAATTTCAAAGACCTATTGGAAGACTATGAGTTTGAAGCGGGCGTGCGAGTGCCTACCTCCTTCAACGGGGCAGAATATTTCGTCGTTTTCAAAGACCGCAAGAAACGCCTCGATAAGCACTACGCCGTGTACCGCAGGAGGCTCCGCTTCACCGCCGATCCGACACCGCCTACGGTCAAATACGACAACATCATCGTACTGGGCCAGTTTCAGGTGCGCTATCCGCTCGACGTTTTCACCAGCCTGCGGGGCACGGCCACCCTGCGCATGGACAACACGCAGACCCTGGCCACCGACCTGAACACCCTGGAGGTGCCTCCGCAAAAATCCCAGCGCTTTGGCCTGCGGGCAGAATACGTTTTCGACAACACGCTCGACGTGTCGCTCAACATCAAAAACGGCACCCGCTACAAGGTCTTCGCCGAGATGATAAAGAGCTTCGAGATCAGCCTGGCCAACGGCACCAGCTTCAGCGCCAACGAAGGCTTTATGACCCTGGTGGGCCTTGACGTCCGCCATTACCAGCGGGTACTCAAATACTCCATACTGGCCGGGCGGCTGGCCGGTGCCACTTCCTTCGGCAAAGAGAAGATCCTGTACATGCTGGGCGGCACAGACAACTGGCTGGTGCCCCGCTTTGACAATACCATACCATTGCCGGCAGGCGAAGACTTCGTTTACCGCTCCATTGCCACCAATGCAAGGGGCTTTCTGATGAATGCCCGCAACGGCAACAGCTACGCGCTCTTCAATGCCGAATTCAGAAGCCCGGTTTTGCGCTACCTCTTCCGCCGCAGCCAGTCCAACTTCATTCGGAACTTCCAGATGATCGGATTTTTTGATGCCGGCACTGCCTGGCAGGGTATCAACCCGTTCAACGAAGAGAGCCCGCTGAATACCTGGACCGAATCCAACAACAACGTGACCATCAGCGTGAACTACTTCCGGGATCCCATCGTGATGGGCTACGGAGTGGGGATGCGCACCCTGTTGTTCGGATACTTCGTCAGGTTGGACTACGCCTGGGGCATCGAAACGAGGGCCGTGCAGGACCCCAGACTTTACTTCTCCATCGGAATGGACTTTTAGGTTACCTTCGGGCCTTCGGCCCAAACACGACACCGCTTTTCTGAATGGACAAAGCCCTTCCTGATCTTACTTCACGGCAATGCGAAGCTTTTCGCAAGGCCCTGCTCAGGTGGCACCGGGACCACCACCGGCCATTGCCCTGGAAGGGCGAAAAAAATCCATACCTGGTCTGGCTTTCGGAGATCATTCTGCAACAGACTAGGGTGGAGCAGGGGCTTCCCTATTTTGAGCGCTTCAAAGAGCGGTTTCCAACCGTGCAGGACCTGGCCAGCGCCAGCGAAGACGAGGTGCTGAAGCTTTGGGAAGGCCTCGGTTATTACTCCCGCGCCCGCAACCTGCACCACTCGGCAAAATACATCGCCAACGAACTGAACGGCGTGTTTCCCGACAACTACGACGACATCAGGAAACTGAAAGGGGTGGGTGATTACACCGCCGCTGCCATTGCCTCTTTCGCTTTTGACCTGCCGCATGCCGTGGTGGATGGCAATGTGTACCGGGTGCTGTCACGGTATTTTGCCGACGGCACCCCCATCGACACCGCTGCCGGCAAAAGGCGTTTTGCAGCGCTGGCCAACATGCTGATAGACCCCCAACGTCCGGCGGATTTCAACCAGGCCATGATGGACCTCGGCGCCGGGCTGTGCACACCCTCCTCACCCGATTGCGAAGCCTGTCCCCTGGCAGCCGGTTGCGAAGCGAGGAAAAATGACCAGGCAAGCAGTCTGCCCGTAAAGTCCAAAAAGCTGAAGCGCAAAACCCGCCATTTCGTGTACCTGATGATCCACCATAATGACGGCTTTTACATCCGGCAACGCACCGGTAAGGACATCTGGAAAAACCTGTACGAATTACCGCTGATCGAATTGCAAAAGCCGCTCAAAAATGCACGGCAACTGAAACGGCTGGTTCCCTGGCTTGGGCCGGATTTGCTGCCGGAAATCCGGATCACTGAGCGCTGCCGCCATGAACTGACCCACCAGCGAATCGAAGCTGTATTTTGCGAGCTGCGTGTGAATGATGACTTTTGTGCCCCGGAAAAGGAATGTTGGCAAAGGGTAAGCTTGAATGATTTGCCGGATTTTGCTTTTCCGAAATTGATACTTAATTATTTACAACAGAAAGCGCTATCTTTAGAACGCTGTTGAACAGGCTTGAAATGAATTGGTGTTTCGATAGACCAAGCCGTTTCTTTCAAGGGATAAGGTAGTTTGGTCGGCAAATACCTCCCAAACGCTTGTTTGAGAATAGGCGCATCCAGATCATTCAAACGCTTTCTGTAACCTTAAAATTCAAATACTATGGTAAACAAAGTAATTCTCGTTGGTCGCTTAGGCAAGGACCCCGACGTCAGAAGGCTGGAAAGCGGCACCGCCGTAGCCAAATTCTCCCTGGCCACTGACGAATCCTACAAAGACAAAGAAGGGAACAAGGTACAGCAAACCGAGTGGCACAATGTGGTGGTGTGGCGCGGTTTGGCCGAAGTTGCCGAGAAGTTTCTCCGCAAGGGCATGCTGATCTATGTAGAAGGTAAGCTCACCCACCGCGAGTACACTAACAAAGACAACGAAAAGCGCTACATCACCGAGGTAGTTGCCAATGATTTCAGAATGCTGGAGCGCAAAGACAGCGGATCATCCAGCGGATATTTCCCGCCAGACCCGGATGCGCCCGCCAAAGAACCCGCCCCAACCGTTGAAGACGACGCTACAGATGCACCCGAAGGAGATCTTCCTTTCTGATTGTTGAATTACATAATGCCTTCTGCTGAACTTGCGTTTTGCAGAAGGCATTGTTATTTCTGCCACCAAAGCAGCTCCCATGAGATTTACAATTTTCTTTTTTCTCTTCGCAATGATGGTACAGGCCTGTGAAGAACCGGCGCTGGTGCCAAAGCCCCGTGCCTATCCCAAAGTGGTTTATCCTGAGCGTGGCTACCAGCCTTTCACCGAGAACTATTGCGATTTCACTTTTGAATATCCGGTGTACGCCACCATTCAGCAGGACACGGCCTTTTTTGACGAAAAGCCCGCCCACCCCTGTTGGTTCAATGTTTATTTCCCTGACTTTGAGTGCAGGATCCATTGCAGCTACGTGCCCATCACCGCGGAGGCTCCACTTGACAAGCTCAAAACGGATGCCTTCAAAATGACCGACTGGCACAACAAGAAAGCCACCTACATCGATGAAAGACCTTTCCTGAATCCCAACGGCGTGAAAGGGATGCTGTTTGAAGTGGAAGGACCCGTCGCTTCGCAAATGCAGTTTTACATGACGGACAGCCTGGAACAAAAACACTTCATGCGCGGAGCCCTGTACTTCTATGCAAAAGCACAGCCCGACAGCCTGGCACCGGTTTACAACTTCGTGAAAGAAGATGTGCTGCACATGATCGAGACTTTTAAATGGACACAGTGAGCCGATGAAAGAATTCTGGAATGAGCGGTATGGACGGGAAGAGTACGTTTACGGCACGGAGCCCAATGCTTTTTTCAAAGCGCAGTTGGACCGGTTAGCGCCGGGTGTCCTCTTGTTGCCCGCTGAGGGCGAAGGAAGAAATGCCGTTTATGCTGCAAGAAAAGGTTGGCAGGTGGTGGCTTTTGATTACGCCGAAACTGCAAAAGAGAAAGCCCTCCTTTTGGCCATGAAATACGGTGTCAACATCGAATACCTTCTGACAGACTATGAGCATTGCAAATTTCCCGAGCATTCCTTCGATGCCCTGGCGCTCATCTATGCCCACACACCCAATTGGCAGCAACACTATCAAAAGCTCTTTTCCTATCTGAAGCCAGGTGGCTGGCTGATTGTGGAACTGTTCAATAAAAAACAACTCGGCAACCGCTCCGGAGGCCCTCAGAATCCCGACTTGCTGGTAAATGCAGACGAGTTGAAACAGCTTCTGGGAGATTTCACTTCTGTAAAAGTTTGGGAGGAGACCCTTTCTTTGAATGAGGGTGAGCATCACAAAGGCAAGGCTGACGTGACGCGCTGCATTTGCCGGAAATGAGCCGGAATCAACCGGTGCAGGCTGTATTTCACAACCTGCGATAAATCATCCATTTATCCACAACCTGTTGGTTACTTTTTGAGTACAATAAGCAGCCAACCGTTATTTTTGCGCACCCGCCTCTTTGAGGCATCCAACGCCAGCTCTGAAAACAAACATACCAACTAACTCAAAGGCCCTTCTATGAAATTCAGCGTAGCTTCTTCTGAATTGTTGAAACACCTGACCATCGCCAACGGCGCCATTTCCAGCAATCCGGTGCTTCCAATTCTCGATGACTTTCTTTTTACCCTCGAGAACAACCAACTCACGATAGCCGCTTCAGACCTGGAAACTTCCATCACCACCAAGCTGGAAGTCAACCCCGACAAAAAAGCGAGCGAACTAAAAGTGGCCATTCCTGCGAGGATTCTTCTGGACACCCTGAAAGCCTTGCCCGACCAGCCCATCACCTTTACCGTAGATGAGCAGACCTTTGCCATTTCCATCACTTCTGCCTATGGCAAATACCGCCTCGCCGGGGAAGACGGCCAGGATTTTCCGGAGCTGCCTGAGGCAAAAGATGCCGATTCGGTGAACGTGCCGGCAAGTGTGCTGAGCAAAGCCATCACCAAAACGCTGTTCGCCACCAGCACCGACGATTTGCGGCCCTCGCTCACAGGTGTTTATTTCAACATCGATTTCAGCAGCATGACCTTTGTGGCAACCGATGCCCACAAGCTGGTGCGCTATACCTTTTCCGGCATTCCGAGTGAGCTTTCGTCCAGCTTCATCGTTCCGAAAAAATCGCTGAACCAGCTCAAGAACGTGGTGGCCTCCGCTGACGATGATGCCGGTGTTCTGATGGCCGTGAACAAGGCCAATGCCTTCTTCACCTTTGGCGACACCACCCTGGCCTGCCGCCTCATCGATGCCCGCTATCCCGACTACAATGCGGTGATCCCGGTCAACAATCCGAACCACCTGACCATCAAACGCACCGACCTGCTTAACTCCCTGCGCAGGATAGCCATTTACGCCAACAAGACCACCAACCAGGTCATCTTTGACATAGCCCCCAACAGTCTCACCGTTTCTGCCCAGGACCTCGATTTTTCCAACGAGGCAGCAGAGCAGCTGATCTGCACCTACGACGGACCTGCATTCACGATCGGGTTCAATGGAAAGTTTTTGATCGAAATGCTCTCAGCCCTCGATTCGGATGAGGTCAGGTTCGAGCTCTCCAACCCACAAAAAGCCGGCATCCTCGTTCCGGTGGACGAACCCGACAACGAAAGCATTTTGATGCTGGTAATGCCGGTGATGCTGGGAGCATGATGTTTTATGCGGAATTCAGAGCTGACATCCGGTCAGCTCCCCATAACAGGAGCTATCTCAACGATAGCTCCTGTTTTCTTTTTGCCAGGTTTCATTTTGAAAAATTCTTTACTTGAAATAATTTGTTTTAAATATCAAACAATATCTTTGTCCGCTAAACTTTTTTTTTGATTAAAAACTCTCAGCATGAAAATCTTGAAACCCGTACTGATTGTCCTGGGTGTATTGATCGTACTCACCCTCGTTGTGGGCTTGATCCAGCCCACGCACTTTTCTTATGAAAAAACAAAACTCATCGAAGCACCCCGTCAGGTGGTCTTCGAGCAGGTGAACAACCTGAAAAACTGGGAAAACTGGGGCCCCTGGGATGACTATGACAGCACCCTGCAGGTGACCTACGGTGAAGTTTACGAAGGAGTTGGCGGAACCTATAACTGGACCGGCGACCCCAAGAATTCCGGCAGCGGCACCATCACCCTGAACTACAGCTCCATGGACAGCCTCTGTTTCGACCTCGATTTTGGCGGTGAAGGAGGAGGCATTGGCTGGTTCAAACTGGAAGATGCCGAAGGTGGCGGAACCAACACCACCTGGGGAATGGCCTTTGACGTGCCCTATCCTTTTAATGCTTTCACCATTTTTTCCGAAGGAGCCATGGAAAAAAACATCATGGACATGTTTGAACTGGGCCTGAGCGACATGAAAAAATATTGCGAAAGCAACGCCACCCCAGGGGGCAACCTGGCGGTGCAGGAAATCGACTTCCCCGGCAGAACTTACCTCACCATCCGCAAGGAGGTCAACTTTACCGAAGAAAATGCCATCTCCGGATTCCTGGGGCAGAGCTTTGGGGCCATCATGCAAGCCATGGGGCCGGCTGGTGTACAAATGGCAGGACACCCTACAGGCCTGTACTATAGCTACGATGTGGAAAGCGGCACCACCGACATGGCTGCGGCTGTTCCGGTGGAAAACGGAGCCAATGTCTCTGGAAACGGAATCCAGGTGGTTGAAATCCCGGCTGGAAAGGCCTTGCTGATCGAATACTACGGAGACTACAACGGCATCGGTGCTGCGCATGAAGCCATGGACGCGTACATCGCCAAAAATGGCCTGACACAAGGCACCCCGGTTATCGAAGAATATGTAACCGACCCTGGCCAGGAGCCCGACACCTCAAAATGGTTGACAAGGGTTTATTACCCGATTGCTCAATAAAACGAAAGCATTTCAAGTGAACCCCGGCCCAAAAGCCGGGGTTTTTTGTTCAACAGGAAACCAAAAAGCCTTATTTGGAGGTTTTCTTTTGCAGATTGGCCCATTTATTTCGTTCTTGGGATCGCAAAGCAAAATCAATGTTAAAGGACCTGACATACCTGATGCTCCTGCTGACCCTGTTCAGTTGCAACCGGCCAACCGAAAGGATGGAGGGTTACGAGGTGCATGGCATTGACATATCCCACCATCAGCAAAGCATCGACTGGACTCAGGTTGCCCTTCAAAACATTGATTTTGCATTCATCAAAGCCACCGAAGGCGCTGACCATCAGGACAGCCTTTTCTGCGTCAACTGGCCGGCTATCAAACTGAACCAGATCAAAAGGGGGGCTTACCATTTCTTCCGTCCAGCCACCAATCCCGACCAGCAGTTCCTCAACTTCGCCACTTATGTGGATCTGGAACCCGGCGACCTCGCCCCCGTGCTGGATGTGGAAGTTACAGATGGAGTTTCAGAAGAGACCCTCCGTGAAAATGTGAAAAGATGGTTGCAACTGGCCGAAGTGCATTACCAGGTCAAGCCCATCCTTTACACCAACCAGAAATTTTACAACCGTCACTTCGCCGGCCATTTCGACGACTATACTTTGTGGATCGCCCGTTACAATCCCTGGTTCAGCCCCTGGCTGAAAGGCAAAAACAACTGGGCTTTCTGGCAATACGGAAACCGGGGCAGTCTGCCCGGAATTCAGGGAGACGTTGATTTCAATGTGTTCACAGGAAGCTTGCAGGAGCTGGAATCCTGCTGCCTGCTTCCGGATAAGAATCTGGTTTCCGATCCCCACCCTGCTCCTGAAATTTCAGGGGTTTCCGCCCCTTGATCGCCTCTTCTGTCATTCTCCTTCTTTTCTTCGTAAACAAGGTTGGGTAATTTGGCGCTCAAAAATCCCGACGATGAAACTCCAGATTGCAATCCTTGTCATTTCATTCGCTTTTTTGACTGCTTCCTGTCAGCAACAAGCTTCCGGCAAAAAGGAACAGGCCCTCGCCAGAATTGACAGCCTCGAAAAGATCATCACCTCCGATCCGGATGTGATCAAAAACATGAAACCGGCCAATGAGCTCATCAAACAGATGGAAGCGTATGCCAATGCCTTTCCACAGGATTCCCTCGTTCCGGAAATGCTGGTAAAAGCCGGTGAGATTGCCCGAGGCCTGGGTAAATACGACAAAGCCACCGAACTGTTGAAATCAGTCTGGACCAATTACGGCGAGCACAGGCTGGCTCCTCCAGCCTTGTTTTTGCAGGCATTCACATACGACAACGACCTGCGGGATTCCACCATGGCAGTCAGGTACTACCAGGAATTTTTGAAAAGATATCCCGACCACGAGCTCGCGGGGCAGGTCCGGCAGTTGGTGAACGTTGTTGGCAAAAGCCCCGAAGAATTGATCAAACTGTACAAGAACCAAAACAGGGAAGAACAATAATTGCACAGCAGCGGCAGTATTATTGCTCAACAAAAGCGGCCTTTACTCCTTTACTTTGCTGTATCTCCTTCGGTAAACTCAATTCATAGCAATGAAATACTTTCTGGTTCTTTTGGTCACCTTTCTTTCTCACAGCCTTTTTGCACAGGGAATCGACTTCTTCCACGGCAGCTGGGAGGAAGCGCTTGAACTCTCCAAAAAAGAAGGAAAACCCATCTTCGTGGATGCCTACGCCAAATGGTGTGGCCCCTGCAAACGGATGGCCGCCACCACCTTCAAGGACAAAAAGGTCGGCGAATTCTTCAACCAAAATTTCATCAATGTCAAGATGGATTGCGAAGAGCCGGAGGGCATTTCCTTCCGGAGGAAATATCCCGTTTCTGCCTATCCGACCCTGTACTTCATCGATGAGAAAGGAGAGGTGATTCATTCGTCCGTCGGTGGCAAAGATGTCAACGGTATCCTCAAACTGGCCGAATTTGCACTCAGCCAGGTGGACTACAGCAGGGAATACGCCAAAGAATACGAAAATGGCAACCGTGAACCGGAGCTGATCTACAACTATGTAAAAGCACTCAACCGCTCCAACAAATCCAGCCTTCGTGTTTCAAATGAATACCTGCGTTCTCAGGAAGACCTCACCACCCCCTTCAACCTCCGTTTCATTCTGGAAGCTGCGGTGGAAGCCGACTCCAGGATTTTCGGCCTGTTGATCAAATACCAGAAGGAAATTGCCCAATTGGAAGGTTATCAAAAGGTGAAAGATCGCATTGCCCTGGCTTGCAGCAATACAGTGAAAAAGGCCATCGAGTTCGAGAGTTCCGACTTGCTCGAAGAAGCCATTGCGAAGATGAAAGAACACTACCCAGAAAAAGCCAAAGCTTTCGAGGCTGACGCAAAACGCAAGTTTTACCTGGCAGCCAATGACGCCAAGGCATATTTGGATGCCTGCGACGACTGCGCCAAACTGGCCGGCGATGAAAATGCCGATGACCTGGCCAAACTGGCCGAGGAAATGATGAACAGCTTTTCTGACAACAACAAGTGCAAAAAACTGGCTGAAAAATATGCCCGGCAGGCGGCCAAAACCAGCAGCGATTACAACCATTGGCTGCTATATTCCCGCATCTTGCTGACCAATGGCAAAAAAGATGATGCCGTGGAAGCCGCAGAAAAAGCCCTGGAACTGGCCCGCCTCCAGGAGGACAAAGAGGCAATTCACGCACTCGAAACATTTATCCGTCATATCAATTCGTAAGCCCCTCCGCAACAAAACCTATTTATGAATAAGCTATCAACAGCTTTGATGCTGGCCTTCATCCTGGCCATTGCCCATACGCATGCACAAGGCGTAGAATTTATCAAAGACAAATGGAGCAATGTGCTGGCCAAAGCCAGCCAGGAAGACAAACTCATCTTCGTGGATGCCTACACCACCTGGTGCGGACCCTGCAAAATGATGGACCGGAATGTCTTCACCACCAGAAAGGTGGGCGATTTTTTCAATGAAAATTTCATCAACGTCAAAATTGACATGGAGGCCGGAGAAGGGCCGGCACTAGCCCGGCAGTTCAGTGTACGGGCGTATCCTACCTTTCTGTTCATCAATGCTTCTGGTGAAGTGGTGCACAGGGGACTCGGTTACCACGAACCCGACGATTTTCTGGCGCTGGCAAAAGAAGCGCTGGATTCCGACAACAACCTTTTTGCCCTGAAGCAACGATATGACAATGGTGACCGTGATCCGGATTTCCTTTACCAATTCGCACTTCAGCTATACGATGCACAGGATGAGCATTATCCTACCGTTGCCGAAGAATACCTGAAAACGCAAAAAGACTGGAACCTCAAAAAGAACCTGGACCTGATATACAAAACGAGCGATGCCAGCGGCTCTGCCATGTTCAAATATTTCCTGAAAAACAAAGCTAACTTTGAGGAAGAATTCGGAAGCCGGGCCGTCAATGGAAAAATCCAATATTTTGTACAAAATGAAATATACAATTCACAAAAATCCGGCGACCAGACGCAGCTAAAGCAATTATTGGAAATATTGCATCCCGGCCGGGCAGAGGAAATGCTTGCGAGGATGCAACTCAGTTACCTGGCGCAAAATGAAAAATACGACGAATACGCAAATGCAGCCATTGACTTTTACGGAAAGTACAAAGCCGAAAACTGGGACGAACTCAACGAAGTTGCATGGCTTTTTTACGAAACCGTGGACAACCCGTCACACCTGAAACAGGCCGTCAAATGGGCAAAGCAATCCATCAAAATGGATCCCAATTATTACAACCACGACACCCTGGCGCTGCTTTACCACAAACTGGGAAAGGACAAAAAGGCCCTTAAATTTGGAAAAAAAGCCATCGCCCTGGCCCATAAAAGTGGAGAGGACTGCTCTTCCACGGAGAATTGGCTGAGGGAGATTGCAAAAGGGAAATAACCTCTCAGCCTGTTCATGGCACAAATCCCCCTACCTTCAACATGGCTGCACAAGATTGAAGCAGTGTATTCATGGATTTATTTTCCGACAGAGTTTTTCAATTCCCCCCATACACCTCCACCAGCTCTTCAGGGATGAACAGGTAAATGATGGCATTCCGTTCCTTTTCATCTTTGAAATCCTTCACGGTACCTTCCAAAACGACGGGGTCAAATTTTTTGGAATATGCTCGGATCATTTCCCGAAGGTACTGGGCCCGGAGGTTGGGCAAGTGCTCGTTGCGGAAACCCTGTGCAGGGATTTTTAATTCCACACAGGAGAAGCGTCAGTGAGGGAAGAAATCGGAGGGCAATTTGCCGAAACACTCTTTGAATCCCCTGGTGAAACTTGGGGTATGGGCGTAACACACTTTGTGGGCCACTTCGCTTCCGGTTTTGTACTTGCCGGTTTTCCAGCAATTGGCATGACTCACTTTTGGGAGGTGATTTCGACCATGCCCCATAGGGCTCATGCTATCTGGAAAAGCAGGGTGAGAGGCGGCAAACTGGCACGATTGCCGCCTTTACCCAAACCTTTTGTTATGCAAAAGCTACTTTCATTCCTTTACCACCCGGGCGGAGTACACCTCCCCGCTTTCGGTAATTTTCAGTAGATACAGGCCCGCAGGCATGGACGACAGGTCGAGACTGTTTCCTGGCTGCGCCACTGTCTTGACCAGCCATCCCGTGTTGTCGTACACCTGCACTGCATCGGCCTGCACGTTTGTGAGACGGATTTCGCCCGTGGTCGGGTTCGGGAATATTTCGATGCCGGTGTTGCTGATTTCGGTAACGGCGTTGGGGGAGAGGTTGGTCACTTCGAGGCAGAATTCACCTTCTGAATTGTTCCAGCCATCAACAAGCATAAAGCACCCTACACCATCTTATGTTTAATTCCTTCAAAAAATAACACTATTATTAATTAGGTTAATTTATAAGCTTGATTCCCCTTTAATTGCGACAATGATGTTATCGAAAGCAATCTTACCCTGTGGGCTGTTCAGATAGGAACGGGTTGAGTCAATCAACGATTGAATATTGGATGGGGTAATATTATCCATTTTTGACTGATGAAAAGTGAGAGGTATCTCTATTCTATGATAATCTAATCCAGATTTTTGAAGTGAACGAAATTGACTATTTGATGCCATTTGTACTGCATCCAAAATGATATTTAGCACAGTCCCGTCACTCTCTTCACCTTCAAGATTATACATTTTTGAAACTAACCAAGGATAATAATTCCAATTACCATTTTTTGGTATATCATCCCATTTTGTGTGATTGTTTTGTATACCCACACCTGCATTTCCAGCATATATTCCAGTTCCAATAGATATAACTACTATATCTTCAACTTTAGAAACAAGTGATGTTCTGAATGCCTCAGCCAACCCCCAGACAGATGGATTGTTTGACATCATTCCTCCATCAACAACCCATTTCTCTAAAGCAGCGGAATTTGGACGAGAATGCCCTCCTCCTAAATGAGCTATAGGAAAATACGTAGGAGCAGCGCTTGTCCCTCTAGCGGCCTCCCATACATGATAGTCGTCGTCCTTTTTCAATGTGGCATCAAACCAATTAAACAAGTATGGACCGTAATCACGACCCAAGACAGGTTTTTCCACAGAATATCCTCTGGAGTTAACAATGTACGTTGTGGTGAAGACTTGTTTAACTCGGCTACCTGGTAATTGACTAATAATTCTTTTTGCATTAGACAATGAAAGTTCAGGGTTCAATTTCTTTTGCAAATACGGCTCAATGCCCTTCCCTTCATGGCTTGAATAATATTTAGCACAGTGCATGACCGCACAATCCTGAGGAACAAACAACTCTTGCCCTTGAGTGGAGTACATTTCCAATAGGTCATGTGCAGAATAAGGCAAGCTATCATTATTTAATTCTTTAGGAGTTGTCAAACCCAACGCAATTATTCCCCCAGTAGAAGTTCCCCCTATGATATCAAACAGCTGATAAGATTTTTTCCCCAGCCTTGTTTCGATTGAATCAAGTATAATTGCCGGTATTATTCCTTTTATACCACCTCCATCTAATGAAAGAATTATGGTCTTTTCATTAAAAGCAACTGTATGTTTGGCCTCTGTTTTATAAACGTTTGATTCACATCCATTCGCCAAAATCATAAGCAACATTAAAAACGAAAATACTGCGTTTTTCATGTCTGATAAAATTTATAATTATTGGAGCTCAAGTAGAACCAATCACCTAAGAACTTTATGAGCTCCAATAATTCAAAAAAGAAATTCATATAGAATTGGTTTATCCTTTATTTTATCATGTATTCAACCTGATAATAAAGAACAAATAGTGGTAAAATTTACTTCCTCACGCATCGGCAACGTGCCTCAGGGTTGTCACCAGGAGTTCCAATAGTAAATTGACCTGTTGCAAAATCAAATTGCAGAACTCTTCCGAACACTCCTCCCCCTGAATCATCAACCGTGCTTGTTTGATATATTCCGGATGTAATCTCATTTGCCCCTGGAGCACCATAAGCCTGATAAATATTATATATTTCACCATAAGAAGGCAAATACCAATCATCAAACCCGAAGGCAACAAGATCTTGGCAAAACTTTGCAGCATATGCACCATTTCCATAAGTTTCAACCATTAATGCCGTACTTGACTCTCCTCTCAAGTCATCAATGGCTTCTTGTAAGGTGGTAATCCCTGCTTCAGGTAAATGAACATAAGCACTTCCCATGGGTCTTGTTAAGCTATTTTGAAGATTATCAGTCGGATGCCAATAAATCAGTTGTCCATTTGGCAATAAAACTTCTTTCAAATCTTCAGTCGATGGTCCATTCCATACCGGGTTGCCGTTGTTGCGCAAGGTCAAAGTCTGGCCTCCTTTACCATCCGGTACCCGTTTCCACGTTGTGCCATCGTAATAGGCCATATCACCTGCAACTGCATCCGTCGGTAATTCAATCTCATTAGCCGGGTCGGCATCGGCGTCGTCCACCTGGTCGCCATCGGCTATGTCAGCGGGAATGCCGGGCAGGTTGCTCCAGTTTTGCAACTCGTTGGTCGGGTCGGCATCGGCATCGTTGATGGAAACCGTACCGCCGTTGTTACTCAAGGTAATTTCTGAACCATTTTGAGACAAAGTCTGAAGTTCATTGGTAGGGTCGGGGTCATCATCAGCCCCACCGCCACCATTGGCGGCGTACATGGCATAGGGTACACTCAATAACTCGGAATCGCCTATTTGCTGAAAACCGTTGCCGCTATCCAACCACAGCCGAACAGTGGTGGGTACGCTCCAATCAATCTGGTCGAATGTGCCTGACAGTACAGTGCCCCGGCCTATCTCCAGGTTGACCAGACCAAAATCGTTGGTAGTGGCAGGCTGGTCTTCCGAGTACACCGTGTTTCCATTTTGGAGAAGGTCAACCCCAAGGGTTATGCTCTGATTGGCCATGACCTGACCACCGGCATCTCTGACAACAGCCTGGTATTTGAATGCTTGCGGAACTTGTGCGCTCACCATAACAGTGAAGAGAAAAAATGAGAAAATGGTAAATGTTAGCTTTTTCATGATCAGTGAGTTTTTACGATTTTGAAAGTTTTGATGGTCTGCCGGTCTCCGGTGCTTATGTACAGGTAGTACACACCATCGGCCAGGCGGGCCAGATTGAATTGATTGGACACTTCCTGAATGGAAGCTTTTTGCTTCATCAGTGTCCGACCACTTTCATCCGAAAGGGTCATGTGCAATGGAACAGTGACATCCTGGAAATGGACGTTAACCTGTCCGGCAGTCGGGTTGGGAAACACTTCCACCCGGATGTCAGAAGCCAGGTCTTCCACGGCTGTAACTGTGAGGTAGGTTTGATGAAATCCCTGTGTCAGAATCGTAGAATCCTGACCAAGTGTTTCGGTAACGAGTTCCCCAATGGTCCAACTCACCTGAACACTATCTGCTGAGTAAGAATGGTCACCTGCCGTTGCCACCACCTGTGGTGAAAGCGACTGCCCGGCCAACCAGTTTGCACAGAAGAGGCTGAGGAACAGAAGTAATCTGTTTTTCATGATTGAAAATTTGATGAAAAAATGGGCCTACTCTTTACAGGATTTTCGGCTTCCTCCTGTGGCCACCTAGTGGGATGTTGTGAACCAAAGCAACTAGAAATGAAAGATGAGCGATTCAAACGATCTTACCCGAAGACCATGGCACAAAGGTGTGGGTGGGCCATGGACATTTTTCCGTCAATCTGTTAGCATTTTCCGTCAAAATGGGAGGTAAAATGGGGTTTTTTATCCCCCAAACAGGGGAGAAGCGTCAGTGAGAGTGGTATTCAGAAGGAGCGGTGTCAAAGCGTTCTTTGAAACTTCGTGAGAAGGCTTTGAGGCGGGTAAAGCCCACTCTGTCCGCCACTTCGCTCACAGATTTGCAGGTTCCGGAATCCAGAAGCTGGCGGGCTAAGCAGAGGCGGAGTACCTGGAGGTATTGTTTGGGAGTTATTCCGGGGAGGCTTTTCAATTTGCGGAGCAGAGTGGATTCTCTCAAAGTGTCATTGTCTAATTGGAATGGAGACAGTAGGTGATCTTATAGCCCATTTTAGACGGCATATACTTTAATCAAGAAAGTTTGGGCGGCAGCAGTCGCCCAAACCCCTTTATCCTTCTGATATAAAGTCCTGAAATTTTATAAACTATACCCAATGCGAAGTGGTTTGAGCAAATCCAGGCTCTTAAGACCAGTGAAGATGGGGAGTTTGGTTGGCGTACGCCAACCAAACCACTTTGTTTTGAGTATATTTTACCATTGGGTGAAATGAAGAATTTCCTTTACAGCTTAAAGACATATCCGCATTCAAATTTTTCAGAATCCGCTTCTATGATGTAATTAATCTCTACCTCACTTCCAGTGATTGAGCCTGTGCCAGACACCAAATAATAAAGGACCCCCCCATTAGAAAATTGTTGTTGATCAGGGCTAAATGTGAAACTGTCAGGACTGCTCATGGTGGCAAACCACCCTAACTCTTCTATACCAAACAACCCTTCAACTCTGATCTCCTTCAACCCCCCAAGACCATTTTCAATATTAATGTCATAATCATAGAAATCATAGGATGACATGCAAAACTCTGTACCCGAATGCTGTCCTAACAAGGCACTTCTCCAGACATTTTCACAATGCTCACCCGATGATCCAGGAAGGCATTGACAATCTCCATCTACACATGTGCCATCATTGAGACAGTTTACCCCGTCGCAAGGTTGCTCGCACCCCGGAACAATAATGACAGACCCAATGATCAGATAGAAAAAGAACAAAAAATGTAATCCTTTCATTATGGAATGATTTAAAAAACTAAGCCTACTCTTTACAGGATTTTCGGCTTCCTCCTGTGGCAATCTGGTGGGATGGAAAGAACCGCAGTAACTCGATGAGCAATGTGAGCGATTCAAACAATCTTACCCGAAGACCACGGCACAAAGGTGTGGGTGGCCCATGGGCATTTTTCCATCAATCTCTTAGCATTTTCCGTCAAAATGGGGGTTTTGAAGGTGCAAAATCTGTCATGACGGATTTCAAGGCTTTGAAAAATCAGGCGGGAAGCATTGCAGAAGGGTTCACCCCAAAGCGATCCTTGAATCCACGGGTGAAGCTGGGGGTATGGGAATAACCCACTTTGTGGGCCACTTCGCTGACGGTTTTGTATTGGCCGTTTTCCAGCAGTTGGCGGGCAAGGTCCAGGCGTACTTCCTGGAGGTATTGTTTGGGGGTCATTCCGGTGAGGCGCTTTAACTGACGTAGCAAACTGGACTCGCTCATGGAGAATTCATTGGCCAATTCAGGCACTGTGAGCATGTCACTGGTCAGGTTTTCTTGCACATAATGTTCAAATTTTGCCAGCCAGGACCGATCTTCTGCTGATACCTGTATCGATTTTTTGCTGATTTCTTTTGGGGTCTTTTTACTTTGTTTTTCTACAACTTGCCGCCGCTCATAATTTTTTATCAGGTTCCGGATTCTGGCCAACAGTTCCTCCTCTTTGAATGGCTTAGTCAGGTAATCGTCCACACCTACCCGCAGGGCTTCCAATTTTGCACCTGCATCTACCCGCGCTGTTAGCATGATGAATGGCAGGCAACAGAGCAGGTCATCACTTTTAACCCGGCTCAGCAATTGGCTGCCGTCCATGACGGGCATCATGAGGTCAGAAAGGATCAAATCCGGCAGCAGTTTTCCGGTCGGATCGGCCTCAAGCGATTTTTGCAGGTATTCAAAAGCTAATTGACCATTTTCTGCCTTGATGGTATTGTAAAATTCCCCGATGATCTTTTCAAGATAGTTCCGCAGCGCTTCATTGTCTTCAACGATCAATACCGTTTTCGAACTTTTTCTATCCGGGAGAAGACGCACCGGCTCCATTTGGTCTTTGGGCAGATCCGGTGGGGGTGCCTCCTCTAAAACATTCGGCTTTTCAACACTGATTTTTTTCGGCAAGGAAAAGAAAAAGGTACTTCCCTTGCCCCAGGTGCTTTTGACACCCACTGTGCCCCCCATTAAATCGGATAGCTGGCTCACCAATGAAAGGCCAATGCCTGTACCACCTTCCGGAGAACGGTTGGTATGCTCACTCTGGTAATACCTGTCGAAGATGTGGTTGATGTCCTTTTCATGAATACCCAATCCACTGTCACTCACTTCGAAGCGGATGTGTCCATCTTCTTCAAAAACAGAAACTTTCACCCGCCCTCCTTTCGGCGTATATTTCATTGCATTGGACAAATAGTTGTACAAGATGGTTTCCACCTTGTCAGCATCCAACAGAAGGTTTGTTCCTTCCGGGATTTTGTTGTCCTCTTCGAATTGAATTCCATTTGATTCAGCATAAGAGCCGAACTGGGCAAGTATGGGTTTCAAAAACTGTTGCAGGTTCACCGGGCTTTCCTTAAACTCCAACTTTCCGCTTTCCAGCTTAGACAGGTCCAGAATGTCATTGACCATTCGGAGCAGCTTCCGGCTGTTTTCACGCATCAGTTTTAGCAGGTACTTTTCATTGGCACTTTCAGCGGTTTTGCTAGCCAGGAGTGTTTCCAATGGTCCCAGTACCATGGTCAGAGGGGTACGCAGTTCATGGCTTACGTTGGCGAAAAAGCGTGACTTGAATTTGTCCAGTGATTTGAGTTCTTCTTTTTGCTGCTTGGTCAAAGCATTGGCTTTTTGCAATTGCAAATAAAAGAATGCCAGCAACCCTAACAAGAGAAGGGTCAAAGTGATACCAAGGAAAAGCCATCCCTTTTGTTTCCGTTCGGCTGCGATCTCTTCATTTTTTTTATCAAAGTTGTATTTTCGATCTACCTCTACAAGCTTTTCTTTTTGAACCTCTTGCAATGCCTGTATTTCGGTCGCATGTGCCTTTTTCAGGTAGAAAATGGCAGAGTCCATCTGCCCCATCTGTTCAAAAGCTTCTCCTTTAAATTTATACGGCGAATACAGGTAATACTTATCTCCATTCATGAAATTCAGACAAATATTGATACTCGTGTCTGCATGAGCCAGTGCTTCGAAGGGCTGCTTCTTTTTCAGGAAGGAGCGAGCCAAATTGCTTTGCATAGCAACGTATGAAGGATAAACCCCTATCCTTAAATACAAGTTTGCCGCCCGCTGGAAGTGGACAATTGCACTATCAATGTTTTCGCTATCTATCATTACCCCCATTAGCAAATTGGCTTCTGCTTCTTCAAACAATTGTCCATATTTTGGTGCTGTGCGGAGGGCTTCCTGTGCATAATAAACGGCGGTATCCCTAATTCCATAGAAACGGTTTATCGAAGAATATCTCACCGCAAAGGCTGGGTACAAAGAGTCGAGCTGGTATTGTTGGATTACAGCCAATGCCTCGTGCATATTTTGAAATGCCTGTTTCGGCTCACCACCGAATTCCAACAACTTGGCGATCTCTATGCTACATGCCGCAAAAACGGACCATTCCTCATGTTCCTTGGCTGCATCTTTCAATTTCCAAATAAATTCAAATGGCCGATCAGGTGAGGAAGAAAAAACCAAAGCTTGAGCATGTAATAAGCGAACTCTGAACCCAAACGGTGAATCGAATAGGCCTTCTGCATTGAGCTGGGCCATTATGGTTTCCGTAATTGGAAGGGCCTTATCTCCAAGTTTGGAGATCATGTATTTTTCGGCAGTACCAAGTGCTTCCTCCATTTCCGCCTGTGAAAGTTGGGAGGATTGTGCTTGCACTGGTTCCGGAACCAACAATAATAAAGAAGCTAACACTGGTAGGCACAAATAAGGAACACTACGAAATGGAAATGAGGAGGCAGGTTTAAACCTGATTATCAAGAAAAAACAATTGAAAAATATTTCCGCTTTCGACTTACACCTCATTTGTAATTGAGCATAACAAAAGTGAGTCCCCTGCAAAAAGTCCAATTGCCGGAACCTGTCCCGGTGCCTCTAACATCCCGGCGCGAGAGTCCTTCCTCAATTCCATACTTCTTTGCCTGGATAAAAGGTCTGTCCTGAGCGTGCAAGCTTGCAGCCCAAACCATTGCCAGAAGCAATGCAATAGTTACTATTGATAGTGAAATCCTCATTGTACCAATCAAAAAAGCAAACAGCAGGGTTGAAGCCTGAATATCATCAACCCACCAAAATCAACAAATTTTCAACATCTGCTATTTCTAATTCAATAGGGTGTCGTGTAATGATCAGGGGTATTACTACAAATCTAACAGGATAATTGGGCTCCCCCAAACGCAAAAAGCCCCTCCGGACCGGAGAGGCTTTTTGAATCATTTGGCCAAAATGCTTGTCAGAGCATCGGTGCAATTACCAATGCAACCACTGACATCAACTTCAGCAGGATGTTGAGTGAGGGGCCGGAGGTGTCTTTGAATGGATCACCAACGGTGTCACCAACTACGGCAGCCTTGTGGGGCTCTGAGCCTTTGTAGTACATCTTGCCGTTGATTTCAACACCCTCTTCAAACATCTTCTTGGCGTTGTCCCAGGCGCCACCGGCGTTACTTTGGAAGATAGCCATGAGCACACCGGCTACGGTTACACCTGCCAGCAGGCCACCCAGCATTTCAGCGCCACCCAGGAAGCCGACAGCTACCGGAGTGACTACAGCGAGCAGACCCGGCAGCAGCATTTCCCGGATGGAAGCCTTTGTTGAAATCTCAACGCACTTGCTGTATTCGGCTTTGCCGGAAGCGGCTTCGAAGGTTTCCTGATCGGCTTTTGACCAGTCTTTGAATTCTTTTCCGGCGTTTTTCTTCATTACATCCAGGGCGGCTTTCAATGCCGGGATGTTGGCAAACTGGCGGCGCACTTCCTGGATCATGTCCATGGCGGCACGACCCACTGCACCCATTGCGAGGGAAGAAAAGAGGAATGGCAGCATACCACCGAGGAACAAGCCGGCGGTTACCAGCGGCTTTGATACGTCAATGGAGTTGATCTTGGCAGTTTCCATAAAGGCAGCAAAGAGTGCCAGTGCCGTCAAGGCAGCAGAACCGATGGCAAAACCTTTTCCGATTGCAGCAGTGGTGTTGCCAACTGCGTCGAGCTTGTCGGTGCGCTGGCGAACTTCTTTGGGCAGCTCACTCATTTCGGCAATACCACCGGCATTGTCAGAAATGGGGCCATAGGCATCAACCGCCAGCTGGATACCGGTATTGGAGAGCATACCAACGGCAGCAATGGCAATTCCATACAAACCAGCAAAGTGGTAGGCGCCGACAATGGCGATACACAGAATGATGATCGGAATGGCAGTGGATTGCATACCCACACCGAGGCCAGCAATGATGTTGGTTGCGGAACCGGTGAGTGATTGTTTTGCGATTGACTTGACAGGAGAGGTACCGGTACCGGTGTAGAATTCGGTGATGTAGCCGATGCCTAGACCGGCGAACAGGCCGAGAATCACGGCAACAAAAACACCGGTGCTACCATAGTTGAGGTTTTCACCCATGCTCCAGCTTTCAGGAAGCATTCCTTTTACGATGAACCAGGTGGCCACCAGCATCAAAATAGATGAGATCAACTCACCCATGTTGAGGGCTTTCTGTGGGTTTCCACCTTCCTTGACCTTCACGAAGAAGGTTCCGAAGATAGAGGTAAGGATTCCGGTACCTGCAAGGGCCAATGGAAGAAGTACACCTGAGAGGCCTCCAAACTCGTCGGTCCAGGCGCCGCCGGCAACCTGGGCTGAAGTCATGAAGGCAGCACCCAACACCATGGTACCAATGATGGAACCTACATAAGATTCGAAGAGGTCAGCACCCATACCGGCCACGTCACCAACGTTGTCACCAACGTTATCGGCAATGGTGGCGGGGTTGAGCGGGTGGTCTTCCGGAATACCGGCTTCCACCTTACCCACGAGGTCAGCACCTACGTCAGCAGCTTTGGTGTAAATACCACCACCCACACGGGCGAAGAGTGCGATAGAAGAAGCACCAAAAGAGAAACCGGTAATAATGGTGATTACCCGATTTACGGAATCTGCATCGGCAATTCCAAAGGTATTGCTGTAGATAAGGAACAAGGAACCAAGTCCCAATACACCCAAGCCTACCACACCGAGGCCCATTACGGAACCACCGGCAAAAGCAACCTCGAGGGCTTTGCCCAGGCTGGTACGGGCTGCGCTGGTGGTACGGACGTTGGCTTTGGTGGCCACTCGCATGCCAATGAAGCCGGCAAGTCCTGAACACAAAGCACCAACGATGAAAGATACACCGATGATGGGTGATGAATCGGGATTGTTACCACTGATGGCCAGAAGGATGGCAACGGCCAGGACGAATATAGAAAGGACACGATACTCTGCTTTGAGGAATGCCATGGCGCCATCCTGGATGGCTTTGGCAATGACTTTCATTTTGTCACTTCCTTCGTCTTGCTTATTTACCCAGGCAGTTTTCCAGAAGGTGTAAAGCAAGGCGACAGCACCGAGTACGGGAACTATGTAAATCAGATTTTGCCCCATAATTTTTCGAGTTTAAGGATTTTGAATGGTTTTTCAATTAGCGAGGACCGCCCGGAGAGTTGGTTAAGCTCAATGTGGTGCCTGATGTGTAATCTTGCGCCACAGATCACTTCAATTGTGAGCGGTTTTTCGTTTAGGCCGGCAAAAGTAACACAAAACTGTTTTCTTGCAAACTCTTTAAATTCTCTAACTCAAAGTGCTTCAATGGCTTAAAGAATAAGCTATTACACATCCATGGCAGGCATCTATATTCACATACCATTTTGCAGGCAGGCATGTCATTATTGCAATTTTCATTTTTCCACTTCCCTTCGGCAAAAGGATGTGCTGCTCGATGCCCTTCGCCGTGAACTCGAATTGAGGAAAGACTTCCTGCAAGCCCCTATCGAGAGCATCTACTTCGGAGGAGGCACTCCCTCTTTATTAACTAATGTGGAACTCGACCAGCTTTTCCGCAGCATCCATTCGCTGTTTTCCGTACAGCCTTCGGCTGAAATAACCCTCGAGGCCAATCCCGATGATTTGACGAAGGAAAAATTAAGAGCGCTCAAAGACAGCCCCGTTAACAGGTTGAGCATCGGGGTGCAGTCATTTTTCGAAGAGGATCTGAGGTTTATGAACAGGGCACACTCTGCTGAAGAGGCCAGGCGATGCATCGCTGACGCAAGAGCCATGGGCTTTGACAACCTTACCATTGATTTGATCTATGGCTCGCCAACCACCAACATGGAAATGTGGGAGGCAAATGTTGAAACGGCGGTTGAAATGGGCATACCGCATTTGTCCTGCTATTGCCTGACGGTGGAACCAAAAACGGCCCTGGCCCATTTCGTAAAAACCGGCAAAGTGGCCACTCCTGATGAAGAAGCCGCAGCCAGCCAGTTTGAATACCTGATGGATCGGCTGGAAAAGGCAGGCTATGACCATTACGAGATTTCCAACTTCGCAAAACCCGGGATGTATTCAAAGCACAACACCGCTTACTGGCTGGGGGAGCCCTACCTGGGCATCGGTCCATCCGCCCACTCTTTCGATGGTGAGCAACGGTACTGGAATGTGGCCAACAATGCCCGGTACATCAAAGCCATTCAGCAAGGGGTATTGCCCCTGGAGTCTGAAAGCCTTTCAGTTGCGGAGCGATACAATGAATATGTGATGACATCACTGCGTACCAGCTGGGGTTGCGACCTGAACAAGGTTCGGAAAATGGGCCCACAGTTTCATGACTATATATTAACTAATGTGTACCCCTTTCTGGAGAATGGCCTGGTCATTCGAACAGGTGATACGCTGGTTTTGAGTAAAAAAGGAAAACTCCTTGCGGATTTCATTGAATCCGAACTGTTCTGGGCCGATTGATCACATGGCGCCTTCGTCGGCAAAGCTGTAATATTTTCCTTCGGCAATGATGAGGTGATCCAGCACCTGCACTCCGACGATTTCGCCGCCTTGTTTTAGCTTCTTCGTCAATTGCACATCCGCAGGGCTTGGCTTCAGGTTGCCCGAAGGGTGATTATGACAAAGAATAACTGCAACAGCCTGACTCTCGATAGCCTTACGGAACAGCACCCTGGAATCAACGAGTGTGGCATCGGTGCCACCGGCACTCACTTTTTCAGTCCCGATGATTTTGTTGGCCTTGTTGAGCAGCAGCATCCAAAACTCCTCGTGGGGCAGGTCGGCAACCAGGGGATAAAGCGCATGAAAGGCATCTTTGCTGCTGCGCACAACCGGCTTTTCCAAATTAATGGAAGCATGATGGCGACGGCCAAGTTCAAGGGCAGCGGCAATGGAGATGGCCTTTGCTTCACCAATGCCTTTGAATTTCATCAGGTCGGCCAGAGAGAACCTGCCCAACTCGTTCAGGTTGTTGGAGGCTGATGCAAGAATTCGTTTTGCGAGCGAAACTGCGGTTTCGGAGCGTGAGCCGGAGCCGATGACAATTGCCAGCAACTCAGCGTCGGAAAGTGCCTGCCGGCCTTTGTTCAGCAATTTTTCCCTTGGCCGGTCGTCTTCCGCCCAGGCAGTTATGGGCAGGGAATTAGAGGTAGGGTAGTTTTCCATAGTCTTCAGGGTTGGTGGAGGAATCGAACAAAAATAATCGCCAGCCTTGTAAAATGGCTACTTTTGGCACCCATTTAGGTATTTGGCATATAAGCATTTTTGCAAGTGTTTTCCTTCGGGAAATGGCTTGCCTGGCACTGAAAGGACAGGACAGTAATATTCATCCACAAAAACCTCTACCTCCCATGCGCGTCCTCAAGTTTGGTGGCAGCTCGGTCTCTACTCCTGAGCGGATCCAAGGCATCATCAAAATCCTGAAGTCATACTACAGCAAAGGTGAGAAGTTCACCGTGGTGTTCTCTGCTTTTGGCGGAGCAACGGATGCTTTGCTGCAAATGGGCCGAATGGCCAGTGACAGAAATTCCGACTATAAAAACCTGTTGGAAGAATTCCGCACCAGACACGAAGATGCAGTCAGGGAACTGGTTACAGGTACCCCCCTGAAGGTCGCCCTTCAAAAACTGAAAGAAAAGCACGATTTACTGGAGGATGTACTCAATGGGGTTTACCTGGTCAAAGAAGCTTCGCCGCGCACCCTGGATTACATTGTGAGCTTTGGCGAGCGCAGTTCCAACTTTATCATTGCAACAGCGCTGAATCAGGAAGGAATACCGGCAAGGTATCTCGATGCCCGCCAAATCATTCAAACGGATGACAAGTTTGGCGCCGCCAATGTTGACCTGGCAGTCAGCTTCGAAAAAATCCAGAAGCATTACCGGCAAAACCCTGAAGTTCAGGTCGTTACAGGATTTATTGGCGCCACCCCGGAAGGAGTTACCACCACGCTGGGTCGCGGTGGTTCTGATTTCACGGCGGCCATCATTGCGGCTGCGCTGGATGCCGAAGAGATAGAAATCTGGACCGACGTAGATGGGGTGCTAACGGCAGACCCCAGGAAAGTGCCCAAAGCCTTCTCCATACCCGTAATGACCTATGCCGAGGCGATGGAAATGTCGCATTTTGGAGCGAAGGTCATTTATCCACCTACTTTGCAACCGGCACTTAAAAAGGGTATTCCACTTCGGATCAAAAACACCTTCAAGCCTGATTTTCCCGGCACTTATATTTCCAAAGAGAAAAGCAAGCATGAACGTGCCGTTACGGGAATCAGTTCAATTGGCGACGTTGCATTGCTCACCTTGCAGGGAGGAGGCATGTTTGGTGTGCCAGGCATTGCTGCCCGGCTTTTTAGCAGCCTTGCCGAAGCAGGCATCAGCGTTATTCTCATCACCCAGGGAAGTTCTGAGCACTCTATCACCTTTGCCGTTTCACCCGATGTGGCCCAAAAAGCTAAAAAGCAGGTTGAAGAAGCTTTTGCCTATGAACTGGAAAAAGGCAGGGTGGATCCTATCAAAATTGAAAACGAGCTATCTGTTGTTGCCATCATTGGCGAGAACATGCGCTACCGGCCAGGAATTGCCGGACGGTTGTTTCAGGCGCTGGGCAAAAACGGGGTGAATGTTGTTGCCATTGCACAAGGCAGCTCGGAGCTGAATATTTCAGTGGTGGTATCTTCTGCCGATGAGGCAAAAGCCATGAACGCCCTCCACGAGGCCTTTTTCCTCTCTGATACCAAAGAGTTGCACCTTTTTATGGTCGGGGTCGGATTGATCGGCAAGACACTGATCAGGCAAATTCAGGAACAAGCTGCATTTTTAAAAGAACAAAGAAGCCTGGAGGTAAAGGTGGTTGGCCTCGCCAACAGTAAAAAGATGTTGTTTGCCGCAGAGGGCATCAATCTGGCCAACTGGGAAGCGCAACTCGAAAAGAAAGGCGACCCCATGAACCTTGCCGAATACGTTGGCATCATGAAAGACATGAATTTGTCCAACAGCATCTTTGTTGACAACACCGCCAACGAAAACGTCACCCGGTTTTACGAATCAATCCTCGAGGGCAGCATTTCTATCTCCACCCCTAACAAAATCGCTACTTCCTCTTCTTTTCTGCAATACCAGCGTTTGAAAAACATTGCCGCCAGGCGAGGCGTCCAATTTGTTTACGAAACAAATGTCGGGGCCGGCTTGCCAGTCATCTCAACCTTGAATGATTTGTTGGTCAGCGGAGACCGGATTTTGAAAATTGAAGGAGTCCTTTCCGGGTCTATGTCATTCATTTTCAACAACTTCGATGGAACAAGACCATTCTCTGAAATCGTGGCTGAAGCCAGGGAAAAAGGCTACACAGAGCCAGACCCGAGAGAAGACCTAAGCGGCGCTGATGTCCGGAGAAAAATTCTGATCCTTGCCCGTGAAACCGGATTACCCATTGACAGTGAGGATGTTATCATTGAAGATATTCTTCCAAAAGAGGCCATGGAGGCTCCGGATGTGGATTCATTTTTCGAAGAATTGAGAAAGCTGGACTCGCATTTTGAGAAACTATACCAACAGGCAGCTGAAGAAGGAAAAGTGCTGCGCATGATTGCCACACTTGAAAATGGAAATGCAAGTATTGCACTGAAGGGAATAGGAAAGGACCACCCCTTTTACGGACTTAGTGGTTCGGACAACATGATCGTTTTCACCACCGAACGATACAACGAAAGACCACTGGTGGTAAGAGGCCCGGGAGCCGGAGCTGAAGTTACCGCTGCGGGTGTTTTTGCTGAGATCATTAAAATTGGAAACTACCTTACCTGACACCATGAGTAAACAAGCAGGAATAAAAGTATTTGCACCCGCCACCGTAGGAAACCTGGCAGTTGGGTTTGACATATTGGGGCTTGCCCTCGAAAAACCTGGCGATGAACTGATTGCCAGATTTTCTGACAAACCCGGAATTCAAATAACCGCCATTACCGGAGCCAAAGGCAAGTTGCCGAAAGACCCCTTAAGAAACACCGCCGGCTATGCAGCCCTTCAACTTCTTAAGCATCTTGGAGAGGAAAAACTGGGCTTTGAATTTGAGCTTCATAAAAAAATGCCCATAGGAAGTGGTTTGGGCAGCAGTGCCGCAAGTGCCGTTGCCGGCGTAATGGCCGTGAATGAACTGCTCAAGAGACCCCTGGAGAAAAAAGAACTGCTTCCCTTCGCAATGCAAGGTGAGTTTCTCGCATCAGGTGGAATGCACGCAGATAACGTTGCCCCCTCCTTGCTGGGGGGGATACTACTCTGCTCAAGTGGACAACAGCCTGATATTCAAAGACTTCCATCGCCTAGAGGGCTATATGTTGCCGTGCTATACCCCCATGTTGAGGTGCTGACCAAAGCAGCCAGAAAAATGCTGAGTGATGCAGTGCCGCTCAAAAAGCACATACAGCAAAGTGCCAATCTCGGCGGGTTCATCATCGGAATGTACAATTCAAATTTTGAGCTGATAGCACGATCCCTCAAGGATGTAATCATAGAACCACAGCGTCAAAGTCTCATCCCTGAATTTTCTTCGGCACAACAAGCAGCCTTGAATGAGGGAGCACTGGGCTGCAGCATTTCAGGTGCAGGGCCCTCCATCTTCGCTTTATGCCAGAATAGCCTGATAGCTGAGAATGTTGGCATGGCCATGCAGCGAATCTACCACGATGCTAAAATCGAATCCAATCTATACATATCAGCTATCAATCACGAAGGAGCTGTAAAATTGTAGAGACACATGAAGCTTTATAGTACGAAAAACAAATCCAGGTATGTCTCACTGAAGGAGGCTGTGATGAAAGGACTCCCGGAAGACAATGGCCTTTATATGCCTGAAACGATTCCTCAACTGCCGGAGTCTTTTTTTACAGCCTTGCGCCAGATGAAGCTTCCGGATATTGGCTATGAGGTTTCAAAAGCATTGTTCCAGGGAGAGATTCCGGATTCAGAATTAAGGAATATCGTAACAAAGGCATTGACATTTCCTGCCCCTCTGGTCAAGCTCAATGAGTCCACCTACATTTTGGAGTTATTTCACGGGCCATCACTTGCATTCAAAGACTTTGGTGCAAGGTTCATGGCACAGCTCATGAGCTATTTCAACAGGAATGAGGACAAGGAACTTACCATTCTGGTTGCTACCTCAGGAGACACTGGCGGGGCAGTGGCTGCAGGCTTTCACAATACCCCTGGGATCAACGTGGTAATCCTCTACCCTTCCGGCAAAGTGAGTGAGCTTCAGGAAAAACAACTCACTACCCTGGGTGGAAATGTGAAAGCGCTGGAAGTGCTTGGAACTTTCGACGATTGCCAGGCCCTGGTAAAGCAGGCATTCCTCGACAAAGAGCTAAATCAAAATCTCAGACTTTCCTCTGCCAACTCCATCAACATCGCAAGGCTTATTCCCCAGTCATTTTACTACTTCGAAGCCTGGAAACAATTGCCAGAAGGGACAAGGCCGGTTTTTGTGGTGCCTAGTGGCAATTTCGGAAATCTTACAGCAGGTGTTTTAGCAAAAAGAATGGGACTGCCCGTAGAGCACTTTGTAGCCGCAACGAATGTGAACGACGTCGTTCCGGAATATGTAAAAACAGGGAAATACACACCAAGACCTTCAGTCCAGACAATTTCTAACGCCATGGATGTCGGCAATCCCTCAAATTTTGAGCGCTTGCAGGATATATTCAGTTTCACGTGGAACCGCTTTGTAGATGAAATCAGTGCCTATTCATTGAACGACGATGAAACAAGAGCGCAAATGAGGGAATGTTATGAATCCTACAACTACATTCTGGATCCACATGGTTCGGTGGGTTACGGAGCCTGGAAGAGATACACTCGTGAAAATGGCAGTTCAGTTGGAGTAATACTTGAAACGGCACATCCTTCAAAATTTATTGACGAAGTAGAATCAACCTTAAAAACCGAGGTTGAAATACCAGATAGACTGGCAAACCTGCGGGAGCGCACCAAAAAAGCCGTTCAAATGACTCCAACCTTCAAAAACCTCAAAGATTACCTCCTAGGCTCACATTAGTGCCGTTTCACGTGAAACCAAATTGATGACCCAGAAAATTCCACCCTCCAACTCTGAGAACAAGGCCCCCACCCTTATTGGATGGGTTGCGTTGATACTCCTCTCTATAATCTGGGGGTCTTCATACATCCTTATCAAAAAAGGATTGCAAGCATACTCACCTGTGCAGGTGGCCTGTTTGCGATTGGGCATCACGGCCCTTGTATTCACGCCACTGTTGTTTACACGAAAGGTGTACGTCCACTTCAAACGATGGAAAACACTGTTCCTGGTTGGAGCCATTGGAAGTCTTTTGCCTGCTTTTCTTTTTCCGGCAGCGCAAACAAAGATTTCCAGCGGAGCTGCTGGCATTCTGAGCTCGCTCACTCCTTTGCTCACTTTTGTTGTTGGGATAATTGCCTTTCAACAAAAAACCACCGCAGCAAAGGTATTTGGAGTAATTTTGGGAATCCTGGGCGCCTCTTACCTAATGCACCTTGAAAACACGGTAAACTTTGAGGGATTTCAATATGGGTTTCTGATTGTTATTGCTTGCCTAGGATATGCAGTTAGTACCAACCTGATTAAAAAGAGCCTTTCTGACATCCCTTCGCTCGCCATCAGCGCAATCTCATTTGCACTCGTGGGATGGATAGCCTTGATCATATTGGTATCCTTCACAGACTTCACTACTGTACTGGTTGCACACGAAAAAGGGCTGACCTCACTTGGATACATTGCTACGCTCGCTATATCAAGCACTGCACTTGCCTCTGTGGTGTATTTTAAACTAATCAAAGAAACCAGTGCCCTGTTCGCAGCATCCGTTAGCTACCTTACGCCAGTGATAGCTGTAAGTTGGGGACTGTTAGACGGAGAAGTATTGTCCATACTCCATATCTTAGGCATGGCGCTGATCTTGGCAGGAATATACCTTAGCAAGGACTAAATCAATTTTGACAGGATACTTTAACCTGAAGACGGGTAGTGTCTGATAAGGCAACGGCTTGAATCGTGTTTATCTCATAACCTTTCCCTGGCCACAAATACATTTCATTGTAAGTATCCGCTATTACACTTTTCACATCTCTGAGCACATGTATTTCTGAAACATTACCTTCAGAATCGAATACTACTTCCAGCACCCTGGTTTTCAACTTTGGGTCAATCGTCGTGTACTTCAGTTGCTGAAGAATGCCGTTGACTTTCAGGCTATCAATTATGTATTTATCACTCCAGGCAGGCTTGTTAATGTCTGCGTCAATGAATACTTCCAACTCCTGCTCCAATTCATCGCTATTAACGGCTTTATTTTCATTCTTTTCGTTTACACTTACAATTTTGGTGCAGGATGAAGAAGCGGCACTCATCGCCTCCTTTTGAGTCTGAACAAACCCAGCTAAATCGAAATACTTGTTCACAACTTTCTGATTATCAAGTTTTTGAGGCTCACTAACACAAGCTGTGGCATTAAGCAACACCACTGCCAGTGCGAGAACGGCGAGATAATTTGCAAGATTCAAAGATGTATTATTGTTCTGACTATCAATCATTTAAAACTATTTAATCAAGATGTTACCCGTCATTTCTTCAGGAGCTTCTTCATCCATGAGGTACAAAATGGTTGGAGCAATATCAGCGAGCTTGCCGTCTACAGCACCATGAGCCTTTGGCGTATCGCTAACATAGATAAAAGGTACCGGGTTCATGGTGTGGGCAGTGTTTGGGGTTCCATCCTCATTCACCATAAAATCAGAATTTCCATGGTCAGCAATTATGATTGCATCGTAACCATGTTTAAGAGCGGTTTCCAGCAAGCGACCCAGACATTTATCAACAGTCTCAGCAGCCTTCATTGCTGCCTCAAAAACACCCGTATGTCCAACCATGTCGGCATTCGCATAGTTGAGACAGATAAAATCTGGTTGATGGTCATTTATTTCCTGGACAATTGCATCGGTAACTTCAATGGCACTCATCTCGGGCTTTAGATCATAAGTTGCCACTTTAGGAGAAGGTATCATGATGCGTTTTTCATTTTCAAAAACCTCCTCTCTGCCGCCCGAAAAGAAAAATGTAACGTGGGGATACTTTTCAGTTTCAGCAATCCGCACTTGGGTGAGCCCCCTGTTTGAAATTACCTCACCCAACGTGTTTACCAGGTTATCCTTTTCGAACAAAACCTTGATGTTCTCAAAAGTCTCATCATAACGGGTCATGGTTATATACTCAACCTGAAGTTTGTGCATACCAAACTCTGGCATGTCTTGTTGGGTGAGAACGATTGAAATCTCTCTTGGCCTGTCTGTTCTGAAATTGAAACATATCAAAAGGTCTCCGTCCTCAATTTTAGCCACAGGCATTCCCGAATCGTCTGTACAAACAATGGGCTTCAGAAACTCATCCGTTTCACCAGTTTCATAGCGTTCTTTGACCAACTGTACAGGATCGGTGCAATTCTGCCCCACCCCCTTCACCATCAGATCGTAGGCAAGTTTCACCCGCTCCCAACGTTTGTCGCGGTCCATTGCATAATACCTGCCGATAACCGATGCCACTTTATACCCCAGCGGAGAGATGTGGTTTATCAAATCCCGGAGGAATGCTGCACCGGATTTTGGATCTGTATCCCTTCCATCCATGAATGCATGGACATAAGCGTGTTTGACACCACAATCACTTGCTATGTCACACAGTGCTTTGAGGTGGTTGATATGGGAGTGCACACCACCATCAGACAGCAAGCCCATGAAATGTACCTTTCTGTTGCCGGCTGCTGCCGCTTTCAATGCCTCGACCAAAGTTGGATTCTTTGCCAACTCCCCATCCCGGATGGCTTTATTGATTCTTGCAAGCTCCTGGTAAACAATCCGGCCTGCACCGATATTCATGTGTCCAACCTCAGAGTTGCCCATTTGCCCTTCGGGCAACCCCACCTCTTCCCCATAGGTGACCAAGGTGGAATTGGGGCATCTTTTCATAAGGTCGTCAAAAACAGGTGTATTGGCCTGGGCGATTGCATCAACTTTTGGATTGGGGCCCAATCCCCACCCATCCAATATGGTAAGCAGTACTTTACGGGTTGCCATCTTCAATAGTTCTGGTGAAAAGAAGGTGCAAATGTAGCATTCTTAATACCTCAGGAGGGTTTCGATTTTTTCTCTCAATCGTTGATATATTCAAAACGAAGTGGTTTGGGCGGCGAAGCCGGCCAAACTCCCACCTCCTACTGAAGTTTAGAGCTTGGGGATTCCCAAACTACTTCGATTTGGGTATAATTCTTTCTTTTTGTCGGAACACAACAAAATTGATTGCCGACAAGAGCCAAAATGTAGCCTTTACGTGATTGATTCGTTATGATTTCTATAAGAAACCAAGTTTTAAACTTTCGTCTCAACGAACATATTCAAAAAGGGCCCCGTTTGACTCTATGTAACCGATTCCAAAAACCAATTCAATCATCACCAACTGTCTTTATCATGAAAAAGTTCCTGATCGTCCAAATATCCATTCTTTCATTCTTCGCCTTTGGATTCGTCTCTTTCTCCAACCTTGCGGCCATTTCCAAGGCATTGAGTGAAGGAAATGTCGATGCCCTCGAGCAATACCTGGACAAGCAAGTGGAAATCTCCATCCTTGACAAGGAAGACATTTATGGAAAGGATGAAGCCGTAAAAGTGTTGAAAGATTTCTTCTCCAAGAACAAGCCCTCTGCCTTCAGCCAGGTCCACCAGGGCGCTTCAAAAGGGCAGGATAGTCAATACTGCATAGGAAACCTGGTGGCCAACTCCGGAACTTTCCGGGTTTACATTTACCTCAAAGTCGTCAATGGTAAACACCTCATTCAGGAACTGAGGTTTGACAAGGAATAAATAACCATAGAAACTCACCAGAAAACCTGTGTACTTTGCTGTACACAGGTTTTACTGTTTTAGAGGGATTGCATTCTAACCAGTTTCTCATACTCGCCCTGCAAATCGATCAGTTCTGTATGAGTACCCCTCTCCACTATTCGTCCCTCCTTCAAAACTATTATTTCATCTGCATGCTGCACTGTCGAAAGCCGGTGCGCAATGATGATTGCCGTTCTTCCCTTCATCAACTTGTTCAAGGCATCCTGGACGAGTCTTTCCGATGCAGAATCCAATGAAGATGTTGCTTCATCCAACAAGAGGATGGGAGGGTTTCGCAAGATGGCCCTGGCAATCGTGATCCGTTGTCTTTCCCCTCCAGAAAGTTTCACTCCTCTGTCACCTATAATCGTTGCGTATCCATGCTCCAGTTTGGAAATGAATTCATGCGCATTGGCAATTTTGGCAGCCTTTTCAATTGCTTCAATGCTGGCCCCGGGATCCCCGAAAGCGATGTTGTTGCGGACGGTATCATTGAATAAAACCGGCTCCTGGGTCACGATCCCGAATAAGCTCCTCAAAGAGCTCAGCTTAATGGTTCGAATGTCCATCCCGTCGATCAAGATCTGCCCGGAGGTAACATCGTAAAACCTGGGAAGCAAATCGATGAGGGTGCTTTTACCTGCTCCCGATGGACCAACGACTGCAACGATTTTGCCTTTTGGAACGGAGAAGGAAATATTCTCAAGCGCAATGCCTGCACTATCATTCATGTAGGAAAATCCAACATTCCGATACTCAATCTCCTTCTCAAATGAAGTAATCATTTTGGCTTCCACAGAATCTTTTATGATCTCGTCCAATTTAAGGATGGAGTCAATCCTATCCAGCGCAGCTGATCCTTTCTGAACATTGTACCAGGCTGAGGAAAGCTTCTTTGCAGGTTCTATCATACTGAAAAAAGCGTACAGCATGGCAAAAAATGAAGGCACAGTGAGGCTGCCCTTTTGCACTTCACCAAAGCCTATCCAGATCAAAACAGCCACGGTAGCCACCCCTAAAAATTCTGTCAACGGAGAAGACAATTCCTTTCTCCACAGCAGCCGTACCAATGTATGGTAATAGGAATCGTTTTCCTGAGAGAATCGTTTAGACAAATAACCCTGTGCATTGAAACCCTTCAATACCCGAAGTCCCCCGATGGCTTCTTCCATCATGCTGACCAATTCACCCAGTTTACTTTGTACATAAGCAGATTGCCGTTTCAGCATCTTACCTATCCGGCCAATTATCAAACCTGTGAAAAGCAGCAACCCCAACACAATGAATGTCATGGAAGGACTCATGTAAATCATGAAACCGAATGCACCCACTATCATTAGTGGTTCCCTGATAATGGTAACCAACACATTGAGAATGCTGGTCTCTACTTCCTGTGTATCAGCAGACATCCTGGATAACAGATCGCCTTTTCTTTCTTCCGAAAAAAAACTGAGCGGCAAGGCAAGGATTTTTTCGAAGAGCTTTTGCCGGAGGTCCCTGACAATGCCGTTCCGGACGGGAGCCAAAAAAAATTGAGCGAGGTAACGGAACAGGTTCCTGAGAAAATAAAGCACCACTATTGAACCACAGGCATACATCAGCGCTATGCGTTTGCCCTGTGAGGCTATCACTTCACTCAACCAATAATTCACATACCCTTCAGCACTCGAGATAGAAAAAGCTTCAGCGGGAGGCGCTGAAACAATGGGTTGTTGATCCAGAAGGATATTCAGGAAAGGAATCAATGCCGGAATACTGATCACAGAAAACACAACCATGAACACATTGGCCACCACATTGCCCAGGATCAGCAACTTGTATTTACCTAATTGGCCAAACAGCCTTGCAATGGCTTTCATGAATTGGTGTTTACGACGAATTTCTGCGGCGAAAGTACAGAAACCAACTGCTCAAGAACAATGCCTGCACCTTCAAAACAACAAGAGGCACAACCCTTTGCAGATTGTGCCCCTTATTTCTTCCTTCAACGAAGTGGTTTGGGAAATTCCAACCCACGGTTCCGGAATGAACACTAAGTTGGCAGTCGAAAGCCGCCACAGGCTTCCCTTTATGGTCACCTCATAAGGCTGATGTTACCTTTCTTGAAGAATTCTTCCCCGTTAAAGCACTTTGCTTTGAGGTAATATCCAAACACATCGTTAGGGAGCTCCTGCCCCTTGTAGGTACCATCCCAGCCAATGGACTGTTCTGTCGTCTCAAACACCTTCTGCCCCCAGCGGTTGTAAATCGCAAACTCCATGGATTCGATGATATTGCTTCTTACATATAATACATCATTGTTGCCATCGCCATTGGGTGTAAATGCATTGGGTACAAATATGTTTGGCTCCCTGCAATCCGGGCTTACCACGTAAATGGTAATCTGTCTGACTGCTATACATCCTTCCTCATTGGTAACTGTAAGCGTGTAAGTGGTGGTTTCAGTTGGCATTGCAACGGGATTGTAAACAAAAGGATCGTCGAGTCCTTCGTGTGGCAACCATTCGTATTGCAACAGTGGATCATAAATGGTTTCAAGGTGCGCACTTTCACCGGAATTGAGAATAATGGTATCCACATCAGTGAACAACTCATCCGGGATGTAAGCCGGTAGGTCAAAATAGATGATCTGTGAACTATCAATTGCCTGGCAACCAAATTGGTTGGTAGCCTCTACATACATGGTAGTTGGGCCATCCAGGTCTATCGTAACCGTACTGCCGTCACTATTTTGCCCAACGATTACATCTTCAGGATTCCATGCGTAGGTGAGCTCCTGAAATGGATCATTGTTAACGACTGTCAAATCTATCTCTCCGGCCTCTTCGCAAAATACCATTTCGTCCGGTAGTTCGATATCCACTGGATATGCATTGATCAGCACACTTGTAGTGTCGGTACATCCAAGCGTATCTGTGGCTACGACAGTGATTGACTCCGTTCCAACGGGAATGACACTTATTTCATCACCCGACCCTATCTGAACTCCTTCATTATACCAGCTTATATCCGTAATGATATCTGAGGAAGTACCTGCCGTCAAAGTGAGATCAACATTTTCACAAATTACGGTATCGGCCGGGTTAGCCATCAAGCCAACAGGTGGATTGACAAGCACCGTGACCAATTGGGTAAATGAGCAAGTGTCCTCCTGGTTAAAACCATAAATGTTTACTGTGTAGAACTGGTCTTCAGAAAGGGTTGCGACAGGATTTGGGCAATCATAACAATCCAAACCAACCTGTGGGCTCCATTCATAATACAATGTGCTACCCTCTGCTTCTGGATTCAAGGCTGTTGGCACGCCCGGGCAAATGGTGAGCACATCCCGAATGACCGGATCGAATACATACGTTTCCACATCATATGCTTCCACAGACTCACAGCCCCACTGATTGCTAACGGTTGCAACAAACTTTGCAGGTATTCCTGGAACAGTGGTTACCTGCGGGCAGGGAGAAGTAGCCCCACTTAAAATGGTTCCGCTACCGGAAGCCGTCCATTCAAAAGTCAGGATATCGGTTGGGTCAAGGTTTTCAATGCACAGATTGTAAAATGGCATCGGACAGGTATCCACGATTCCATTGCCCGTTAGCTCGAGGTCCAATTGGTAGTTATCCACCCAAATACTATCTGACTGCTGGCAATCATTACCGTCAGTTGCCCAAACAACATATAAGGAGGCGGTATCAGGGTCAACTTCTACAGATGGCCCTGACCCTATCAAAGTACCTGCTTCATCATACCACTGAAGTGTGGCAGCATTAATTGTTTCAGCAAAAAGCGAGATTGGTGAACCACAAGTAAATGTATCCTGCATAGCCTCCAATCCAATCTGCGGAGGCACATCAACAACAACCTCAAATTTTTTGGAACAAACATCATCCCCAAAGGACTCTGAAATCACCACATCGAGTACAGTAGTTTCAGCGACTATAATACTTGGGTTCATCACATCTCCGGAAGGGAACAAACCAGTAGATGGCGACCAGGAATACTGCTGAGATGAATTTCCATTTGGGTTCAACTCCACAGTATCACCGGCACAAGCCTTAATCAACGATTCAAACTCGGGAATAAAATCATGGGAAGTAATTTCCACAGATTCTGAAGCTTCACAGCCGAACTGATTGGTCGCTGTCAATTGGATGAAAGAAGAGGTTCCTGCCGGGCCCGTAATGACGGAAACTACGGCCTCATCGTCCGGCGAGAGAATTGAAGCTGGTGGTTGAGTTGACCAATGGTAAGTCAAATTATGGTCTCCAACATTGTTGCTGACCATTAACTGAACGGTCGAATCGGGACAGGCCAATTCATCAGCAATTATGACTATATCTATAGCTTCGAAGTTAATATTTATGGTGTCTGAAGCCTTGCACGAATATTGATCAACACCTTCAACGACAATAAAATCATCAGCCACAATATCAACGGAAATAGTTGGCCCATTGGCTATTAATGCACCAGCACTGTCATACCAATTTAGCGTGAGTGGACTGACGTTGGCTGAAGCAGCTAAGTCAACCGGTTCACCACATGATACCGTGTCATTGACAACATCCAATTGAATTGCTTCCGGCACCACTACCGTCACACTCTTCAGTATGGAGCAAGTATCACCGACAAAATTGGTAATCTCTACCGTATAGGTTGTGGTTTGATCTGGCCATACTGTCGGACTGGGACTTGTCGGATTGTCAATATTATTTGCCGGCAGCCAGGAATATTGGTAGGAAGTATTACCCGAGGAATTTATTAGGACACTATCACCTTTGCATAGAATAATCGTATCAGCTTCATTGAATGAAATAAATTCCAATTCAAGTGATTTTTGAATCGAATCAGTACATCCATTTTCGGTACCAATACCAAGGCTTATTTCCAATTCTTCACCTGCATAGACGGTGAAGACGGGGTTCTGTTCATTGGAAACCTGACCAGACGAAGTACTCCACTCCCAACTGTTCGTATTCCCAAGAAAGTTTGTCGTCTCATCAAAAAACTGAATCAGAATACTATCAGGTGAACATTCTACATAGTCATAACTAAAGTCAGCCTCTATTACCGGTTCCACAATGTGTATAAATTCAGAAACCGTATCTACGCATTCTGCGAAATAGTCCACCGTAAGAAATACTTCATAAGTACCAGTGTCAGGAAAAGTGAATACCGGATTGGTTTCATGTGAAATATCTGTCTGGGATCCCTGTACTCCAAAATCCCACAAAAACCCGAATGCATTGTTACTGGTATTTACAAACTGAACTTCATAGCCTTCGCAATCAACCTGGTAATCAAATGAGAGATCCATATTCTGATCCAATACAACAATATTGACCGTATCCTGATTGGTACAGCCAAATTGATTCTCAGCATTAATATATAATGTGAAAATTCCAGGTTCAACAATTACATCAGGAGCGGCAACATTTACGTCACCGGTTATCAGTGAGTCAGGAGACCAGGTATAGATCAAATTATCATTGGGGTCCAAATTTGATACAGAAACCTGTATCTGTTCATCGGAACACAAGACCATGTCTTCCGAAGTTTGAATATCAACAGGTCCCCCCTTAACCAAAACGGCATCTAAATATTGACAACCAAACTGGTCAACAGCAATTACACTGAACGGCATTATTCCAGAAACAGCAACATCCAGCTGATTACCACTTCCAACCAGAACACCGTTGTTAAACCAGTTGATTTCAGTGACTGGAAAATCGGTTTCCGCATTGAGCTGTACACTCGCATCACAGGTGAGCACATCATCCCCTGCATCCAAATTGGGGTTTTCAGGAACCATGACCGTTATGGTCTTCTGCAATGAACAAGTGTCAGAAGAATACGAATTGACGACCACGGTATAAGTGGTTGTATGTTCGGGATTGGCAAAAGGGCTCGGACAATCCGTACAGCTCAGACCATCTGCAGGAAACCAGCTGTACTGATAATCCGGGTTGCCACCCACATTGAGTTGAACACCCTCATTCAAACAACCCAACACCTCATCTCCGTCAGTAATGCCAGGCAGATCAATAATCTCAATAGTCAATTCCTCGGGACCGATCGTGTCAGAACATCCTTCAGCTGTGGTAACAATTAATGTTACCTGAAGGCTTCCGTTAACCGACACAACGATTTCCGGATTCTGAATGGTAGAACTTTCATTTACAACACCTTCAAAAATCCAGTTCCATTGCGTGGAATTATTTAGTGAATTATTTGTGTCGTCGTAAAAATTTACCGTTATCTGGTCTTCATCACAATTGGTATAATCATAAGTAAAATCTGCCTCGAGAATTTTTTCAACCAATGTTATTGTCTCAACTAGGGTATCCTTGCACAATGCAGACGGGCTCGTCATCATTGTTACATCAAATGACCCGAAATCAGGATAGAAAAATGCAGGATTTACCTCGGAAGTGGTATCCGAGTTTGAAGATGGGACGCCAAAATCCCAAAAGTATCCGTCGGGGCTGTTGACACTCAAATTAGTAAACTGCACCTGCCGGCTATCACAACCGGTAACATATTCAAAATCGAGTACGGGCAAAGGTACAACCGTAACTTCAACGGTATCTTTTACCTGGCACAAGTTGCTGTATGCCTGAACAGTGACAGTATAAGTGGTATTCGTATCCGGGCTTACCGTTGGATTTGGATTGAATTTATCAAAGATGGAAATGGGGTCATCCCAAATATATGTGAACCCGTTTGTAGGGCCGTTGGGATTCAACTCAATGGAGTTACCAATACATACTTCCAGGTCTTCCAGAAATAAGGAAGGATTATTTGCGCCAGCCTCAAAGTTCTTTTGCAACACCTGCTCACAACCATTTTGAGATGCAACAGAAAGTGTAACAGTACCACTTGATGGATTCGGTATTACAAAAACAGGATTCTGCAAGGCGGAGGTTAATACAGTATCTCCAATATCAACTTCCCAATACCAGGACACCAGATCAGAAACCGTATCGACAGAGGTGTCTGTTAACTTTAAAACACTAGTTGTATCACAGTCAAAAGTCTCAATTGTAAAATCAGGAGTCAAAGAATTGTACTGCAAAAACAATTGATGATATCCAGTATCCACACATTGGCTTTCAGGCTGGGCAATCAGGGCTATTGTGTAATTACCAGTATCCGGGAAGGTATATACTGGCTCTTTTTCTGTGGAAAAAATGGTAGTGTCCGGCCATTGGAAATACCAGAGCCATTCATCAGCTATGTTGGTATTGTTTTGAAATGACACGGTTAAATCATCGCACTGGGCGTCAGGAGCCACAATCGTAGCTTCAATTATTCCACATTGTCCTACGTTGTATTGGAAATCCCTCCTCACCCTAGATAAAAGGAAACCATTGCGATACTCTTCCACCATAACGCCAACTACAAATTGCCCGGACACCATAGGAGTGCCGGTAATTAATCCCGTGGATGGGTCAATGGTAAGCGGAGGATTTGCCCCAAGGATATTGTTCAGGTTGTACGGAGGGTCCAGCCAGGTAACAGTATCATAAGGAGGCGGTGAAGCAAAGGGTGGCTGAGGACTGGTAATACTTGCACCCTTGAATGGGGTGTAAAAACTGTACACCAGACTATCCCCATCGAGGTCAGTGGCGGCATTGGGGTGATTGATGGGCTTGTTCACACAAACGAAGACCGGAGGAGTTTCACCAAATTCCGGGCTGCTGTTGCACAGGCTCATGGCATATTCACTCAGGTAAACAAAGTAAGTAGCTCCGGTACTATCCGGTTGGATGATGTTGGAGATAGTCTTGTTTCTGCAACACCTCTGATAAACGAAATAATACCCTCCCGTTTGCTGTTGCAACTTAATTGTGTCTTCATAACGTGCATGTTCAACACAAACATCAGATGGAGGGAAAAGACAGGGATCTCCGGCAATATTGTTTGGAATAGTATCAGAATATAGAATTGGAAGATTCAGGTTATTTACAAATGTGCCAGCTCCGGTAAAAACAGAAATATGCGCTGGCTGGTCAAAAGGTGCTTGCCCATAATAGCAATCCCGGTAAACATCAAGGATTACCCTGTACTGATTATTTCCCAGGCACTGGTAACGGATTTCACCACCAATTATATGTGACGCCTTCGCAAGGTTTGTACACGCAATAAGAAAAAGCACCATCCAAAAAAGTGCTTTGGACCTGATCGCCTGATATTTGTAAACTTGAATCATAATCCAACTATTATAGTTTTACCCAAGTCGAAGTAGTTTTGGGAAATCCCAGCCTTAAACTTTAGCAGGGATTTTGATCGCCGCCCAAACCACTTCGTTTTGAGTATATGTCATGGGCGAAGGTGAAATGAACTGTCCCCGCCAGAAAGATTCCGGGAACCGTCCAAGTCATTGGTTTCAAAGAAAGTTTTGAACATGGGTCCTGCGCTTGCTCCATAATCGCCACTAATATTCACATCAATGCCGAACAATCTGCGCCACACCTTAATAAAAACAACCATTCCCGAGGCAACTCCGGGACTAAAAAATACCAAGAGTATTATTCCCTTCAGCCAACTGGGCTTTTGCACAAAATCAGTATATCAATTCTCAGCAACCTTCCGTACACCGACTATGGCAACCTTCCGTTCGAAGGAGGCTGAAACAGAATAAATACTTTCCCTTTCATCCTCCAACCGGTCACTGATGAACTGGGGAGCCAGTTTTTCTCCATATCCAACGACTTCCAGGGTTAGCATGCCATTTTCAATGTATGGCCGCAAGGCACCGTTGTTCCAATTTAGAAAGTGGTTTTTCAAACAAGCCGCCCGCCGTTGTGACAAATTGAAATTGTAGTCAGCGCTGGCCCGTGGACTCGCATATCCCTGCAAAAGAAGTTCAATCTTAAACTCACCGTCGCTCAATATGCGCTCAACACTTTCGGTAAAGACCTTTAATGCTTCCCAACCTCCAGCTACTTCCCGGTCGAAGAATATTCTTGTTCGGTTTGCCACTACAAAACTGTCCTGGCCACTAAGGTGCTTCACCGCCTCCCGGAGAAAAACATCTTTTCGACTCATGTACGCACGCCACAAATCCTCATAATTTGCTGTTGTTTCTGTAGCCCATGAATCAGGGTCGGGATAGTCATTGTCAAAATAAATTATCAGAGGCGGAAAATCCTCGATCTCTTTTGGCCGGAGAAACAGGTCCTCATTTATTTCACTGTCCTTGAAATTATTCCGAAGATCAATATAAACGGTGTCAGAAAAATAAGCCACTTTGGTACCGATCACTTCGTAGAGTTTTCCTCTTTCGAGTTTGAAAGAAACATCGTTACCAGTTGGATTCCTTTCAAAATAAACTTCCTGGCCATCAACAGCTATTCTGACCCCTACATCCTTCAATGGATTTTTGGTTCTCGCATTGAAGGTCTGGATATTCAAATCAATGAGGTCAGGTATCAAATAGAGCTTCTTTTCAATCTCTGTTAATTCCGGATCATAAACTTCACGCAGGTCAACCGTATCGGTAAGCGTTAGGTAACCTGGCTTGTTGGCTGTAATCAGATATTTCTTCCCCTTCTTTATATTGAAAGAAAAGTCATTGCCGTCTTCATTCGTAATATTTCCCACTTTCAGCGGAAGGCCATTGCCTTCTTCAGTCAATGCAATGGTAACGCCATTCAAGGGTTGCCTGTGGTGGTCAAAGGTCAGGGCATTCAGTGTTACGAGTTGCACTCGAAATGAATACAAGTCATTGCAACAGGCTTCAAATTCAGGCTCCAGAATATTACTTCCCAACCGGTTTGAAGAAAAATATCCTTCGGTTTGGAGCTCATTTGTCCAGTAATAGAGGTCGTCATAACTGGAATTTATTGGCGAAGGCAAATGAGCAGGTTCAGACCAACCCTCATTAAAATAACTGGTCTTATAAATATCAAAGCCGCCAAAACTCGGTAAACCATTGGTGCTGTAATACAGCGTATTGGACGGATAATGATAAAATGGTGTCACTTCATCGCCACTGGTATTGACGACTTCAAAGTTGAAAGGGCTGTCAAAAGTTCCATCCTTGAAGATAGTGGCAGTCCAGATATCCAATCCCCCCTTGCCTCCAGGCCTGTTTGAGGCAAAATACAGTTTATCCAATCCCGTAGCCGGATCAACCCCTACTGCCGGATGTGTACTTGTGTAGCCATCCATGTTTATTTCGGATGGCAGTCTTTGGGGCTCACCAAAGTTTCCATTCGCATCGATATTGGAAAAATACAATTCACACCGCAGGTTGGCAGATTCACCGATGTAACTGCAAATCGAGAAATAAGCTCTGGTCATATTGCTGTTGAAGACCAGGTTTCCGGTATGTTTTACTGGATCATTGATGGGTAAGACTTCTAAAGAATCCGAATCCATTATTTTTCTGAGCACCTGAGAAATATGTCTTGACGGTTTGCCTTTGAAAACTTCTCTTTCAAACTGCTGACTACTGAAATACAGGTAGCCGTTTGCCAATACAGGTGCAAATTCTGAATAAGAGGTATTGACGCTGTCACTCAACCTTTCAACATAAATATTAGGATCTCTTCTGTGGTACTCACTGATGGCCCATTCCAGGTATTCTTTTTCTCTCAGCGCCTTGTCAAGCATTGTTGAATCTTCCAGAATGGTATATTCATTTATAAACCTCTCCAGGTGAATCAACGCATTCCCATAATCTCCGGTTTTTTTCTTCACCATTGCCAGCCAATAACGGGCCATTGGGTATTTCAAAGAATCTTTGCTGTTCAGCACTTTGGTGTAAGCTGTATCAGCAAAAGTGTAAGACGAAAACTGGCGGGCAGCCTCAGCATATTTATAGAGAATGTCTGTTTTCTCGCCGGCAATGTCCATGGCAAACTGATAGTGCTTCATGGCGGAATAAAAATCACCTCCAGCCATTTCTTCATCAGCAGCCTTGATAAACTGTTTGGCCGTCTGTCCTTGAACAGCACTGAAAAAACACAGAAAAGATAATATTGTCAGAAGTTGTTTCATAGGGGGTCTTTGTCTTTGGCAATATCAAATCAGCGGGCACGCAAAAGCCTTCAATGGATACACTCTGTGAATGAAATATTTGAAGGCAATCTCAGGCCCACCCTTTTTGTTGGTAGCCACAGAGAAACCAGAAACGTTCACATCCCAACTCACACCTAAGATCATGTAGTGATAATGCAATTCAGCTACCGGAATCACCGCATCGCCAAAGCTGTTAAAGCGGTATTCCAAACCAAACTGCAATGCCACCTGCCGTGATCTTTTCGTGTTCAGATAATACCTGCCTGCAAATCCGGCAAGGCCTTCCAGGTATTTTCCTTGTAATTGTGCCGTACCAAATCCTATGAGGTCCAGAGATTCAGCCACCTGTACATTCGGATTGAAATACAAACTCAAGCGCATGGGCAGGCGGCTCTTGTCATCTTTGTAAAAGGTCTGATTGGGGCGGTTAAAGTGAAAAAATCCAATACCTGCGTCGATTTTTGAACGGGTGCCAGACTTTTGTCCTCTCCAGTTGAGCCCTGCTGAAAAATCAGGATACAGGTAATTATCATCGTCAAAGTTTTCGTTGGTGGGCCGGGCAGGATCAAAGACATCACCATTCCATTGGTTGTCGAAAGTCAGAAGTCCGTAATCGATGCCTCGTTGCCCAAGACCGGCAGCCAAACCAATAGTCAGGAAGTTTTCTGGATCAAGCATTCTGGTAAATGAGCCAGAGATCGAAATATTAGTGTTGGAAAGATTGCCCGCACCACTCTGATCATAGTACGCATTGAAACCTCCACTGAACCACCATGACGGATGGGTCACATTGTAAAACCTGTTCTCAGCAGAAAAGAAATACGTTTCAAATGGCGCATTTGCACTGTTCCACTGAGAACGGTACATGCCACTGAACCGGACATCTGCCTGAGAGATACCCGTAAGAGCCGGGTTCAGCAAAGTTGGTGCGTGGTAAAACTGTGAGAAATGGATGTCCTGACCTTTGACCACAGAGATACAGGCTGTGAATAAGATGAGGACAAGAAAAGGGGTGCGTAACATGGCTTTGAACTTTTGCAGACTAACACTAACTGCGGTGTTTTCCGTGGAAATATCCACCATAACCTGAAACTGCAATTTACCGAAGTTCCTCTTTCTTCATTACCCCTGAAATCGGGTAAAGCTGCCAGGAAAAGTATAGGTGATTGGGCCAAAAGAACTGTGTACCAAACCACTGCATTACTCCAAATTTTCCTTCGGTAATGGCGTTTAGGTGTCTTTCAAGTGTACAGGACAGCATTTGCCTGTCTCTTCTCAACTTATAATCCCACGGAAATGCTCCAGAAGCAAGGATCCAGTCGTTACTGTTTATAGATAAAGTGACTGGCCAGTTCAGTTTGGATGACTCGGTGTGTTTGCGAAAATAATAATTTTTGTAACAATTCTCTCAACATTTGTAAAACAATGTTTACGAGCGCATTAAAAGTTTCATTAAGGTGTATTCAATGGTTTTGTCCTTTGCGGCCTGAATTGCGTGGGCCATCGGGTTTCCATCAAAAAGCAACACAAAGCTGAAAACCTATCTTTGCAAATCGGTTTATGGGCACAACAGCTTGCGTTTTTGATACCCGGAGCTGATGGTCTGATTGTCAGAGGTCAGCTTGGGAATCGTCCATTGCCCCGAACGACACCTATCTGAGGCTGAACAAACAAAACACGATGTACAAGGATAAGAAAGTAGTGGTGGTGCTGCCAGCTTACAATGCAGCCTTAACCCTGGAAAAAACATTTGCAGAGATACCTTTTCCGCTGGTGGATGAGGTCATCCTGTGTGATGATGCCAGTAAGGATGAAACCGTACGTACAGCCAAAAAGTTAGGCATTAAACACATCATCCAGCATTCTGACAACAGAGGTTACGGGGGTAATCAGAAGTCGCTTTACAACAAGGCGCTGGAGTTGGGCGCTGACATTGTCATCATGCTGCACCCTGACTATCAGTACACGCCCAAGCTGATCCCATCGTTTGTGAACATAATCGGAGAGGAATTGTATCCGGTGGTTCTCGGTAGCAGGATACTTGGAAAAGGGGCACTGAAAGGAGGTATGCCTCTGTACAAATACATTGCAAACCGCTTTCTCACTTTGTTTCAAAATCTGCTCATCAATTACAAGCTTTCGGAATACCACACCGGGTACAGGGCCTTTGACAGCAAAGTGCTCAGAGCCATCAACTTCAATGAAAATTCTGACGATTTTGTATTCGACAATGAGATGCTGTCGCAAATCATCTATGCCGGTTTTGACATTGCTGAAGTGACCTGCCCCACGAAGTATTTTGACGAAGCTTCTTCAATCAACCTGACCAGAAGTATCAGGTATGGATTGGGTGTGATGAGGGTCTCCGTTTGCCATTTGCTTCAACGATTGAAGCTGGCAAAGTTCAAGATGTACGAATCGAAAAACTGAGGAGGAATCAGCTTCACTTATGCTCAAGCGACTCTAAAGCCTTGATTCCAAAATAGATAGCGGCAAGGACAAGGGTATAAGTTAGGGTAGCGACCATTGTAGTGTTTCTGTTATTTAGGGCGGTTTGCGGGAGGCTAACGAAGGAAACATCCCGGCTGCTGTGTTCTTAACAAAAAATTTCACCCAAAAGCGGCTGCAATAGTCCAAAAAGATTTCCATGCATCAAACGACCAGAGCGTACCTTTTTGAAGCTGCCAGACATTTCAACCAGGCTTCTTTCATTGAATCTGACCCCATCTCCATACCCAAACGCTTCTCAAAAAAACAAGACATTGAAATTGCAGGACTTTGGACGGCTGTCCTGTCATGGGGGCAGCGCAAAACGATCATTGCAAAGGCCGGCCAGTTGATGGAATTGATGGACAATGCCCCATTCGAGTTTGTAGTCAATCATTCTGAAAAAGACAGGAAACGCTTTTTGAATTTCGTTCATCGGACCTTTCAACCTACCGACACGCTGTATTTCTTGGAGTTCTTTCAGTGGTACTACAAAAACCATCATTCATTGGAAGAAGCCTTCGTGAAACACCTGCCGGCTGAAGCCGACAATGTGACCCCTGCCCTCGAAGGGTTCCACGACCTTTTTTTCTCCCTCGAAAACGCCCCGAAAAGAACGAGAAAACACCTGCCTTCACCCCGTACCAGGTCCACATGCAAGCGCCTCAATATGTTTCTGCGGTGGATGGTCAGAAAGGACGAAGCTGGTGTGGACTTCGGAATCTGGCAGCAGATAAAACCATCCCAGCTGCTGATACCGCTGGATGTGCATGTGGAAAGGGTAGCTCGCAAGCTGGGACTTCTGACCAGAAAACAACGGGATTGGAAAGCCGTCATCGAGCTTTCGCAACGATTGAAAGAGTTCCACCCGGAAGATCCTGTCTTGTTCGACTTTGCCCTTTTCGGAATGGGAGTACTTGAAAAATGAAAATGCAAGCCATCGTCCTTCCTCTTACTGCCCGCAACAATAGCTTTGTCGCAAATTCACAACAAATGAAATCCAGGAAATCTGCTTTGCTGTTTTTGATCGCAACCTTCGTTTTCAGTTGCACCAATCCTTCGACGGAAGAATCTTCCGGTTCCAATCAGCCCGCCGCCGAGGATGGAACCGCACAAATGGTCAAAATCCTGAAAGACATTGCCGAAGGTGAGAAACTGAAAAATGTTCCCTACTTCCGAAACTCAAGGCGGGCCGAACAGTTCAGGCAGCAAATGGAAGCCGCAACCGATCCCTTCCAGAAAGCCAATGCCCAGCTCTATTACGGCTATGAATTGCTGAACGCCGGTCAGAATGAACAGGCCATCGTTGTGCTGGAGGATTTGCGGAAGAAACTGGAAACAATGCAATTCCAGGATCCAAAAATCTGGAAGGAAATCAAAAGGATCCTGGCACTGTCTTATATCAGACTGGGAGAACAGGAAAACTGCATTGCCAGATACAACGCCGACAGGTGCATCATGCCTTTCGAAAATCAGGGCATTTACGAAATACAATCAGCCAACAGAACGGCAATAGATATTTACAAAGAGTTGTTGGAAAACGACCCGGAAGATTACGAATCCAGGTGGATGCTCAACTTTGCCTACATGACCCTGGGTGAATTTCCGGACAAAGTGCCCGCCAAATGGCGGCTGCCGGCATCAGCTTTCAAGTCGGATTACCCGCTTCCGAAGTTCCCCAACATTGCTGATAAAATCGGTGTGAACAACGTGGCGCTCTCCGGTGGCAGTGTTGCCGATGATTTCAACAACGATGGGTTGATCGACATTTTTGCCTCGTCCTGGAGCCTGGATGATCAGGTGCATTACTACCAGAACAAAGGCGACGGAACCTTTGCCGATAAGACCGTTGCAGCGGGATTGATGGGCATCACCGGCGGTTTGAACATGCAGCAGGCTGACTACAACAACGACGGTTGGATGGACGTGCTGATCCTCCGGGGTGCCTGGTACGATACCGCCGGCGAGATTCCCAATTCATTGCTTCGCAACAACGGTGACGGCACCTTCACGGACGTAACCATCGAGGCCGGGCTGCTCTCCTACGCGCCAACACAGACCGCTGCCTGGGCTGATTTCGATAACGACGGCTGGGTGGATCTGTTCATAGGAAATGAGACCATGACCCCAAATGGATCCTACCCCTGTGAGTTTTACAAAAACAATGGTGACGGCACCTTCACCAATATGATCAATGAGGTGGGACTGGGGCAATTCAAGGCCATGATAAAAGGTGTCACTGCCGGGGATGTAAACGACGACGGTTACCTCGATCTCTATTTCTCCTTTCTTACCGCCAAGAATTACCTCCTCATCAATCAGGGACCCCACAGCAACGGCTTCATCACTTTTGGCCTGTACGCCCACAATGAATCCATCGGCGAACCTGTTTCCAGTTTTCCCTGCTGGTTCTGGGATTATGACAACGATGGCTGGGAAGACCTCTTTGTAGCGGCTTTTGGAGAGGGCAATTACGGTGGTGGCATATTAAGGGCCGCTTCTGTCGCTGCGCAAAATGCCCTCGGAAAAAAAGTTGGTGTCAACCCTAGGCTCTACAAAAACAAAGGAGATGGCACCTTCAAGGATGTGACCGATGAGGTGGGCCTCTGGGAAGGAATGTTTGCCATGGGCTCCAATTTCGAAGACATAGACAACGACGGATTTCTGGATTTCTACATCGGCACCGGTGAACCCAGCTACTCAGCTGTAGTGCCCAACAAAATGTACCGGAACGACCAGGGCAAACGCTTTCAGGATGTCACCTATGCCGGAGGATTCGGGCATGTTCAGAAAGGGCATGCAGTTTCTTTTGCTGACTTCGACAACGATGGTGACCAGGACATCTTCGCCGTGATGGGGGGTGCCTTTGAAGGCGATGTTTTCGGTGATGCTTTCTTCCTGAATCCCGTTGGAAATGAAAACAACTGGATAACCCTGAAGCTGGAAGGCACCAAATCAAACAAAGCCGCCATGGGGGCCTGGGTCAAGGTCACCGCGCTGGACGCCGATGGAAACCAACACCAATTTTACCGAAGGGTAAGCTCGGGAAGCAGCTTTGGCGGCAACAGCCTGCAATTGGAAATCGGACTTGGAAAATGCACCACCATCCGGATGGTGGAAGTGCGCTGGCCCAACCAGGAACGCGCAGTTGAAGTATTTGGGAACATCCCGGTCAACTCCTTTGTGAAACTGGTGGAAGGGAGTGGACAAGCCCAGCTTGAAACGAGACCAAGCTTCAGCTTTCCTGTTGAGTGAGGGCTTTACTCCTGGATATAAACCCTTTTTACCCGTGGGGAGATGGAGGTAAAGATTTCATAGGGGATGGTGTCCAGACAGTCTGCAAGTTCCTCCACTGTCGGTTCACTTCCGAAAATGATCACCTCATCGCCAATGGCCACATCGGGTATGTGGCTTACATCAGCCATGGCCATGTCCATACAAACATTGCCGACGAGAGGAGCCCTTTGCCCTTTTATCAGAACGGAAAAACGGCCTTGACCGGCCCTGCGCAGCAAACCATCGGCGTAGCCGATTGAAATGGTAGCTGTTCTCATCGGCTTGTCAGCAACTGCTTTCCTTCCGTAACCGACAGACTCTCCGGGTTCCACCAATTTGATCTGTGAAACTGTGGCTTTCAAAGTATTTACCACTTGCAATTTTTCTGACAGCACCCCTGAACTGTCCACGCCATACAAGCCCAGGCCCAAGCGCACCATGTCCATTTGCCACTCCGGAAAACGCACGATGCCACTCGAATTGAGGATGTGCCTGTGGGGGGTGTAACCAATTGAAGCGGCAATTTTTTCAAACATCCGCTCAAAGCGCTGCACCTGCCTCTTCGTAAAAGAATCATGAGACTGGTCTTCACTGGCAGCCAGGTGCGAGAAAACCGTCAGCACTTTGATGGAAGCCGCACGCCTGAGAAGTCCGGTCAGCTCATCGATTTCCCCTTCGTCAAATCCGAGGCGATGCATTCCAGTGTCCAGCTTGATGTGGATACCAATCTCCCTTTGTGGTTTTGGCAACCTTCCATCGAGAAACTGAATAAAACTTCTGAGCAGGTTCAGGCTGTAAATTTCCGGCTCCAGGTCGTAGCGGATCAGGGAATCGAAGGTAGCAGCCTCGGGGTTCATGACCATCACGGGAAGCTGAATACCCCTTTTTCTGAGCTCAACACCTTCATCCGCATAGGCCACGCCGAGGTAGTCCACATGTTGAAATTCGAGCAGCTTGGCCACCTCCACACTGCCGCTGCCATAGGCCCCTGCTTTCACCATGACCATCAGACGGGTGCCGGGATTGAGCAGGCCCTGGTAGGTTCTCAGGTTGTGGAGCAATGCCCCCATGTTGACCTCCAAAACGGTGTTGTGCACCCTGCTGGAAAGCCTGTTGGCGATCTGCTCAAATTCAAAAACCCGGGCACCTTTCAGCAAAATGATCTCCTTGGAAAAACCAGGTTTTTCAAATGCCTCCAGCAACGAAGCCGTGTCCGGGAAGTAGTACTGTTCTATATTTTTTGGAAGAAAAGAGCTGATCGCGCAGACTTCTTTTCCGACGCCGATCATTTTGTCAATCCGCTTTTCCTGAACCAGGCTGGCCACTTTCCGGTACAATTGTTCTGCATTCATTCCGCTTTGAAGCACGTCAGAAAGGATCAGCGTCTTTTTCAGGTCGGTATTCTGCTGGTCCAGAAAATCCAGTGCGATGGTCAGGGAGGTCAGGTCCGAGTTGTAACTGTCATTGATGATGGTGCATTCGTTGATTCCCTCCTTTAGTTCCAGGCGCATGGCCACAGGCTCCAGCTTGGCTATCCGCCGCCGGATGGTGGAAGCATCATAACCTTTGTAGAGCATGAAAGCGATGCAGTGGCAGGCGTTTTCAATGGCCGCATCGTCGGCAAAGGGAATTGACACCTGAAAACTCAAATTTTTTTGCGGAACGGTTACCTGAAGTTCCTGAAATGATCTTACTCCCGAATCCCCACCGGTTTTTTGAATATGGATGCTGGCATCGGATTCTTCCCCGTCCAAAGCCCAGGTCAGCAAGGTTTGTCCATCCTTTTTTACCTGCCTGACCTGCTCGTCTATCAGCTTTCCGTCCTTCCGGTAAATGACCACCGAGGCGCTTTTGATCAGCTTCAGCTTTTCGGCCAGTTTGGTCTTCAGGTCCGGAAAACCCTCGCTGTGTGCCGCACCGATATTGGTGAAGATAACCACGTCAGGTTTTAGAATTGCCTCCAGTTTTTCCATTTCTCCGGGCTGCGAAATACCAGCTTCGAAAAGTCCCAGTTGATGACCCTCATTGATCTGTAAAACGGAAAGCGGCACGCCGGTTTGGGAATTGTAACTCCGGGGGCTTCGCACAATGCTGAAATCCTCGCTGAGCAACTGGTGCAGCCATTCCTTGACGATGGTCTTGCCGTTGCTGCCGGTGATACCGACCACCTCCAGATTGAACCTCCCGCGGTGAAAGGCAGCCAAACGATGAAACGCCTGCTGTGTATCACGAACTTTTAAAAAAGCGGCCTCTGGAAACTTCCCCGGGTCGGAAGGAAGCCGAGACACCAGGAAAGACCTGACCCCTTTTTCATACAATTCAGGAACAAAGCTGTGCCCGTCACTCTGTCGCCCTTTCAGGGCAATGAAAAGGCTGCTGGCAGGATAGATAACCTGGCGGCTGTCCAGCAAAACGTGCTCTATCACCCGGTCTTCAGAACAAGTACCTACCAATTCACCCATCACTATTTCCGTGAGTTGGCTGAGTCTGTAATCGAGGTGTGTTGACAGGTTGACCATGGGCAAATTGCTGTGGAAAGACTAAAACTAGCCCAAACATCAGAATGGTATAGCTTTGCGGCGAAATTAGAACAAACAACTGATGAGCCAACCCAAACAAACAACGGCTGCACTGGTACTGCTCCCAGCCACTGATGCTTACCCGAAAGGTTTTGACCCCCTCCAACTTCGTATTTACGGACTGACACTTTTTGAAAGAACGCTCAAAGCACTGGAACGGGGTGGCTGTGGTTACATCCTCATCCTGTCTCCACGGGCTTCTTCCGGCGTTCAGCAATGGCTGAAAATCAGGCAGGACTGGGAAGCACAGATCGAGGTACAGCAAAGCGAGAATCCGGCAGAGGATCAAAACAGGACCCTTGCAGCACTGGCTGCTGACAGCGCAGATGGGGTTGTGCTGGTAAGAGAACCCATCGTATTCGATCAGAAGCTGATTCCCTGGCTCAAAGGGCAAAAAAAACAGCCCGCTGCTGTGGCCAATGGCCTGCTCACATTTTTACCGAAGGAAAAAACAGGCAAGGGGCAATGGGAAAAAGAAGTGCAGCACTACACACCAGACTTCCTGCTATGCCATAGCGTAAAGACGGTAGCGGATAAAAAAACAGTGAAAAAGCTGCTGCGGCAGAGCCTCATCAAACCCACCGACGGTTGGGTGAGCCGGCACCTGAACCGCCCCGTCAGCATCAGCATCAGCAGGGTGTTGGCACACACACCCATCACGCCCAACCAGTTCACAGTTTTCACCGGCCTGCTCGGTGTCCTGACGGCTTACCTCCTCTCCACAGGGCCTTACTGGGGTTTCATGCTCGGTGCTTTCCTCTTCCATTTCACCAGCATTCTGGATGGCGTGGACGGTGAATTGGCAAGGCTGAAATTCAAAGCTTCGCCCTTCGGGCAATGGCTCGACACCCTGGTGGACAACAGTTCCTACGTTTTGGCATTGATTGGTTACTTGATCGGTCTTTACAACGACGGCGTAACACCCTTTGAGAAATGGGCCGGTATCTCAACACTGGTTTTCACCACACTTGCCCTGGCCAGCATGTACTACTACCTGAAGCGTTTCGATAAAGGCGGGTCACTGCTCAACATCGAATACAGTTACAAAGAAGGCAATAGCTGGAGCGATAAACTGCTGCGCTCCCTGGCTCCGCTCGGAAAGCGGGATCTCTTTGCCCTGATTTTCTTTTTGCTGGGATTGCTCGGCCAACTGCACCTGGCACTGGTCTTCATCTCCGTGATGACGGCCATTCTGTTTGCCTTGTCCATCAAAGCGCACGTGGATACAGCCCGCCAGTTGCGAAGCGAAAGAAAGTGATCAATTCTTAAAATCCCTGGTGTAATCATCGGCCCTGACCCTGCCCTCGATGGCCCGGATCTTCCAGCGGGTGAAGTCGTTGTTCGATTCAAAGCCGTGGCCATAGATGATTTCATCGGTGCGTTTCACCACCACGAACTTGTTGGTGTAAACCCGGTTTTCAACCTCGTCCCAAATCAATTCTTCGGTCTCCAGTTGTTCCCCGTTTTTGCTTATCCACACCACGTTCTTTCTGACGACAAACTTGTTGGCATTTTCTTCCCGGGTGGCAAAATCAGCAGAGAGGGAGCCTTTCTTGCTGCCATCTTCGTCAAAGAATTCAACCAGAATACCTTCGGGAAATTCCTGCCAGGGGTTCACCTTGTCCAGGTGGCGCACCAGCACGGGGCATTCGATTCGCATGGTGAGCCGGGCTGAATCGCTGTAAAGCAGTTCAACGCCTTTGGCCACCTCTACCTGCGTTTCCTGTTTGGTAAAAAGCTTGTTGACTTCCGCAATGTCATTTTCGCAGGAGGCCAAAAACAAGATGCTCAACAAGGTGGATAAGAGTATTCTCATGTGCAATAAACGATCGTCTGAAAGGCCAGGGGATAGTCATTTACCGGTCATTAACGCTCACTTCAGCTTGCGGGTCAGGTTCTGATCAAACCATACCAGCTTGGGATCATTGGGATCGCCATTGTAATTGACGGTAATCTCCTCGCCTGCGGCAATGGCTTTCACGGCGTAAAAGTCGATGGTTTCGCTGTCGTAGTCAAAGCGGTAATTGGCGTTGGCTTCATAGGAATGGTTATAAATGGAACCATAGCCCAAGGCAATGGCCGGCCGGTCCTGTTCAGGTCCCCAAAGGAAATAGTAATCGTGCAACTTGCTATTGTGAATGGTTTTGAGCTGCTCAGGCGGCAGCACAATGACCGGACAGATCTCGATCAGATCACCCTCATTCAATGGTTCTCCGGTGAACACCCCTCTTCCGTGGAGGGGGCTTTCAGCAATGAACAGAAAAGGGAGCCGTTGTGCCATGCCGTTTAGCGCGAACGCAATTTCACAACCGGACAAATCATCTCTTCCAGCGAGATTCCACCGTGCTGGAAGGTGTTTTTGTAATAGTTGTGGTAGTAGTTGTAGTTGTTCGGATAGAGGAAGAACTTATCCTCTTTTGCGAAGATAAAAGTAGAGCTGACGTTTGGCCGTGGCAAACCCGCTTTGATCGGGTCCCGGAAGTCCAGTACATCTCTGCGCTCGTATTGCAGATTGCGGCCCACCTTGTAGCGCAAATTGGTGGTGGTCTCCCGGTCACCCACCACCCTCGAAGGGGTATTTACCCGGATGGTGCCGTGGTCAGTGGTCACTATCAGTTGAACGTCTTTGTCTGCAATTTTCTGCAGGGCCGTCCAAAGCGGGGAGTTCAGGAACCATGATTTGGTCAAAGAGCGGTATGCTTTCTCATCGCCTGCCAGTTCTTTCAGCACCTCCATTTCGGTGCGGGCATGCGAGAGCATGTCAATAAAATTGTACACGATCACGGTCAGGTCGTTCTTCAGGTAATTCTGGATGTTGTCCTGAAGGGTTTTGGCACCGGCCACATTGGTCACCTTGATGTAATCAGCCTTGACCGGCTTACGCATTTTGCGCTTTATCTGTTCCTGAAGGAAGAAGTCTTCGTAAAGGTTTTTGCCTCCTTCGTCGTTGTCATTTTTCCATTGCTGAGGGAAAGTCCTTTCAATGCCCGCTGGCAGCATACCCGCAAAAATGGCGTTCCGGCTGTACTGGGTGGCCGTCGGCAAAATGCTGAAGAAGAAATCCTCTTTTTCAATCCGGTACAGATCCTTCAGGATGGGTTCGATGGTTTTCCACTGGTCGTACCGCAGGTTGTCCAGCAGCACCATGAAGGTAGGCACATCGTCCTGAAGTTCAGGGAAGACCTTTTTGCGCATCAGGTTGTGCGACATGACCGGAGCTTCATCTGCCTCGTTGATCCAGTTTTCATAGTTGCGGACCACATAACGACAAAACTCGGAATTGGCGTCGCTTTTTTGCGTAGCGAGGATGTCAATGATGTCCCTTGATTCCGACTCGTCAATCTTGATTTCCCAGTTGATGAGTTTTTTATAAACATCCACCCACTGTTCGAAATTCAAACCACTGTTGATTTCCATGCTCAGCATGCGGAATTCCTGCTGGTAGTCGGAAGTGGTTTTTTCACGAACGAGGCGCTTGTTGTCAATGATTTTTTTGAGCGTCAGCAAAATCTGGTTGGGGTTTACCGGCTTGATGAGGTAATCGGAAATCTGGGCGCCGATCGCCTCTTCCATAATGTGCTCAGCTTCGTTTTTGGTGATCATCACCACGGGCAGCAAGGGGTTGTTTTCTTTGATTTTCTCCAGGGTTTCCAAACCGGTCAGGCCGGGCATACTTTCGTCCAGAAAGACCACGTCAAAATCATTGTTTTGCTCGCATTCTTCGAGGGCATCGTGGCCGTTGGTCACTGTTACCACCTCGTATCCCTTCTTTTCCAGAAAGAGCATTTGCGGTTTCAACAAATCGATCTCGTCGTCGGCCCAGAGAATTTTTACTTTGTCCATTAAAAGAATAGTTTATTGATAAATGATCATGAGGATTCCTGCTATTGCGGCGTTCTTGCGGTTTCCGCCAATTAAAACAGGGTGCTGTTCCAAACTTGTAAAATGAAAGTAGCTTTTGGAAGCAGGCCTACGTAACGCCGGCAGGAAAATCTTTAGTATGAACAACAAAAAACGCCCTTTGGATGGAAAAGCCCATGTCTTTTTGTCGCCTAATCGCTTTCGTTCGTAAAAAACCTGGAGCATATCCGCAGTAATTGAATTGTTTTGGGCCACGAATTGATTTATCCACCAAACCAATCTTCAGCTATGAAATTTAAGTTCTTTCTCTTCAGTGCACTTTTCCTTGTTGCCTTTGCTCCCCAAAAGGTTGAAGCACAAACCGCAGATGAAATCATCAGCAACTATTACGAGGTCATCGGAGGCGTTGATGCCTGGAAAAACCTCAACAGCATGAAAATGACGGGTAGTGCCGAGAACTTCGGAATGACCTTTCCCATCACTGTTTACTCCATGCGGCCAAACCTGCAGAAAGTCGTCGTTGACATCCAGGGGCAGCAATTTGTTGAAGCCTTTGACGGAGAAGTAGCCTGGACCATCAACCCCTTCATGGGTGGAACCGATCCGGTCAAGAAATCTGAAGAAGAGACAAAAGAAGCTGCAAAGCAGGTTTTCGAAGATGACCTGATCAACTACAAGGAGAAAGGCCACAGCGTCAGCCTGGAAGGAAAAGAGGAAATTGACGGCATTGAAACGTTCAAGCTGAAACTCACCAAGGCAGATGGTGATGAAATAATCTACTTCTTTGACACGGAAAACTTTGTCCCGGTAGTCGTCCGCCGCTTTATCAGCACCGGTGAGCTGAAAGGAAAAGCCGTTGATACTTACCTGAGTGATTACGATGAGGTAGGTGGTATGATGATCCCGCACTCTTATGAGCAGAAAGTAGATGGTCAGACCTTCATGAAATCAAATTTCACCAGCATTGAAATGAACCCTGACATTTCAGTTGACGAGTTTAAGTTTCCGGAGAAGTAATTTTGGAACAAGGCACAAAAAAAGCCCGGAGGTGATCACATCTCCGGGCTTTGTATTTGCTGGTTCTAGAAAAACGACACCGGTGGAATATCCACCATGGTCATCAAACCGGCTTTGCTTCGCAAAACCTGAGGAATGGTGTTCAAAGTGATGGCACAGGTGGCCACATCACCGTTTACACCGCCATCAATCCTGGAGCGGATATCCGGCTTACCCTTGATGATCACCTCATCGTAGCTTTCAGGCTCACCGACGGTGGCCTGGAAAACCAGTTCAATTTTCAGCTCTCCGTTTTGGTAGCCATTTCCTACCTGTCGTACACCGGTGGCATAACCGGCAGGAATGGTCATGGCTTCGGTTTTTATCTCTTCCTTCGCAATGACCGGACTGATGATGTCTTCCGTCTTGTCCAACTTCCAGCCCATCCGGTGGGCAATCATCTGCATGCTTTCAGTGAGACCGACGTGCCGCAGGGAGCCGTCCTGCTTTCTCTGCTCAAACTCTTCAAGGCTAAGGCCTGCACCTATCTTCTTCTGAAAAGGAATCCTGCGGAAACGGGCATTCTGAAAGCGGTTGACCTTCACAGAAGTGACATTCTGACAAACCGCAGTCAGCGTAATAGGCAGCGTATCCATGAGAAAACCTGGATTCACACCTGTACCCAAGACAGCCACTCCGGCTTGTTTTGCCTTTTCGTCAATGCGCTTCGCCAGGTCCGGGGCCGTATCCCAGGGGTAGCTCAGTTCCTCACAGGTAGAAACCACGGGAATTCCGTGCACCAGCACCTCTTCAATTTGAGGTGTGATGCGTGCCATGTCTGATACCGTAGTAAGGATGGCCACATCCGGTTTACCGCTTTTCAATGCCTCTGATACAGATGAAACAACTGAAACACCTGAATCAATTCCCGCAAGGGTACCCAGCGATTTTCCTATTAGTTCGGGGTTTTTATCAACGGCGGCAATGGTGGTCAATCCCTGCCTTTCAGCAATGAATGCAGCAACCTTCAAACCCAGCGGGCCGAGACCAATTTGCATGATCTTTAGCATGTGACAGATTGTTTTATGATTAAAAAAACAGACCGCTGCAGCAAGCGCAGATCAATCTATTACATCGAATCCGGTATAGGGTCTCAATACTTCAGGAATTACGATCCCCTCTGCTGTCTGGTTGTTTTCCAGCAAGGCTGCCACAATCCTGGCCAAAGCAAGGGCACTGCCGTTGAGGGTATGTGCCAGGCGCATCTTGTTGGTTTCAGGATCTTTGAAGCGCACTTTCAGCCTGTTGCTCTGGTAAGTCTCAAAGTTTGAAACGGAGCTAACTTCCAGCCAGCGTTTCTGGGCAGCTGACCATACTTCAAAATCATACGTCAATGCCGAGGTGAATCCCATATCACCACCACAAAGTTTCACGATGCGGTAGGGGAGTTCCAGCTTGTCCAGAAGGGAACTCACATGGGCCAGCATTTCATCCAGTTGCTGATAAGAGGTGTCTGGGTGGGCAATTTGTACTATTTCCACCTTGTCAAATTGATGGACCCTGTTGAGGCCCCTCACATGCGCACCATAAGAACCGGCTTCCCTTCGGAAACAAGGTGTGTATCCGGTCAATTTGATCGGAAGTGCTTCTACCTCTACGATCTCATTCCGGTATAAGTTGGTAACGGGGACTTCTGCTGTAGGGATCAGATAAAGGTTGTCTTTTTCCACATGATACATCTGACCTTCTTTGTCGGGAAGTTGCCCGGTTGCCCTGGCTGTGTCTTCATTCACCATCAATGGCGGCGCAATCTCTTCGTAGCCAGCCTTACCTGCCTCGTTGAGGAAAAAATTGATCAAAGCACGTTCTAGTCTTGCACCTTTTCCCCGATACACCGGAAAACCTGCACCTGTCAGTTTTACACCGAGTTCCAGGTCAAACAAATTGTATTTTGTGGCAAGCTCCCAGTGAGGAAGCGCATTGGCTGGCAGTTCAGGAAAAGGCTTTTCCCAGGCTTTGACCACCTCGTTATCATCAGCAGAAGTTCCCGGAGGTACTGATTCATGCGGTATATTCGGTACACTCAGTAAAAGTTCTTCGAGCTTTGCCTCTGCGGCGCTCATCCGCTCAGATAATTCATTGATGGAGCTCTTCAGCTCGGCAACTTTGCTCTTGATGGCTTCAGCCTCAGCCACCTTACCGGTTTTCATGAGCCCCCCTATTTCTTTCGACAATTTCTTGGCCTCAGCCTTATGAGAATCAATGTTGTACTGGCAGGTTCTGCGTTCTTCGTCATACTTCAGAATCTCATCAACAACACGCAGATCTTCGTCAGAGTAGTTCCTCAGTTTTAGACCCTTGATAACACGGTCTTTGTTGTTACGGATAAAACTTAATTCGAGCATGGCTCAATAATTTTGTTGTGAGGTGTGTATTAGGGCAGCAAAACAAACCAAAAACAGATGAACCTTTGTAAGGAAATGAGCGTTAAAAATGGCGTGTTGATCAGAATCAGCCAATCTGTATTGTCATTTCCAAAGCACATTTCCGAAGACCACTGGAAGTTTTGGGGCTTACAAATTAAGCCAAGCTCTTATACTGATTGACTTTCAAGCGTTTAACGTTTACGATCAACATACTTTGAAAGTTTACTTCTCGTAGTATTTGAATTTTGAAAGTAAACTGTATTTTTGCGGCGCATCGTCAGCACACCGCATTTGTTTAGTTCTGTTCAAACATACTTTTGGCGATAGTTCAGAGCTACAACTCTTCCACATTCCCACTTTTTGGTTTAGCATTCAGCGTAAAAGCAAGATGAGTTGGAGACGAATTAGACGCTTTTGGCTGGTGTGGAAGACTCAGCCCGCATTTTCCCAGAAAACCCGGAATGGCATTCCTGAACGACACTTCGAAAACAACCACTTGTCATTGTAATTAAGTTCCGAGTGACTTGCCCCTTAACCTCTTATTGTGCAAGTAACCACTTAAGCGAACCCACATAAACGGACCCTTGTCGCGTTGTGCTCCAGTCACAACGATTCGACAATCCCTTTAAACGAATTCAGAAGTAGTAAACCACCTTTTGTAAACAAACCTTCATCATGTACGATATTATGCAATTGAGCGATATGCTCGTTCCAGAACTCCGTGAAATAGCAGAGCGAATGGGCATTAGTGGATTCAGAAGACTTTCAAAACAAGATTTGATCTATAAGATTCTGGATCAGCAGGCAATCGTTCAACAAGAGCAGCAAAAAAGCGAAAACGGCTCTTCAGAACAGAAAAGCAGAAAAAGGGCTTCGGAAAGGTCAGGCCGGTCTTCAAAAAAGAAAGCCGACGAAAAACCAGCAGCAAAAGCCAGAACTTCAGATTCAGCTGAAGCCAAGAACATCAGGCTGGACGATGTTGCCGAGGATTTGGTTGCTGACGACGATATAGACATTCCGCCACCGCCACCAAAGGAGGAAGACATTATTGTTGCACCACCAGTGGTAGAAGAAGAAGTTGAGCCCGAAGCTCCCAAAGGAAGATCAAAGCCTGCAAAAGAAAAGTTCGACATCGACCTGGACGGAATCATCGAAGGCGAAGGAGTACTGGAAATGATGCCGGATGGTTATGGCTTCCTCCGCTCTGCAGATTACAATTACCTGACTTCTCCCGACGATATATACGTTTCACCTTCGCAAATCAAGCTTTTTGGACTGAGAACGGGCGACACCGTAAAGGGTGCCATCCGTCCGCCAAAGGAGGGTGAAAAGTACTTTGCGCTGCTGCGGGTGTCCAAGATCAATGGACTGGACCCGAAAGACATTCGTGACCGGGTTCCGTTCGATTATCTGACTCCCCTCTTCCCGAATGAGAAGTTCAACCTTTGCACCTCTCCTACAGGCAGGGATTTCAGCACCCGGATCATCGACCTGTTCACCCCGATCGGAATGGGTCAGCGTGGTCTGATCGTTGCACAGCCGAAAACCGGTAAGACCTTCCTGCTCAAGGACGTTGCAAACGCCATTGCCAAGAATCACCCCGATTGTTACATCATCGTTCTTCTGGTTGACGAACGCCCGGAAGAGGTGACGGACTTCAAGAGAAGTGTAAACGCCGAAGTGGTTTCCTCCACCTTTGACGAACCTGCTGAAAACCACGTTCGCGTGGCAGGCATTGTATTGGAGAAAGCAAAGCGCCTGGTGGAATGCGGACACAATGTGGTAATCCTTCTCGACAGTATCACCCGTTTGGCAAGGGCTTACAACACAGTAGCGCCCGCCAGTGGTAAAGTGCTTTCCGGTGGTGTGGAAGCCAATGCGCTTCACAAACCGAAAAAGTTCTTTGGTGCTGCCCGTAACATTGAAGGTGGCGGTTCGCTGACCATCCTTGCAACGGCTTTGATTGACACCGGCTCCAAAATGGACGGAGTGATCTTTGAAGAATTCAAGGGTACCGGTAACATGGAACTCCAGTTGGATAGGACACTTGCCAACAAGCGCTTGTATCCGGCTGTTGACCTCACCAAATCATCCACCCGCCGTGATGACCTCCTGCTGGACAAAGACACCATGCAACGCATGTTTATCTTGCGGAACCACCTGGCGGATATGAAACCGGAAGAGGCCATGGAGTTTTTGCTGAAACACCTGACCAACACCAGAAGCAACGAGGAATTCCTCGCTTCCATGAATGGATAATTAACACCGAACATGAACCAACTGAAGGGTTTTTGGGGCTTCCCAAAAACCCTTTCTTTTTTTCCCTGGATTGATCACAGAATGAGACATTTGCGAGAATCGCATCATTGAGGAACAAAACCAAAAAAGAAATGACCACCGACGAAAAGCTGCTTGCACTACGGGAAGCCATGAAAGCCCACAAACTGGATGCTTACATCATTCCTTCCAGCGATCCCCACCAAAGTGAATACGTTGCCGACCATTGGAAATGCAGAGCCTGGATCTCAGGTTTTACCGGCTCTGCCGGTACCGTAGTGGTGACATTGGACCACGCCGGACTCTGGACCGACAGCAGGTATTTCATCCAGGCTGAAGAGCAACTCAAAGGCAGCAGCATGGTCTTGCACAAACTGAACATTCCACACACACCGGAGCACGTCCAGTGGATTTGTGAAAACCTGCCGGAAGGTAGCAACGTGGGATGCGATGCAAGGTTGTTTTCCGTGTCTCAGGTAAGAAGGCTTGAAAAGAGGTTCGGAGAAAAAGGGCTTGCGCTCAAATCAGGCATTGACCTCATCGATGGGCTATGGACCGACAGGCCTCCACTGCCTAACAAGCCGGTATTTGAACACGATTTAAAATATGCAGGTGAGCCCTCTTCTTCGAAAATGGAACGCTTGCGCAGTAAAATGCAATCCAATGACTACTACCTGGTAACGACCCTGGATGACATTGCCTGGCTGCTAAACCTGAGAGGAAATGACGTGGCTTGCAACCCGGTATTTTATGCTTTCGCCGTATTGGGAAAAGAAGTTGCATTTCTTTTTACGGGCCCCGGAAACATCGATGATGAACTAAAAATAAAACTCAATGAGGATGGGGTCATCGTCAAAACCTATGAGGAGGTACTCCCCTTCTTACAATCAATCGAGAGCGAGCAAAAGATCCTGATTGACCCGGCAACCACCAACAAACAACTGTTTGACGCCATACCTGCCAATGCCGTTTCCGAAGGAAAAAACCTGGTGATCCCTGAAAAAGCAATAAAAAACGAAACAGAGATTGCCCACATCCGGAACGTGATGAAAAAGGATGCTGTGGCTTTGCTGCGCTTGTATCGCTGGCTGGAAGATGAAGTCGAAAAGCGAGGGGTACCGGAAGCAGAGTTGGCAGAAAAGCTCAATGGTTTTAGGGCTGAACAGGAGAATTACGTCGGAGAAAGCTTCGACGCCATCGTAGGTTTTAAAGGCAATGGCGCCATTGTGCATTACAAACCCGAATACGGCAGCTGTGCCGATATCACCAATGAAGGAATGTTGCTGCTGGATAGTGGCGGACAATACCTCGACGGAACAACCGACATTACCCGTACCACAGTTTTCGGATCGCCAACGGCTGAGCAGAAAAAAGACTTCACCACCGTTCTCAAAGGCTACATCAACCTGGATATGGCCCGCTTTCCGAAAGGAACCACCGGTGTACAGCTCGACACCCTTGCCAGAATCGATCTTTGGAAGGCGGGATTGAATTATGGCCATGGAACCGGCCATGGTGTGGGGTTCTTTCTCAATGTTCATGAAGGCCCGCAGGGCTTCTCCCCGGTGCCGAACACCCCAAGAGCCAATACAACCCTGGAACCGGGCATGCTCACGTCCATTGAACCCGGACTTTACAAAGAAGGTCAATACGGTATCAGGATTGAAAACCTGGTTTTGTGCAAGGAGGCCGGAAAGACGGAGTTCGGAGAATTTCTCGAATTTGAAGCGGTGACTTTGTTTCCCATTGAACTGGACCTGGTTGATGCGGACTTGCTTTCAAAAGAGGAAATAGAATGGTTGAACAAGTACCACGAAAAGGTTTACCGCGAAGTGGCCCCATTGCTGACCACAGAAGAACAAGCCTGGCTGAAACACAAATGCAGATCCTTGTAAAAACTCGTTATGAAACATTTTTTCGTCGCAATACTTTGCTGCCTGTCATTCCATCTTTTCGGGCAAATCAATCCTGTTGATCATTATGAAGCCAGATGGTTTGTACTGGATGGTGATACATTACCCTACCGCATTCTCTACCCCGAGAATTACGACCGAACAAAATCGTATCCTTTGTTTCTCTTCCTGCATGGGGCAGGTGAACGGGGTGCGGATAATGAGTTTCAGTTGACCCATGGAGCTACTTTGTTTTTGAAAGAAGAAAACCGGAAAGATTATCCCTGCATCGTGGTTTTTCCACAATGCCCGAAAAACGAAACCTGGTCATGGCTTGACCTGGGTGACAAATGGTGGACTTTGCGCAATTGGAAGATTAACTTTCCGGAAGACCCGGAACCATCGATGAAGTTGGTGATGGCCTTACTGGACACCCTGGTCAATACCGAAGCCATCGATGTCAACCGGCAATATGTGTCGGGACTGTCAATGGGTGGCTTTGGCACCTTTGACCTGCTGGCCAGGCAACCAAAGCGTTTTGCTGCTGCTGCCCCAATTTGCGGTGGAGGAAACAGCCTGCTGCCATGCCTGTACAAAGAAGTGCCCATCTGGGTTTTTCACGGCACTGTTGACAGCGTGGTGCCTGTTGAAAATTCGAGGAAAATGGTGGCAGCTCTGAAAAACTGCGGCGCTGAAGTGAAATACACAGAATACCCCGACTACGATCACAACTCCTGGGAAGGTGCATTTGCGGAACCAGACTTTTTGAAATGGTTTTTCTCCCATACACGCTGACCAAAAAAAAGTGCCTGTAAATCGAATGTTTACAGGCACTTTTTGCTTTGATCTTTCTCTCTCAAACCTAACCGTTCAGGCTTAGGATTTTAATCTCAACCCGCTGGTTTCGTTTTCGACCGGCAGCGGTCCTGTTGGTATCAATGGGTTGTCGTTTTCCGTAACCTTTGTATTTCAACCTTTCAGGATCAATTCCTTTCAGAATGAGGTAATCGGCAACGGCTTTGGCCCTTTCTGTGGAGAGTTTATCGCAATACTCGGGTGATGGAATGCCATTGGTGTGTCCGCCGATTTCAACAACTACCGATGGGTTTTCAACAAGAAACTCATAAATCTCGTCCAGCACCGGATAAGACTGTTCGGTGATGCTTGAGCTGTCGGCTTTGAAATACAACTTATCAATCCGAATGGTCTGCCCTTCCCGAATCTTGTCTTTGTCGAGTTCCTTCAAAATCTTCTCCTTCTTGCTCTGCACAACAGGCTGGTCAGGAGCAGGTTTTGGATCTGCAACTACGGGTGGCTGAGGTTGGTCAGGCGTGGAAGGCGGCTCTTTATCAACCACCTGGGGCCTTTCCACATCACAGGGGATGGGGTATATGTCAGAGGCATTGTCCAACATGACGTTTCCATTGTAAGGGAAAGGTGTTGGCGTGCGGTAAAAGGCCTCGAGTACGATGTGGGTATAAGTTTGCTTTGGTTCAAACTTGAAATTGTACTCCAGCCAGCGGGTATTTATGATGGCTGAACTTTCGGCAAGCAATTCTGCACGGTTGCAGTAGCCGTTGCCAGCCCAGATTCTGAGCTTGGCAGGATTGGTATAATTCACATTCTCGTTGGTGATGCGGCTCGGGCTGCGGTACATTTCTGATCGGCAGAGATGAATACTGAACTCATAGCACTTTCCGCCAACCAAAGGGGCAGAGAGGCGCTGAGAGATCATCTCCCAGGTATCATTTTCCCGCACTACCATTCCAATGTAAGTATTACCATCATAGGCTGGCTTTGTAACGAGGAAATTACCGCCGCCGGGCTGAGGGTGAACGTCAGGTGCTGTTTCTCCAACAAAACCACAGTCGTACCACCCGGTAGGCAAAGTACCACCCTGCACGCCATCTTGCGGAGTGCCTTCAAAAGAAGGATTGATGAGACGGATTGGTTCATCCTGTGCAATTAGGAGGCTTGCAGAAAAACAGAAAAAGAAAAGCAAAAAAGCCGAACGCTTCATAGTTCGAAAGTTTATTATCACTGGTGCGGTGATTCAAACGCAAACAACAGTCAATTAGTTTGCAGGTTGCACCTTAAGGCCCTGTGAACACCAGTAATCAGCTGAATGCATTGAACCCGGTTACATCCATGCCTGTGATGAGCAGGTGAATATCGTGTGTACCTTCATAGGTCAGCACGGTTTCCAGGTTCATCATGTGCCGCATGATGGGGTATTCATTGGTGATACCCATACCTCCCAGTATTTGACGGGCCTCTCTGGCAACAGTGAGGGCAGTGTAAACATTGTTGCGTTTGGCCATGCTGATTTGTGCAGGAGTGGCTTTGCCCTCATTGGCCAGCGTACCCAACCTCCATGCCATGAGCTGAGCCTTGGTAATCTCCGTAATCATCTCAGCCAGTTTCTTCTGGGTAAGTTGGAAGGCTCCAATGGGTTTGCCAAACTGAATCCTTTCCTTGGAATAACGCAAAGCTGTATCGTAACAATCCAAAGCTGCACCAATGGAACCCCAGGCAATGCCATAACGGGCTTTGGACAGGCATGAAAGCGGCCCCCTCATACCTACTACGCCCGGCAACAAATTCTTTTTGGGAACCCGTACATCTTCAAAAATCAACTCACCGGTGATGGATGCCCGCAAAGACCATTTACCGTGAATCTCGGGAGCGGAAAAACCCTTCATCCCCTTTTCGACGATAAGGCCGCGAACTTTACCTTCTTCATCCTTTGCCCAAACAACGGCAATGTCTGCAACGGGAGAATTGGTGATCCACATTTTTGCACCATTCAGAATATAGGCATCGCCATCATCTTTGATGTTGGAGATCATGCCCGCAGGGTTGGATCCGTAATCAGGCTCAGTAAGGCCAAAACACCCAATGAGTTCACCGGATGCCAGTTTTGGCAGGTAGTATTTCCGCTGTTCTTCGCTGCCAAACTTGTAGATGGGATACATCACCAGCGACCCCTGAACGGAAGCCATGGATCTGACCCCACTGTCACCACGCTCCAGTTCCTGCATAATGACTCCGTAGGCGATTTCATCCATACCACCACAACCATACTCTGCGGGTAGGCTGGGACCAAAAGCACCAATCTCTGCCAGTCCTTTGAAAAGGTGCACCGGGCACTCAGCCCTGTTGGCGTAATCCTCGATGATGGGCGTTACTTCCGCTTTCACCCAGTCACGCACGGCATCCCTCGCCAGGAGGTGCTCTTCGCTTAGCAATTCGTCTATTGCGTAATAATCATGGTGTTGGTAACGGTCTTCTTTGGCGCTTTTTGTGGCCGAACCACTTCCGTTCATTGGATTTTGCATGGTTTTAAATTTCGTTAGAAGGGCTGTTTCAGGGAGCCACAAAGCTACGTAAACGGGTAAAGACTTTCCATGATAGCAATGGCCCCAGCGCCCTTTTCTTTTCTACTTTTGGGCTTTCATCAATTTACCTTTCCAACTCATTGAAATGGCATTGATCGCAATAGAGGGAATGCATTTTTTTGCCTACCACGGCTTTTACGAAGAAGAGCAAATTACCGGCAACAACTTCCAGGTGGATGTCTACCTGGAAAAATCTACCGCACACGCGGCCGCAACGGATGAACTGGCAAAAACCATCAACTACGAGACGGTTTACCTCATTTGCGAAGCGGTGATGAAGAAAAAAGTTCGACTCCTGGAGACCCTGGCCGAAACCATTGGCCTGAACATCAAACACCAGTTCAAAGGACTGTCAAGCCTGAAGATCAGGGTTACCAAATTCAATCCGCCATTGGGGGGTAAAGTGGAAAAAGTATGGGTGGAAACCAGTGGTTCATTTACCCAGAAATGTGCCCGTTGCAATAAACCGATGGTTTGCTACAAAGACGGAACCTGCTGGTGCAATTCAACGCCTTTGTACAAAAAAACGACAGAGCACCTGAGAATGAACTTCGGCAATAAATGCCTTTGCAAGGAATGCCTGCAATTTTACATGGGAAAAGAAGTTTCAGAAGAAAGCTGAAAAGACCTGCTACTTTTTGGCTAATTCTTCGTCAACAAGGCACATCATTCATCCATCTCAATCTATTGTCATGTCCAGGTTTTTCTTCTTCGCAATTGCCACGCTCCTTTTTTCCTCCTGCGATCCTGCGGCGCTGCAGCGCACCCTTGACACCCTCTCCAATACCCCGCTCAGCAACGAGGAAATAGCCAGTGGCCTGAAACAGGCCCTTGAAATTGGAATATCCAAAGGCAGCGATGCCCTCTCAGCCAGAGATGGTTATTACAAAAGCCCATATAAGATCTTGCTCCCACCAGAGGCTGAAAAAGTGGCGCAAAAACTCAGGTCGGTTCCAGGTTTCAACAATGTTGAGGAAGTTATTTTGGAGAAGATCAACAGGGGAGCAGAAGATGCAGCCAGTAAGGCAAAACCCATCTTCGTAAATGCCATCCGAAACATGACCTTCAAGGATGCCACGAACATTCTAATGGGAGAAAAAGATGCGGCAACCAAGTACCTGAAGGCTGCAACTTACGATCAATTGTACACTGAGTTCAACCCGGTTATTGTGGAATCCCTGGATAAGTTCAATGCCCGCAAATACTGGGCTGATGCCGTAAATACCTACAACAAGATTCCGTTTGTAGAAAAGGCAAATCCCGACCTGGACGACTATGTAACTCAACAAGCCCTGGCCGGACTGTTTGCAAAAGTTGAAGAAGAAGAATTGAACATCAGGACCAACATCTCCGCAAGGACCACCGAGTTGTTGAAAAAGGTTTTTGCAAAACAGGATGACCAATAATAATTTTAGAATATCACAATTTTCAGGTTTTTCTATCTCCACACAGACCTCTCACACAAAACATCGTCTAACAAAAATCAATTTTTCAGAATTTAAATTATATTCACCCTTGTTTTGATGTAGCTACATCAAATTCTAAATGTTAACCAACAACATCAATTATGGACACCTTACTCAAACTCGGTAAGTACCTTTTTGCTTTGCCATTTGCCATGTTTGGCATCATGCACTTCACCAGTGCGGAATCAATGGCTGGCTATGCGCCCTTCGGAGGGGTATTTATGGTTTATTTTACGGGACTAGCGCTGATTGCTGCAGTGGTCAGCATCCTGATTGGAAAAATGGATAAGCTGGCTTCTTTCCTCCTGGGTGTATTTTTGATCCTTACAGCATTGCTGGTTCATGCCAAAGGGCTTGGATCGGAAGATGAAATGCAAAAAGCCATTGCCATGACAGGTATGCTGAAAGATTTGATGCTGGCTGGAGCAGCCTGGTTGTATGCTGCCTACATTGCTAAAGACAATGCTGTTCTGAACTGAGTCATTACCTGAGGAAGGTATGAAATGCACTTGCGAATTCTCGTAAGTGCATTTTTGTTTTCAGGAAATGAATACCTTTCAGCCATGCGATACTTTGCCGAATTAGCCTATCGGGGAACCAACTACCACGGATGGCAAAAACAGAAAAATGCTCCATCCGTGCAGGAAACCATACAGCAAGCTTTTTCCACCATCATCAGTGTGGAAGAAGTGGTTGGATGTGGTAGAACGGACACTGGTGTTCATGCTTCACAGTATTTCATGCACTTCGATTTTGAAGGGGAATTCCCGGAAGGCTTTTTACGAAGGGTGAATAAATTTCTGGATGCGGACATCGTCATCAAAAGGATTTTTGAAGTGAGCAATGAAGCCCATGCCCGTTTTGACGCAGTTGAAAGAAGCTATACCTATTACATCACCAGAAACAAAGACCCTTTCAGGTATGATTTGGCATGGCATTACCCTTTCTTCGACAAACTGGACCTCGCCAAACTCTCAGAAGTGGCAGATCTGCTTCAGCAATACACTGAATTCGCTCCATTCTGTAAAACCAACTCAGATGCAAAAACCATGAAGTGCGAGTTGAGCCGGGCAGAATGGGTTCTTTCCGGTGACGGCAATGAACTGAGCTTTCACATCAGTGCCAATCGATTTTTGCGGGGAATGGTAAGGCTCATTGTAGGAGCCTGTATCAATGCAGGCATAGGAATGTTAGGTGTGGAGGAAATTCAAAAAGCCCTGGATGAGCAAAGTCCTTTAAAAAAGAGTTGGAGCGTTCCGGCCCACGGCCTGTTTCTGTGTGATGTGAAGTATTCCTTCATTTGAGAAAAGAAAAAACCCGAACGACCATTGTCATCCGGGCTTGACTTTTTTCCTTGACGAATCTTACACGTAGCCAAGGAATTTGCCTCCTATTTCCTATTAAGAAAATCTTTCAAATATCGTTCCAACTCCATTTCATCGTACACGAGAACTTCACGGGGCTTACTTCCTTCTGCAGGCCCCACTATTCCAAGTGCTTCGAGTTGGTCCATGATGCGACCAGCCCTGTTGTAGCCCAATTTGAGCCGTCTTTGAATCATCGATGTTGAGCCGTGCTGACTCTGAACCACCAGCCGTGCAGCATCCTCTATGAGATCGTCCAGGTCGTTGAGGTCAACAGCACCGGGTTCTGTCATGCCCTCATCATCACCATGGAACTCGGGCAACAGATAAGGTTCCGGATAGCCCTGCTGATCGGAAATGAATTTGATCACATTCTCCACTTCTGGTGTATCCACAAACGCACACTGCAGGCGGATCATGTCACCACCAACCGAGAACAACATATCACCCCGGCCCACCAGTTGCTCAGCGCCGCTGGCATCCAGGATGGTTCGGGAGTCAACTTTTGCAGATACCTTGAAAGCAATACGGGCAGGGAAGTTGGCTTTGATCACACCGGTAATGATGTTTACCGAAGGACGCTGCGTAGCAATGATCAGGTGAATGCCCACCGCACGGGCCAATTGCGCCAGTCGTCCAATGGGCAATTCAATTTCCTTTCCAGCCGTCATGATCAGGTCAGCAAACTCATCAATTACCAGAATGATGAAAGGCATGAAGCGATGCCCATTTTGCGGATTGAGCTTGCGGGCTACAAATTTCTCATTGTATTCCGTGATGTTGCGGACATGGGCTTTTTTCATCAGGTTGTAGCGCTCCTCCATCTCAATGGTCAGGGAGTTCAGCGTATGCACAACCTTGTTGGTTTCGGTTGTAATGGGTTCTTCCTGATCCGGCAACACCGCCAGGAAGTGTTTGAACAACTTGGCAAAGGGGAATAGCTCTACCTTCTTTGGGTCGATCAGCACCAGCTTGACCTGTGAAGGGTGCTTTTTGTAAAGAATAGAGAGAAGGATGGCGTTGATACCGACTGACTTACCCTGACCGGTGGCACCGGCAATCAGCAAGTGCGGCATCTTGGCCAGATCCACCACATACACTTCATTGGCGATGGTCTTACCCAAAGCAATCGGCAGATCCATTTTGGCCCGCTTGAACTTATCAGACATCAAAAGTTCTTTCAGGGCCACGATTTGCTTGTTCTTGTTTGGAACCTCTATACCAATGGTACCACGCCCGGGAATCGGAGCGATGATCCGGATGCCCAAAGCCGCCAGACTGAGCGCAATGTCATCTTCCAGGTTCTTGATCCTCGAAATCCGCACACCTGGTGCAGGTACGATTTCATAGAGGGTCACGGTAGGACCAATGGTAGCACGGATTTTAGTAATCTCAATTTTGTAATTGAGGAGGGTCTCTACGATTTGATCTTTGTTGGCTTCTAGTTCGGTACGATCAATCTCAACCTTGCCCTCATTGTAATCTTTCAGCAGGGCTACTACCGGATACTCGTATGAAGACAGTTCCAGCGTAGGGTCATAAGGCTCGGTAAAATTCTTGGTTTCATCAGCCACTGCCATTTCCGGAAAGAGAGATGCCTGTTGCCCGGGATTGGAAGATTCAGCTGCTGCGGCTGCTTCCGGCGGTTTGGCTGTGGCATCTTCCACTTCAAATTCTGAATCTCCGGGACGCAGTGGTTTGGGCTTTTCTCTATTGGACTCCGGTGCTTTGACTTTGGTAAAGTCACCCATTTCGGTTCCATTGCTGGCGGTTGTCGTTTTTACTTCCGGTCGCTGCGCAACAGGAACGGTTGCATCAGCAGTAGCTGCGGCAGTTTTCTTTTTTGACGAGCCAAAGGGCTGACTCAAAAACTCCTGAAACCTGAGTTTGAGATCTTCCCAGGCACCCTGCGGCGTCCAGTTATTGAAGTCCGGATTGATTCTCCAGATTACAATGCCGACAATCAAAAACAGATAGAGTATGGTCATACCTGCCACACCCACAAATCCGGTCATCCATTCGCTGACGACTTCCCCAATGGCTCCGCCCCACGGGAATTCAGCATCCCCAAACACAAATTCCAGAAAAACGGAGATGAACAAAGCCAGTAGCAGTGAATTGCGAAGCGAAGGAAAGAGCTTTCCCAACGGCCGCTCTTTGATGAGGGCCGATCCGTAAATAACCAGCAGGTAAATGAAAATGAATGAGCTCAGCCCTATGCCCCACCAGAAGATGGTATTGGAGACAATGGCTCCCAGCTTGCCAAGGAGGTTAGACGGTTCAAATGTATCGCTTGACAGGAGCTCAAAGAATCCAAGGCTGTTGACATCATCGTAATCATCCCTCCAGGTGAACAAATAGGAGGTAAACGCCACAAAAAGATAAGCAGCCAGAAACAAAAGCACCAATCCAATGAGCTTGGGTATCCGCCTGTCTTTAAAGGTAAGGTTGAGTGATAACTGGTTCTTGTTTTTCTTTGAAGCCATGCGCTGCTTAGGGAATTACAGTAAAATTGCCCTGCTCTACCCACAGTGTTTTGGAGGTTCAAGAGGATTGACAAAGTTAGAGATTCAGCTTGTTTAGAGAAAAATCTTGTCTATACAAATAAAAGGATGCCTCTATACATAAGAATTCCAGCCTCCGTTCTGCCCAATGATCTGCTATTGATTTACTTTACGGGGCATTTATTATTGACAGTTTTACCCTTCGGCAAAAGGACCTTTACACCATGGCTAACACCAGTAAAAACTCAATTTTAAGACCCTCTGCTGAGAAGGCTTATGCCCACGAACTCAAAGCCCTGGCGAGCATCGACGACAAACCCAAACCGGCAAACTGGAACCTCAGCCCCTGGGCGGTGGTTACCTATATCATGGGTGGAAAACTCGAGGATGGAACCGAAATTCAACCCAAATACTTTGGCAACAGGCGCCTGATTGAAGTGGCCGTAGCTACCCTGGCCACTGACCGTGCTCTACTGCTCATGGGAGTGCCGGGAACGGCCAAAACCTGGGTGTCGGAACACCTGGCGGCAGCCATCAGCGGCACCTCTCACCTCCTCATCCAGGGAACCTCCGGCATTGCCGAAGAAGCCCTTAGATACGGCTGGAATTACGCCCGGCTGCTGGCCGAAGGCCCCACAGAAAAAGCGCTGGTTCCCAGTCCGGTGATGGTGGCCATGCAGGAAGGAAAAATTGCCAGGGTGGAAGAACTCACCAGAATTCCTTCTGACGTTCAGGATGCTTTGATCACCATTCTCTCTGAAAAAATTCTTCCGGTTCCGGAATTGAACTCAGAAGTGGAAGCGCAAAAAGGCTTCAACCTGATTGCCACAGCCAATGACCGCGACAAGGGCATCAACGAGCTCTCGAGTGCATTGCGAAGAAGGTTCAACACGGTGGTGATGCCCCTGCCGGAAAGTTTTGAGGAGGAAGTGGCTATTGTGAAAAACCGTGTGGAAAGCATCGGCAAATCACTGGACCTGCCTGCCGACTCGGCGCCGATCAAAGAAATTCAGCGGCTCGTTACCATTTTCCGGGAATTGAGAAGCGGTAAAACCGCTGATGGCAAAATGCGGCTGAAAGTGCCTACCAGCACGTTGAGTACCGCCGAGGCCATCTCAGTGATTCACAACAGCCAGGCCCTGGCAGTGCATTTTGGCGACGGCATCATCAAAGCACATGACCTGGCAGCCATGTTGGAAGGTGCCATCGTAAAGGACCCGGCACAGGATGGTCCCATCTGGAAAGAATACCTGGAAACGGTGGTAAAGGAAAAAGCAGAATGGAAGGATCTGTACCGCGCCTGCAAAGACCTGAAGAAGTAACTCAGGTATTTACTTGTTTGTTTTCACTGGCAGCACTCACTTCTTTCAGAAAGGATTCCAGAATCTCATTGAATTGATCCGGATGTTCCATCATGGGCGCGTGTCCGCACTTTTCGATAAAATACAGCCTTGAATTTTCGAGGAGCTTGTGAAATTCTTCGGCAACGAAGGCAGGCGTAACCTTGTCTTCCCTCCCCCAGATCAGCAGCGTCGGCGCTTTGATGAGGTGCAGCTTGTCTCGCAGGTTTTGCCGCACGGCACTCTTTGCGGTGACGATAACCCGGATACCCTTATTGCGGTCATTGACAATGTCAAAAACTTCATCCACGAGTTCTTTCGTGGCCACCTTGGGATCGTAAAAAGTATCCTCGGTCTTCTTCTTAATAAACTCGTAGTTGCCGCGCTTCGGAAAGGTGGACCCCATGGCAGACTCAAACAAACCGGAACTGCCTGTCAGCGTGATGGAAGCCACTTTTTCCGGATAGGCTATGGCATAAAGCAGTGCGATGTGCCCTCCCAGAGAGTTTCCGAGGAGGTGAACTTTGTCGTAACCCTTGTACCTGATGAATTTCGCAAGGTTGTCCACAAGCCCCGTAACCGAGAGCTTTCGCAAGGGTAGATCGTAGATGGGCAGAATGGGAACTACGACATTGTACTTTGAGCCAAAATGGTTGAGAATGCCGGAGAAATTACTCAAAGCACCAAACAGACCATGCAAAAGCACCAAGGTGGTATCGCCACCTTTGGTCTCTATGTACTTGAACCCTCCTTCTTCGGTAATCTTGTATTGCATGAATCTTCAAATCGAAGTTTGCGCAAAAATAGTTCTTTAATACCGTCTCAACAATTGAGATTTATCCTTCTGAAATTAGGGAAAATTTCAGGATTTGAAAATGCATCCGGCTTTCTTTTACAATGAATCAAATCCACAGATAGCCCTGAAAATTAATTTTCCACATCTTTTTCCACATCTGTGAATATCCACAATTTCAAAAAGTGATAAGACACAAGACCTAACACATGCAATGAAATGGAATGAGTGTTATTTTCCACTGTTGTGCCGGTACAGACAGAAAGATGTTGGCAACTTTTTTTGCCGGAAAAGGGCATCTTATCAGTAAGTTGCTGAAACAGCCAGAAATTCAACATAAGTCTGAATTACAACAATTTACGAAGGTAATTTTAATTCAATCTCAATATTCAAGCCGATGGTGCTCTGGAGTTCCCGGGCTGCTGTTTGCCGAAGAGAAAGATACAGTAAAGCAATGCCGACAAAAGCAGAAGTGCCATGCCCTGGTGCAAGGCTCCCCAAGATACCGGAATTCGACCGATACTGTTGATAACTGTGAATATCCCCAGCAAAAGCTGGGTTATCAACAGCGCTGTGAAAAGCACAATGCCCCGGTTCAACCTTTTAGATAGATCAGTTTTGAGGGCCTTGAAAGAAAAATACAGGCCATAAAAGAACAAAACCCAGGCTGTAAGCCGGTGCAACACTTGTACCACGGCTTTGGCAAAGAGGTTGGGTTCGTAATCGATCAGCTGCTCCACATCAGGGGAAAAATTGGCAACGAGGGCATTCCAAAGGCGGCTGCCTTCAACGAAGATGGGAAAGTGGGGGTGAATCAATCCTGCACGCATACCTGCCATCAGTCCACCAAAAAGAATCTGAACCAGCAGGATACCCAGCAGCCAGTATCCCATTTTGCGAAGCGACGCAGAAGCCTTCAGTTTTTCAACGGGTACCGCCGCCAGCATCCAGGTCCAGAACAGGTATCCGAACAAGGCGGTGGCAATTCCCAGGTGTATCACCAGCTTGTATGCGCTCACCCAGGTGCGTTTATCGTTGTTCAGGCCACTCTTTACCATGATCCAGCCGAAGATGGCCGCAAGGGCTGCCAGGGCGATTACGATGCCCAATCTTTTTAGCAGCCATTTCGGTAACATTTTTTTGAAATAGAAGTATAAAAACGGGAACAGGAAAACAAAGCCCATCAGCCTGGCCCAAAGGCGGTGCAGGTACTCCCAAAAAAAGATGACTTTGAATTCAGAAAGGTCCATGTCGGCGTGCAGGGTTTCGTACTGCTTTTTTGCAGCTACCTTGTACTTGTCGAAGGCCTCCTGCCATTCTGCCTCATTCAAAGGCGGTATGGTACCCTGGATGACGGCCCACTCCGTGATGGACAAGCCACTATCGGTCAGGCGGGTTACACCACCAATGACCACCTGAAAGAAAACCATCACGACGCCGGCAAAGAGCCAGATTCTTATTGATTTGGGAAGTAGGGTCTGTTCCATGTTGAAAGGCTTGTGTGCAATTTGACGATTCCGGCAAAACTAATTTGTTTCTGCTTGCCGAAACAGGTTCAGATTTCAATAGCAGTGTAATAATTTATTATTTTTTAAATATCTTTTCCCTGTTATTGTTATTAGGACTGTGGATATGTGGGAAGATTTCTTCGATTCCATTCTGAAAATTCATTCTTAAGAATCTACTACTGCTCATTCACAACTTGTCCACAGTCTGAACCCTGAAAAACCGGCTTTTTGCACATCGCGTTGAAAAAGCATCAACGGCAAAAAATTCTCTATCCACAGCGCTAACAACGCGGTTGGAAATGTTGACAAAGGAGAGGTACTTCACAACCCCAAAGCCTCATGTGTACCGCCCGTTTTTCAGAGTACGCGTTCATTGTTAATGAATGTTGACAGTTGTGCCGATTGCCAACGGCTGGTTCAACAGTGCGGGTTGAAAACTGTTCTTCATAAAAGCCTGATCCTGATGCATTCAGAAGTATAGCGATATTCAAAATGTGAATTACTTCATTGCACGTTTTTGTTTCAGGCAGCACGGATGGCTACGGTTCGAACAAACACTAAAACCCATTAGACGAAGCAAGTTATGTGTGGAAGATTCTCTTTGGTTACTTCCAGGGAAAAACTGCAACAACAACTACCCTTTCTTGAAATTGATGAGGCTCCCAAGCCCAGTTTCAACATCGCTCCTACCCAACAAACTCCGGTAATCTCAAACGACGACCCCACTCATCTGCACATGATGACCTGGGGCCTGGTGCCGTTTTGGGACAAAACGGGCAAGCCCACCGGAAAACTCATCAATGCCCGTAGTGAAACGGTGGCATCAAAACCCGCCTTTAAGCGGGCTTTTCAAAGAAGACGCTGCCTGGTTCCCGCCGACAGTTTTTACGAATGGAAGCGGGTGGATGGCAAGAAGGTACCCTATCGCATTTTTCTTCGCAATGGTGACCTGCTGCTGTTTGCTGGCATTTGGGACGAATGGACCGATGGCGAGAACCGCCTCAGGAGCTTTTCCATACTGACCACCAACCCCAACAAGGAAATCAGTGTGGTGCACGACCGCATGCCCGTGGTGCTGCTCGACAACGATGCCCAATGGAAATGGCTCATGGAAGATGATCCAGGGCGACTGCAGGACTTTCTTCACAGCCCACCTGACGGTATTTTTGATATGTACCCGGTTTCCACAGAAGTGAACTATCCCGGCAACAACTCACCCCGCTTGCACGAACCCTGGTTGCCGCCGGCTACTTTGTTCTGATAAATCTCTTTTCATCAATAACCACTCTCAACTTCTCCCCTCAATTTGAAGCAACACGGGGAAAAGATTGGCAAGCTGATGTTTTCAGGGTTAGCCGAAGTTGTATCTTTAGCTCACCAATGAAAAACAGACACTATGCTCGTCAAAACATACGCCAGCGCTGTTCATGGTGTTGATGCCAGAACCATCACCGTGGAAGTGAACGCCGGTGGCCCCTACAGTGGAAACGGACCTTTTTACTTCCTGGTGGGATTGCCGGACAGCGTGGTCAGAGAAGGCTTTCAGAGAATAGAGGCGGCGGTGAAAAACTGCGGTTACGACATGAGCCGCCTCAAACTTACCGTCAACCTGGCTCCTGCTGACATTCGAAAAGAAGGATCCGCTTACGACCTGCCCATCGCCATTGGTGTGCTGGCCGCTACCAATCAGATGCAGTCAGAAGAACTGGACAAGTACATCATCATGGGCGAGCTCTCTCTCGATGGTACTCTTCGACCCATCAAAGGCGCTTTGCCAATTGCCATACAAAGCCGGAAAGAGAATTTCAAAGGCTTCATTTTGCCGAAGGAAAACGCAAGGGAAGCGGCCATCGTGAACAAACTGGAAGTTTACGGGGTCACATCCCTTTCTGAAGCTGTTGCCTTTCTGAACGGCGAGCTGGAGCTGAAGCCCACCAAGGTGGATACCCGTGAAGAGTTTTCCCACAATCAGCAGGTGTTCAGTGTTGATTTTTCCGACGTAAAAGGACAGGACAATGTGAAGCGGGCTTTGGAGCTGGCTGCTGCCGGCGGGCACAACGCCATCCTGATCGGTCCGCCCGGTGCGGGCAAAACCATGCTGGCCCGCCGCATGCCCACCATCTTGCCACCGCTGACGCTTTTCGAAGCGCTGGAAACCACCAAAATTCACTCGGTTGCCGGCATTCTGCCGTCCAATGCTTCGCTCATTGCGCAGCGACCATTCAGAGCACCGCACCACACCATCAGCGATGTGGCATTGGTAGGTGGGGGGTCCAACCCCATGCCCGGTGAAATTTCACTGGCCCACAACGGCGTTCTCTTTCTGGATGAGCTGCCGGAGTTCAAGCGCTCTGTGCTGGAGGTGTTGCGCCAGCCGATGGAAGAACGCCGGGTGACCATCTCCCGGGCCAAAATTTCGGTGGATTACCCCGCCAATTTCATGCTCATAGCCTCTATGAACCCATGCCCTTGCGGTTATTACAACCACCCGACCAAAGACTGCGTTTGCGGTCCCGGCGTGGTGAAGCGCTACCTCAGTAAAATATCGGGTCCCCTGCTCGACCGCATCGACCTGCACGTGGAGGTAACGCCCGTCTCTTACGACGAACTCTCCAGCCACGACCTACCCACCCGCACCAGCAAGGACATTGCAGAAGGAGTGGTCAGGGCCCGCAAAATTCAGGAGGAGCGATTCAAAGAATATCCCGGCATTTTCTGCAATGCGCAGATGCCCGGCCGGCTGGTCAGGGAGGTTTGCAAACTCAATCAGGCAGGCACCGTATTGCTGAAGAAAGCCATGCAGGTGCAGCAGTTATCCGCCAGGGCCTACGACCGCATTCTGAAGGTGGCCCGCACCAGCGCCGACCTGGCCGGCAGCCCGGATATCAAAGTGGAACACCTGGCCGAGGCCATCCAGTACCGCAGCCTCGACCGGGAAGGTTGGGCCGGTTGATCAGGATTCTTTCAGGAGTTTTTCCAGCGCCATCAGAGTGGCCTTTCTTTTCTTTCGCTCCGCAACGACGGTGGGCGGTGCGGCACGCTCCTGGCAGTCTTCCAGTGAACAGCGCTCGCAGGTGGTGTTCACCACCCGGAAGGGAATGCGGTTGTCGTTTACAAAAGCAACATTCTTTTTCAGCGTTTCATCGTTCAGGATACCCACGGTGATGCTCACGTTTTTGTCTTCATCCGGAAAAGCTTTGCGGGCCACCGTGAAGCACAGGTATTCCTCCTGGGTTTTCAGAAAACGCGAGCGCTGCACACCCAGCAATTCGCCACTTCCTTTTCCTTCCTTTTGCAGTTGCTGAAGATCTGCAAGCAGAGCCACCGACAGCCAGCGCCGGCAATAATGCTCGTACAGGGCGTTGGAGTGCGGCTGGTGCTGGATGCTGAAATGCAGTTCCGTGTCGAGTTTGAAATCGCCGTTGGAAGGGCGGTGCACAAAACGAAGGAGAAACAGCTTGTCGAGGCCGAAAAAGCGGGGCAGCACGTTGGTCATGCGCTGAAAGATCATCTCCGAAGAAGCCAGGTATTTGTGCAGCAGCAGCTGCAGTTTGGCCGGTTCCCATTGCGGCAGCGAAAAGAAAAACCGCATATCCGAAACGAAGCTTTCCTGGTTGATCAGGATGGCACAGGAAAAATAGCTGGCCTTGAAATGGTTGAGTACCTCCTCAAAGGAATTGATGCGCAGCAGGTTGGAGGTGTAGGCCCGCTCTTTCAGCTTCAGGTAGTTGAAACCCAGTTCTTTGCCAAACTGAAAAGCTTTCTGGACATCCGTCAGGCCTTCGGCCAAAAGCAGTTTTTTCTTCTTCGGAATGAAAACGGAGCGTACCCCTTTCAATTCCGGCATGTCCTTCAGGCCATTTTCAACAATCGTGTATCCGTATTCCTCCTTCAGCAAATTCTCCAGGTTGTAAACCCGTATTTTTTCCGACTGCTCCAGCCCATGCGCTTTGATGAATTCCTGCGCAGCCTGCTCCAGGTCTTCAAAGTAGTTGTTGTGCAGCTCCACATAAGAGCGAAGCGCACCCAGGTAAAAGTGCTCTTCGGCCAGGGCGTAATTGCGGGCCAGCTCCACCAGGGTGGAAATAAAGGCACCCACCTTCAGTGGCGCATTGGCGATGATCTCCACCACTTTCGTAAGGTCGATTTCAAAAAGATCCAGCGGCAGTTCGCTCAGAAAATTGGAGTTCAGCAACTCCACCACCGGCTGCAGGTGTTTGTCGGTTTCCGGGTGCAGCAGTTCTTCTTCCGGCACAGCCAGCGCGCCGGCTATCAGCTTCAGCTTGTCGGGCTTGGGATATTTCTTGCCCTTTTCGATTTCGTTAAGGTAAGAAACCGACATCCCGGTCTGCTTCGCAAAATCGGCGAAGTTCAGTTGGCGCTGAAGCCGCAAATGTTTTACCTTCAGTCCGAATAAAATCTTTTCGTTGAGCTGCCGCTGGTTCATGGCCCAAAGGTAATTTTATTACAGCGAATTTTCGTTGAACCCTGCCGCAGTTCAAATCAACCAGCTTATGAAAGCCCTTTTACACCACAGCTGTTTTTTCAGCTCGCTGCGCAATGCCTTCCTTTTGGCTCTGCTCCTTTTGCTTTCGGCATGCACCAAAAAGGACAGGCCCGGCGAGGTGCCCCTCCCCAACTACGCCCAACTGGAGGTAACCGTAAGCCGCTGCAGCCCTGCCACAGACCCCTTCTGCGAAAACACAGAGCCCATCTCTGGAGCCGCCGTCTTCCTCTTCACCCATGAGCAGTTCCAGCAATACGGCGACCCCATCGCCCATCAGGCCAGTACCGCTGCCACCGGCCGCTGCACCTTCAGCACCCTGGATGCCCCCGAATACTGGGTCACCATCCTCCTGCCCGACGGCGAAAGCCTGAAAACCACGATCAAAACCCCCGCCGGCAGCAAGTCGTACTTGCCGGTGGTGGTGGAGTGAGGGGGGTATTGGATCCAATTTTGAGGAACTGCAAGTGCTGAGCGCAGCGGCACTTGCAGAGACGGGGAGATTTCTTTAATTACAGGTAACGGTTGGTGTAAACGAAGTAAGCCCGCATAGGGCTTATTGCCGTTTTACACTTTGTTCTCGGCTGGCTTTAATTCAATTCTTTTAAAACTTCTATAAGTTGGTCTTTAGCCATTTCGTCTTTGTTCTCTTTTGTGAGTTCCAATTGTACTTCAGCCTTGTTTCCAAAACGCTTGCGAAGGATGTGGATATATTTGTTTTCTCGGTCTTGACCAATACCGAACAAAATCTGAGTATCTCCTGTGTTTTTCAGCTCTTGATATTCCTTTATATCATTCTCACCGCTGGAAAGATATTTAGCATATTGGTTTTGTAATACTTGATTGCCTTGTGCCTTTTCACTTTTCCAAGCCATACGAATAAAAAACTTGCGGTTCCCTTCTTTTGTATAGTAATAACAAATTGACCTTTTCTCACCAAAGCTCATATCTTCTTGGTTTATTGTGGACTTATCTACATCCATTAAACTGGCAATGGTGGCAAGCGGAATAGCATCACAGGCTTTTTGTTTGCTTAACTCAGCTATGGGATTATTATCTTGTTCAGCTTTTTTTGTTGTTGCAGTTTGAGAATTGTCCTGTCCTTGACAGGAAATAAAAATGGTCAAAAACATTAGACATAATAAGTTGATTTTCATTGTTTTTATTTTAATCGTTTAACAATCTCAACTCTTCGGTTGAGCTTTTTTCCTTCTTCAGTTTCATTGGTCGTGACAGGGGCAAAAGGACCAACGCCCTCCGCTTTTAATCTACTTTCCGACAATCCATTTGAGGTCAGATAATCCACAACGGATTTTGCCCTTTGTTTGGATAATTCCATATTTAGTTCCAAAGAACCTGTATCATCTGTATGACCAACCACATAGATATTAACAGTTGGGTGTTTTTTGAGATACTCGACTATGAGTGACAGTTCATGTTTGGATGCATCCATGAGGGTAGCTTTTCCCGTTTCAAATAGGATTCCATACAAGGCTATTTTGCCGTTCTTGTTCATTTCTTCTTCAAATAAAGCAGCGGATATTAACCCGTCCTTCATCTTAGCCTCTTCTATTATTTCCAACTGGATGCCAGCCTGTGCCCCGAAAGCATCGCCATCAATCCCAACTTCCACATAAATCCTTGAGGTCGCATCTTCAAATATTGCAACCATAAATGCCTGGTCGTCACTACCGTTCATCAGTACATATTGGTCAGTATTGTTGTACCTTTTTTTATAGTAGTTGGCATCAAAGAAAGACAATGCATAAAATTTATTGTAGTCATCGCATCCGTCGGGAGCATATTTTCCTCTACAAGAAAAAAGAATCTTACCATTGGCTTTTTTTATGGCATTCTCGTAATTCCTGAATATCTCCAAGGGAGAAACATTTTTAGGAGCAGCATAAAGTATAGAGGTGTGTTTACCTTTTGCGGTAATTAAATCATTTGGCTTTGCCTCTTTTACACTTTGCGGTAAGTCCAGTTCAGCATACTCCTTTTGGTAGTAATATTTAATTTCAGAGTTTGGATAACGACCAATTATGTCATGGTCTTTGCTGCCTGAAATATCTTGTGCATTAATCACAAAACCATTAGTAAGAAATAGAATCGTTAAAAGGTTTAAAATTTTATTCTTCATTTTTTGTTTCTATTGTTTTTTTCTTCTGCTTGCCGAGAACGTTTTGGGTATTGCCGAAGGCGGGGAGTTTTAGCACAAAAGCATAATCGAAGAACGAAAGTTGAACCTTGCACAAATGCCCAATCGAAGCCGTTCAGCCCCGCTTTTGGCAATACCTTGTTACCGGCTGGTGTTCTGTCTGCCAGTCTTTGCAAACCATTGTCAGTATTGAGTTTTTGTTTCATTGTCAGGTCGGTTGTGTGTTGCATTTTGCGTTTTTTACTTTTTTAAAGGATCGGGAATTTTTTAAAACAATCTTGTATTGAGTCGGCTTTGCAAGCTCTTTGCCAAAGCGTTGGCTAGTGTGGCTTTGGCAATATGCTTGCAATTGCAGAACTTTAATAATTCAATGATAGTCCAACTCCAAAGCCCATATCGCTATCATAGTGGGTACGTATACCTATATTCTTATTAATGATATACCTAAGTTCTCCCATATACTCAAAATCAGTATTGACCAAAAAGCCACCTCTTAACCTTTTTGAAATAGGAATATCTTCACGCATCAACGATAAGCGCACTATACCATCGTGATATACCTCTGCCTGAAAATTAACAAGCATAGGTAGTGTATAGACAACTCCAAGACTTACGGCACTCCTGCTGTCTTTTTTGTTGGTTTGCCCAAAAATATTTTTTTCATGCTCGTCGATACCCATTTTACGATATCGCCAGTCAAATCCTATGAACGGCATCAGCCATTGCATTTTACCGATATATCGTCCTAAATGGGTTTCTACTTCATAGCCGTGCATACTATTATAGCCTAAACGCCATTCTGTTCCTAATTGGTAGCGTGCATTCATTAGCATAGCTTCTCCATCATTACCATTGGTTGCAAAATCGTTTTGTGCCATAAAATGAGGCATATTGCTTTCTCTTTGCAATTTTTTATAGGCTTTTGCTTTATCGGGTAAATAGGGATTTTTGTAATCTCCAACTTCAAACACCCTGTTCATTCCTGCCATCATATGATAAAGAATATGGCAATGGAAAAACCAATCGCCTTCTTCGTTGGCTAAAAACTCAATGGTATTTGTTTCCATAGGCATGATATCCAACACATTTTTAAGCGGCGATTTTTCGCCTTTTCCGTTTATCACCCTAAAATCAAATCCGTGAAGATGCATTGGATGACGCATCATGGAATTGTTATAGATGGTAATCCGTAATATTTCTCCTTTTTTTACAGGTATTTTGTCAGTTTCCGAAAGTATTTTATTATCCATGCTCCATACATAACGGTTCATGTTGCCAGTAAGTGTGAATTTCAACTCTTTTACAGGCGCATCATTTGGAAGAGAGGTGTTATAAGGTGATTGCAACATAGCATAATTTAATGTTTTGATGTCTCCCAAGGCATTAGCGTTGTAACGGTTAGCGTCGTTATCCATGTCCATACCCTCATGCTTACTGTGGTCTGCTTTTTTTGTTGCATCTCCGGTAATTTCGGGATACATCACTACATTCATGTCCATTTGGTTAAGGCTCATCTTCATGCCCATATCGTCCAAATCGCCATTCATTTTCATCATATCATTCATCATCTTCATCCCCTCGAAATACTTCAATCGTGGGAGCGGGGAAATAAGCTGTTTGACCCCATCACCTATAAATAAACTCGCAGATTGTGTCCTGTCTTCGGTTGTTGCTAATAACTCGTAAGCCAAACCATCTTGAGGGATAGTCACTACAATATCGTAAGTTTCAGAAACGGCAATGATTAACCTGTCCACCTCTACAGGCTCAACATCATTCCCATCACTCGCTACTACTGTAATTTTTCCTCCAGCATACCTTAGCCAGAAATATGAAGACGCCCCTCCATTGGAAACACGCAATCTTACTTTGTCGCCTGCTTTTAGCTTTTTACCATCAATTGTTTTCAAATCGGTGCTATGGCTACCATTTATTAGGATTTTATCATAGTAAACGTCACTGACATCCATCGCCAGCATCCGCTTCCACTCGTTGGTGAGTTTTGTTTTGAAATGTCCTTCTCTAATAGCTTCTGCATAAGACTGTGTTGCATTTTTTTTGATGGCAGCCCAATCATTGGCATAATGCAACATTCGGTTGATGTTATTGGGGTTTAGATTTGTCCATTCGCTTATAATAATGGGAACGGTTGGTAAATCATCTATTCCTTTTCTAAAGGTTTTATCATCATCCTTTTTCTTCATTATAAAACTACCATACATCCCAATTTGCTCCTGCAAACCTGAATGGGAATGATACCAGTGCGTACCGTGCTGGATAATCGGAAAACGGTAGGTGTAGGTTGTGCCCGGTGCGATGGGTTTTTGTGTAAGCCAGGGCACACCGTCTTCTTTATTGGGCAGGAACACACCATGCCAGTGAAGTGATGTGCTTTCTTTCAATTGGTTGTGCACCACTATTTCGGCAGTGTCGCCCTCGGTAAAGGTAAGGGTGGGCATGGGGATTTGCCCGTTTACGGCAATCGCTCTTTTTTCTTTCCCTGCATAGTTTACCAGTGTGTCTTTTACGTACAATTCGTAACGCACTACTTTCTGTGCGAATAATGTTTGTGTGCAAAGCAGTATCAGCACTGTTTGCAAAATTCTTATAGGTATTTTATTATATCTGTTCATGATTTGAAAAATTTTATTTAATGCTGTCTTCCATTGTGCTAAACCACGCTATCAAAACCTGCTTATCCTCCGGTGACAATACTGTATTGCGATGAATTAGTGTGTATGATGACAACGGCATTTCCCCGTCCTTAACCTGCCCGGCCATAGCCCTGAACTTGTTTCGCTGCTTGCGGGCTGAATACTCGCCAAATTCGCTAAAGTTGAGTTCCTCTTTGCCTTTTTTGATATGCCGTGCCATATACCATGCCCCGGGCTGGATACGGCTATACCACGGATAGCGGGTATTGTTGCTATGACAGTCATAGCAGGATTGGGTAAGGATGGCCTTTACGTTTTGGGGTACGTTGTAAACCCTTTCAATATGAGAGGCGGTTACTTCATCCGACTGGTTTCTTAACGGCTGAAAAAACTGTATGCCGATTAAGATAACAGCCAACCCCAATATGATTTTCTTTTTTAAGGACATAATATTGTGGCTTCATCTTTTTGTGTCTACTGTTTTTTCACATACTTGGCATAATTCTCCTTGTTTTCAAAATAAGAAACTTCACCGTTATTTCCTGTCACAGCAATCACCGCATTAGCTTTGTCTACCTGCTTATTGGAATAGGGGTCTATCGCCATCCGCACGGTCGCATCTTTTGGAATACGTTCCTTACACATTTCGCAACATCCGTAATAGGTTTTACCATCAAATTTTACTTCAAACTGCTTTTTGCCCATATAGGCATCGTTGACCATGCAGACTTCATCCGATGGAACCAATTCACCTATTTGGGTACTATGCCCGTGGCTTTCCGGAGTTGCCTGCGAATGCTGCTGTGCCGCTTTATCCTTATTTGACCCTGCCTGCCCGCAAGCGGTGAATAGCAGGGCTGATAAGGAAATAAAGCCAATTATTATTTTGCTCATGTCCAAACTTGTTTTTTTAAATTTTATTATTTACTTTCTTCAAACTCTTTTAGCTTGCGCTTCATTAGTTCAATTTCTTCCGCTTGGGTTTTAAGTATATTTTTTTGCAGCTCTATCAGTTCCGGGTCGGTCAGGTGTGCCTTTTCGGACATCAATATGGCTGCTGCGTGATGGGGTATCATACCCTTTGCAAACTGCTTGTCCCCGACATTGATTTGTTCCCTGATACCAAACCATGAAAAGATGCCAACGGCAACCGAGATGATGGCTATCGCCCAATTCATCTTCCTGTTGGGGTACATTACTTTCATTATCGCTAATTCGATAAGCAGCATTGCCGAGGTCATCAGCAGGGTCATGTACAAATTGTTGATATTGGGTATCAGGTTCTGCCACCCGTCAATCATGGCGTACATGATAAAATACATCACTGCGAACATTGCGACAGCCATCACCGCAAAGCGTTTGTACATGACCGAAGCATGTTTTGTATTGTGCGTGCCATGCTCCGAGGAATGACCCGCATGATGACTGTTTTGCATATTTTCCAAAACCCTGAATTTTATTTGCTGTTAATTGTTTTTTCCACCTTACCGCAGGTCAGCATTTTAGAGCCATAATAAGGGTTTTTAATTTCCTTGTTTTCGCTGAACCAAACAGCGCCTTTACCATCATTGAACATCGGGCAGTGGGCTTGATACAATGTTTGGGATGTACCGAACAAATCAATCAGGTCTTTCAAATCTTCGCCAAGCGAGGCCAAATGTTCCCGCTGGTGGTGGATGTTGCCGACATTTTCCCCGATATGTTCTGCGTGTTCTTTAGCATCGTCCGCTATGTCCATGTACTGTTTATGCTTATCGGCAGGAATAGCTTTCAAGTCCACTTTATTCAAAGTGGCTAATAGTTTTTTTCCTGCACTGGCTGCAGCTTTGTCATTGTCTGAAACAAGGGCATTCTTTAATGAAAGATAATCTGTAACGATGGGTGCGATAGAAAAGTTTTTTGCTTCTTCTTTTCCTGTTGCTTTTGCTTCCTGACTGCTCGGAGTTTCACTCACAACGGGCGCAGCTACCGTATCATCCTCTTTTGGTTGGGAAGCTGACTGTTCTTGTGATACAACAGCAGTATCATTTGAAGACTGCTCGTTTTTGTTGGATGCCTGATTGCATGATACTGTTACAAATGCCATGATAACAGCAATGATTGATAATATTAGATTTTTCATTTTTACTTATTTTTTGATTTTTAAAAAACTTGCGTTAATAGCCACTACAATGGTGCTTACACTCATCAGCACAGCACCCATAGCGGGACTTAAAACAAAATTCGGATAGAGTACGCCTGCCGCAAGCGGTATTGCCACCACGTTGTAGCCAACCGCCCATATCAGGTTCTGTACCATCTTTTTGTAGGTAAGTTTGCCGAAGTCAATCAGTTTGACCACATCCCTCGGGTCGCTGTCTACCAATATGATATCCGCTGTTTCGGCAGCAACGTCCGTACCGGAACCCACGGCAATGCCCACATCTGCCTGTGCCAGTGCCGGTGCATCGTTCACACCATCACCTGTCATTGCCACGACTTCGCCTTTATCTTGAAACTCTTTTACTTTTTCTTGCTTGTTGTGTGGAAGCACATTGGCTAAATATCCGTTCATTCTTAATTTCTCTGCTACCGCAGCAGCAATCTTGTCGTTATCCCCGGTGAGGAGAAAGGACTTAATACCCATTTTTTTGAGCTCATCAATCGCTTGTGCCGAACCCTCACGGATGCTGTCTGCCAAAGTAATGATGCCGATTACCCGGTCATCAATGAGGACAAAGTTGACCGTTTCGGCTTCTTGATTGATTTCGTTTGGAATTTCCGGCAGGGAAAGGTGGTTTTCGGTGAAATAATTCGGGCCGCCAGCTACGACATTTTTCCCGTTCACAACACCTTTAACACCTATGCCCTGCATATAGCTGAAGTTTTCAGACTTCCATAAGGCAAGGCTCTTTTCTTTCAATGTAGCCATAATGCCTTTGGCGATATGGTGTTCCGAGTTTTGCTGTACTGCGGCAGCATACTGGATAACCTCATCGGCATTATATTCGTCTGTTAACGGTATAACCTTTTCTACGGCATGGGAACCTTTGGTGAGCGTTCCGGTCTTATCAAAAATGACAGTGGAAAGTTTTCGGGTGGTTTCAAATGCTGTGCGGTTGCGGATGAGCAGACCATTGGTCGCCGATAGCGTTGTGGAAATGGCGACCACCAACGGGATAGCCACGCCCAATGCGTGCGGGCAGGCCGTTACCATTACCGTCACCATTCTTTCAAGCGCAAAGGCAATATCTCCACTGCTTGCATACCAATAGGCAAATGTGCCTATGCCAACGGCAATGGCAATAAAGGTGAGCCATTTGGCAACTTTGTCCGCAAGGTTTTGCGTATTGGACTTAGTAGCTTGTGCCTCCTGCACAAGATTGATAACCCTGTTCAGGTAGCTGTCTTTTCCAACGGCTGTTACCTTAACTTTCAGCGCACCATCGCCATTGATAGAGCCTGCGATGACCTTTCCGTCCTTTTCCTTTTTCACGGGAATACTTTCTCCGGTAAGCATGCTCTCGTTGATATACGAAAGCCCTTCCAGTACCAATCCATCGGCAGGAATTTTTTCTCCCGGTTTTATGATTACCGTTTCACCATTTTGCAGGTCTTCAAGTTTTATCTTTACTGCTTCTCCGTTTCGTTCTACGGTAACATCATTAGGCAGCAAAGCAACCAATGATTGTAATGCCCGTGATGCAGCCATTTGGGAGCGCATTTCCAACCAATGCCCTAACAGCATGATGTCGATAAGCGTAGCCAGTTCCCAGAAGAAATCCATGCCCTGCAAGCCGAAAACAACGGCAACCGAATAGATATAAGCCACAGATATTGCAATGGCAACAAGTGTCATCATTCCTATGGCTTTAGCTTTCATCTCTCCGATCATTCCCTTTAAGAATGGTAAGCCACCATAGATATAAATCACCGTGCCCAAAGCCAGCAGCACATATTTGTCACCAGGGAAAGTAATATTGAACCCCAACCATTGCTGTATCATGTGTGACAGGAGCAGGATAGGGATTGTAATGACGAGGCTTATCCAAAAACGAGTGAGGAAATCGCCTGTATGATGCCCCTCATGTTTGTTAAAGCTATCTCTGGCTTGGTTATGATGAGAATGCCCGGAATGCCCATGTCCTGATTTTTGTACATGAGAAACTGAGCTACCGCCAACGGGAACCAGTGCCATGCCACAAAGCGGGCATTTGCCTGGTTCGTCTTTTAGCACCTGCGGGTGCATGGGACACGTGTATTTTTTCATAACAAGGGGTTTTAAAAGTTAAGTTGCACTTAATTTTTTTGCCATCTCATGGGTCATTTCCTCTGCATAGGTACCATAGGCATCCACAAGTACGCCTCTATTCTTACCATCATTGGACGATATGGCATAAATCACGGAATTGTTATCTGGACTGCTATCAAGGCTTTCAAACCTATGTGTTTCCATAACAGTAAAGTCCTCTGGTTTTAGTTTCAGGTTACTTGATGCACAATACAGGCAGTCCGGTAACAGACTAAAATCAATACTGTAACCACGTTGTTCAAGGTCTTTGAGAGCCTCAACCATGTCATTATACTGTACCATATCTTTAAAACTGTTATTTAATAGTTTCAACTGTACTGCCGCAGGTAAGCATCTGTGAGCCGTAATACGGATTTTTCACCTCATTCTCTTTGCTTAGCCAATTTGCACCCTTACCTCCATTGTACATAGGACAATGCTGGTAATAAACAGGAGTATCCTGCTTGGAAACTTTAGCAAGTGTGTAGATGCCTTCCGAAAGTGCCGCAAAAGCACTTCTTTGTTTTGCAACATCTTTTGATTTTGAAATGCTTTCCGCATTGGCCGTCAAGTCCTGCATCACTTTCATCCAAGCCGTATGTTCCTCTGCCGATAGCTTATTCATATCGACTGCTTTAAGGGATGCAGCCAATTCAGCGGCTTTGGCAGATGCGGTCGCCGCATCGGTTTTTATCAAAGCATCTTTCACTGAAAAGTAGTTGTCAAATACAGCCTTTAGCTGTGATTGGTTTTGAGCCGTTCCTTTGTTAGCGGATGCTGTCATTTCGCTATGGTTGTGGTCGCCATGTCCAGCACTCATATTCATTCCCGCATCTTTGTTTTTAGCAACCGTCTTTATAGGTCTATCGTACTGGCAACATTCGGCAAGTTTCGCATATACGTCATCCGGCGCACGGAACTTCTCACTGTCATAACCAGCCAAAGCGATACGTTTCAGGATTTCATCCTGATTTGTTTTGTCGCCGTCATAGGTGAGTGTAGCCATTTTTGTGTCTTTGTTCCAATCCACTTGGGCTACTTTCTTTACATTTCCTGCATTTTCTATGGTAGTTTCACACATACCACAATTACCGTAAATTTTTACGGTTTCTGTTTTCGCATTCTTGATTTGTGCGAAACTGTTTACTGATGATAGTAATACAGCGATTACCATCACTATTTTTGATAATGATTTCATTTTGAAAATTTTTAATTTAGTAAGATAAACAAAGGTTGTGCGAAAACTAAATAGCTTTCGACAAGACATACCTGTGGCTAACAAGCCACCGTTTTAGCTTATTTTAGGCGGTTGCCATATGGAATGAAATCCCGAAGAAATATAACTTTGCGTATAGCCAATAGTTAACTTTTCGAGTACGATGATATGATTTTTCATTCCTGCATCAAGAGTTAATGCAAAAGCAAGGGGAGCAGTTGGGCAATGACAAGAAGCGTTTTTGCATTTTCCACCGCAACCGTCATTGTTTTGGTTGTTGTCAGTATGATTTTTGCAACAGTCTTTTTTCTCAGTCTGTGAAGTTTTTTTGTCGCAACAAGATTTTTCAGTTTTAGTATGAGATTTTCCACAAGCATAGGTTAGCGTTGGTGTCAAAAAGAAACCAAGCACCACTATCAGCATTATGGAAATTTGTCTTGTCATATATTTTCTGTCTGCAAAGGTATAAATTTTTTCGTTCGGGTGTGTTGGAAAAAAATGGCTCTTTTGGTTTTGCGAAGCGTTGGCTTGTGTGTCGGGCAAAACCCAATGTGCCATTTGTGCGGTTGGTTAAAAATTGTTTTTAAAAAATGAGCGTTGGCAAAAAAATAAAAAAACATTGGGTCGGTTAGCGTGTCGGGTTGCTCGTTGTCCGTTAATAATAAGGTCTATGTTTTGGTCGCTTTTCAAAATGGTTTGCTCTTGTGTTAATGTTCAAATTTTGGTCGTCCGTTTAATTTTAGCACTGTCGTCTGTTACACTTGCCGGTAACGCCACAATATACGAATGTCGTTTATTTCACCCTTACCCCCTTCGCATATCACTTTTCAATGGTGTAGATGTTTTTTAGGTTTAAGTCTTTGATTTTTAAATGTTTATCCTTAGGTTTGGGTCAAATCAAAAAGTTGTTATTGCGAATGTTTGATCTCGAGCAAACGGTAACACGCTTCAAAGAGCAATTGGAACTCCAGCGTTATGCTTACAGTACCATTAAGTCTTATGGGAATTGCCTGGCCAAGTTTCTCAAGGCTTTTGAGCGCTATGATTTGTCCCAGGTTAACGAGAAAAACATTGAGAATTACCTGATCCACCTGATCAAAGAGGAAAAGATTAGCTACTCCTACCAGCGGCAATTGTTGGGTGCCATCGGCAAGTTTTATGAGTTGACCTTTCAAAAGAAGCTGAATCTGGCTTCATTGTATCCAAAGCGGAAACGACAGAATCTACCGAAATACCTTATCCGTGAAGAAGTAAAAAGGATGCTGGAGAATGTGCACAACCTCAAACACTTGTGCATCATTCAACTGCTCTACGGGGCCGGTTTGAGAGTTTCGGAGGTGTTGGATTTGAAATTGACAGACATTGAGTCGAAGAACATGCTCATCCACGTCAGAAACTCCAAAGGCAATAAGGACCGTGTGGTCGTTTTATCAGAAAAATTGTTGGAGGACCTGCGCAAGTATTTTATGAGGTACAAACCAAAAGACCACCTTTTTGAGGGGCAGAATGCTCCCCGCTATTCTGCAAAAAGCATCCAAAACCTTGTAAAAGCTGCTGCCTCGAGAGCGGGCATTAAGAAAAGAGTGACGCCCCACATGCTGCGCCACAGTTTTGCGACACATTTGATAGAAAAAGGCATGGATATCAGGTATGTGCAGGAAATGCTGGGCCACCAATCAATCAAAACCACCCAGATTTACACCCATGTCACGGATTCGGCCCGACGAAATTTGCAAAGTCCTTTGGATAGTTTGTGAGCGGCAATTTTTACTAACATACCCCAACTCCAGCAAAATGAATTTTGCTTTGAAGCAGTCTTTAATGTCGTTGGATGGGTTTGATAGAAGATTAGGGCCAACCAGTAAATGTCTGCCCAAACTCTCTCACCGGTAAATTTTTCGATTCACCTACCTCAAATTCTCAAATCTTCCCAGTGGCAATCGGGGCATTCGGCTTTGCTGAAGGTAAAGGTGCTGGCGGGGTAGGATTTATTGCCGGTGATCTTGTCCACTTTCAGCGTGAAGCGGGAGCCGTCTTTGTTGAAGGTTTTGATACGGACGATGTCGTTGGTCTTTTTGTCGATGGTTAGGCGGACCTTTGAGTAGTCGGCATAGCGGGAGATGGGTTTGAATTCTATTTGCTGGATGAGGCGGCCGTTTTCGGTGAATTCTGCGGTGAGGACGTAAACGTGGTTTTTCCACTGGTAAGCGGCCAGGAGGTCTTTGGGCGAGTTGAAAACGCCTTCTTCGGGTTCTTCCTCTGCATTGTTGATTTGCACTTCCTGGTGTTTGGGGAGGTAGAGCCAGACGCTCTCACCGTCGCTGACCATGGTGCGGTCTTTCAGTTTGAGGCGGTATTTGTTGCCTTGCTGGATGAGGTGGCCTTTTTGAACTTCCACGGGTTGTTCCGGAATTTCTATTTCGAGGCTGAAATCGGCTTCCAGGGTTTTGAAGGCCTCGTACTTATTGCGGAGTTTATCCAGAACGGCTTTGGCTTTTGGGTCGGAATCGGCTTCGGTGGTAAACTCTTGTGCCGTTGCCCGAAGGGCGAAGAGAGAAACGAAAGCAAACAGGAAAATTCTGAGCATCATTGGAGTCTTTGGTTGTTTGAGCAGGAAACGCAGCGGCCGGGGTGCTGTTGTCCGGCCGGCGGTTAAGGTTTGTTAATGGCGGCGGCTTCAATCGCCCCAGGACCAGCCGAAACGGAATTGCAAGTCAAAGAGGAAGCCCGACAGGTCGTTTTCGTCCAGGCCGGGGTAGCTGACGTTGGAAACGAAGCGGTAACTGCCGTGGAGGCCGAGCTTGAACCAGCGAAACAGGTTGACCTCGACACCGGCTCCCGGCATCACGGTGAAAACCTTGTCTTCCTCCCCGTTCCGGGGTTTCACTTCCCCACCGCCTATCATCAGGCTGAACTTGGGGTGAATGGCGCGGTAGCCGTTCATCACATAGCCGAGGTAGGCGCCGGAAAGGTCGTATCTGAGTCCGTTGGAGAAGCGTTCGGTGGAGTGGCTTCCACCGAGTCCCAGCAGGAGGGCTTTGTTGAACTCCAGCGCAACGTATCCGCCTCCCATGGTCACATCTTCTCCGTCGAAGCTGGTGAATCCGGGGTGGAAGGAGCCCCATGCGCCGGTGAGCTTCAGCCCGCCGTTTCCGAAGATGGTTTCCTCCTGTTGGGCGAACAGCCCGAAGGAGAAGAAAAATGCAGCAAGTACAAGGAGTGGTCTTTTCATCAGGGTACATTGTTTACCGGTACCGTTTTTGGTCCGGGCAGCCTATTAACCCACAATGTCGTCGCGGAGTTCGCGGCGCAAGATTTTTCCCACGTTGGATTTTGGCAGTTCATCCCTGAACTCCACTTCCTTGGGCACTTTGTAGCCGGTCAGGTTTTCACGGCAGTATTCAATCAGCTCTTTTTCCGTCAACGATTTGTCTTTCTTCACAACGAAGAGTTTCACCACCTCGCCGGACTTGGGGTCTGGTTTGCCCACGGCTGCGCATTCCAGCACTTTGGGGTGGGCCGCCACCACGTCCTCTATTTCGTTGGGAAAAACGTTGAAACCGGATACCAGGATCATGTCTTTTTTGCGGTCCACGATGTAGAAGTAACCATCGGCGTCCATTTTGCCGATGTCGCCCGTGCTGAGCCAACCGTCTTTGATGGTTTTGGCGGTTTCATCCGGGCGGTTGTAATAGCCTTTCATCACCTGTGGGCCGCTGATCTGAATTTCACCAATGCCATCAACTGGAAGTGGGTTGCCTTTTTCATCCACCACCCGCATGTCCGTAGAGGGTACGGGCAAACCGATGGAGCCCAGCTTTCCGCTGCCATCCAAAGGGTTGACGCTGGCCACCGGTGAGGACTCCGTCATGCCATATCCTTCCACCAGGGGCGAGCCGGTGACGCTCTGCCATTTTTCAGCGACGACGCGCTGAACGGCCATGCCACCACCGAGGGCAAATTTGAACTGGCTGAAATCACAACCAGCAAAATCCTTGTGGTTGAGCATGGCGTTGAAGAGGGTGTTCACCCCCGTCATCATCGTGATCTTGTTGCGTTTGAATTCTTTCAGTACGGAGGGGATGTCCCGGGCATTGACGACCAGCACATTGAGGGAGCCCAGGTTGAACAGCGCCAGGCAATTCACCGTGAGGGCAAAAATGTGGTACAAAGGCAGGGGCGAGAGTGCGATTTCTTCTCCTTCGCAAAAAGCCACACTGCCCCACGCTTTGATCTGGCTCATGTTGGCCACCAGGTTGCGGTTGGTGAGCATGGCGCCTTTGGACACGCCCGTGGTGCCGCCGGTGTACTGAATGATGATGGTATCGTCAGGGGCTTGTTTGAATTCCTTCACGGAAAATTTCTTGCCCTGTTTCAAAGCCTCTGTGAAGGTCACCACATTGGGCAGGTCGTATTTCGGAACCATGCGTTTGAGGGTTCTCACAGCAAAATTGACCAGCAATTTCTTCGGAAAACCCAACATCTCTCCGATGCTCGTCACCAGGATGGTTTTGATCTGGGTGTCGGGCAGTATTTCCTGCAGGTTCTTCGCAAAGTTTTCACAAATGACAATGGCTTTGACCCCTGCGTCGGTGAATTGATGCCGCATCTCACGGGGGGTATAAAGCGGGTTGGTGTTCACAACGATCAGCCCTGCCCGCAGGCAGCCGAACAGTGCAATGGGATATTGCAAAAGGTTGGGCATCATGAGGGCGATCTTGTCGCCGGGCTCCAGTCCCCTCGAGTGCAGGTAGGCGGCAAAATTCCTGGAGTGCTTGTCCACCTCAGCATAGGTCATTTCTTTGCCCATGCAGGTAAATGCCTTCAATTTTTTGAACTTCTGGAAGGTATCATCCAGCATGGCACATACGCTGGGATAAGCATCGGGGTCAATGTTGGCGGGTATCCCCTTCGGATAATTCTTGAGCCAAGGTCTTTCTTCTGCCATAGTGGTTGTTGGTTAAGAGCCTGTTTTAATTTTCATGCTTGAGCGAAAGTGAGCAAATTTTATTCTGAACGAGGCAAATTTTGCAGGCGGATACGGGTAATCCGGTGAAAAATTTAACGAAGTGCAGGATAAAATTGGCCGCTTGTAGCCAAGTGATGAAACTTGAAACAGGCTCTAAGTTTCGAATGCGGCTAAAAGTACAAAAGTTTGGAAGTTTGCCACTGTTGAGAATGTACGAGGACACACGGCAAATGTACACTGTGCCTGTTTAGAGTACACATAACTCCTCAGGTCACCCTTCGCTTCGCAAATAATGGACATCTTTGCCGCTGTCAACCAATTGAAATCAAACCTTTCACAGAAACATGGGACGTCGAAGGAGAAAGCTGGAAGTGGTGGAGAAAATTGAGATCACCGGCGTGGCCGATAAGGGCCGGGGTGTAGGCCGGGATGCCGAGGGTCGGGTGCTCTTCGTTGAAAAGGTGGCCCCTGGTGATGTGGTGGACGTCCAGCTTACCCGAAGGAAACCGGATTATGCACAGGGCTATGCCGTAAAATACCACAGCCTTTCCTCCCACCGGGTGGAGCCTTTTTGCGAACATTTCGGTGTCTGTGGCGGCTGCCGCTGGCAGCACGTCAATTACGAAGCCCAGACCTTTTACAAGGAAAAGGTCGTCAGGGATGCCATCTACCGCATTGGCAAGGTAAATCCCGATGAATTCCTGCCCATCGTTCCTTGCGACAAAAGCACCTATTACCGCAACAAACTGGAATACGCCTTCAGCCACAAACGCTGGCTCACCAAAGAAGAAATGGAAGCCGGCATCTCCAATGTGGAGGATGTACTGGGCTTTCACCGCCCCGGGGCTTTCGACAAAATCGTGGACATCAAACACTGCTGGCTGCAGGAGGACCCCTCCAATGATTTGCGGCTGGCCGTTAAAGCACTGGCCATCGAGCAGGGCCTTACTTTTTTTGACCTTCGGCAAAACGAAGGCATGATGCGCCACATCATGATCCGGTTGACCACCCTGGGTGAGCTCATGCTCATCGTGAGTTTTTTCGAAGATGACCAGGAGAAGATCAGCAAACTGCTCGATGCGGTGGTTGAAAAATTCCCCTCCATCACCAGCCTTTTTTATTGCATCAACCCAAAGCAAAACGACTACGTGGGCGACCTCGAAATGGTGCTTTACCACGGAAAGGATCACATCGTGGAGCAACTCGGGCCGGTGAAATTCAAAATTGGCCCCAAGTCCTTTTTCCAGACCAACAGCTACCAGGCAAAGGTGCTTTACGACAAGGTGGTGGAATTTGCCGGCCTCACCGGCACCGAAAATGTTTACGATCTGTACACCGGTGTGGGCAGCATCGGGCTGTACGTCTCTCGTTTTGCCCGGCAGGTGGTGGGCATCGAGGAGGTGCCCGAAGCCATTGTGGATGCAGCGCAAAACGCCCAAATGAACGGCATCGAAAACTGCATTTTCTATGCCGGCGATGTGAAAGACGTGCTCACGGATGCTTTTGCAGAAAAGCACGGCAAACCCGACCTGGTGATCACCGACCCGCCCCGCGCAGGCATGCACGGCGATGTGGTGAAGATGTTCCTGCAGTTGGAGGCGCCCCGCATCGTTTATGTGAGTTGCAATCCGGCCACCCAGGCCCGCGACATCAACCTGCTGAGTGAAAAATACCGGCTGCTGAAAATCCAGCCGGTGGATATGTTTCCGCATACCCACCACGTGGAAACGGTGGCCCTGCTGGAACTCCAAAAGTGATAAGACCACCAACGACAAAGCCCGCCGGAAATTCATCCATGCGGGCTTTGTCGTTTTCTGTATTTGGCATCAGATCGCTTCCAGATCGAGCTGCACCAGTTTTTTGTCTATCTCGAACTGGCTGGCTCCGGCGGCTTTCATTTCCTTGTAAAGCTGCGCCTTTTGCTGTCGCAACTCCTGTTTTTTCTGGTTGTAGGTCTTGATTTGCTCGTCGTTGAGGATGCGGCGGAAGGATGCGTCGGTGGCGTTGACGAGGGCCCGCAGTTTCCGAAGGTACAATTTCACATCCTGGTTCATCAGGGGTTCGAATTCCTTCAGGTTGCGGTACTTGCGCTCCTGCACCTTCAGCATTTCTGCCGCCTGGTCGTCGTTGAGCTGGTACTCGGCCACCAGTGCTTCGGTGTCTTTTTGAGCAGGTGATTTTTTAGTTTCGGTCTGGGCAAACAATCCTCCGGCAAAGAGGAGGAAAGTGAGGGAAAGCAGTAAGTGCTTCATTGTTGATAGCTTTTCGGTGAAGGCCCCGGAGGGCTGATTGACTGACGGCCGCTAAAATACGATTTCCCCTGAACCGGTGGTGGCCTCCCCAAAAGTGTTTTGGCGGGCAAATGACCATCGTATCCATCAGACCGCGCAGTGTGTACCTTTGCGCTTCGCAAAATTGACTGCTGTGGTAATAGTTCAGAATGTATTGGTGAGCGAGGCCGTTTTGACGGAACACTTCCGCTGTGCACTGGAAAGCTGCAAGGGTGCCTGCTGCCGGGAAGGGGACTTCGGCGCCCCGCTGGAACCCGGCGAGGAGGAAACACTTGCCGCCATTTACGAAGACATCAAACCTTTTCTTCGCAAGGAGGGAATTGCCGCCATCGAAGAACAGGGCCTTAGCGTGTATTACAAAGGCCTGGAGGGCCCCGGCACCCCCCTGCTGCCCGACGGCGCCTGTGCATTCCTCACCTTTGAGGAAAACGGTATTGCCAAATGCGGCATCGAAAAAGCCTGGGAGCAAGGCATCACGGATTTTCAAAAGCCCATCTCCTGCCACCTGTATCCCATCCGCGTGGCCAAAAACGAACAAGTGGATTTCGAAGCCCTGAATTACGACGTGTGGGACATCTGCTCAGCCGCCTGCACCGCCGGCAAAAAGGACAAGATCAGGGTTTTTGAATTTGCCAAAACAGCTATCCTCAGAAAATACGGGGAGGAGTTTTACGAAGAAATGGCTGCCGCTGCGGAATACCTTGACGGATCCGGTTGAGATGCTGCAACCCGAGGGGCCGCCACCGGCCGTTGGAGCTTGTTACTCACACAACTCATCAACAACTTCCTGTAATTGTTCCGGGCTGTACTTTTCCAAAATCGTGCTGTCGAGGTGATAAAAAGCCAGGGTGCTTTGGCAGCAATCCACAATGGGCCGGAGCATCTCCGCCACGGCCTTCAGGTCTTCTGCTGCCACCTCCTCCAGCCGAATCCGGTCGCCTTTGTTCAGGAAGAAGCCATTTAGAAAGGTGTTTTTCTTCGTCAAAAACCGCCCCGTGGCAATGGGTTCAAACCTGGTCGTATCTGACAGTTCAGTTGCTGTGAGATTGTGGAAAAGCTGCACCAGTCGCCCGTCCCGGTAAACACAAGCCCATTGGAAAAGTGGCAGCGCAACGTCCAGCGGCAGGGGGTAGCCTCGGACACCCTCCAGGTATTGCGCAGCGATGGAGGGTTGAATGATTGAATTTTCGGTTTCCCAACTGTCCACCTCACCCATGTTGTACACCATGAGCATGCCCTGGTCGGCGGGTGGCACGCCGCTTTGCTCCGGGTATTTGAACTGGTGCAGGCGAATGGTGACGGAAACCGCTGTGTTGGGCAGCTTGTTTTTCACCGCTTCCACAAGTCTGAAAAAAGCAGCACGGGTGCTTTCGGTCCAGTCGCAATCCAGTTGCAATTCCGCTGGTGAAGGCAGGTAGTTGCTGACCAGCCTGGAGATGTTCTCAGCCAGCTCCACGGTTTTTCCTTCGGCAAAATCTTGCAGCGAGCGGTTGGTGATGAAAACGACGGGGATGAAATTTTCCGGAACGGCACCTTCGGGAAAACCTTCGAACAAACCCACCGGCACCCGGCGGCCACTGCCTTCTTCCAGATCCACATCGAAAACCCGGAGGTAAACTTTGCCGGTGTTGGGCAAAACCTGGAAAGCCTGCGCCATTGCCGCCGTATCCAGCGACGATTTCCAATGGTACCAGGCAATCTCGGGCTGGCACCGCTCCTTCTCATTGCAGGCAGTCAGCAAGAAGATCAGGGGGATGATTGCGACGAGTAGTCTCATACGATGCCCTCCCTTAACAGGTCGTGAAGGTGAACGATGCCGAGGTAGGTGCCGGCTTCTTCCACCACCAATTGGGTGATGCTGTGTTTGCGCATCAGGGCCAGGGCATCTACCGCCATGGCTCCGGAGGCAATGGTTTTTGGAGCCTCTGTCATCACATCGGCAGCCCTTAGGTCCTCCAGCTTTTTCACCGGAGAACTGTTGAGCATCCGGCGCAGGTCTCCATCGGTAATGATGCCCCGGATTTGACCTTGCTCGTCGAGCACCACCGTGCAGCCGAGCCGTTTGGAGGTCATTTCGATGATGGTTTGGTGGAGGGGAGTGTCCGGCAAAACCACCGGTTTTTCATTCTTCGGAAAGATGTCGCAGACCCTCAGGTAGAGCTGCTTGCCGAGGCTGCCGCCGGGGTGCAGGCCGGCAAACTGTTCAGGCGTGAAACCCCGCAGGGCGAGCAAGGCCATGGCCAGCGCATCGCCGAGGGCCATTTGAGCGGTGGAACTGGCTGTGGGGGCCAGGTTGTTGGGGTCTGCTTCTTGTTTTACAGGAGTGATCAAAACGAAATCGACCTGCCGGGCCAGCCAGCTTTCCGGATTGGCCACCATGGCGGCCACTTTGTTGCCCCGGCTTTTCACAATGGGAAGCAGCACCTTCAGTTCTTCCGTCTCCCCGCTCTTGCTGACGACCAGCAGCAAGTCGTTTGGCTGGATCATGCCGAGATCTCCGTGGATGGCATCAGCAGCATGCATGAACATGGCAGGGGTGCCGGTGGAGTTCAGTGTGGCCACAATTTTTTGAGAAACGATGGCACTCTTGCCGATGCCGCTCAAAACCACCCGGTTGGTTTCGTCGTGGATGAAAGTAACCAGGCGGACAAACACCTCATTGATAGCGCTTTCTAGATCCTGAATGGCTGTTTTTTCTACTGACAAGGTATTCAGGGCGGCTTCCCTAATCTTGTTTGGTAAATCCGAGGTCATCGATGAATATAATTTTGTGAAAATCAGACACTTTAGTAAGAAAAAAACAGCTGGAAAATCAACCGGCTAAAAGGCCGTCAATCTGCCAAATTTTCTTTTGCAGAATAGGCTCTGTTTTCTTACTTTTGGCTGCTTTTTCAAAAAAGGGGATGAAAACCCCTGAAATAGTCTTCCAAAAACCGACACAACTTTATCGTACAACACGCAGTTATTCTCTGTCATTCCGGCGTTTAACCAGCCATAGAAAACAATCTTGCATATCGGGTCTTACATTTTCTACTCAAACCACAAATAAACCCAAGAAAAGCTGCGGAACCTTCAGAAGGGACGAACTTTTTGCTTACATTTAGCACCTGTAATTCACCCCCATCGGCCCCTGCACAAGGTAGAAATCCCAGCCCTTTCGAAATTGAAGACAAAGATTTGCGCACAGTGTGCAATGAGGAGAACAACCAACTAACAACCTGAACCAAAAGACATGGTAGCGGAAAATTCTGTCGCAAACGACAACCTGCAGGAAGCACTTCACAAGTACTTCGGTTTTGAAACCTTCAAAGGCAACCAGAAAGCCATCATACAAAGTGTGCTTGACGGAAAAGACACTTTTGTAATCATGCCCACCGGCGGTGGCAAATCCCTTTGTTACCAGCTGCCCGCCCTCATGATGGAAGGCACGGCGCTCATCATCTCCCCGCTCATCGCACTGATGAAAAACCAGGTGGACAGCATCCGGGGATACAGCGATACCGATGAAGTGGCCCACTTCCTCAATTCCTCACTGAGCCGCACCCAGATGCGGGAGGTGAAAGCCGACATTATGGCCGGCAAAACGAAAATGCTGTATGTGGCTCCCGAAACCCTCACCAAAGAGGAAAATATTGAGTTCTTCAAAAACGTCAACATCTCTTTCGTGGCCGTTGACGAAGCCCACTGTATTTCGGAATGGGGGCATGATTTCCGCCCTGAATACCGCCGTATCCGGGCAATGATCGATGCCATCAACATTGACATCCCCATCATCGCACTGACAGCCACGGCCACCCCCAAGGTTCAGTCAGACATTCTGAAGAACCTGAACATGAAAGAGGTCAACCAGTTTGTCTCCTCTTTCAACCGTGAGAACCTCTATTACGAAGTTCGCCCGAAGGGCAAGAAGGATGCAACCATCCGCCAGATCGTACAGATCATCAAGGAAATGCCCAACCAGTCGGGCATCATCTATGTGCAGGCCAGAAAGAGCACAGAGGAAATTGCGCAGGTGCTCAATGTGAACGGCATCAAAGCCGCCCCGTACCACGCCGGTCTCGATGCGAAAACCCGCTCAGCCACCCAGGATGCTTTCCTCATGGAAGACATCGACGTCATAGTGGCAACCATCGCCTTCGGAATGGGTATCGACAAGCCGGATGTGCGCTTCGTCATCCACTACAACATGCCCAAGAGCATCGAGAACTACTACCAGGAAACCGGCCGTGCCGGCCGTGACGGACTGGAAGGGCGCTGTGTGGCTTTCTTCTCTTACAAAGACATGGCAAAGCTGGAAAAATTCCTTCGTGACAAGCCCGTTGCGGAGCGAGAGATGAGTACCCAGCTGATGCAAGAGATAGAAGCTTACGTGGAAACAACCGGTTGCCGCCGCCGCTTTCTGCTCTTTTATTTCGGGGAAGAGTTTGAAGAGGAAAGGTGTGGCAAAATGTGCGACAACTGCCGCCACCCCAAAGAAAAAGTCGATGTTACCAAAGAAATGCAACAGGCCCTGAAAGCCGTTGCACAACTGGAAGAAAACTACAAGATCAAAACGCTGGTTGACTTCGTGCTCGGCAACGAGACCAAAGAAATGAAAGACTACCGCTTCAACCAGCGCCCACTCTTCGGCATCGGAAAAGACAAGGACGAAATCTTCTGGAACTCTGTGTTCCGCCATGCCATGATCAATGACTTGCTCAGAAAAGACATTGAAACCTATGGCGTCCTCAAATTGACCGACGAAGGGCGAGCCTTCATCAAAAAGCCCGGCAAAATCGAGATTCCGCTCAACGTGGATTACAACAACACCAATGTGGACCTCGATGAGAGCAGCGGAAAAACCGCCGTGCTTGACACCACCTTGATGAAATTGCTGAAGGACCTCCGGAAAGACGTTGCCAAGAAAAAAGGCGTTCCGCCATTTGTCATTTTCCAGGATCCCTCACTCGAAGACATGGCCACCCAGTACCCCATCTCCATGGAAGACATGAAGAAGATCCAGGGGGTCAGCCAGGGCAAAGCCATGAAGTACGCCCGGCCTTTTATCGAACTGATTGCCAAATATGTTGAGGAGAATGACATTGACCGCCCGACGGATGTGGTCATCAAACAGGTGGCCAACAAATCCAAGGTCAAAGTGGCCATCATTCAGGCCATCGACCGGAAGGTGGACCTCCCGACCATTGCGAAGCAAAACGACCTGACCATGGAGGAGTTGTTGGAAGAACTCGATGCCATCGTATCTTCCGGCACCAAAGTGAACCTCGACTACTACATCGAAGAGGTGATGGACGAAACCGTTGTCGAAGAAATCTACGATTACTTCATGGAGGAATCAGAAACCGGCGATGTCAAAACCGCCTACCAGGACCTGAAGGATGACGACTACACCATGGAAGAGATCCAGCTGGTGAGAATCAAATTCCTCTCAGAGGTTGCCAACTGATTTCTGAAGAATAAACCTTGATTAAGCCCAGGCCGGCAGGTTCAGTTTTTACTGTCCTGCCGGTTGTTTTTTGCGCTTGGTTGTACCTTTGGGAAAATTCAACCCGGATCATCCATGAAACTGCTCATCATCAACGGACCCAACCTCAACCTGCTCGGCCAAAGAGAGCCACACATTTACGGTAAGCGCTCATTCGAAGAATATTTTGAATTGCTGCAGCAGGAATTTCCCGGTGTGACCATGCACTATTTTCAGAGCAATTCGGAAGGTGCGATCATCGATCAACTGCACGAGGCAACCACGTACAACGGCATCGTATTGAATCCCGGCGCCTATGGGCACACTTCCATTGCCATTGCCGACGCCATTGCTGCCATCGAAACGCCGGTGGTGGAAGTGCATATTTCCAACACTTTCGCCAGGGAGGCTTTCCGGCATAAATCCGTGATTGCTCCTTACTGTGTTGGTAGCATCATTGGCCTGGGGCTGAAGGGTTATGACCTGGCTGTTTCCTATTTCCTTTCGTAAGTAAAAAGCTCACTGTTGCAAGCAAAAACCAAAGTCAACATCGTCGTAACGGGAGCTGCCGGATTCATTGGCAGTTGCCTGGTGCAAAAGCTCAACGAAGAAGGTCATTTCAACCTCATTCTGGTGGATGATTTCCGGCGGGCTGATAAAATCCCCAATCTGGAGGGGAAAAAGTACCAGGCCCAAATCGACCGGAGCCGCTTCGTTGAATGGTTTGAAACCCATCACAGTGAGGTGGATTTCGTATTCCACCTGGGGGCCCGCACCGACACCGTCGAGACCGACCCGAAGATCTTCCAGATGCTGAACCTGGGGTATTCAAAAGCGGTCTGGGAGCTTTGTTCAATACACGGTGTTCCACTGGTGTATGCCAGCAGTGCAGCCACCTATGGTGCCGGAGAACATGGATACCTGGATGATCACGAACTGGTGCCCAGGCTGAAACCGCTCAACCTCTACGGAAAATCAAAGAATGATTTCGACAAATGGGTGCTCGATGAAGAAGCTGGTGGCGGAAAAACCCCACCATTCTGGGCAGGGCTCAAATTCTTCAACGTGTATGGTCCCAACGAGTACCACAAGGGAAGAATGGCCAGCGTCATTTACCACACGGTGAGACAAATACGGGAAACGGGAGAGATGAAACTTTTTCGCTCGCACCGCAGCGACTTCGAGGACGGACAGCAGCTCAGGGATTTCATCTATGTAAAAGACGTGGTGGATATCCTCCTGCACTTCATGGCAAGTGGCCCCGACAATGGCCTGTACAATGTAGGCACCGGCAGGGCCAGAACCTTTCAGGACCTGGCCACCCTCACCTTCAAAGCCCTGGGGCTGGAACCCAACATCCGCTACATCGACATGCCCGAAGACCTCCGGGAGAACTACCAGTATTTTACCGAAGCGAACATCGACAAGCTCCGCAATTCCGGTTTTACGAAGAAAATGCAATCACTTGAAGAGGGCATTGAAGATTATGTGGGCAACTACCTGAGCGGCAATGCCAGGTGGTGATTGCTTGGGGTGTGGGTTTTTGGAGTTTTTTTTAACCCCTTCGGGGAAAACCGCATCTTTGCAGCCAATTTGCAGGAGCTATTCATTTTATTGTTCCATAACTATTCTACAATGAGGGCGGTAATTCAACGCGTAAGTGAAGCGTCGGTGACCATCGATGGTTCGGTGAAAGACCAAATCGGCCGGGGACTGCTGATACTGCTCGGCATCGAGGATGCCGATGGGCAGGAGGACATCCAGTGGCTGTGTAAGAAAATTGCCAACCTCCGCATCTTTTCGGACCCTGAAGGCCTGATGAACCTTTCAGTGATGGATGTGGAAGGCGAGACCATGGTCATCAGTCAGTTCACCCTTCATGCAGCAACGAAAAAAGGCAACCGGCCCAGCTTCATCAAAGCTGCCAAACCGGATGTGGCCATACCGCTTTACGAACAGTTTGTAAAGGAACTTGAAATGGTAACCGGCAAACGGGTTGCCACCGGCACATTCGGCGCCGACATGAAAGTGGCACTGGTGAACGACGGCCCGGTAACCATCATCATCGATACCAAAAACAAAGAGTAAACTACACGCATGTCAGACAACAAGATCATTTTCTCGATGTCGGGGGTTTCAAAAACCTTTCCCCCCAACAAACAGGTTCTGAAAAACATCTGGCTCTCCTTTTTCTATGGAGCCAAGATTGGTGTTTTAGGTCTGAACGGCAGCGGTAAATCCACCCTGCTGAAGATCATTGCCGGCCTGGACCAGAATTACGAAGGTAAAATTGAATTTGAACAGCAGTACAAAATCGGCTACCTGCCCCAGGAACCCGTGCTGGACGAAAGTAAAACCGTGCGGCAGGTGGTGGAAGAAGGCGTGGGCGAACTGATGGGCTACATCCAGGAATACAACGAAGTGAACGCCCGCTTTGAGCAGCCCATGAGCGACGATGAAATGAACAAACTCATCGAACGCCAGGGAGAGCTGATGGATATACTCGACCGGCACAATGCCTGGGAACTGGACCACAAACTGGAGCGAGCCATGGACGCACTGCGTTGCCCGCCTGACGATGCTCCGGTAAAGCACCTCTCCGGTGGTGAACGCCGCCGGGTGGCACTGGCAAGGTTGCTGCTTTCGGAGCCAGACATCCTGCTGCTGGATGAGCCTACCAACCACCTCGATGCAGAGAGCATCGACTGGCTGGAGCAGTACCTCCAGCAGTTTCCCGGAACGGTCATCGCCGTAACCCACGACCGCTATTTCCTCGACAACGTAGCCGGCTGGATACTGGAGCTGGACCGCGGCGAGGGAATCCCCTGGGAAGGGAACTACTCCAGCTGGCTGGAGCAAAAAGCCAAACGCCTCGAACAGGAGCAGAAGGCGGAAGACAAGCGCCGCAAGACCCTGGAGCGGGAGTTGGAGTGGATCCGCATGAGTCCCAAAGCCCGCCAGGCCAAAGGTAAGGCCCGTCTGAATGCCTATGACAAACTGGCCAACGAGGAAGTGAAAGCCAAAGAGGCCAAACTGGAACTGACCATACCACCCGGACCTCGCCTCGGCGATGTCGTCATCAAAGCTGAGAACATCAGCAAAGCCTTCGATGGCAGGGTGCTTTTTGAAAACCTGTCTTTCAATATCCCCAAAAACAGTATCGTCGGAATAATCGGACCTAACGGGGCCGGTAAATCCACCCTGTTCAGAATGCTGGTGGGAGAAGAAACGCCGGACAATGGCAGCATCACCATTGGTGACACCGTGAAGATCTCCTATGTGGATCAGTCGCACGAGGCCATCGACCCGGAGAAGTCCATTTACGACGTGGTGAGCGGTGGCAACGACATTCTGAAAGTCGGAAATTACGAGGTCAATGCCAGGGCTTATATCGCCAGGTTCAACTTCACCGGCTCTGACCAGCAAAAGAAGGCCGGGGTGCTTTCAGGTGGAGAGCGCAACCGGCTGCACCTGGCCATGACCCTCAAAGACGGCGGCAACGTGCTGCTGCTCGATGAGCCTACCAACGACATCGATGTGAACACACTGCGAGCCCTGGAGGATGCCCTCGACAACTTTGCCGGATGCGCCCTGGTCATCAGTCACGACCGCTGGTTCATCGACCGCCTGGCCACTCACATTCTTTCATTTGAGGACGAAGGCGAGGTGGTGTTTTTCGAAGGAAACTACCAGGAGTACGAGGCCGCCAAGAAGGCCAAACTGGGCGATGTGACACCCCGGCGGCCCCGGTGGAAGAATTTGCTAAAGAGCAGTTGATAGACTGCAACTTCCGGAAACAAAAAAGGGCCTGCATCTGCAAGCCCTTTTTTTGTGTAGGTTCGTTCAGGATCATTCCAGGGAGCCCAGCACTTTGCCGGATTCCTGCAACTCTTTGAAGCGTTGCAGCCCGCACTCGAGGAAAGCGGCATACTCATTTTCATCGGGCGTATAGGGTGCCGGTTTGTTCAGCATCTTCCCGTCAGGAGACAACAGCACATAGTAGGGCTGGCTGTTGTTGTTGAAGTACTCCGTTTGGAAATGCTGCCATTTGTGGCCGGTGGTTCGGAGCTTTCTGGTGCCCCCCGACTTCATGGGTACCTCCACCTGCTCTTCTTTTGGCAGGTCAATTTTCTCGTCCACATAAAGGGAGATGAGCACATAATCGTCGCGAAGGTATTTGTACACCTGCTTGGTGGGCCACACGTGTTCTTCCATTTTCCGGCAGTTTACGCAGGCGTGGCCGGTGAAGTCGATCATGATGGGCTTGTTCATTTTTTTGGCATAGGCCAGCCCTTCTTCAAAATCTTTGAAGCAGTTGAGGTTTTGGGGGCAGTCGCATGGATACCAGATGGAATAGCAGGTGGGAGGCGCCAATCCACTCAACAATTTAAGCGGCTTGAGCGAACCTGCTTTTTCGTCGTAAGAAAAGCCCGTGGCCAGGTAGATCACGAAGGCAAAACTTGCCAGCGCAAGGACGAGCCGGCTCAAAGGCAATTTTTTCGGAGGTGTATCGTGCGGGAAACGGATCTTGCCCAGGAGATACAGTCCCATTGCGAAGAAAATCAGAATCCACAAGGCCAGGAAAGGTTCGATTTTCAGAATGCCCCAGTGTTTCACCAGGTCGGCATTTGAGAGGAACTTGAGTGCCAGAGCCAGCTCCAGGAATCCTAGAACCACTTTGACGGTGGTCATCCAGCCACCCGATTTGGGCAGGGTGTTCAGCCAGCTGGGGAAAGCAGCAAACAAACCAAAAGGCAGGGCCAGTGCAAATCCGAAGCCTGCCATGCCGGCGGTGAGCTGCATCGCTCCTTCTCCGTTTGCCGAAGAAAGGGTTCCAGCCAAAAGGGACCCAAGGATGGGACCTGTGCATGAAAAAGAAACCAGTGCCAAAGTGAGGGCCATGAAGAAAATGCCAACCATACCTCCCACACCTTCAGCTGCACTCACCTTGTTGGCCCAACTGCTGGGCAGGGTGAGCTCGTAATAACCAAAAAACGAAAAGGCGAAGAAGATGAAAATGGCGAAGAAGGCCAGGTTCAGCCAGATGTTGGTCGATATCTCGTTGAGAATGTCGGGGTTGACAGAATCCAGCAGGTGGAAAGGTACGCTGAGCAACAGGTAAACCAGCAAAATGAACAAACCATACATGGTGGCATTGAAGATGCCTTTTCCCTTGCCGCCGCTGCTTTTTGTAAAGAAGCTCACCGTCAGCGGTATCATCGGAAACACACAGGGCGTGAGCAAGGCCAGCAAACCACCGATGAACCCGAGTCCGAAAATGCCCCAGAGACCCTTCTTCTCTTCTTTGATTTCGATTCCGCAATCGGAGGCCATGCTTTTGTCCAGTGTGAAAGATGCCATGCCAATGGCTGGCACCGCATCCCCTGCAGCAGTGTCGCCGCTGTTTTGGACATTGATGGCTGCAATCAGGTTGCCGGGGTTGATGGAGAAATTGACCTCTGCGGGTGGCAGGCATTTTTCATTGTCGCAGGTCATGTAGTAAACGAAACCGGTGTAGTCTTTTGCGGGGTCGCTCACTTTGATGCGCTGCACGAAATCAACGGACTCTTTGTATTTGGTCACGTTCATTTCAAAAATCTCATCAAAGCCTGCAACCTTGTGATCGCTCACCTCTTTGGCTTTTCCTTCGACAGTCAGGTTTTCATCTTCGTCAAAAACAAATTCGGTGGGTTCGGGGCCGTCCGGATCCAGAATCTGAGAGTAGATGTACCAGCCCTTGTCCAGGGTTGCTTTGAAGGTCACATCGTACTCACCTTCACCAGCTTTGGCGATGGCAATGTCCCACTTGACGGGGTTGAGGATGCCGCTCTCTTGGTCCGGGCTTTCCGTTGAAGGCTGGTCGAAAGATGCTGTTTCTGTTTCCTCGGTGGCAGGTGCCGCATTTTGTGCTGTTTCGGCCTTGTTTTCAGCAGCCTGGGCTTCTCCACCGCTTGATGCCAGCGAAAAGCTGAACTCCACCTCGGCCGGAGGCAGACAGCGGGTATCGTCGCATGTCATGAACTCCAGAAAGCCTTCGATGGGCTTTGATGTGTCATTTACCTTCACCTTTTGCTTGAACACCGCTTTGTGGTAAAATTTGGTGACCTCCATGTCGAAAACATTGTCATGGATGGTCTTGCGGTTTTCCGGTGATTCTTCTACCGCTCCGATGCGCTCATAATGGGCCCCTTCGGTAAAATAGAAACTGGTAGGCACCGGCCCGTCTTCCTTGATGTCTTGCGAATAAACGGTCCAGTGCTCATCTATTTCAGCGGTGAAGATGAGTTCGTATTCGTTGTCGGAAAGTTGATTTGATGAAAACTTCCACTTGACCGGATCGAGGATTTGGCCGGAGGCCGAAGCGATGACAAAACTGAGTGCGAGTAGTAAAAATGACTTTCTCATGTGGTGGTCAGGTTTGATTAAACAGCCCTTTCGGTGATTTTGAGTAGCTGCTTTTTTCCTTTCGGTGAAGACCGTTGTATTTCAAGGCCTTAAGCCTGTTATTTTTCCAATGTAAACTGAAACGGCACCTCTGATGGAGGCAGGCAACGTTCGTTGTCGCAGGTCATGAACTCCAGGTAGCCTCTCAGGGTGGTGTTGCCTTTCACCTGCACCCGCTGGGTGAAGGTTGGCTCGCCGCTGAATTTTACGATGTCCATCATGAATAGTTCATCGTATCCCTCGTGCCGGTGGCCGGCCTCTTCGGTTTTGCCTTCGAGTACCACCTGTTCATTTTCGTCAAAATGAAATGAGGTGGGGATGGGGCCTTCATCCGAAGAGAGGTATTGGGAATAAACGTACCAGCCATCCTGGATGTGGGCGGTGAAACTGAGGTCGTAGACCCCGTCAGCAACCTTAACGGCCTTGTAAGACCACTTCACAGGATTTAGCTGCGCATGAACGAAAGATGTGCAGGCCAAAGCCAGAACGAGCGCCAGAAATGATTTCATGAAAACTGTTGTTTTTGAAGGAATGCAAAATTAATGGAGCAAGTGCCCAACGGTTGTAAGGCAGCTTGCCAATAATATTTATTTAACGGAGCACAGCAGCAGATACCATACCGCTTAACAGCTCCTTTGCTTTTATGCTCGGAATAACCAGGCGGCGTCGTCCATCAGCTTGGGCATACCGCCTGTTTTGCAAGGTGGATAAAGTGTGTTTAGCATTAGAACCATCCCGAACCAAAGCCCCTGAATGGCCAGGGGATGAAGGCCAGCACGATCAGCAATGCGATGAGATTGTACCAAAATGTCAATGAGAATTTTTTCACCTCATCGGCGGCCTTCTTGGCTTTCACGTAGCCGATGGTTACGAGCGCAATTGCAACGATCATCATGAGGCTGTGTTCGGCGGTGAAAAAGCGCGTTATGGCAACCTTCATGGCATCTCCGCTGAACACCACTTTGTCGCTCATAAAGTACAGCGCCAGACCCAGCAACAGCTGGATGTGGACCGACAACATGGTGAAGAAACTCAGCTTGCGGTCGCCGTCAGTGTAGGGTGCTTTTGATTTCCATTTCAGCAATGCTTTGAAAACTGAGACGATGAGAAGTACCAGAACGATCCATCTGATACCTGAGTGAGCGTGGATCAAGCCATTCAACATAGTGGTGAGTTTTTGATGAATTATTGAGAGGCAAAGGATGCAAATGTAATGACCGGCCGCCAGAATCACACCTTTTCCATCAGCCACCAGAGGGGTGAGCTGCGCTTTCTGACTTTGTAATGATTTGAAATGTATCCGGCTATGTGGTTCATCGCTTCCTCCACAGAGTCGGTGAGTTTGATGAGTTGCAGGTCATCGGGTGAGATGGTTTTCTGGCTTACCATGAAGTGGAGGTAATCCATCAGCTCGGCATAGTAATCCGTTCCGATCAGCACCACTGGAAAGCGATGGATGACCTTGGTCTGAACCAGGGTCAGCGTCTCAAACATTTCGTCCATGGTGCCCCAGCCTCCGGGCAGCACCACAAAGGCGTAAGAGTATTTCAACAGCATTACTTTCCTGACAAAAAAGTAGCGGATGTTGACCCAGCGGTCTAGGTAGGGATTGGGCTTTTGCTCAAAAGGCAAAACGATGTTGCAACCCACTGACTTGCCCCCGGCTTCTCTGGCTCCGCGGTTGGCTGCTTCCATCACCCCGGGGCCGCCTCCCGTCATGGTTGTAAAACCCAGTTTGGCGATGGCGGCTCCAACCTCCCGGGCCTTCTCGTAATAGCGATGACCTTCTTTGAATCGAGCTGATCCGAAAACCGTGATACATGGCCCTACAAAATGCAAGGCCCTGAACCCCTTGAGAAATTCTTTCATGACACGAAAGATGAACAGCAATTCAGTGCTCCTGCTTTTGGGTCCCTCCAGGTATTGTATCTCTTTTGGGTTCAGGATCGGAATCGTACTTTTTGGAGTTTTTACCATGTGGTTGGTTTTTTATTTGTTTTCCCTTCGGAAAAACCGGTTTGCGAAGTCACGGGCCAATCGATGCCAGGCAAATCTAACCTTTTGGACCTTGCTTTTTACCTAACTTTGCCGGCGCCTATGTTGTAAGATCTTCTCTCAAACAATTTCCGATTGAAACTGCTTCCCCTGAAAATAGCTTACCGCTACCTGGTGGCGAAAAAAAGCACCAATGCCATCAACATCATCACGGGCATTTCCGTGTTGGGTATTAGCATTGGTACGGCAGCCCTCATCCTGGTGCTGAGCGTTTTCAATGGGTTTGAAGACCTCATCCTAAGTCTTTTCAGCAAGTTCAATCCCGATATCAAGGTGACCGTTGCCGAAGGGAAAACTTTTGAAGCTGATACAAGCTTACTGGCCCGCATCGATTCGCTCGATGAAGTGGCCTATGTGTCCCGGAGCCTTGAAGAGGTTGCTTTTTTCGAATACGACCGAAGCCAGGATTTTGGCATTTTGAAAGGAGTGGACAGCCTCTACGATGAAATCACCGGCATCGATTCCACGATTTTTGAAGGTATTTACCGGCTGAAAGACGGCAACCGCTGGCTGGCAGTTTTGGGAGGCGGCATGCGCAACAAGCTCGCAGTAAACATTGACGATCCTTTTGAGCCCATCGCCGTTTACATGGCCAGACAGCAGAGCGGTATGATGGATCAGCCCTTCCGGAAAAGGTTTGTGTACCCCGTCGGCACTTTCCGGATACAGCAGGATTTCGACAACCAATACGTTCTGGTAAGCCTCAGGTTTGCACAGGAAATCCTGGCAGCAGGTGACGATGAAGTCAGTGCGCTGGAGATCCGCGTGGATGAGGGGGCAGATGTTCGCGCTGCCATTGAAAAAATAAAAGCCATCATGGGTCCCGGCTTTGAAGTGAAGGACCGCTACCAACAGGACGAATCCTTTCTGAAGCTGATGAACATCGAGAAATGGATGAGTTTTGCCATTCTCAGCCTCACGCTGGTTTTGGTGGCTTTCAACATGATTGGAGCCCTTTGGATGATCGTCATCGAGAAGAAAAGAGACATTGCCATTCTGAAAAGCATGGGCAGCACCGACAGCCAGGTGAAAAACATTTTCCTTTCCGAAGGCTTTCTGCTCTGCATACTGGGGTTGGGGGCCGGTCTGGCCCTGGCCATGCTCCTGTACTACCTGCAAATCAACTACGGGCTGGTGCCCATTCCGGAGGGTTTTGTCGTGGATGCCTATCCCATCAGTATGCGACCATGGGATGTTGTTGCGGTGGCCATCGTCGTGTTTCTCATCGGGATGGCAGCCTCGCTTCCGGCTGCGCTGCGTGCCCAGCGCATTTCAGCACTCATCCGGGAAGAATAGCATTTTTGCCAATAGCTGATAACGCCCATCACCGCGGACGCTATCTTTGCCGTCTTCAAAAAAGCGCATCAGGTAAATGAATATGGAAGAGTGGGAACTGGAATTTGAATGGTTGCAGGTGAGGCACTTCGTCAAAAAGGCTTTTAACAAGCCCACCTTGCCCGACATGAATGCCATCCTTTTTCTCATCGGTGTTCAGGAACTCGGGAGGTGGAAAACCAACTTCACCAAAGAAGAAAAGCAGGACCTGATGCACATTGCCGTATGCAGATTGCTCAGTTACGATGGCTATTACGAATTCACCGGCCGGGATGCCGATGGCTGGCCGCATTTTGAGGCCCTGAAGCCTTACCGTAAGAAAGGCGTCAAAGAGCAAGAAGACTACTTGAAAACTAAAGTCATCCAGTATTTCAAGGACTGGGAAAAAGAAACCGGTTTGCCCCTGGGCAACGACATTTCAAATAACTAAACCGAAACTGATATCATGAAATCCTTCAAGTTGTTCCCGATTCTGGCTTTGCTGATTGCAGCAGTTTCATTCAGCGCATGCGATCAGAAATCCAATGCCGATGAGCCCATCGTGGTGGTAGAAACCGACCTGGGCACCATCAAATTCAAACTTTACGACTCCACACCCAAACACAAGGAGAATTTTCTGAAATTGGCCAAAGAGGGCTTTTACGACGGCACCCTTTTTCACAGGGTCATCCCCGGCTTTATGATCCAGGGTGGCGACCCCGACTCCAAAAATGCAGCCCCCGGCCAACGCCTCGGTTCAGGTGGACCGGGTTACCAGATCGATGCTGAAATCGGAGCACTTCATTACAGGGGCACCGTTGCCGCCGCCAGGCTTGGTGGGCCGGCAAATCCCGAAAAGAAATCTTCCGGCAGCCAGTTTTACATCGTTCAGGCTGGTCCGCTCCAGGAAGCCCAGCTCCAGCAGATAGAGCAGCAAAAGGGTATCAAGTACACCCCGGAACAGCGCCAACGCTATTTGACCGAAGGAGGTGCACCATTCCTCGATAACGATTACACTGTATTTGGAGAAGTAATCGAAGGCATGGACGTGGTAGATAAAATCGCCAACTTGCCAAGAGACCAATACGATCGCCCTCAGCGGGATGTAAAAATGAAGGTCACCATTCAATAAGAACTATTCCAGGGGAGCTGCTTTGAATGAGGCAGCTCTCTTCAAATTTTAAATGAACAATGAGAATTAGCGCATTGGTTATCCTTTTGGGTTTATTCCTGGCTTCCTGCAGCAAGCCCATTGCCGACTTTACCTATCAGCTCGAAAAAGAGCAGGCCCCGGCTGCTGTCAATTTTCAGAACAATTCAAAAAATGCCGAAGCCTACCTATGGGATTTCGGTGACGGCACCAAAAGTTCCAACCCCAATCCCGTTCACGAATACAAGTCATCGGGTAACTATGCCGTTAAGCTCACTGCCACCAAAGGCAGTAAATCAACCACTTCAGAGCAAAGAATCATGATTACAGCGCCTACAGAATGCCTCGTTGAAATCGAAACTGATTACGGAACCATGACCGTTCAGTTGTCAAATGCAACTCCTCAACACCGCGATAACTTCATCAAACTTGCCGAAGAAGGCTTTTACGACGGCACCCTTTTTCACAGGGTCATCCAGGGTTTCATGATCCAGGGTGGCGACCCTTTGTCCAAGAACCCCCAGCCTGGCGCCAGAATTGGTACCGGTGGCCCGGGTTACACCATTCCAGCGGAGTTCGTTGACACCCTTTTCCACGTCAAAGGGGCCATTGCTGCCGCCCGCCAGGGCGATGCCGTAAACCCGGAAAAACGCTCCTCCGGGTCACAGTTTTACATCGTTCAGGGAAGAACGTTTACCGACGAAGAGCTGGCCTCCGTTGAATCCAGAAAAGGCTTCAGGTACAGCCAGGAGCAACGGGAAGCCTACAAGACCATTGGCGGTACGCCCTTTCTCGATGGCGATTACACCGTTTTCGGAAAAGTGATCAAAGGCCTGGAAGTCATCGATAAAATTGCTGCTGTGGAAACCAACCCCGGCGACCGGCCCAAAAAAGACGTGAAGATGAAAGTCAGGGTAATTAAGTAGGATTTTAACCCTTTGTGGTGTTATTTTGCCCCCATATCTTCAAAATCCGTCCTGCCAATAAGACCACCTTGCATTCCCCATTTTGATTGACTAGGGAGCTTTCCAGCTGATGCTGAAATCCACAATCCTGCAATGGGGTCAGTTAACAAACATGGGTGAGCGGTATTTGTGTCGCTGTTTTTCACAATGCCCCACGCAACCGAACACAGTTTATGTCTTTATCAAACATCTTAGGAATAGACATTGGAGGATCGGGTATCAAAGGTGCTATTGTAGATACTGAATCAGGTCAGTTGGTTACAGAGCGGGTTAAGATAAAGACCCCGCAGCCATCCACTCCGGAGGCAGTGGCCATTGTGGTTCAGCAACTGATAGATGAAATAGGATACGATGGCGAGCTGATAGGCTGCGGCTTTCCGGCCGTCATCAAAAATGGTGTGGCTTACAGCGCCGCCAATATCCACCCGGCCTGGAAGGGCACCAACATCGAAGAATTGTTATCTGAAAAAACCGGTCGACGCTTTATCGTTACCAATGATGCCGATGCGGCCGGCCTGAGCGAAATGCGCTTTGGCAAAGGCAAAGGAGTCAATGGAAACGTCATTCTCATCACCATTGGCACCGGCCTCGGATCAGCCCTGTTTACCGACGGGCACCTCGTCAGAAATACGGAATTCGGCCACGCCAACCTGCACGGCATGATAGCAGAACACTATGTGTCCAACACCGCCCGCAAGAAGTATAAGATGAGTTGGAAAACATTTGGCCGCCGTTTCAACGAGTACCTTAAAATGATCGAGCGCATCACGTCTCCTGATCTGATCATTCTCGGCGGTGGTGTCAGCAACAGCTTCGACAAATTCGGACCATTCATTACCATTCAGACCCCGGTAACCACTGCTGCCATGTTCAACCATTCCGGTATCATCGGTGCAGCATTGTATGCTTCGGAAATGATTGCGCTGGAGAGCGTCTGAGGGTGTATATCTGCAACTCCGGTGATTCACATTGCGTGAATTCCATCCCTGCGGAGGGCGGCTACCTCGTAACACGTGACGGACAGATGATTATGCTGGACGGCCCGTTTGGAGATAAGGCTCGGTTCCTCGGTTCCTCAATTCAACACCATTCTCCGACCATATAAAAACTTTGCCTTGCCATGAAATCATTCCCAAACCTTCACAGGTCAATTCTCTTCTTGCTTTCAATTCTATTGGCTGGATGCCTTTGCGGAAAAAAGACCGGTGAACTGGAAGTCGTCAGGGGGCAGGAATTCAACCTTCCATTAGGAAAAACGGCCCTGTTGAAAGACGGAGGGTTGGAACTAACTTTTACGGAGGTGCTGGAAGACTCCAGGTGCCCGCTCTACACAAACTGTATATGGGAAGGCCAGGTCAGAATAAAAATAGAAGTTAAACAAGCCGGGGATGCGGTGGCGGTGGAGTTTACCCGGACGGGTCAGGAAACCGAACCCTTGATCGAAGTTGTGGATGGGCTGAAATTGACGGTCCTGTCAGTCAATCCATATCCTGAATCTGGTAAGAGCTTCAAACCGGCAGATTATTCCGTGAGAATGTTAATCGATTGAGCCTTTCTTGCTTTCGTACTCCTTGATGAAGTTGGCTACCAGGTCGCCAAGAATTTCCTTGAGGTATGCCTTTTCCATTCTGGCAATCTTCTTCAGCTTGTCCACCTTTTCTTTTTCAAAAGTGACCACCAGCCTTTTCTTGCCTGAATTGGGTTTTTCTTCGGCAATATCCATGTCGCTGCTCTCGATGGTACGGCGGATGAGGCGATCCAGGCCGGTAAGCGGTCGTTTTTTGGTTGTCTGTTTGTGGAATGCTTTGATTTCAGGTTTGCTCCCAGCTTTCTTCTGTTTTTTGCGCACTTCTACCTGCTCCTCAAAGGTTTCCTGGAGTGCTTCCTGGAGTAGAGAGTCGAGGTCGGTTGTGAAATCCTTTCGGGATGAGGACCTGCGCGGCTTGGCCGGCCTTGCCTGATCTTTACTTTTTTCGGGGTCAAACGGATTGGTCAGGAAATCCGTTCCTCTACCCTCCTGTTCGTGTACAGGATCGGGAGCAAAAACACTTTCGAGACCTTGTTTAAATTTCTTCTTACTCAAAACAGAAGGATGTTACTGGGTGAATCAGATGCCACGAGAATTCAGATCAACTCTCTGAAACATCAGCATTTACGGGAGTTTCAACCCGCTGAATGATTTCTTTGCACAAATTCATGTAGTCTTCTGCACCGAGGCTGTTCGGGTTGTATTCAAAGATGTCTTTGCGTTGCGATGGAGCCTCTGCCAAAGCGACGTTGTCCCTGATGAGGGTGTCAAAAACTTTCTCACCAAAGTATTTCTTGATGGTTTCCATGACATCGCGGTTGAGGATTTTCCGGCCATCGTACATGGTACCTATAACGCCTCCGATATCCAGTTTCCGGTTCAAACGGAACTTGACTTTGTCAATCACCTGCTTGATCTTGGCCAGACCTTGCAAGGCGAGGAATTCTGTTTGTAGCGGAATGTAAACGTAATCACTTGCAGCCAGGGCATTCAGCGTCAGCAAACCCAGCGAGGGCGGACAGTCGATAATGATGTAGTCGTATTCCTCTTTTACGGGCTCAAACAATTCCCTCAGGATGTATTCTCTACCGGCTTCGTTGATGAGTTCCAGCTCCGCACCCGAAAGGTCAAGGGTTGACATGATGACGTCAACATTCTCTTTCAGCTGGTATGGTTCCAGCTCAGATTCGCCGCGCATGCATTCGTAAATGGTGACGGGTTGGCGGGGTATGCCAAGTGACACTGTGAGGTTTGCTTGTGGGTCGAGGTCAACGAGAAGAACTTTCCTTCCCAACTGGGCCAGGCCGGCTCCGATGTTAATGACAGAAGTTGTTTTTCCTACGCCGCCTTTGTGGTTCAGCAATGAGATTACTTTTCCCATGTGGTTTGTTTGCCTGTTTTTGTATCGTCAATTAATGCAACGATTAGTGGCAAAAATAGCGAATTATATTTGTCATTCTAATGTGTTTTTCGGATAAGATATTAACACTTGTCCTTTACAGAACTACGAAACGCAGGAATCCACCTTGGTCTGAGCAGCAACTCGCGGTAATATTCCGGCCTTTTGAGGCGGTGTCGTTCCTCCATGAGCGGCATGCTGATAAAGTGAAAAAGTGCCGTCATCACAGCTGGGCCAATGAGAATTTGCCAATGGGATGGAGCCGCCTCTATGCCGATTAAAAACAAGCCCCACCAGAACAATACCTCTCCGATATAATTGGGAAAACGCCAGATGGCCCACAGTCCTTTGGCTCCTAATTTTTCTCTTTTATTCTTCAGAAATGCCCATAACTCCTGGTCGGCTTTCCAGGCTAGCCAAACTGCAACAACTGCCAGTGCCACGCCTGTCATTCCGAATACCCCAAAATCTGCTTCGGCAAATTTCAGACTGACAACCAGCGGTAGGCAGGCGAGAAAGACGACGATGGTGGGCACCAGTTGCAATCCGAAGAAGCTTACCAGCCAGAACCACTTTCCGGTTCGTTTTTCATAATCCCGGTACCGCCAGTCAATGTCTTGCATTCCCCGCCAGCGCCTGACCCAGTTCCAGGTGAGTCTCAGGCCCCACAGCCACACCACAGCCAACACCAGCGCACTCCTGGTATCCCATGACTCCATCGAGTAAATGGCAATGAAAGGTGGGATGACACTCCAGTAGGGATCGTAAATGCTGGTGTTTTTAAAAGCATAAGTGAAGGCAAACACTACGAGTGTGCAAACCAGATCGGCGCCGGCAAGCGCCCACAGGAAACCATGGCCCAGCTGTTGCAGCCATTCCGCTGTGAAATAGGCGCACAGCAAGGCCAGCAGGTAGGCTACAAAAACGATAAACAAGGACCTGGCCTTTCCCATCATCAGCTGGCATTTGCCCGGAGTGACCATTCAGGAACACCGTCAGGGATGTGTTTCTTTATTTTTTTGAAAAATGGCAGGTAATGCACTTCCAGGCTGTGCCTTTTTGAGGCGATAAAACTTCTGCTGATTTCATCGGCCTCTTCCCTGGCTAGCGCAGCTATACCTGAAGGCAGTTTCGCCCTGCCGGCAACCACGTTGGCAGCATATTTCGACTGAAGATCAGACAACGGCCAGATGCAGCCCTGGGGTTGCAGCAGGCCAATGAAAAACAGGGTAGGATGCTGAGGATGCAGCATGCGCAGGTACAACTCCACTCGTTCGCTGTCTTCAAAATTGATGAATGAAGGGTCAAAGAAAGGAAATGCGATTTTGTATCCCGTGGCCGCAATGATCACATCATAACTTTCAACTTTTCCGTCTTCAAAGGTGACCTCAATTCCGTTGATACGCTGAACACCTTTTCGCGGGAAAACTTTGCCATGGCGGATTTTGTAAAGCAGTTCTGAATTCAAAACGGGGTGACAGCGTGTGGCAGGGTAGTCTGGCTTTTCCAGTCCGTAATCTTCGTAACTTCCTACCTGCAACCATAAGCTGAACTGCTGCAGCGGCTCCCTTATGAATCGTGGAAAATGGGACATAGGCCCGTTGAAGGTATCCGCAGGCTTGCCCATTAGAAACTTGGGAATGATGTAATAGGGCCGCCTCATTGAAATGGCCACATGCTCAGCCACCCGGCTGATCTCCACGGCACAATCGCAGCCAGAATTTCCAGCACCGATGATGAGCACCCGTTTTCCCCGGAAGGGTTCATTGGTTTTGTAAGCATGCGAATGAAGGTAGGTTCCTGTAAAATCTCCCGGCAAGGCTGGGTGTCGAGGAACCGAATGGTGTCCGTTTGCGACGAACAAATAGTCGAAAACATGGTCTTCACCATTATCCAGTATGACTCTCCACTTTTCGCCTTCAGTCTTCACCACTTTTTTTACCGCCGTGTTGAAACGGATGTACTTCTCCAGGCCGAAGTGACGGGCATAGCTTCTGAAATATTCCAGCACCTGTTTGTGCGAAGGATAATCGGGGTATTCTTCAGGCATCGGAAAGTCCAGGTATTCCGACATTTTTTTGCTGCTGATGATGTGGGTGGTTTCACAAACGCTGGAATGAGACTCTCCGGCGGTGAAAATCCAGTTGCCACCTATCTGGTCATTTTTTTCAAAACAGACCACGTTTTCAACCCCTGCCTGCACCAGGTTTTTTATCGCAGTCAGCCCCGAACACCCGGCCCCAATCACACATACATTGGCATTCATGCTTAATTTGCTTTTTTTGCTGATTCAATCCATGAACCTTGTTGTTCCGCAACGGTTAGGTTCCTGAATTCATAGAAACTCACAATCATAACAAAATCGAATTGAATCATGATTTCAAAGAAAATGGAAAAGGCCCTGAACGATCAAATAGCGATGGAAGGATACGCTTCTTTTCTCTACCTCTCAATGGCCACCTGGTGTGACCATAAAGGCCTCCAGGGTTGCTATGAGTTTTTGCGCCGCCAGGCCGAGGAAGAACACATGCACATGCTCAAAATATTTGAATACCTCAGCGACGTGGACGGTTTTCCGGTTACCCCTGGTATCAAACAGCCGCCTCATGAGTTTGACTCGGTTCAAAGCCTCTTTAAATCGGTTTATGAACACGAACAAAAGGTCACCAAAAGCATCAACGGACTTGTCAGCCTCGCCAATTCTGAAAATGATTACTCCACTCAAACCTTTTTGCAGTGGTATGTGGAGGAGCAAAGAGAAGAAGAAGCCCTCATGCGCACCATTCTCGACAGAATTCAGCTCATAGGAGACGGTCCTCAAAGCCTTTATTTCATCGACAAGGAGCTGGAAGCCATCAACAAGCAGGTTGCTGCAGCCGAAGCTGCCGGTGGCGAATAATGTTGACAATACCATGCCATGAAGAAGAATGCGGTGGATCGGCAAAAGGAAATCTATGTCCGGGGCCTTGGCGGGGTCCAACCGGCCATCCCTGCATCGCTTGAATTGCTGGAAGCCAAAGCCCAGGCTTGTATGTCACCAAAGGCATTTGCCTATGTTGCCGGAGGTGCCGGCAGGGAAATGACCATGCAGAACAACCGCTCCGGATTTGGCGCCTGGAAGATCATACCCAGAATGCTGAGGGATGTATCTGCCCGGGATACTGCTGTGGAACTATTCGGCGATCACTTGCCCGCACCTTTCTTGCTGGCGCCAATCGGCGTGCTGGAGCTGGCTCACAAAGCGGCTGAAATAGCCGTTGCACAGGCGGCCAGGGAACATGGAGTACCCATGATTTTCTCCAACCAGGCATCCGTGGCCATGGAAAAAGTAGCCTCGGAATTGGGCGACTCACCGAGGTGGTTTCAGCTTTACTGGAGCAAGTCCAACGAGCTGGTGAAAAGCCTGGTGCAAAGAGCCGAAAATTGCAAGTGTTCAGCCATCGTCGTCACCCTGGACACCACCCTGCTGGGCTGGCGCACACGCGACATCGATCTGGCCTACCTGCCTTTCCTTTCCGGTAAAGGCATCGCACAATACACCAGCGACCCCGTTTTCAACCGGCTGATCGAGGAAGATGACGGTGAGCCCGCAAGTGCCCTTAAACCTCCGGTCAACTGGGAGACCCTGCTCAGCATCCTGGCGCTGATGCGGAACTACCCCGGGGGCTTCTGGACCAATTTGCGAAGCAAAAAACCATTGAAAGCGGTGGCCAAATTCATCAGTATTTACAGCCGGCCATCACTCACCTGGCAAGACCTCGAAACACTTCGGAATATGACCAGCCTGCCAATCGTGTTGAAGGGGATCCTGCATCCGGAAGATGCCCGGCTGGCAGTGAAACACGGCGTGGATGGCATCATCGTTTCCAATCACGGTGGCCGGCAGGTGGACGGAGCCATTTCGACGATAGAGGCCTTGCCGGCCATCGTGGAAGCTGTGAATGACAAAATCCCCGTGTTGATCGACAGCGGAATCAGAAGCGGGGCTGATACTTTCAAAGCCCTGGCTTTGGGCGCAAAAGCAGTGTTGATCGGGCGGCCTTTTGTCTATGGTCTGGCCATAAACGGGGCTGCAGGTGTGGCTGATGTCATCAAAAACTTCATGGCTGATTTTGAGCTCAACATGGCCCTGTCCGGTTGCAGCTCAGTTTCTGAAATCAACAGACAGTGTCTTTCCGCTTAGTTTCGTCATCTGGCACTGTTTTCACGGTTCAAATTGCAGTAAAGATGAATGTGACCCCGGTGAAGGTGAATACCTTTGCACCTACTGAATGATGAAGCCTTTTCAATGCAGGTAAAAACAAAGTATCCAAAACGAATAGTATTATGAAAATTTTGATGGTGTGTCTGGGCAATATCTGCCGTTCTCCCCTGGCCGAAGGAATCCTTCGGAAAAAAATTGAAGAACGCGGATTAGACTGGGAAGTGGATTCTGCAGGAACGGGCTCCTGGCACATCGGCGAAAAACCGGATCCCCGGTCTATCCTTACTGCCAGAAAACACGGAATAGACATTACTTACCAGAGGGCCAGGCAGTTGCAACCTGCTGACCTCGACAGGTTTGATCTCATCCTGGCCATGGACCAGTCCAATTACAGGGACATAATGCGGTTTGCAATCAGCGATGATCAAAAAAGCAAGGTGCATCTCATTATGAATTTTCACCGTCCCGGCAACAATGAAGCTGTTCCCGATCCGTATTGGGACGATGATGGTTTTGAAAAAGTGTACCGGATGCTGGATGAAGCTTGCGATAAGCTGATTGAACACTTTTCAAAGCACCCTGTGGCCTGACCTGTCATTTTGGCAATGGCAAACATATTGATTAGAGGGGGGCGAGCACGAAAGCGAAGGGAATACGCTTCTCTTTCTTTTGTGGTGAACTAAAATAATCTTGGAAATGAGGAGAAAGAAAGATTCTACCAAAAAGCAGAATGTAATGGACGAAGAACTTCGCAATAACAGCGAAGCCAATCATAATGGTGCTGAAAATCAAAGAAATACAGCATCTGACAACAACGATGCTGAGAGTCTGAAGCAGCAGCTCGAGGAAATGAAGGATAAATACATGCGGCTTTTCGCAGAGTTTGAGAACTACAAAAGAAGAACCCTGAAAGAAAAGGCCGACTGGTTCAAGACCGCTGCAGAGGACACTATGTCAGCTTTGTTGCCCATACTTGACGATTTTGACAGGGCCCGGAAGTTTGCCGAAGAAAATGACAATGAGGGCTGGAGTGAAGGCATGGAACTGTTGTACCAGAAGCTTTATTCCGTCCTCAAGAGCAAAGGCCTGGAACCCATGCAGTCCAATGGCGAAGAATTCGACCCGGAAATCCACAATGCCATTACCGAGATCCCGGCTCCTGATGAGGAGATGAAAGGCAAAGTGGTTGACACGGTTGAAAAAGGGTACCGGCTCAACGACAAAATCATCCGGCACGCCAAAGTGGTCGTCGGAAAATAAGCCCTGTTAACTGATGCAAAAGGGCCGCGACACACCCCGCGGCCCTTTTGCCGTACAATAACCCAATCATGGCGAAGAGAGATTATTACGAAATACTTGGTGTAGCCAGAAGCGCTGAACACGCAGAAATCAAAAAAGCCTACCGCAAGCTGGCCATTCAGTACCACCCTGACAAGAACCCCGGCGACAAAGAGGCCGAAGAGAAATTTAAAGAGGCCGCAGAAGCCTACGAGGTCCTCAGCGATCCGGATAAGCGGGCCCGGTACGACCGGTATGGCCATGCGGGTGTAAGTGGCAACGGAGGTGGCGGCTTCAGTGGCGGCATGACCATGGAGGACATCTTCGCACAGTTTGGCGACATCTTCGGAGGAACCGGCAGTCCCTTCGATGAATTTTTCAGAAGCTCCAGGGGAGGAGGGAGAAGGAGCGCAGGGCAGCGTGGCAGCAACCTGCGCATAAAAGTAAAACTGACCCTTGAGGAAATTGCGAAGGGTGTTACCAAAAAGATCAAGGTCAAGAAGCAGGTTACCTGCAGTGATTGCCGGGGCTCGGGAGCCAAAGACAGCAGCTCGCGCCAAACCTGCTCTACCTGCCGCGGCAGTGGCTATGTGCGGCAGATCCGGAACACCTTCCTGGGGCAAATGCAAACAACCACCACCTGCCCAACCTGCCAGGGCAGCGGAGAAGTGATAACAGCCAACTGCCCCTCTTGCAGAGGTACAGGTCAGGTGGTCGGTGAAGAGATCATTGAAATAGATATCCCTGCAGGCGTTGCCGAAGGAATGCAACTGTCCATGAGCGGCAGGGGCAATGCCGGCAGAAACGGAGGGCCGGCCGGTGATTTGCTCATCAACATAGAGGAAATACCCCATGAATTCCTCCAGCGGGATGGCAACAACCTCATCTATGAATTGTACCTCAACTTTGCCGATGCAGCATTGGGTACTTCCATCGAGGTGCCAACCATAGAGGGAAAGGTGAAGGTGAAAATTCCGGCCGGAACACAGGCTGGCAAGATCTTCAGGTTGAAAAACAAGGGTCTGCCTTCTCTTCAGGGCTATGGCCAGGGCGATCAGTTGATCCATGTAAATGTGTGGACGCCCAAGAAGCTGAATTCCGAAGAAAAGGCCCTTCTGGAAAAACTCCGCAACATGCCCAATTTCAAGCCGGAGCCCGGCAAGAGCGAAAGAGGCTTCTTCGATAAAATGAAAGACTACTTCAGCAACAGTTAGGAAATTGGCAACCCATACAGAAAAAGCCGTGCAGAATCATTCCGCACGGCTTTTTCTTTGGCCCATCGTCCTCTATCTTCAGGGGTGGAACACTTCTATTTCGTGGGTTCTGATCACCAGGTCGGTAAACTTCCCCTTGAAGCGGGTCGCTTTCACGATGTGATTGTCAATCCAATGGTAGTTTCCTCCTCTTGGCTTTCCGTACAGCACCGCGTGGTATTTGAAACCGTGCTTGTCCAGCCAGTCTTCGGTAACCTTTTTGTGTTCAATGGTTCTGGAAGTGAAGAAAGTGATGATGTGCCCTTCTTCATACCACTTGTTGATGATCTTGAGGGCATCCGGGTATGGAGGCACCAACCCCATTCGCTCTGGCTCCTCATTGGGAACATCGTCGCAAATGGTGCCATCGATATCGATCAGGAAATTCTTCTTGTCTTCGGGAAGCTTCGGGCTGATTCGTTCTCCCTTCTCATTGAATGCTTCCACCAGGGTTGAGCCGTTGTTGTTTATCTGCATGGCGAATGAAATTTGGCCAAAATTTGGCCTATTGTGTAAACCGAACGCAAAGGTAGTACACAAGTCTTTATCGAAAGGTAAAATTACGTTAAAGCAGTTTCAAAAAGTGTGCACCGTCATGTCAGCTTGATGGGGATTTGTATTTCTCCAGTTCTTTCCAGACTGGTTCCATGCGTTTTTTGACCAGCCTGGCCATGGAGTCAGCATCTACCTTTGGCGGCATTGGAGGCTGCATCAGCAATTTCGCCGGACGCTCATCTGTAGTAAGCTCTACATAGCGTTCTTCAGCTCCTGCAACGCCTTTATCATACATGTACAGGTTGAAGCCCCAGGCATAAGGTGGACTGGCGATTTTGTTCCACACCATCAACTGATAATTGGCCACCTTACCGTCCTTGAGGTAAAAGTATTCGCGGTAAACAGTGTCTTCACCCACCAGGTCGAGGCGTGCGAATACCAGGTTTCCAAGGCTGTCTTTGGCAGCCAGTAATTTATCTTCCTCACTGTAGATGTTGGGCTTGGTTTTGATGGGCTCCATGAAACGGCGGTGCTCATTTATGTAGTCCACATAGCTCTTCAGAATTTTCACCTTTACACTGTCGGGGGCATCGGCTGGCACGCTGAACGGATCATCAGCTGCCGGATCGTTCTGACAGGCGGTAAAAAACAAAGAACCGAGGAAAAAGAAAAAAATCAGGTATTTCATAGGATTGCAATTATTTAAACCGGTGTCGCTTCGCAATGGTGTGAAATAAAAATTGGCATTTTCTGAAAGCTTGCAAAGTTTGCAAAAACTATCTTCAACCGAAAATGCGATCTTGCAGCATCTGATTTCGTTAACAACCGGGAAGCCAGCCTCGCCAAAAGCAGTCAATGAGAGAAACCATTTTCATTCAACAAAACCGGGATAAATGGGGAGAGTTTGAAGATTTGCTCGATGACCCACGCCCCGACGCCGATAAACTGAGTGACTTGTTCATCCAGGTCACCGATGACCTGTCTTATGCACGGACTTTCTACCCCAGGCGCTCTGTCAGGGTATATCTCAACGGACTGGGTCAAAAGGTTTTCTTTCTGATTTACAAAAGCCGGAAACCCGTCTGGAAAAAACTCAGCCGGTTTTGGACCCACCAACTTCCCAGCCTCACCTGGGACTCCAGAAAAAGTCTTCAGCTCTCATTTTTGATCTTCACAACCGCTACACTCATTGGTCTGCTCTCGGCACATGCTGATCCTGATTTTTCAGAATCCATACTGGGCAGCAGTTACGTTTCAATGACCGAGGAAAACATTGCCAAAGGCGACCCGATGGCCGTTTACAAACAACACGGTGAGTTCAACATGTTCCTGGGCATCACCCTGAACAACATCACAGTAGCTTTGTACACCTTCGCACTGGGGCTGGTGTTTGCCATTGGCACCATCGGCATCCTCATCCGCAACGGGGTCATGTTCGGTGCCTTCATTCATTTGTTCGTCAAGGCCGACCTGCTCAAAGAGTCACTGCTCACAGTGATGATGCACGGCACGCTGGAGCTCTCCAGCATCGTCATTGCAGGAGCGGCAGGTATGACCATGGGGAGTGGCCTGGTTTTTCCCGGTTCGTACAGCAGGATGAAATCCTTTCAGTTATCGGCACGCAGGGGTATCAACCTCCTGCTGGGAACCCTGCCATTGTTTGTCATTGCGGGATTTGTGGAAAGCTACTTTACCCGGCATACAGATGCTCCGGACCTGCTCCGGGCCTTTTTCATTCTGGCCTGTCTGGCTTTTGTGGTGTTTTACTTCTGGTGGTATCCTCGTTACCTGGCCCGCAATGGGCTGCTGGAAAAGACTGAAGGAACCCCGGCCCCTGAGTCTGATAAAGTCATCGAACTGGATAAGATCAAGTCAACGGGCGATATCTACTACGAGACCTTCGTCATCATCCGGGGGCTTTTCGGGAAGGTCTTTTGGGTTTGTCTTGCAGGCACGCTGTTTTTCTGCTCTGGTGTTTTTCTAACCGCTAATTATCCACCCACAGATTTGTTCTATTTTCCTGATGGTTTGTTTGGCACCTTGTCAGCGGTTCCTTCGTTTTTCAAAAACCCCAACCATCCTTTCATCTACGCCTTTTGGATTTTGTCCATCGGAGGCATCCTTACCTACCTGTCCAGGCAGTGGTTCAAGGAGACGAGCCAACCTAAAAAGCTCTCACATTTAGTGCTTAGTTCCATCTTGCTTGCCGGGGCTTTGGGTGGTTTTACCTTGATTGAAAGCACCGCACTACAGCTTTTGATGCTCCTCTTTCTCAGCCCCTTTGTGTTTATAACCTGTTACGCCATGAGCCTCTGGGGCTTGAACCTCGCCCACTCACTTGGTTTGGCTTCACAATTTTTGAGGAACTCCTATGCCGGGATCACCATGCTGGCATTCACACTGCTGCTTTCCGGCTTTTTGTTTTTCCTGTTGCTGGATTCGGGAGTTACCGGCTTTCTTGTGGACACACTCAGCATGAATCTCAACCTGGAAGAAGAGACGGGAATCCAACTCATTACCATTGCCTACACCGGGCTCAGTTTTCTTTTCCTGACGCTGATCATCAGCATCTGGTATTTTGCCTTTGTGCTCCAGTTTTACAGCTGCCTCGAAATCAACTCTGCCGTAGGGCTGATGAAAAAGCTGGAAAACCTGGCGACTTCGCACCGTATTCGTGGATTGGAAAGGGAATGATCAGTACCAGGGATTCACCTGATAGGGATAGCGCAGTTGGTACTCGCGTTTCACCATTGCGAGGACTTTCTCTCTCAGTTCCTGAATGTTTTCATTGTTGAGGGCAGAGATGAACACATTCTCAGCCTCATAGGTATTCTTAAGTTTTTGACGAAGCTCATTTTCTATTTCTGCTTTCGTTTCGGCATCCAGCAGTTCATCAAAGTACTTCTCACGGTACAGGTCCATCTTGTTGAAGACCATGAGGGTGGGCTTGTTGCGGGCTTCCAGTTCCTCGAGGGTCTTGTTTACCGTTTGAATCTGCTCCTCGAACCTGGGATGGGATATGTCCACCACATGCAGCAGGATGTCGCTCTCACGCACCTCGTCCAGGGTGGACTTGAAGCTCTCGATCAGGTGGTGAGGCAGTTTGCGGATGAAACCCACCGTGTCGGATAACAGAAAAGGCACCCCTTCCAGCACCACTTTCCGGACGGTAGTGTCGAGCGTGGCAAACAGCTTGTTTTCGGCAAACACATCCGATTTGCTCAGCAGATTCATCAGTGTGGACTTGCCCACGTTGGTATAACCCACCAATGCCACCCGGATCATTTTGCTTCTGCTTTTCCGTCTGGTGGCGGCCTGCCGGTCAATTTTTTCGAGCTGTTTTTTCAGCATGCTGATCTTATCCCGGACGATACGGCGGTCGGTTTCGATCTCCTTTTCACCCGGACCCCGCATGCCAATACCCCCACGCTGTCGCTCGAGGTGGGTCCACAAACCCCGTAGGCGTGGCAGCAGGTATTGGAGTTGCGCCAGTTCCACCTGGGTTTTTGCCTGGGCGGTCTGGGCTCGCTTCGCAAAAATGTCGAGGATGAGGCTGGAGCGGTCGATGATCTTTACCTTCAGGGTGGACTCCAGGGCCGACACCTGCTTGCCCGACAGGTCATCGTCAAAAATGACCATATTCACTTCGGGGTTGCGTTCGAGGTAGGCTTTGATTTCTTCAACTTTCCCGCTTCCGATGAAGGTTCTGGTATCCGGGTGGCTGAGTTTCTGAATGAAGCGCTTTTTCGTTTTTGCACCAGCCGTAAGAGCCAGAAACTCCAGCTCATTCAAGTATTCATTGACCTCTTCTTCTGTTTGCTGACCATGCACCAAACCCACCAGCACAGCGTATTCCTCCTCTTGCTTGATGCCCTTGGTTCTATGTTTACCTGAATTCCACTCTTTACTCATAGTCATCTTTGGTTTCAAAAGCCCGTTCAAAGGTGTACACTCATCATTTGCTGATCCACGTTTCGGGGTCGAGGCGCTGTTTGTCTCTCCACACTTCGAAATGGATCTCCGTGGTGTTTGCGATGGCATCGGTATTGACCACGCCAATCACAGACCGGGTTTTCACGGTATCGTCCTTTTTCACTTTGACCTCCTCGAGCCGGGCGTACACGGTGTAATAAGTGCCGTGCTGAATGATCACTACATACTGGAAGCCCGGTATGTATTGCACACTCACCACCTTGCCATCAAAAACAGCATAGACTTCAGCCCCTTTTTCGGTGCTGATATCCACCCCGTTGTTGGAGATCTTCACAGATTTTATCGTAGGGTGCTGTTGCACCCCAAAGCGTCCGGTAAGAAAACCTTTTTTCACCGGCCAGGGCAACCTGCCTTTGTTCCCGGCAAAGCTCTTTGAAAGTGATTCGGCCGCAGGCGCATTTGGCGTAGAACCCGTGGAAGCCACAGCGGACCTGCTCCGCTCCATTTCTTCTTTGATGATCTTCTCGATGGCTTCGTTCAGCTTTTGCGCATCCCGTTCTTTTTTTCTCAATTCGGCTTTGGCATGAAGTTCATCTTCTTGCAGTTCCTGAAGCATGCGGTCTTTTTCCTCCAACTCCAACGACAACAGCTCCGACTGACGCCGGGCCGAACCGAGCAAAAATTCCTTGTCCGACCTCCTTTGCTCCAGCATGTAAAGTTTGCTTCTGAGCGTCTTCTCCGTTTCCACGATCAGCCGTGCCTGCTTCTTGCGGTAGTGATCATATTGCCGAAGATATTGCCAGCGTTGAAAGGCATTGTTGAAACTGGAAGCAGACAATAGAAACAACGGCCGGCTTTTGGTGAGCCGCTGCCTGTATGCATGGCGCACCATGCCAGAGTATTCGTTTTTAAGACGATCAATGTCCTCATTCAAAGCTTCCACCACACCCGAGGTCCTTTCTATGCTCTCACTGAGGTGGTCCACTTCCTCTTCGAGAATGCCAATCAGCTCGAGGCGCTTTGCGATCTGCTCCTGCAGGGCCTGGTACCTGTGGTAAGTTGCCTGTTTGTTTTTGCTGATCTGATTGAGAATTGCAGTGGTTTGCTTGATTTCCTGCTGCAATCGCTTGCGCTTTTCCTCCAGTTCTTTCCTGGTCAGGGGCTGGCTGGTCTGCGCTATCAGGATCACCTCCGTGGAAAGCCATGCTGCCGCAACCAACAAGAAAACCCAGCCCCTGATATTGCTCAGTCGGAAGAAAGGTTTGCCTGGGTGCTCAGTTGATCCGGTCATACCTGGATGGTATTGAGAAAGGAAGTTTTACGGGTTTATCTGTTTCAACTTTGGTAAAGGTAATCTCCACCTTACTGTCGCCAAAATCAGGATGATTCAAATTAAAGCTACGAAAATATGAAAATTTCTTCTTGTTCTTGAACGATTCGTAGGCATCGAAGGTTGCCCGGATGGAGGAGCGGCTGCCGGCATCGAGTACATTCCATTGGTTGAGCAACATGGTCAGGCCGTCCAAAAAGTACTCTGCTGTGATGCGGTCGGTATGCTGTTCCAGAACGTACTTCCCATCTTCAAGTCTGGATTGCGTTTGTTTTGAAAAAAAGATCGGATTGCCCAGCAGCAAGGCCTGCAAACCATCAAAGCCCACCGGAACACTGTAACGCCTTTGAAGGTAGGACAAGGGCTCTGCTGCATACTCCCCGTTCAGCCTGTCGATGATGAACACCGAATCCGGCCGGATCAGCACCCGCACCGCCTCGATGCTGAACTTTTTGAAACTCATCCAAATGGCACTGTCCTTTTTCATTCGCAGGTAGGTCACAAAGGACACCTTGCCATACTCATCGGTGTAAGCCACGCGGGCTTTGGCGTCCAGCGACTGCACGTCTAATTGTTGCTTGATCAGTTTGTCCATGATCACTTCTGTGGGGCGTTCTTTTACCTTGCCGGTTTTGGCCTTTTGGGCCGTTCCGCAACCGGCTGCCAAGGCAACCACGAGGACCAGGAAAAACAGGTTGAACAATTTAAAGGACTTCATCGATGAGGATCTTGTCGGGGATGAATGGATAATTGAACCTCTGCATAACGGAGCATCGGCCGTTTCATTTCATTCCTCCGCACCTGAGCTTACTTTTTCCATTTGATGTTACAGCCGCCACTGGGATACTGGACGGGGTTCACTTCCCTTCCTTCCAGCACTGCATCGAGAGCAGCCCGGAGGTCTTTGCCGGTGAGGGGTTTGTCGTTGCCGGGTCTGGAGTCGTCAAGACGGCCCCGGTACACCAGCTTGAGTTCCCCGTCGAACACATAAAAATCAGGCGTACATGCGGCGTCGTAGGCCCTTGCCACCTCCTGCGTTTCATCGTAGAGGTAGGGAAAAGAATAGCCCACTTGCTCAGCCACCACCTTCATCTTGTCGGGTGCATCGTCGGGGTAGTTTTCCACATCGTTGGAGCTGATGCCCACAAAGGCAACACCTTTCTGGCTGTACTCATTGGCCAGCCGAACTATTTCAGGGTTGACGTGGACCACATACGGACAGTGGTTGCACAGAAACATCACCACCGTGGCTTTTTTGCCCTCGGCAATTTCTTTCAAAGTATAATTCTTGCCACTTACCGTATCCGGCAGGTTGAAGTCAGGAGCTTTGGTGCCAAGTGGCAACATCGTAGATTCTGTAAATGCCATGCAAGGAAATTTTTTTGGTAAAACGCCCGCAAAGGTAATCGCATTTGCAGCGCACAGTGATAATAATTCACCGAAGGAGCTTTTGTTTAAAAGATTGGAAAAACCCTCGCCAACCGCCAACTGATCACCAATCACTCCACCTGCAAAATGATGAACTCTACCCGGCGGTTCAACTGGCGTCCGGCGGCAGTGGCATTGGAAGCCACGGGCTGGTTGCTGCCGCAACCCCTGTATTTGGTCCTGGAGGGGCTGACGCCGTTTTTCGTCAGAAACTCTACGACGGCCTTTGCCCGCTTCTCTGAAAGGTCGAGGTTGTACTCGTCGGTGCCGGTGTTGTCGGTATGGCCGCAGACCTCGATGGCCATGTGCGGATTCTCGGTCATGATCTTGAGCAGCTTTTTCAGCTCAACATAGGATCGGGGCATCAGCTCCCACTTGTCGTATTCGAAATAGATGTCTTTCAGTGCCACTACTTTTCCCGCCTCCAGTTTTACCCGAAGGAGGTCATCGTCGTAAACGGGTACCGGCAAAATGGGCGGCACCTTTTTCACCATCACGTCATCGATGTAGTAATAGCTGAATGGCAGGGAGCTTTCCAGTGCCGGCACTGCGGTGGTCAGGCTGTCGTGGAAGAAGTTGCCGATGAGCAGGTACTCAGCTTCCTGCTCGGCCTTGAAGCGGCCGCCAAAGCGCATCCATTTGCCGTTTTCCGGAGCCAGCACCTCGTCGGCGTAGAGTTGGGGTTTCAGGTTCAGCAGCCCGTCGGTAATCTCGCGGTACTGCTCCATGCTGAAATGAAATCCGATGTTGTTCACCCGCAGGCCCTTGCTGAGCGGGGCCACCCAGAGTTCGCAGTAGTAATCCTGACCCACCACCAGCGGCTCGCTGAGCTGTATCTGGATATACTCCCTGCAGTGCGGTTTGCCTTCGGTGCAGCCATAAACGGTAATGCCCGACATGGTGGAACCGGAATGCGGCGTTTGCTTGCCGAAGCCCTTGGCTGCCCAGTGTGAGGGCACCCGCACCCTGGGTCCGTAAACATCGGGCGAAGCATTGGAAGCCGACGACCAGTATTTCATCACCGTGGTGTAATGGTCGCCTTTGTAAAACCAGCCGATGGGCGGGGAGGCATACAGCTCAAAAGATGGGTTGGGAACGATGTTCTCTCCCTCCACGCCCGGTGCCGATTGCCCGAACACGGAGGTGACAACCAGAACTGAAATGATTATGTAGAAGTACTTTTTCACGTATAATTTACCTGCGTCTTGAAACGCCAGGAACCCCTGTGAGGTTTGGCTTTGATAGTTTTTAAGACCAGCGACGTTTTATGCTGAATGGCTTATCAAGGTAGGAATTCAGGAGAACAAAAGCTGAAACAACTTCCATATTAGAAATAAAACCATACCAAACAGCAGCAGCACGACAACAAAAAGCAGCAAAATCAACACAAACAGGTTGCTCCTGGCTCCACCCGACTCGTAGTGCTCCACCAGCAGGCGAAGGTTTCTCCGGTTGGCTTTGTAAAACACATCGAACACATCGCCGGCAAAGGGAATGATCCCCAGCAGCGCATCCAGCAGGATGTTGAAGAGCATTTTGACGAGGAGGCCAAAACTGCTGCCATGCCTGGCCATGACGATGACCAGCCCACCCGAAACCAACAGGCTGATGGCATCACCAGCGCCTGGAATCAGGCCCAGCAAGGCGTCGAATCCGAAACGGATGTCGGTTCCCGGAATGCGAAAGCGGGTGTCGAGCCAGCGGGTGGCCTTGTCAAGGTATTCCAGCTCCGGCGGCACGTTCTGGATGGGTTCCGGCTTGTTCATAGGTCGCCCAGCTTTATCAGTTTTTCGGCGGCCTTTTTCAGGGTTTGTTCTTGCTTCGCAAAACAAAAACGCACGACCTTTTCGTCCCTGCCCGAAGCATAAAAGGCCGATGTGGGAATGGCAGCCACACCCACCTCGGTCGTCAGCCATTTGGCAAACTCCAGGTCGGGCATGTCACTGAGTGCTGAATAATCGAAGAGCTGAAAGTAGGTGCCTTCGCTCTTCAGGGGCTTCAGGGGCACCCCTTCCATTTGCCGAAGGAAAAAATCCCTTTTCTCCTGAAAGAAAGCGGGAAGGTGGATGTAGTTCTCCTCGTCGGCAAAAAAATCGGCCAGGGCATACTGCATGGGCGTGTTCACGCTGAACACGTTGTACTGGTGCACTTTGCGGAATTCCCGGGTCAGCTGCGGCGGGGCAATGCAGCAGCCCATTTTCCAGCCGGTGGCGTGTATGGTTTTGCCGAAGGAAAAAACCGCCAAGCCCCGTGTGTACACCTCCGGAAAACGCAACATGCTCTGGTGGGCCAGGCCGTCGAAGGTGAGGTGTTCGTAGGCCTCATCGCTCAAAACGAGGATGTCCCTGTCTTCGGCAATTTTCTGGAGCTGCTGCCAGTCCGCCTGCCGGAACACTTTCCCCGTTGGGTTGTGCGGCGTGTTCACCACGATGAGGCGGGTGCGCCAGGAGATCAGCCTTTCCAGCAGCTTCCAGTCCACCTTGTAATCCGGTGCCTTCAACTCGTAGGTCACCGCAATGCCGCCGTTCACCTCCACGGCGGGCCGGTAGCTGTCGTAGGCCGGCTCGATGAGGATGACCTCGTCGTCGGGCCGCACCAGGGCCGTGATGGCACTGAAGAGGGCCTCCGTGGCCCCGGCGGTGATGGTGATTTCGGCGTCAGGGTCCAGCTCCATGCCGTAGCTCTTTTGCATTTTCGTCGCAATGACCTGCCGGAGTTCCCGCACACCCGACATGGGGGCGTACTGGTTCAGGCCTTTGCGCATGTATTTGGTCACGAGGGATTTGAGCGCCTGGTCGCAGTCAAAATCCGGAAAGCCCTGAGACAGGTTGATGGCCCCGTGCTCATTGGCCAGGGCCGTCATTACGGAAAAGATGCTGGTGCCGGTATTGGGGAGCTTTGAGTGCAGGTTGAGCATGGACAATCTGTTTGGTGTTGGGCAAGGGGCTGCAAAATAGCATTTTACGAAGGGACGAAAATGAGCAACTAATAAAAAGTCGTTTTCTGAACGTGCTTTTTTGGCGCAGATGTTTGAGAGAGGTTGACCAGGCTGCCCCTCACTACTCCCTACTCACTACTCCCTACTCCCTACTCACACTTCAAACATAAACGACGCTGCTCCTCAGCCCACCGCCTTTCAGCAACTCGATGATCCGGTAGGCAGGCCGCTTGTGGTCGATGCGGAAACCGGGCACCCGCCAGTCGATCTGGAAATAGACGCTGGGGGTAATGTGCACCACCAGGTTGTTGAGGCAGAGAATTTTATCCACGTGGTAATGACCGCAGAAGACGTTGACCATTTTGGGGTAGGAAAAGAGCAACTGCTGCACTTCCTCCATGTTCTGAAGGGCGTAGTTGTTGTCCATGTGGGGCACGCCGGCCATGAGCGGGGGGTGGTGCATGAAGATCAGGGCAGTGCCCCGGAGTTGGGATAGCTCTTTGTCGAGCCAGGCCAGTTGCTCGTCAGAAACGAATCCCCGGGAAGTTTCCAAAAAGAGGGCGGTTTTGCCGCCCAGCTTGCGTTTGTAAAACAGCTCTTCTCCCACAAGGAGGTGTTCGATGTTGAAAACATCCGCCAGCACTTCCGGATCATCGTGGTTGCCGCTGAGCAGCGAGTAGGGTATGCCCATGATGTCCAGTTTCAGCTTGATCACCTCGTAAACTTTACGGGAACCGGCATGGTAACAAAGATCCCCTGTCAACACCAGGTGGTCGGGCCCTTCTCTTTCGATGGCCTCGAGCACCTTGCTGAAATTCGCAGGAATGTCTATTCCCATGGTATCTTCGCCCCCTTCGGGCAAATGGATGTCGGTAAGCTGGATGATCTTCATCGGAGAAGGTTTTAATGGTTTAGAGAGGTTTAGAGAAGTTGAGAGGGGTTGAGAGCGGTTTAGAGGGGTTGAGAGGCACGGGACAGAAACCTCCCAAAACATACTCCTGCCGGCAATAATAAAGGCTAAGGGACCTATTTATGCCCATCGAGGAAAATTTTTTTGACGACCTATGAACCTGCAAAAGCTGAACAACTACCTGGACGGATACCTGGACTTTCTGAAAGCCAACCCCAACCACTACCCCTACTGGAAATGGGAGTCGCAAAAGATCTTTCAGGACAACTGGGACCTCGACGCCCCGGATTTCAAAGCCATGTTCGACGCCTGCCTGGACAACTCCCACTCCCGCCGCATCTGGAAACGGGAACACTACGAACCCAAAACGGCCATGCTCCATTTCATCGACCTCAATCCGGAGTTCGTCCGCTACATGTTCAAAGACCTCTTCGACGAAAACAAAGGCGTGGAAGGACGCATCGGCCGCTTCCTCTTCCACTGCGATGAGCTGCTGACCGAATACCGGGAAAAACACAAAGCCTCCAAACTGAACACCCACTACCACGACGACGAATACCAGATCATCTCCTGGTACCTGACCTTCCGCTACCCGGAAAGCTACGCCCCCTACCATTTTGAAAGATTCAAAACCCTCCTGGAAAAACTGGGCAGCCGAAACCCACCCCAGGCCAACGACACGGAACGCTTCTTCAAAGTGATGCGCACCCTCTACGGTTTCCTAAAAAAACGACCAGAAATCCTGGAAATCCACCGCTCCCGCATTGAGGAACGCAAACACTACACCGGCGACAGCCTGCTGCTGGTGGAGGATTTTGGGGAGTGGGTGTGTGGGGTGGGAGAATAATAGGATTCGTGGACATGGAAGGTTGTATTTGGTCAGGGAGCGGGGCTGGGCTTAACAATTGCGGGAACTGGTATCTCATTTCTCATAAAAATTATTTTTACTCCATTGTGATCCTATTGATCCCATCATGAGCCAACGATGAGCCTACCAAGACATATATAGCGCTGGAACCCTTTGTTCCCCTGTTATATATTACGCCTTTTACCTCTAAATCCTTGATATCTCTTGTAGCTGTTGCCTTAGATACATTTGAAAGTTTCTGATATACAGCATTGGTAATGGAGCCGTCGAAACTCGCCCCAGGCCAACGACACGGAACGCTTCTTCAAAGTGATGCGCACCCTTTACAACTTTCTAAAAAAACGACCGGAAATCCTCGCTCTCCACCGCACCTGCATGGACGACCGCAAACACTACTCCGGCGACAGCCTGCTGCTGGTGGAGGATTTTGGGGAGTGGGGGGGGGTAAAGGGATTAGGTGTTAAAGGAGTGTCGCTCCGCAAAGATTGTGTATAGTGGACTTCGCTGTGTTGTACACAATATTTCTAAACCGCCCAGGATTTGATGTTTTCTTCTATCTTGTCACTCCATTCGACTTCGTCTCTAATATTTTGATTAATTGTCCATTGTTCTTCAAGCCAAGCTTTCAATTTCGCTGGTTTAGAGAATTTATGCTTTACGCCAACATTCAAAAATTCGATGAATTTTTCAAGTGTTAGTGGTATTATTTTTGTCGCACCTCCATAGCGTTTAGTGTAGCCTTTATTAAGATTAAAAAAGAAAGCTTTTGTTCCGTCGTCAACTTTAGGAGCTATAAATAGGCAATACAATTCTTTATTAGTCCTTTGCTTAAAATCACCATAATGTCTTGGTACAGAATCACCTTCCATTTTAAACTGGGTGGCCCCAGATGAAAGAGTTACCTCTCCGATTATTCCAAAATCTTCAAATTCAATTTCCAAATCAGGTTTGTTTCCCGGGGCTGTATTTAAAGGCATGCCATCAATATCCATAATAAAGTTTCCATCGATGCGAATTGCATAATTCAACATCACAAAGGCTCTCCAAACATTCCATTCAAGAAAAAGAGGTGCGTCAGGAACTTCTTTTGATTTTATTTGCTCGAATACTTCAAGAATTTCCCCTAGTTCATTGTAGTCTTTAAGCTCTTCTATTTTATTCTTTATATTCTTTGTTTTGACCTCATCTTGCAAATCATCTAAAATGTCTTTCAATTCTTCAACACCAAGAGAGGGGTCGATGATATTGCGACCAAGTTTTCGAATTTTTCCTATCAATAAGTCTTTATCATCGGTTAATAGCTTGATGGTAAAAGGATCAAATAAATAATCCTTAAATTCTTGCCTTTTTTTAAATTTGATAGGCTCTCGAGATAAATTGTTTAGCAGGAAATCAACTTCATCTGTTTTTTGTGGGGAAATAATTAATCTAAAAGTTCTTTTTTGAAAGGTAATAAGTTCAGTGGATCGAATATAGCGAACAAAAGCGTCTGCATAGTCTTTCAGGTTGGCTCTTTTTGTTTTTACAAAATTTCTAAGTGAAGTGTCGCTGCTTTCTCTTGTTTTGAGTTTTTTACTTTGGATTTCCTCCTTAAAAATTTCATGAATTTCTCTTTCAAAGCAATTGTTCACATACATTTTTCGACTGCCCTTGAATGATCTTGATCCTTCTCGGAAATCCTTTATTTTTTTTACGATAATATCGTATTTGGAGTAGTGCGTGAGCTGCAAAAAAAACAGGGCTATTTCTGTTTTTGATAAGCTTCCTAAATCTTTTATTAATCTTATCAATTCTAAGTAGGGCTTTACTCCAAATTCAATTTTTCTTGATTGGATATGATATGGAGAAGGTAGCTGAAACTTAAGTAGTTGTCTTGTAAATATTTCATCTAGTCTTTTTTTAGACAACAGTAATTCTCCCGCTTTGGTTAAGTGTATTTTCGGTGATAGGTCAACAAAACCAAGTGCTTTTGGGGCTCGAGTAACTCTATCTCTAGCAGCTAATGCGGGATCAGAAGGGAATGTTTCTCCTTCGTAATGCTCGGAATCATAAAGCACTTGAAAGAACCTTTTCTGCAATTGCTGATTTCCTGACCAATTTTCATCCTTAAAATGATCCGTGAGGATCTTTATTTCAGGAATGATCTTTTCAATAGTCCGAGGTGAAGTGAAGCCAAAAAGAGTCTTTGATTTACTTAAGTTAGCCATATTATTCCCAGAAAATATTTTTTTCCACAGCCATAGATTTTTTCTGAAGAATGTCTTTTGAGTTTTTTAGGAATTCTTCAATTCGACAAGTTGAGAGCTCTATTGACTTATCTGAGATGTCACAGCCAATGAAATTACAATTATTCTTAATGGCGGCAATTGCGCTAGAGCCACTTCCCAAAAATGGGTCACACACTGTAAAATCATCTTCAGCGCTAGCATGAATCATTGCTTGAAAAACTTCTACGGGTTTCTGTGTCGGGTATGCAGGGTTGTGAACTCTCTTAAATCTCCACACGTCTGGAAATTTGCGATTTCTAAGTTTTCGATTATTTCCGTTAGTTGCAAAAATAATATACTCATGTCTCCTTCTAAAATAGTGCCCCATGCCTATGTTTACCTTGTCCCAAGTTATTAAATTTTTTACATCAAAAAAATTTCGAACAATGTTTCCTAAGCTTAAAAGAGAAAAAGAGTCAAACATTATATAAATGTGACCTGTAGATGTTTTTAATACACGCTTGCATTCGCTTAAAAACCTAGTGTAATTCTCTTCGCTGTCTTCAAATTCAGAAAACCACTTACCATTTTTCTTTCCTTTTTCTGAATATTTTCCAACTATCCGTCCTTTACCAAGGTTTAGCTTATTGTTCATCCCAGAATATGCTGGGTCCGTAGTGATAATGTCTACACTATTGGAGGGTATCTTTTCTAAGAAAGAGATCGCGTCATCTTGGAAAATTACAACCTTTTTGTCCCCAATTTTATATTTGGCAACCTCGCCTTTCAGCTTTTCTCCTATTCTATCTTTTTTGTCTTCAATAAATTGAAGAACTAGCTGAAAAGTTTTCTCTGAGATTTTTCCATCGTCATTAATAACTGAAGGGGAACAGCTTTTAATAAAGCGGTTTAAATCTTCTTTCGTCACTCCGTATTCGGCAACAATGTCTTCGGTTCTGTACATGTATTTTACTTTTTAGTAAAAGCTGATTAGTTGTCTTTAGAGATTTTTCCAACGTCCAAATTACCACAATAGGTTTAGCCACTCTATGCAATTCATTAGCACAACATAGAAAATGAGACGTTTTCAAAAAATCAGAAAGTGAGCCTCAAATTACTTGTCACAGCAAAGATTCCTGATCAGAAAATGATTTTATCCCATCATATTGGGTCTAATCATATTCTATCAGCTTTACTGAGCCTAGCTCTTAAGCTCCTGGCGAAGGTAAAGACCACTCTCAATCCTACCAACCCTTTCATTCAAAAATTTTTAATCCTCCCCCTCAAAAGCTCGCCTCAAAACTCCCTTCAGTCACAGTGTAGTTGGGGGTTTGCATCAGGTCGGTGATGTCGTAGAAGGAGCCGCTGAAGGTGCCCTTGGCTTTGTTGCCGCTCAGTTGGGTGATCACGATGCTGCCGCTGAGGGCGCCTATCTGGGTGCCGTCGGGTAGGTTGACGAAGGCAGTGTTGGGTATTTCGGAGAGGTCGTAGGTGCCGGGTTGGGAGAGATTGTTCACCTGCAGCATGATGGCATCTGTTCCGAACAGGCCGATGTTGAGGGTGCTGTCCAGGAAGATGCAGCCGCTGGAGGGGTCCACCTGGATGAGGTCGCCGTTCACTTTGCAACTGATGTTGCAGTCGGAAGTCGGCAGGCTGCCTCCGTCATCGTCGTTGTTGCAGGCAAAGAGCAGTAGAAGGGCAAAGGCCAGCAGGCCGGGGATCAGCTTTTTCATTGTTAAGTTTTTAGCGTTAATGGTTGTGAATGTTGAAGGTTGGTTGAGAGGGGTTTACAGAAGTTGATCCCGGCCTTCGCCGGGAGGTTGAGAGTGGTTGCCTGGATGTAAAAGCACGGGTAAAACATCATGAGCTTTAATCCGGTATTAGGAAAAAATTGAGCAGTATTTCACGTTCAAGCAGGCAGCCTCTAAACCTCTCTAAACAAAGGCCGGAGGCCTTCTCTAAACCCCTCGTACGTTTGCGTAAGTACAAAAGTTCATTGAAAAATCTAGATTGGCACTGACGCTCAGGGCAGAGACTATCAACCCCGAAGCAATCCATTGAGAT
>PAAY01000036.1 GCA_002698985.1 Saprospirales bacterium | reverse complement strand
TGCGGTTGAAAAAAGTGTAGGGTTTAGGGTGTAGAGTGTAGAGTTTGGGGGCGCTAGCTCATTCAACTCGAACCCCTGTAGTCTGGCTACGAGCTACGAGCTACGAGCTACGAGCTACGAGCTACCAGTACCTACCGAACAGGCACCATCACATAGCCATTCTGCGCCATGGTGGCCAGGTCGTCGAAATCGATCCAGAGGTAGCCGTTGTAGCCCCATTCACGGCCCCAGGCACTCATCACCTCGAAAGCTTCCAGTTGCAGGTCGTAACTGACCACCAAAAAAGGCAGCACTTCATCGGTCAGGTCTTCGGTCAGGGAATAAAAGCGGGTGTCTTTCACCTGCTCGAAATCAGCCGGAATTTTCAGTTCAACGATGACAGGGTTGCCCTTCATCAGGGCTTTCTGAATCTGGAAAATCTTCTGGCTGGTGCGGTGTTGCTGACTGAAAACCTGGAGGTAGTTGTCGATGAGGTAGCGCCGTGACTTGCTGACATCCTTCGGCAAAGTGTTGGATTCAAAAGGAACCACATCAGCACTGACGGTACCGTCGGTGACGAGGTAGCGCAGGGCATCCTTGATGTTCACCCCAGTTTTTTTCTGCAGGTTCAGCTTCACAAAATCCGGACTCAGGTTGAGTTTGTAGTTCGACTCGAAATTGGTGTAAAACTCCATGCAGGTGGCCAGGGTGTAGGTGGTGGAAGCGGCCTTGCCTTTTGCGGAACGGGGCGGCATGATGAAAGGTTTGACGGTTTGTTCGCTCACCATCTTCTTGGCGCCGGTCTCGAAGCCGGGCATCACGGCCATCATTTGGTCAATCAGCTCCGGAGCGCTGATGCCGATGGCTTTTCCTTTGATGACGAAATCCGATGGCAGGGTGTCCTGCTGGGCCTGCATTGCGCCAGCGAAGAGCATACAGAAAAAGAGCAGAGGGAGGTTTTTGGAATACATGGGCGGTATTTGTTGTGTTCGATAATGAGGTACGACAAGCATTGAACCCCGGATGCAAAAGCAGCGGGGTGAATGCCGGTATTTTTAACGCTATTTGCAGATAAGTGGAAGCAGTTCCCGCACCACTTCTATGTAAACCATCTGGTTCACCTTCTGTAAATCAGCACAAGCTTCCTCTTTGCGGTCCATGTTGAGGTAGGCCTGGCCCCGGAGATACAGGAAGTTGGCGTTGTTGGGGAACAAGGCAATGGCTTCGGTGAGTTTTGCCAGTCCCTCTTCTTTTTGGCCTTCGTTGTAAAGGCGGCTACCCTCATCGGCCAGTGCCACGGCCTTTTCCCATTCGGAAATGCGCTGTTGGCATTTTGGCCCTTCGGGTAAAAAGGTGAGGCTTATATCGTATGGGGCGGGCACCGCCTTGCCATTGCGGGTGGCGGGAGTCCACTGCCGCCAGGTGGCGCTGGCAGCCATGATGGCTTCCCATTGGAAGTCAGGGCCCAGGTTGGAGTAATCAGCCAGATCGATCACCTTCACAATGCCCCGGGGATTTACCCGGAGGGTCATATCCATTGTGCCAATGAAACAGGAATCTTTGTAAGCTTCGGGGTAATGGAGGTTCTCCTGCAACACCTTCTGCAGGGCTTCCGGGCCGCCGTTGAATTGAAGCGAGTCGTCAAAAACGATGTAAACGGTGTCCAGTCCCACGATCACGAAATCGGGCGGGTCCTGAATTTTAAAGCGAATAGGCAGGTTGACCTGGGTGCGCACAGGTTTTCCGTCTTTCAAGCCTGGTTTCCACAGCAGGCCGGCCTGATCGAGGGCACCGTTCATGGCATTGGCCACGCGCAGGGCCTCTTCGCCACAGCCACCGCCAATGTCTTTGATGAGTTGGGGATTGCTGATGTGACCATCTGGTTCCACAACGAAGCTGATGACCACGGTGCCTTCTATTTCTTCATTGCGGGCCACCTGCGGATACACGATGTTTCGGTTGAAAAAGATCAGCAGGGCCTGCTCGGCACATTTGTTCTTCACTTCCAGGGTGGTGTCCAACTGCTCGCAGCCCGGAAAACGGGGCATTTCATCCACAATCTTGTAAATGGTGGTGTCGGCAATCTGGGATTGCGCAGCGAGTGCAAAAGCAAAAAGGAAAGCGATGGACAAGCTCAGTTTTCTCAAAGTCGAAAGGTACATGCGGGTCATTTCTTCTCAGTTTTTTTCTTCCACTTCGTAAAACGGGGAATCAGCATCGGCACCTGCTTTTGGTATTCCCGGTAGTCGTTGCCGAAGGTTTCGATGAGCTTGTGCTCCTCGAGCCGGGCACCGAAGTACAGGTAGATGCTCCCGAAAACGGCCAGCAAAAGTACGGTATCATAAGGTGATAGCAGAAACCATCCCCAAAGAACCAGCAGGGTTGCCAGATACAGTGGGTGCCGCACGATGGAGTTCCACCCGCTGGTGTTGAGGCTGGCCGTGTTTTCTTCTGAATTACGCAACTGCTGCAAGCCGAGAAACTCTGCTGTGTCGTAGTTAGAGAACGCCGCCAGACCGATGAAAACGCCGGACAGCCCCATCAGGATTCCCACTAAATCAGCAATGGCAGAATCCAGCAAAGCAGGTGCTACAGCCTGCTTTTCCGTGATCAGAAACAGGTATCCGATCAATCCCAGCCCACCAATGGCCACCACGTTGTAAACCAGCCTGTACCAGGATTTTTTGATGAACCGGTCGGTTAAGCTGGCTTTCACCCTGTTGTCGGCCAGCAGGCTGTGCAGAGAAAAGTAGATCACCGTTGCGCAAGCGAGTACAATCATGGGGGTAAAGATAAGGATGTGGGTTCGGGGAACCAGGCCTGTGCTACGCTGCAAAATGGGCCTTAATTGTTGAAAGAGATTTGGCACAAAAAAAGCTCCCCCCCGGACGTACCGGGGAGGAGACCAATCCCAAAAACCGAGTTACTAACTTTTTGAGCTCAAACAGAAAGGGCCGTGGGAATGGAGGCAAAAGCGGCCCTTTCCTGTTGAGCGTAGTCTTTAGGTCTTTGGACCTTTATTCAAGCATTGTCATTTTCTTGGTCGCAGTAAATTCAGGCGTTTCAAGGCGGTAGAAGTAAACGCCACGGCCGTTGAAGTCTTCCCTTGCAAGGCTTACTTCATGGTAGCCTGCAGCAAACTGTCCCCGTACCTCTTTGATCATTTGTCCGGCCACATCATAGACCTGGAAGGTAACTTGCGTCGCCTCCGGCAATTCGAAGCCGATGATCGTTTCACCCGTGAAGGGGTTGGGTACGTTCTGGTACAGCTCAAAGCGCTTGGTTGAAAGCGTGCCATTCGGCTCAACCAGTTCCAGGATTGGCTTCACGATTTCGCCGCTGGCGTTGTAACTCTCGGCCGCTGTGTAGCGTGAGCTCAGGCTGAGTGCCTCGCTGAGCTTGCCGTCTTTCGTTGCACGGAAGTGCAAGGTGAAAAGAATTACTTCGCCATCCTGCTCAACCGGTTGCACCTGGCTCCAACTGGTGGTGATCACACCTTCGTCCAGGTGGCTGAGGCCGAAATTGCTCATGTCAGCCAGTTCGCCGGGTTGCAGGTCTTCCAGTTGCAGCGCAGCTGCATCAAACTCGAAGGTGAACTGGTAGCCCAGCAGGCCATCGAGTGAGGCCCTTACAGGCACTTCGATGAGCTGGCCAGCCTTGAACTGCTGCTGTGGGGTGCGCAGCGGCAACTCTCTTGCGGAGCGCTCATCCACGCCGCCATCGTGCAGCGAGCTGGTAATGGCCGTGTTGTTGAGGTCACCGACCTTCACCGCCACGAAGTCAACCGGTAGCTGGTTGGTGGGCAGGTCGTTGAGGTTGCACACTTCCGGGAAGGCCGGGTCAAATGGATTCATAGGATCGGTGAAGTTCCATTGCTTGTCCACAAAGCGCCAGGAGGTGTTGTTGGGGAAGTTGGGCACGCTGTGCAGTACCAGTTTCCGAAGGTCAACAACATCGCTCACTGTCAAGGTGCCGTTGTTGTTGACATCACCGGCAATGACCTTGTACGGTGAATCCAGCAACTGCACGTGCAGTATGTGGCGTTGCAACAGCACGATGTCGAAGGTGGTTACACCATTGAGCGGATTGTCGTTGTAAGACGGCGTCACGGTGAAGTCATAGCCCACCGGCACATCCGGGAACTGGAACACACCCTGCGGGCTGGTGTAAGCCATGCTGGTCACATCGCCATTCAGTTCCACGGTGACGGATTCAACTCCCTGTGCATTTTCATTGGCTACGGTTCCGCCCAGCACCACGAGGGTGTCGGCGCAGGCCGTCATGTTGTCCTGGATGGTCAGGGTTGTTTCACAGTAGTCCTGGTTGTTGGATGCGTCAGTCACCCAGACTTGCACGAGTTGTTGGCCTACGTCGGCGCAGGTGTAAGTGCGCACGCTGTCAGCCGGGTTGGGCGAGAAGGAGATCAGGAGGTCTTCCCGCGGTGTACAGTTGTCGTAAGAGCTGCCCTGTTCCAGTTGCGAAGCAGCCACATCGATCATACCCGTTTGCATGATGGTGACCACCAGTCCGCCGTTGCAGTAAACCGTAGGTTTCTTACAGTCGGCAATGCTGAAGGTGAAAGAACAACTGCTCACGTTGCCACAGGCATCGATGATGTTGTAATCGATGCGGTGGGTACCCATGGGGTAGGGGCTGGTGGTGTTCTGCCCGGAGCCCTGGTCATCGATACTGCCATCGTTGCCGAGGTCCACCGTCCATGTGTAATACAACAGGCTGTCGGGTGTGCAGGCATCCGTTGTAGCGATAGAGAGGTCAGGTGCAATGGGGCCGCAGTCCGCTTTAAAGTTGCAGAAGGTGCGGTCCTCGCAGGAGGTCACCACCGGCGGGGTGTTGTCAATCACCATGATTACCTGGGTGTGTGTCCAGATGCCACCGGAAGATGGGTTGTTCGGGTCGTACTGACACATGTCGATCACGCTCCAGGTACGGTAGATTTTCTGACAGGCTCCGGGAATGGAGTTGAAAACCTGGTCAGAGAAGGCAGCCGTCAGCATGGCACATGGCGACGGGGGTGGCAGCACGGGCTGCCCGGTGTTCACCGGCAGGGTGGAGGAAGCACACCCGTACATGGTGGTGTCGGGCGGGAAGATGATGTTTTGCCCGGTGAACGGGTTGTTGTTTTCCACGGTTATGCGTTGTACACAAAATTGCTCAAGTCCGGCAGGGTCGGTTACCAGGAAGGTTCGGTAAACGATTCCGCTGCCACAATCAACCGTTCCTTCGTCGGAATGGGTGATCGTCAGGTTGGCACCACAGTTATCGGTGGCCAGGCCGTCGTTGGGGCCTTGCCATTGCGGATCAGTAACCACATCGCCGGTGACGGCGAGGTTCTGATAGTCCTGTCCGCAATAAACGTTCACATCGGGTGGGCAGGTGATGCTCGGCCCTGCCTGATCCTGAACTTCTACACTCACCAGGCATTCGTTGTAATTGTTGTGGCAGTCGTAAACCCGCAGGGAAACCATGACGGTTTGCCCCACCTCCATACAGCAGAAGTCAATGTAATCGCCATAGACGAGGTTGTCGGGGTTGCCACAGGCATCGGTCAGTTTGGCCACTTTGAAGTCCTCGATGCAGCAGTTGTCGGTGCTGCCGTCGTCAAAAGTTTCGGCATAGGCAAAGCCGTAACCCTGGCCGTCGAGGGCCACTGCGGTGTGCAGGTCACAAACGGCGGTTGGTTTCACATTGTCCACCACGGTTACAAGTAGGGTGTCAGCTACACTGTTGCCGCAGGCATCAGTGGCTTTGTAGATGATGTTGTTGTCGCCTATCGGCAATCCGGGTGCAGGCACCTGACCACCGTTGCCGGCGATGGGCCCCACCGGTGTGGTGATGATCACCGACCAGGAAGAGCAGTCTTCCACGTTGGCAGCAGGAAGGTCGGGCCTTGCCCGGCAACCTGGTTGATTGGCGCTGGCGATGAAATCTGGCGGCAAGGTCAGTTGCGGGGCCGTCTGATCGCTGTAGGTGATGATCTGCTTGCAGATGATGGGGTTGGTGGTCATGTTGATATCCTGACACCAATCCAGGATGGTCCAGGTGCGCACGATGCGGTAGCTCGCGCCACACACCGGAATCACCTGGTCGGAGTAGGAGGCGGTAATGTTGCAGAGGCTGTTGGCACCATCGGTAATGTAGTAGGTCACACTGTCGATGACCACATAGGGATAGCCCGTAGCGGCAGGACTCAGGTCCGGATCCACACCCGGCACACACTCGATGAGGGTGTCAGGGGCGCAGTTTACGGTCAGAGAGTCCAGCGGCAGCCGCTCGATGGTGATGATCTGGTTGCAGGTGTTGGAATTGCCCAGCGAATCCGTAGCCGACCATATACGCATGATCTGGGAGTACACATTGCCGGTGCACTGGCCCTGCGTCACCATGTCCACCCAGAGGGTGTCGTAGTTAAGGCAGTCGGTAAAGGTGGGGGTAGGCACCACGCCGCCTTCCACGGTTGGGGCGGGGTCTTCCAGACAGTTGATGGTCACAGAGTCGCAGCCTTCGATGAGGGGGCCGGCTTTGTCCTCGATGAGCAGTTCACCCCAACAGGAATTGCCCGTAACAGTGTTGGTGATTTTGTACGGGATCTTCTTGCCTACATAGTAATAGCCGATGTAGTTGCTACCGGTCTTTCCTACATCCACCAGGAAGTCGTCGTAACAACCGTAATCACCTTCCAGCACCATGCCTGGGGTCAGCCACATTTCGCAGGTGGCCGGCATGGAGATGTGGAGCAGGTCGTCGCAGGCGACGCCCGAAGTCTGTGGTGAATAGTTGTTGATGGTGATGGAAAAGGCGCAGGTGTCGGTGTTGAAGCTCGAATCCGAGGCTACGAAAACGAGGTTGTGTACGCCAATGGGAAAGTCACTCCCGGAGGTGTAACCGGTCCCGTCGATTTGCACGATCCACGGTGAGGATACATTGTCGGTGGCTGAAACATTGAAAAAGACGGGCATTTCACAAGTTCCAGGGGCCAAAGTAAACACCATGTTGCCAGGGCAATTGATGACCGGCGGTATGGTGTCCTGGGAAATAGCAGGGGTGATGGCAAATCCAAGAAGGGCCAGCACCAGACTGGGTAACAGTCGTCTCATGGGACTCCGTTTTTGGTTAAAGAATAAGATTCGTCGTATCGAAATGGTGTCTGGTCGCTGCACAAAACCTTATACAGGCAATGCCAACTACCGGGCACCAGAACTAAGTGCGTACAGTTTGGAAAAAATTAGGAATGGTTAATTATCGTCCGGCCAGGGCGGCTGCCCCGTTTTTTCATGGAAGCGAAATACCGTGTTGCACATGCAGACTTCGGGCACAGCCTTTCAGCCTTCATAGCATGCCAACGGGCTTCGCTTTAGTTTGAGATAAGATTTGGAGAAAAGTTTGGTTGGTATTTTCTGGTTGAGATCCAGACGATGGAGAACAGTTTAGAAAAAAACCGATGCAAAGGTACAGGCTACCATGCCCCGGACAATACCCCGCCGGGGGTAAATGTCGGATGGGCGGATAGTTTAAAGGGTGTAGAGACGTTGCATTGCAACGTCTAAACAAGTAGAGAGTAGGGAGTAGGGAGTAGGGTTGGGGCGCTAGCTTCGTGAAACTCCGTGTCAAAACTCCTTGAAACTCTGTGTAACAACTCTGTTTAACTCTGTGGTTAAATAGGTTTAGGGTGTAGAGTGTAGGGTTTGAAGGAGCTAGCTCCCTCATCCCTCATCCCTCACCCCTCATCCCTGTCGCCTGACTACGAGCCACAGCCTGCCCCGAGAACTCGGGGAGCTACGAGCTATTTACTATTGACCAAAATCATCTTCCTGCTAAATTTCATTCCGGACCTTTGCGTCCAAATTTTCCGAAGGGACATGAAAATCAGACTGACCAAGATCTTTACATTCGATATGGCGCATGGGCTGCCGGGCTACGACGGGGCCTGCCGCAACATCCACGGCCATACCTACCAACTGGAGGTGACGGTGATCGGCGAGCCACTCAACCAACCCGGCCACCCCAAAAACGGGATGGTGATGGACTTCAAAGTGCTGAAGGCCATCGTGAAAGAAAAAATCCTGGAAGTGTTCGACCATGCGCTGGTATTGCCGGAGGCGAGTTCTGAAGCCCTCCTTAGCGCTCTGCGCAACGACGGCCAAAAGCTCGTGACCGTGCCCTTTCAGCCCACCTGCGAGAACCTGCTCATCTACATGGTAGAGGCCATCAGACCCGAACTGCCTGCCGGCGTGGAGCTCCATTCCGTAAAATTGTATGAAACACCGACTTCCTATGCTGAATGGGAGAGGAATTGAGGAATCGACCGGTAGCCACTCAACAATCTCAACAATCTCAACAATTCAACACTTCAACAATCTCAACAATTCCCCCCGCTCTGCTACCTTTGCAGCGCTCTGCCAAAAGCCGTGAAATTCTCGCATTGATATGTCCAATCCCGTAGTTAAGCCATTCCGGTTCAAACAATTCAGTGTTGCACAGGACAAGTGCCCCATGAAAGTGGGCACCGATGGCGTGTTGCTGGCCGCCTGGGCCGATGTGACCGGCGCCGGCAGGATTCTGGACATTGGCACTGGCAGCGGCGTCATGGCCCTCATCCTTGCGCAGCGAGCTGAAAAGGCAGAAGTCCACGGCGTGGAAATTGATCCCGACGCTGCCAGCCAGGCCGCCGAGAACATGGCTGCCAGCCCCTGGCCGGAACGGCTTCGGACTTTTGCCACTTCCATCCAGGATTTTGCGAAGGAAAACAGGCAACAGTACGACCTCATCGTCAGCAACCCGCCCTTTTTCAGTGGCGGCACTTTTTCCGACAACAACGACCGCATGGCCGTGCGCCACACCATTAAACTACCCCACGGTGACCTTCTGTCGGCCGTCAGAAAACTGCTGGTACCCACCGGACGCTTTGCTGTCATCCTGCCCCACATCGAGGGCCTCCGCTTCCGGGAACTGGCCAACAGCTACCACCTCTTTTGCACCCGCCTCACCGAGGTGCATACCCGCCCCGGCAAACCCGTCGAGCGACTTCTGCTACAGTTTGAATGCAATGTCAATCCTCTCCAAAAAGACAGCCTCTGCATCCACGCCGGCGCCGGCCCGGATTATTCTGAAGATTACATCGCCCTGACCAGGGAGTTTTACCTGGAGTAGGGAGTAGGGAGTAGGGAGTAGAGACGTTGCACCGCAACGTCTGAACCAGTAGGGAGGACGGTTTTTTGGTTTAGGGTGTAGAGTGTAGGGTTTGGGGGCTAGCTCCGTGGAACTCCGTGTCAAAACTCTGTGCAACTCTGTGTCAAAACTCTGTTTTACTCTGTGGTTAGATGAGGATTATAGGGATTATGAAGATTATAGATGATTATTGGGTTAAGCAGGGGTACTCTGTTCTTAACTCCTTCAACTCTGTGGTTAAAAAGTTTAGGGTTGAGGGTTGAGAGTGTAGGGTTTGGGGGTGCTAGCTCCCTCATCCCTCACCCCTCATTCCTCACCCCTGGTCTCATCCTGCTCCTCTGATAATGGCTTTGGAGCCGAAGCGGCGGCGGATTTTGTCCATGGACTCCAGCAGGCGGATTTCTTCGGTGCTGTCTTCGAAGAGGTTGAGCTGGGGGCTGCCGTGCACCAGTCCGCTGAAGCGCACCCCGATGAGGCGGATGAGCTGGCGCCGGTCGAAGAGTTTGTCGAAGAGCGAGCGGGCATGAGCCAGCAGCGTTCGATCGCTGGCGGTGTAGGGAATGGTCATCTGGCGGGTGTAGGTGCTGAAATCGGTGTAGCGGATTTTCACTGTGACACAGGAGGTGAGTTTTTGTTGCTTGCGCAATTCAAAAGCCAGCTGGCTCACCAGTTTGTTGAGCTTGTCGTGCAGAAAGCGCATGTCCGTGGTGTCGGTCTGGAAGGTGCGCTCAGCGGAGATACTTTTGGCCTCGTGGTAGGGCACCACTGGCGAGTTGTCGATGGCGTTGGCTTTTTTCCAGAGGCTGAGGCCGTGCTTGCCGAACTCCCGCTGCAGCAGCCGGGGCGGTATTTCGGCCAGGGTCTGCACCTTGCGCACACCCATGCGAGCCAGTTTTTGGGCGGTTTCCTTACCGGCACCGGGCAACTTGCCTACGGGCAGTGGCGCCAGAAAGCCCTTCTCGGTGCCGTTTTCCACCAGCAGGGCGCCATTGGGTTTGGCCTCGCCGGCCCCCACCTTGGATACCAGCTTGTTCACCGACAAGCCCAGCGAAACCGGCAAGCCCGACTCTTTCATGATGCGTTGCCGTAGTTCTCCCGACCATTTCCAGCAGCCAAAGTATTTGTCCATCCCCGTGAGGTCGAGGTAAAACTCGTCGATGCTGGCCTTTTCGAAAAGCGGCGCTTCTTCGGCAATGATGTCGGTGATGAGCCGGGAGTAGCGGCTGTAATCCTCCATATCACCCCGAATGACCACCGCATCGGGGCAGAGCCGCAACGCCATGCTCATGGGCATGGCCGAGTGTACGCCAAAGCGCCGGGCTTCATAGCTGCAAGAGGCGACCCCCCCCCGCCCGCCGGTGCCGCCGATGATCACCGGCTTGCCTGCCAGTGTGCTGTTCTTCAGCACTTCCACAGAAGCAAAAAATGCGTCGAGATCGAGATGCAGAACCGCTCTGTTAAACATTTTGTTTTTTATTTTGGGCAAATTTACCTTTGATTGTTTTGTTTTAAAACATTTATTTTTAAAAATTGAAACACCGTATAGTGGTTGCGGGGAAAACTCTACACCCTACACTTTTTTTAACCACAGAGTTAAGCAGAGTTGTTACATAGAGTTTAACAGAGCTCAAAGCTCGTGGCTCCCCGATGCCGATAGCAATCGGCACGGGGCAGGCTGTGGCTCGTAGCTCGTAGCCAGGCTGCAGGGCTGAGGGAGCTAGCACCCAAACCCTACACTCTAAACCCTAAACCAGAAAACCGTCCTCCCTAATGGTTCAGACGTTGCGGTGCAACGTCTCTACTCTCTACTCCCTACTCCCTACTCCCTACTCCCTACTCCCTACTCCCACCAACCCCCTATCTTTGCAGGCTGTGGCCGGGTTGGCGCAGCCGATGGAAAGAAAGAAAAAGACTATATGCAGTTAGTTCCCAAAGATTTGTACGAAAAGCTGGAGTTCGACAAGGTGCTTCGCCTGGTGGAGGAGGAGTGTTTGGGGGAGCCCGGCCGGGAAGTTGTGCGCAATTTGCCCCTGCTCACCGATGCTACGGCCATTGGGCGGGAACTGGAAGAGGTGGATGAGTGCCGGCGGGGTTTTCAGAGCAACAATGCCCTGCCACTGGCCGCTTATGAAAATCTTTCTGAAGACCTGCGTCTGCTCGAAATTTTGGACTATGTGCTGCCGGACGAAGCCTGGCAGCGCATCAACCAACTGCTGCTGACCACCCACGCCATATTCAAATACTTCACAGCTGATCGCTGCAAACTTTTCCCGGCGCTGCACGACATCATCCGGCCGCTCAATTTTGACGAAGAGCTGCTGGAAGCCATCAACAAGGTTTACGACGAAAAAGGAGAAATACGCCCCGATGCTTCGCCGGCATTGGCTCGCCTGCGCCGTGAGGTCATCAACCGGCAACGGGACCTGGACAGGGTGTTCCGCCAACTGATTGCCCAATACCGCAAGAACGGCTGGCTGAGCGACAATGTGGAGAGCGTGCGTAACAACCGCCGGGTGCTCAGCGTGCCGTCGGAACACAAGCGCAAAATCAGGGGCATCATCCACGATGAAAGTGCCACCGGGCGCACGGCCTTCATCGAGCCGGAAGCAGTCATCGAGATCAACAATGACATTTTCGACCTGCAGCAGGAGGAGCGCCGGGAGATCTGGCGCATTCTCAAAGAGTTGAGCAATACCTTCCGGCCGTACATTTCCCTGTTGGAGCAATACCAGGGCTTGCTGGCCCGCTTTGATGTGATCTGTGCCAAAGCCAGGCTGGCCGTCAGGCTGGATGCGGTGAAGCCCCTGTTGGCCGAACCACACAAAGGCAACTACGCCCACCTCGGCATTCACGAAGGACGCCATCCGCTGTTGCTGCTGAAGAACAAAAAGCTGGGAAAAGAGGTGGTGCCTTTCGACCTGGACCTGCACCCGCCCAACCGCATTGTGGTGCTCAGCGGACCCAATGCCGGGGGTAAATCCATCCTGATGAAGTCCGTCGGCTTGTTGCAGCTGATGTTTCAGTCGGGAATGCTCATTCCGGTGAGTGAGCGCAGCCGCATGGGCATCTTCGAAAAAATCTTTGCAGACATTGGCGACCAGCAGTCGCTCGAAGACGACCTCTCCACCTACTCCAGCCGGTTGGAGAACATGAAAGCCTTTCTGGAGGGTGCCGATGGGCGCACCCTTGTGCTCATCGACGAATTCGGCAGCGGCACGGATCCCAAAATCGGTGGGGCCATTGCCGAGGCCATTTTGCTGGAGCTGAACCGCCGCCGGGTGTATGGGGTCATCACCACGCATTATTCCAACCTGAAAATGTTTGCCTTCAAAACGAAGGGCATCGTGAACGGCTCTATGCTCTTCGACAAAGAGCACCTCTCTCCAACCTACCAATTCAAGGTGGGCAGGCCCGGCAGCAGCTACGCCTTTGAAATTGCGCAGAAAACCGGGCTTGACGGCCGCATCCTGCAATACGCTCGTAAACGGGCCGGCAAAAACGAAACTGCCGTTGACGACCTGCTAATCGATTTGCAACGGGAGAAAAAAGAGGTGGAAGACAAATTGGAAAACCTCATGGAGCGGGAGAAGGCCCTGGAACGCCTCATCAAAAATTACGAAGAACTGCACCGCAACCTGGAGTACCACCGGAAAAAAATGAAACTGGAAGCCAAACAGCAGGCCCTCCAGGAAACTGCCCGGGAGAACAAAGAACTGGAGCGACTGGTCAGAGAGATCCGTGAAGCCCAGAACCTCGAAAAAGCCAAAAGCCTGGCCATGCAGGCCCGCCAGCAGCGCAAGGAACTCGAGGCCTCAGTCACCGATTTGCAGGAGGAGGTGTATGAAACTGCTGCAAAACCCGCCTTCAAAGCAGCCAAAAAAGGCGCCATCCAACCCGGCGATTTCGTCAGAATGCGGCAGGGGGGCACCACCGGCGTGGTGGAAGCCATCGACAAGAAAAAAGCCATCGTGCAGGTAGGGCAGTTGCGGATGACTGTGCCTTTGAGAGACCTGGAGCACGCCCGCGAGCCGCTCGATGTACGTTCGACAGTCAGCATACAATCCGACACTTTTAGCCAGAATGCCAATTTCGACGCTCGACTCGATATCCGGGGCATGAAAAGCGAAGATGCCATCAAAACACTGATGGAGTTCATGGACAGGGCCATGATGAGCAGCGCCAATGTGTTGCGGATCATCCATGGCAAAGGCACCGGCGCCCTCCGGGATGTGGTCAGAAATGTCATCCGGGATTACCCCGCCGTGAAAAATGCCTACCACCCCGCCGCCGAAGACGGTGGCGATGGCGTGACGGTGGTGGAGATTTAAGGGGCTGAGAGGGGTTTAGAGAAGTTTAGAGAGGTTGCGCCGGGTCGTTCGAATCCTCCCTGCCTGCCTGTCCGGCGGACAGACGGGTCGGCAAACAGGGATTCCTCGATTCTTCAATTCCTCATCTACATCAACAATAATTCAAAAATACCCTTATCTTTGCCCGCCTTTTCAAAAAGTTCTTTAAAATGGATGCTTTAGACCACTTCACAATCCCGGTTTCGGGGTTGCGCATGGGTCAACACACGTTCAACTTTAAGGTGGAATCCGACTTTTTTTCCCACTTCGAAGGATCGCTTCTGCAACAGGGCGATTTGACGGTTCAGCTCGACTTTGACAAGCGGAGCGATATGTGGGAACTTCACTTTCACATCCGGGGCCTTGTAGGCACGCAATGTGACCGCTGCCTGGAGGATTTCAGCCTGCCGATGCAGATCGAAGAGCAGTTGCTGGTGAAGTTTGCCGAAGAAGAGTGGGAAGACGACGCAGTAGTTTATGTACTTGCCGGAACCCCCCAGTTAAACGTGGCCAGGTTTATTTACGAATTTATCAATCTGGCTGTACCCATGGTCAAGACACATAGCACAGCCGGAGAAGCTTGCAATCCGGAGATGCTGAAGTTCATCCGCTCAGAAGAGGATGTTGCCGGACCGGAAGACCAGCCCGAGTCCTCATCTTCTGTTTGGGATGCACTCAAAGGATTCAAATTTGACAATTAATTGAGTTTTAGGCGGCCCGGCCGCTGACAAACCTAAAAACAATAGTAAGATGCCAAATCCTAAAACAAGACATTCGAAGCGCCGTACCCGTGCCCGTCGTACGCACTATAAAGCACCGGTACCCCAGTTGGCCCGTGATCCACAGACCAACGAGACGCATATTTACCATCACGCTTACTACGATGCAGAAGGAAATCTTCGCTACCGTGGCAAAGTGCTGGTAAAAACTGACGAAGGAATCGAGTAAACACCCCACAAGGGTTAGCCACGCCGTTTCCGGACGGCAAGGGTCAAAAAGCTCCCGATCGGGGTCATCCTGATGCGGAGCTTTTTCCATTTCTGTTATTTCCTTCGGCAAAAGGACCACGGTCGTCATTGTTTACCGAAGGGCCAAAACAACGAGCTGTGAAAAAGCAAATCATCTCCACCGATCAGGCTCCTGCCGCCATCGGGCCGTACAACCAGGCAGTAATCCACAACGGTACCCTTTACTGCTCCGGGCAGATCGCCATCGATCCCGCCTCCGGTGAGCTGGTCACCGGCAGCATAGAAGATGAAACCCGCCAGGTGCTGAAAAATGTGGGTGGGTTGCTCGAGGCTGCCGGCTGTGGTTTTGAAGACGTACTCAAAGTGTCTGTCTTCGTAAAAGACATGAACCTCTATGGCCGCATCAACGATGTGTACGCCGAGTTCTTCAAGCCCGAATTTGCCCCCGCCCGTGAGCTGGTGGAAGTGGCCAACCTCCCAAAATTTGTGAACATAGAAATTTCCGTCATCGCTGCTGTTGGCGAATAACAAGCATACCCCATGAAGAAATCAGTTCTCTCCTGTATCCAGCCTACGGGCGACATGCACTTTGGCAATTATTTCGGAGCCGTGCAAAATTGGGTGCGCCTGCAGGACGAATACACCTGCCGCTACGGTGTGGTGGACTACCACGCCATGACCATGCCTTATTCGCCCAAAAAGCTGCGGGAGAACACCTGGGAACTGATTTTCAACTTGCTGGCCACGGGCGTCAAGGCAGAAAACCTGTTCATTCAATCCCTTGTTCCGGAACACAGCGAGCTGGCCTGGATTTTCAACTGTTTTGCCTCCTTCGGGCAAGTGAGCCGAATGACCCAGTTCAAAGACAAAAGCCAACAGAGTGAGGAAAAATCCGGTGGCTTCATTTCGGTGGGTTTGTTCGACTATCCGGTCTTGCAGGCCGCTGACATCCTCATTTACAGGGCTGATTATGTTCCCGTCGGAAAAGACCAGGAACAGCACCTGGAGCTGACCCGCAACATTGCGCAGCGATTCAACAATGTGGTGGGCAAGGAGTATTTCGTATTGCCGGAACCACTCTTTACGGAGACGCCCAACATCCGCTCCACTGCCGACCCCGACCGCAAGATGAGTAAAAGCGCCGGCGAGAAGCACTACATCAGCGTTTTTGCCGAGGAAGCCAAAATCAGAAAGCAGGTGCGCAGCGCCGTAACCGACACCGGCCAGCCCGCCGAAGAAGGCGTCATGAGCCCGGGCGTAGCCAATCTTTTTGAGTTGCTGAAAGCCGCCGGAGCAAAAGAGGCCCACAGCCGCCTGATGAAAGATTACGAAGCAGGTAGCCTCCGCTACGTGGATTTGAAAGATGCCGTGGCCGATGCCCTTGTGGCTCTCAGCAATGAATTCCGGAACAAAAAGGCCGAACTCCTGGCCGATAAAAAAGCCGTTAAAGAGCAGATCAAAGCTTCATCGGCAGCCATCCGCAAGGAAGCCCAGCAGACCATGAAAGAGGTGAAGGAATTGTCGGGCCTGCTGAATGTGAGGTTCTGATTTTGCCAGTCTGGCTGCCCGGATTCTCTTTTTCCCTTCCTGCCAATCTTTTACATTTCTACCCATTCCGGTAGAAGGTCATTTTTCATTCTTCAATTCTTCATTACATTCGCCCCTCGCCAAACGATAAACCAAAACCGGGTGCTTCTGCACCCTCAATGCCATTGACCAGATATGACTGACCTTCAGATTGCCCGGACAATTGAACTCAAACACATCAACGACATAGCCAGCCAACTGGGCGTTTCAGCCGATCAGCTCGAACACTACGGAAAGTACAAAGCAAAGCTCCCCCTTACCTTGATTGACGACAGCAAGGTTGCGAACAGCAACCTGGTGCTGGTCACAGCCATTTCGCCTACGCCGGCGGGGGAGGGTAAAACCACCGTCAGCATTGGACTGTCGCAGGGGCTGAACCGCATCGGAAAAAAGACCTGCGTCGTATTGCGGGAGCCTTCACTGGGACCTGTTTTCGGTATCAAAGGCGGCGCTACCGGCGGGGGCTATTCGCAGGTGTTACCGATGGAGGACATCAACCTGCATTTTACAGGAGACATTTCTGCCGTCGAAAAAGCACACAATCTGCTTTCTGCACTGATTGACAACAACCTGCAAAGCCGCAAACGCTCCGTCGGACTGGATCCCCGGAATATCTTCTGGAAGCGGGTGCTGGACATGAATGACCGTGCCCTTCGGAAAATTGTGGTGGGACTTGGTGGCGCCGGAGGTGGCATTCCCCGTGAGTCGGGTTTCGACATTGCCGTGGCTTCTGAAGTGATGGCCATCCTTTGCCTTTCCAACGACCTTGAAGACCTCAAGCGTCGCCTCGGCAATATCTTCATCGGGTTCACCACCGACTGGAAGCCGGTTTTTGCCAGAGACCTGAATGCCCAGGGCGCCATGGCTGCCCTGCTGAAAGATGCCATCAAACCCAACCTGGTGCAGACCCTTGAAGGCTATCCGGCCATCATTCACGGTGGGCCTTTCGCCAACATTGCCCAGGGAACCAATACCGTCATTGCGACGAAAACAGGCCTCTCACTGGCCGACTACGTGGTGACAGAGGCCGGCTTCGGATCTGACCTGGGTGCAGAGAAGTTTCTCGACATCAAGTGCCAGAGTGCCGGGCTGAAGCCAAAGGCCATGGTCATAGTGGCCACCATCAGGGCTTTGAAATACCACGGTGGCGCCGACCTAAAGTCGCTGACCACCCCGAACCCCGAAGCCGTGAGCAAAGGCCTTTGCAACCTGGAGAAACACCTCGAGAACAGCCGCAACTACGGCATCCCTGCTGTGGTGGCTATCAATAAATTCACCTCCGACACCGATGAGGAAATCGCCATTGTGAAGAAAAAAGCCGAAGACATGGGCTTCAAAGCGGTGGTGGCTGACGTTTGGGGCAAAGGAGGAGCAGGTGCTGAGGACCTTGCACAGGCCGTTGCCGAAGAAGTGGAATGTGGCAAAGCCAACTTCACACCACTGTACGACTGGAGCAGTTCCATGGAGGAAAAGATCAACACCATTGCGACGAAAATATACGGCGCCGATGGGGTGGATTACACGCCGGAAGCCCGCAAACACCTGCGGCGTATATCAAAACTCGGACTTGACGGTGCTGCCGTTTGCATCGCCAAGACGCAAAAATCCCTTTCTGATAATCCTGCGCTGATCGGAAGGCCAACAGGCTTCAGAATCAAGGTTCGTGAAATCGAGATCGCTGCCGGGGCCAACTTCATCGTCCCCATCACCGGCGACATCATGCGCATGCCGGGACTGCCAGACACGCCCGCTGCCGAGGCCATTGACATTGATGCGGAAGGCAATATCACGGGATTGTTTTAAGGTTGTCGGTTGTCAGAGGGCATCGCCGAGGCCGGGGAAGAAGGCATCAGGTAGGTGTCTGATTTCTATTTTTTCGTCGGAATGGAGCAGGACTGAAACCACATCGAATCGGATGCTCCATTCGTGTTGGATCTGGTGCATGTAGGCGGCAGCGGCCTGTGCCAGCAGCCTTTCTTTTTTGCTGTTCACAAATTCCTCCGGTTTGCCGAAGTAGTCGTAGCTGCGGGTTTTTACTTCCACAAAGACCAGTACAGGTCCGTCCATGGCGATGATGTCAACTTCGAGGCGTTTGTAGCGCCAGTTGGTTTCCAGAATTTTGAATCCTTTTGACTGAAGGAGTTGCAGGGCCAATTCCTCTCCTCTTTTTCCGGTTTCGAGGTGTTTTGCCATGGTTTTTTGAATCTTTGCCCCGCAAACTAAAAAACCTTTGGGAAGCCCCCAAGCTTAGCACTTACCCGCCAATGGAAAAACTTACACTCGATCTTTCCAGTACCCAACCATTCGTTCGACAGGATGAATTGAATTTTCTGAAACCTGCCGTCGAATTGGCAGCCAAGCAATTGCACAGCCGAACCGGCCCCGGCGCTGACTTTCTGGGCTGGCTGGAATTGCCGAAGCGCTACGACAAGGAAGAATTCAAAAGGATAAAAGCGGCCGCCAGAAAAATCCACCAGCAATCGAGCGTTCTCGTGGTGGTGGGAATTGGAGGCTCTTACCTCGGAGCCCGTGCAGCCATCGAGGCGCTCTGCCACACTTTTCACAACAAACTGACCAAGAAACAGCGCAAAGCGCCTGAGATCTACTTTGCCGGCACCAACCTATCACCGGTGTACCTGAAACACCTTCTGGATGTCATTGGTGACCGTGATTTTTCCGTGAATGTCATTTCAAAATCCGGCACCACCACCGAGCCGGCCATCGCTTTCAGGGTCTTCAAAAATTTACTCGAAGAGAAATACGGCAAGGAAGGTGCACGGGAACGCATCTATGCCACCACCGACAAGGCAAAAGGCGCACTGAAACGCCTTGCCGACCAGGAGGGCTATGAAACTTTCGTGGTGCCCGACGATGTAGGGGGCAGGTTTTCAGTGCTTACGGCGGTGGGATTGCTGCCCATTGCCTGTGCCGGCATCGACATCGGGGCCTTGATGAAAGGAGCTGCTGCAGCCCTGAAAGATTTGAGGGCTCCTTTTGAAGAAAACCCCTGTTACCAGTATGCAGCCATCAGAAATGTGCTGTACAACAAAGGCTACCAGTTGGAACTGCTCATCAACTACGAACCCGCTTTGCACTACGTGGCTGAATGGTGGAAGCAGCTCTTTGGCGAGAGCGAGGGCAAAGATGGCAAAGGAATTTTCCCCGCCAGTGCTGACCTGACTACCGATCTGCACTCGCTTGGCCAGTACATCCAGGATGGAAGGCGAAACCTGTTTGAGACGCTGATCGCCATTGAACAGCCCGAAGCAGATATTGCCATCGAGCGGAATGAAGAAAACCTGGATGGTTTGAACTACCTGGCCGGAAAAACCATGGACTATGTGAACAAGAAGGCCTGCGAGGGAACCATCATGGCGCATGTGGACGGCGGGGTGCCCAACCTGGTCATCAAGCTGCCCGAACTGAATGCCTACCACCTCGGGTACCTCTTTTATTTCTTCGAAAAAGCCTGTGGGATCAGTGGCTACCTCCTCGGTGTCAATCCCTTTGATCAACCGGGCGTTGAAGCTTACAAGAAAAATATGTTCAGACTATTGGGCAAGCCCTGAGGAATTGCTGAGTAGTAAAAGGTATATTGCGCCGGATACGTGGTTAACGCAAGTGTGCATTTCAAAAGCGCAGCCCTGCTCGAGAGCATTGCTTTACTCCTGTCAGTAATGGATTTTTTAGCGAAACACAGAGGCATTTGCCGGCTTGCTGCGTTTCCACCGCCGGTGAGACCATAGCCAGTATTGCGGGGCCTCGCTGATTTGCCGCTCCAGAAATGCAACGTACCGCTTTGTAAGTTCGCCTTCCGGCAAACTGCGGGCATCGTCGGTGAGTTTGTGGAAACTGATGGAATAGAAGCCCCGTTTCGGGCGCTCAATTTTATAAATGTAAACCGGAAAGCCGGTTCGCCGGGCCAGTTTTTCTGGCCCATGATAAAAGGGGGTATCCTGGTTGAGAAATCGAAGCCAAAAGGCATTTTCGACATCAACGGGTGTTTGATCGGCAATGAAAGCGAACATCGCCAGGGCATCATGTTCCTGAACGAGGGTCCTTGCCACTTGCGACATTTTCACCGGAAGAAGCCCAAACCGGCTGCGACGTTCCTGCAGCCAATTGTCAAGGGCCTTGTTTGACAAAGGCTTGTAGATCCCGTAAAGCTGGTGATGGAGGTACAAGGGCATGCATACGGAACCCCATTCCCAGTTGCCGTAATGGCTGCCCAGCATGATGATGTGTTTATGGCCTTTTATTTCTTCGTCAAAAACGTGCGGATCAGCCCAGGTGAAGCGCTTGCGAAATTCTGCTTCCTTCATGTAAAGCCCTTTGAGGCTTTCGAGGAGCAGGTCGGCAAAGTACCGGTAGTATTGGCGGCGAATCAGGTTTATTTCTTTGGGCGTTTTGCCGGGGAACGAGCGATGAAGATTTTGCGTCACAACCTTCTTACGGTAGCCCGCAACGTAATAAAGAACCAGGAAGAGTACATTGGAAAAGCCATAGATCACCGAAAACGGCAGTTGGCCGAAAATTCTGGAGGTGATTATGACGATCCTGTTGAGCATGGTCTGCAATTGAAGACCACAAATATCCAGACTTGAAGCATTCTGACCAGACAAATTTGAAAAACATGAAAACGAGAAGAGATTTCATCTCAAAAATGGCACTGGGAACCGTGGCTGCCGGCTTGTCACTTCCGGCCTGTTCAGAAGATACGTCAACTAATCAAGCACCTGCACAGGGAAAAATACCATTGGCCATCTCTACCTGGCCATTTGGAACCAAAGCCAACGATGAGGCCTGGAAAATTTTAGCAGGAGGCGGAAGTGCCCTCGATGCCGTGGAGCAGGGGGTGCGGGTGATCGAAGCCGATCCCTCCAACCAGTCGGTAGGATACGGCGGCCTTCCCGACCGGGATGGCCATGTGACCCTGGATGCCTGCATCATGGATTCAAACGGAAACTGTGGTTCGGTGGCTGCGCTGGAACACATCATGCACCCCATCTCCGTTGCCCGGAGGGTGATGGAAAGAACTCCGCATGTGATGTTGGTAGGTGAAGGGGCACTGGATTTTGCTTTGACCGAAGGTTTTCAAAAACAAAATCTGCTGACTCCGGAGGCAAAAGCCAGATGGGAGGAGTGGGCTAAAACAGCGCAGTACAAGCCCAGGGTCAACGCTGAACTCCACGACACCATTGGCATGCTGGCCATTGACGAAGCTGGAAACATTGCAGGCTCATGCACCACCAGCGGCATGGCCTTCAAGATGCGGGGCAGGGTAGGGGACTCTCCCATCATCGGGGCCGGCCTGTATGTCGATAACGAGGTGGGGGGAGCTGCCGCCACGGGCCTCGGTGAAGAGGTGTTGAAGTCACTGAGTACATTTTTGGTGGTTGAGTTGATGCGACAAGGGGCCAGCCCTCAGGAAGCCTGTGAGCAGGCTTTGGATCGCATCATCCAAAGAAACGGAGGGAAAGTTGACTTCCAGGTCGGACTGATTGCCGTGAACAAAGCCGGTGTGACAGGAGCGGCCAGTATTCAGGGAGGCTTTTCATTTTCCCTGTATCAGAACGGTGACAACAGCGTTCACAAAGCCAAACACTTGGTGTAAAAGGTCTCACATATTAATAACACTTATGCAATAAAATATAAATGGCATCATATTTTCATGTGAGTTGGATGTGAGAATCTAAAAACTGAACATCCTACCGATTTTGATATGAGCGAAACTCCACTGAGAATACTGATTGCCGACGCACAACCGATCTTCATCAAAGGCCTTCTTCAAATTTTTGAGGCTCATCAAAATTCACTTCCCACACAGATAGTCGGCACGGCCAATTCGGCTTGTGAGTTGTTCAAACTGATGCCGGAGCGGAAGCCTGAGATCGTCATTCTCGATCTCAATCTGCCCGATCTGGATGGGCTTGACCTGTTGGCGGCCTGGAAGGAAAAGCACTACGAAAGCCTGAGCCTGGTCATGAGCATTTACGAAGATTCGAAAGTGATCAAGTCAGTGTTCAGGTATGGCGTTGACGGCTACATGCTGAAGCGCTGCCAGACCCATGAGATCATAACGGCCATCAAAAATCTGATGATGGGCGAGCGCTATCTGGGTGTTGGGCTTTCCTTAACCAATGGCAGCGGCCTGCATTCCCGGATGATCAAAGACGGTAAGATTTGTCAATCTTTCGAGCAAAAGTTTGTCATGAAGTACAAACTCACCCACCGTGAAATGGAGATACTGAAGTTGATCGGCATGGCCAAGACCAACAAGGAAATAGGCCAGGAACTCTTCATCTCTGACCAAACTGTCAGCGTTCACCGGAAGAATATCATGCGGAAGCTCAACGTCAGCAGTACCGCTTCGCTGATCAGAATGGTGTATGAGTACAGCTTGGTTTGACTCCGTACATATTTCAAATTGGCACAATGGTTGACCAGACCTAAATACCCTCCCTTTTCCATTTTGATATGTGAATCTTTTTAAACTGTCAAAATACCGCCATGCTGGTATGATTGAATGTTTTTTCAATGTTTACCTTTGCTGGCGAATGAATCAGTGTGCTTGAAATGTTAAAAGTTTTTTGAGATCAAAAAGCTTTATACCTTTGGCCCGCTGTTTCAAGATGACTAAATTATCCCATGAACTACAACAGTTACACTCCAACTTTAAGGTTGTCCTTACCTTTTTGTATTTGTACTCCTTATTTCCTGGACAATAGCATTGGTTTGCTTTGTTGTAGTTTCAAGCGTTCTCTGAATGCCTGAGCTTTTCTATTGTTGAAATGCTTGGGTTTTGTGTTTTCCGAAGGGAAGGCATTCTATTCAAGAGTGCTGACAAGCTAGAATTGAAGAAAAGTTTTGGTTGAGCATGCTCAGCCAAGACCTGTTTGGTTCCATTATTAACAAATTGTAATCTTTGATCTTATGACAAAAACGAATTTTACAGCAAAACCCTGGCTTACATGGGTACTCGCTGTTCCGATGTTGATCTTCGGAATACAGCGTGCTGAGGCTCAGGCCTTGGCCTGTAACAACCTGGTGCAGGTCTCCATTGACCCTACACCCAACCAATGTCACGCGCTCATCAACGCTGACATGATCCTTGAAGGCGACCCGCTTCCGGGTCATGATTACCAAATCACCATCAAGCACGGCATTACTGTTATTGCCACCGGCGTGAACGAGGTGGAAATCAACAATGCCAGCCAGTATTTCGGTCAGACCTTGACGACAACCATCGAGGACCTGGCTACTGGTAACTCTTGCTGGGGTAACATGATCCTCGAGGACAAGCTTCCTCCGGTAATTACCTGTGGTACTGCTACCGTAGGTTGCTGGGAAGACCTCAACAGTGTGGCGCTGCCGACTGCAGTTGACAACTGCGATGCAACCCCAACTATTCAGTTAACCAACGAAACCATCAACACAAGCGGATTGTGTGGCAATGGTCAGGTGATCATCACCCGTACCTACATTGCCTTTGACGACTATAACAACATTTCCGCTTCTTGTGATCACGTGATCACTGTTGAGCGTCCGGCTGCTGTTGACTTTCCGAATGACATCATTTGGACTTGCGACCAGTACGCCGCTTATCCCAACATCGTAGATGCCACTGCATTGCACGCTTATGTTGGCGATTCTGACCCCGGCACTGCCGATGTTATCGACGTCAACCTCGACCCAGGTTGCGACGATAACGATGCACCATTTGTAGACAACGCTGCTGTGAACAGCACCAACACTGCCAACGGTGGCAACGGTTGCCCGGGCAACGGCCTCGATGATGCCGATGTGCTCGAGTTGACCGGCTCAGGTGTTGTTGCCAACATCATTGGCCAGTACTGCAACTACCAGCAGTCAAGCAGTGACCAGACTCTGCAAACCTGCGGTAACACTTTCAAGATCATCCGTACCTGGACCGTTCTCGACTGGTGTACCGGCACAGTTGTTACCACCGGCGTAGGTGGAGAAGACAACGTACAGGTGATCAAAGTAATTGACAATGTGGCTCCGCTGATCAGCGTGGCTCCGTTCAACGTGCCTGTTACCATTCCTGCACAACACCCACAGGTTTGTAAATCAACTGGCTTTTTGAAAGCGCCTACTTACTCTGACAACTGCAACACAGTTACCGTGAAAATCTTCACTCCTGTTGGTGAAGCCATCTATGTAAGTGGTGGAAATGGAAATAACGGTGGTATGATCCCGGCTCCGGGTCTGCCCGTCGGTGTTCATAACATTACCTACCAGGCAACTGACGCATGTGGTAACCAAACTACCATTACTGTTCCGGTAACCGTTGTGGACAACGCTGCCCCAACCACTGTTTGTGATGAAATCACTGACGTAAACCTTGCAACTGACGGCAAAGCCGTTGTGAATGCCAGCGTTTTCGACGACGGCACCCATGACAACTGCTGCCTCGATCATTTTGAGGTGCGCCGCATGGTTGACAACTGTGACGACGGCCACGACGACACCGTTTTCGGCCCTTCAGTTGTGTTCTGCTGCAATGACCTCGACCAGTCACCTATCACTGTCGTATTCCGTGCATTTGACTGCTATGGCAACTACAACGATTGCATGGTAACAGTGAATGTAAATGACAAGGTTGCTCCGGTGCTCCAGAGCTGCCCGCAAAACCAGCGCGTTACCTGCGATTTCTACGCTGATAACTTGGAAACGCAACTTGCCGGCCTCGCAGGCAATCCTCAAGCTCAGAGCGAATTCCTCGATCAGTATTTCGGCAATGCTTCTTTCTTCGATAACTGTGATTTTACCGTAACCCGTGGAATCAACATCAACATCGATCAGTGCCTCGAAGGTACCATTACCCGTACCTGGAGTGCAAAAGATGGTTCAGGCAACAACGGCTTGCAGACTTGCACCCAAACCATCTTCGTTGACCACGTTTCTGACTGGGTGGTAGAATTCCCGGCTGACATCACCGTGAACTGTGGCAACACTGTTCCCAGCTTTGGTGAGCCTGAGATCTTCTACGAAACCTGTGAGCTGGTAGCTGTTTCTCATGACGATGTCATCTACAACGTCGTTCCGGATGCTTGCTACAAGATCCAGCGTACCTGGACAGTGATCAACTGGTGTGTTGTAGGTAACAACATCGATCAGGAGGTGGTGGAAACACCTGAAAATGCACTCGGTCTGCCTTTCCCTGCCTGTGACCTCGACAAAGACGGCGATTGCGACAACCGCACTTTCCGTGACAGCTGGAATGCCACCAGCAAACCAACTGCTGCCGATGCTACCAAGCAAACTGGCCCGGACACCGATCTCGACAGCGATCCATGGGATGGTTTCATTACTTACAAGCAGATCATCAAAGTGATCGACGATGTTGATCCGGTATTTGCCAGCGGTTGTGAGATCGATGATGTAGAAATCCTCAGCAATGGTTGCACCGCTACTGTTCTGCTGCCTACTCCTGATGTTCAGGATTGCAGCCCGAACGTAACCATTACTGCTACCAGTGACCTGGGTGCCGGCTTCGGTCCTTTCACCGGTGTGGCTCCTGGTACATACAACGTGACTTACAAGGCCATTGACAACTGCAACAACCAGACTGTTTGCCACAGCACCGTGACTGTTTATGATGGCAAGAAACCGACTCCATACTGTAAGAATGGTATCGTGGTTGAGTTGATGAACACCAACCCGGCTATGGTTGAGATCTGGGCTTCTGACCTCAACGCCGGCAGCTTCGACAACTGCCCGGGAGCCCTTGAGCTGTCATTCTCTTCTGACGTGACTGACAAGAGCCGTGTTTACACTTGCGACGACCTCGGTCAGCAGCCGGTTCAGCTTTGGGTAACCGATGCCAGTGGCAACCAGGATTACTGCGAAACTTTCGTGATCATCCAGGCCAACATGGGTCAGTGTGGTGGTCCGCTCGTAGCCAACCTCGGTGGTGCAGTTGCCAACGAAGACAACAACCCGGTTGAAGATGTTACCATGAACCTTAGCGGCCAGAGCAACGCTGTCGCTCAGACGGATGTCAACGGTATGTACAACTTCGCCAACATTCCGCTTGGCAACGACGTAACCGTTACTCCTGAGAAAGACAACGATCCGCTCAATGGTGTAACCACTTACGACCTCGTGCTGATTAGTAAGCACATTCTTGGAACACAACCGCTCGGTTCTCCGTACAAGCTGATCGCTGCCGATGCCAACAAGTCAAAATCAGTAACGACTGCCGACCTTGTTGAGCTCCGTAAGCTGATCCTTCAGATCATTCCGAACCTGAACAACAACACTTCATGGCGCTTTGTGGACAAGGGATATGTATTCCCGGATCCTGCTAACCCATGGAGCGAGGAGTTCCCTGAATTGATCAACATCAACAACATTCCAAGCAGTGTGATCGATGCCAACTTCGTAGCAGTGAAAGTGGGTGACGTGAATGGCAATGCCACCACCAACCTCACTGCCGGTGTTGAGGAGCGTACCACTGGCAACTGGACCCTCGTTGCTGATGACAAAAAGGTTGAAAAAGGTGAAGAAGTAACCGTTTCTTTCACTGCTGCCGATGCAAATGTGCTTGGTTACCAATTTACCCTTAACTTCGACCGCGAAGTTCTCGAGTTCGTTGACATTGTTCCTGGCGTAGCTACTGCTGAAAACTTTGGCCTGACCCTGCTCGACAAGGGTGCCATCACTACCAGCTGGAACGGTAAAGCCACTGCTGACAACCTGTTCACAGTTGTTTTCCGTGCCAAAGCTGCTACCCGTGTAAGCGAGGCTGTAAGCGTGAATTCACGCTTCACTCCGGCTGAAGCTTACGATGTGGATGGCAACCTGATGGGAGTTCAGCTGAGCTTCAACGGTGCTGTTGCTGCCAACTTCGAGTTGTACCAAAACGTGCCGAACCCATTCAAGGGTGAGACTACCATTGGTTTCAACCTGCCTGAAGCTGGTATCGCCAAGCTGACCGTAACTGATATGGCTGGCCGTGTACTCACCACCATCGAGCGTGAGTTTGCTGCCGGTTACAACCAGCTTAGCCTCAACAGCAACGACCTCAACGCCACCGGCGTGATGTACTACACCCTGGAAACTGCCGCTAACACGGCAACCAGGAAGCTGATCGTAATCGATTAATCCGCAAGGATTTACCAATACGACTCGCAGCCCTTTTCCGGGCTGCGAGTCATTTTAACCGATTTTCGGTTTACTTTTGGCAAACTACTTGCATAGCGAAATATTATGAAAAAGTTTTATTTACCCCTCGTTGTTCTATCGCTGTTTGCACTCGGAACCCTCAATGCACAGGAGGTTGTTTTGAAAACCCCCAACCTTGAGGTGGACCCCGATGCAACTTTTAGCCTCGACCTTCAAGTTGAAGATTTTGACATGATCACAGGCCTTCAGTTCTCAGTCAACTGGGATCCGCAGGTCCTCGAATTCGTGAACGTTGACAATTTTGGATTACCCGGATTGACCTCCGACGGCAATTTCGGATTGATGCAGGTTGACCAGGGAATCCTGCGTTTTGCATGGTTCCACCAGGAACTCACCGGTGTTACCCTGCCGGACATGTCCACCATTTTCTCTGTAAAGTTCAAAGTGGTAGGAGATCCCAGCAGCAGTACCCAGGTGACCATTACCGATGAGCCCATCGTAGTTGAAGTGGTATCCACTTCCGGCATGATGCCGTACAACATCCAGAACGGTACCGTTACCGTGATGGGGCCTAACGCCGCCAACGAGACGATCTCAACTGATTTTGTGCTCTATCAGAACACCCCGAATCCATTTACCGATGTCACTCACATCAGGTTTGACCTGAACAAGAGTACCGAAACCCATTTAAGTATTTATGACCAGACCGGCCGCGTGGTTTACACCGAGAGTGGTTTCTACAATGCCGGTTCACATGCAATTCCTGTTGAAAGAAATTTGTTCCAGAGCGCTGGAACCTATGTTTACACCCTGCAAACTGCTAACGGTACAGCTACCCGGCAGTTGGTAGTGCAGTAAACAACAAGTTGAAGCTGAAGGCGCAGGTGCTCTGAAAAGGGCAGCTGTTCCTTCATCCTCAACAATTTTTGATTTTTCCGATTACCTGCGGGTAACCCCAAAAGAACCCAAGAGCAACCGAACCGATTATTTAATAGTCCCAACTCCGAACATATGAAAAGACCGATTACGACCCTCGTCATTGGCGCGTTGGTATTTTTCAGCACGCTGAATGTTTTTGCACAACCCACCTTCACTGTTTCTCCTCAATCAGTTACGGCAGATGTTGGTCAATCTTTCACGGTGGATATCGTCGTGGATGGTTTTACTGACATTCTCAGCTTTCAGTATTCCCTCACCTGGGATGCTGCGGCTATCGAGTACGTCAGTATCTCCAACATCACCACCGATCTGCCAGGTTTTACCATGGCTAATATCGGCACCAACAATGCCGGTTCCGGTGTGATGACCGCCTCCTGGTTTGATCCAAACGTTACAGGGGTCAGTGTGCCAAATGGAACGGTGTTGTACAGCATAACATTCAATGTGCTCGCCAACACACCTACTACCATCGCCTTCGGCAATACGCCGACACCCATCGAGGTGATCGATTCTCAGGGCAATAGCATTGGAATGACTCCACAAAACTGCTCCGTCAACGGCGGCGGCGGTGGCGGAGGAGGAAAACCGCCAGTAACCGGTTTTGCCATCATTGCTTCGGATGAGACGGTGATGCCTGGCGCCAATTTCTGCGTTGACATCAGCGTGCAGGATTTTACCGACATCGTTTCCATGCAATACACCATGGGTTTTGATGAAACACAGATTGAATACACTTCTGTGCAAAGTTTCAACCTCAATGGTCTGAATGCCGGAAACATTGGTACCAATCAGGCGGGTTCCGGAATCCTGACCCTCTCCTGGCTGGATCCGGAAGTGGACGGAGAAACCCTGCCAAACGGTACGGTGATCTACCAGGTCTGCTTTACGGCCATTGGCCCCAACAACTGCAACGCCTCTTCTTTGTTTGATTTCCCCAATTCTCCGACACCGCCTGAAGTTACGGATGTGAACGGCCAAATCGTTCCCTGGCAAGGTGTAGCTGGAGAAATCACCATTTGTGACAATGGCAACCCACCGCCCCCTGCAGGGCTGGTTTTTGAGGCTTCCGACGAAACCGTGGAGCCCAACGGCAACGTTTGCGTGGACGTGACCGTCCAGGATTTTGACTGCATCGTAAGTGCGCAATTCTCCATGCACTACGACCAGAACGTCCTCCAATACTCAAACGTCACTGGATTTGGTTTGCCTGACCTCAGTGCCGCCAACTTCAGCAACAGCACAGCTGGAACAGTCACCTTCTCATGGTTCGACCAGTCCACCCTGGGCGTTACCGTTCCGGACAGTACCGTCATTTTCCAGCTTTGTTTTGATGCCATCGGCAATGACGGTGAAAGCAGTGATATTACCTTTGATGGCACTCCCACGGTCATCGAAGTTACCGATTGTAACTCTGCCACACTCAGTCCCTCTTTCGTTACTGGCACGGTGAACATTCAGGCAGGAGGAGCTTGTGCCGGTCCGGTTCAGATCGTTTCTGCCGATGTTACAAATGTGGATTGCAATGGCGATAACAGTGGTTCCATCAATCTATCGGTCAGCGGCGGTGACGGCAACTACTCCTTTAACTGGAGCAACGGAGCCACCTCGGAAGACCTCAGCAACCTTGCCGCAGGCGACTACAGCGTTACCATCAGCAGTTGCAGCGGCAACGAAACCCAAACCGCAACCTATACCATTACTGAGCCTTCTACGGCAATTTCAGTAACCGCCCAGTTGACAAATCCCTCTTGTTTTGGACAGTCAACGGGTGCCATTAACCTGACGGTCAACGGTGGCACACTCGATCCGCCTTCCTGTTCCGACTATACATTCAACTGGAGCAATGGCGCCACCACCGAAGACCTCTTCAACCTGCCGGCAGGTTCTTACACCGTTACCATCACTGACTGCAATGGATGTCAGTTGGTCGAAGGCCCCTTCGAATTGCAGGGCCCGCCCTCGCAACTGAATGTAACCCTGACACCCATTCCAGCCAAGTGCTTTGGGCAAAGCAGTGGATCCATCATTGTCAATGCAACAGGTGGTGTGGCTCCCTATCAATACAGGGCGGTCAATGTACCTCCATACCCCAACTGGAGCAACAACACCACCTTCCCGAACCTCACTGCCAACAACTACACCGTGCAGGTCCGCGACGCTTTCGGATGTATCATCACCAACCAGGCCACGGTTACTTCGCCTCCGGCAATTTCAACCACCCTGGTGCCAACAGATGCTACTTCCGGCAATTGCGACGGCTCAATAAATACAACAGTTCTTGGTGGTACACCGCCATACAATTACAGCTGGACAGGACCTAACTTCACGTCTGATCTTCAGAACCTCAGCAACCTCTGTTCAGGAACTTACAACCTGACAGTTACCGACTTCAACGGCTGTACTGAAACTGATTCAGACGTGGTTTCTGCACCGCTGTTGATTTCAGCTGATAAGAAAAATGCATGCTTCGGTGTTTGCGACGGGGAAGTGACCCTGAATGTGTCAGGGGGTATTCCACCACTGCAATACACCTGGAGCAACAGTGCTACGACGCAGAACATCGCCGACCTGTGCCCGGGCTCATACACCGTCACGGTAACCAGCCCGATCGACAACCAGTCACAGACTTTGACCGTGAACGTTTCACAGGCGCAGAGCCCAGTTGAGATCAACGGTGGCATAGTCAGCCCGCCGAGCAACTCACAAGCCTGCAACGGTACCATCAATGTCAATGGCACTGCCAGCGGCGGATTTGGTTCTCCATTCACCTATACCTGGGACACAGGCTTCACCGGAAGTACCCTGACAGGTGCCTGTGAAGGAACCTACACCGTTACGGCCAGCGATGTCAACGGCTGTACGGCAAGCGCCTCTTATGTCGTGGATTACATTCCGCCGGCGCTTTCACTGAGTTCCGTACCGGTGCCGGCCTGTTCGAATACCAACAACGGCATGCTTACCGTCATTGCCAATGGCGGCACACCTCCTTTCAACATTACCATCAACGGTCCTTCGGGTAACCAGAGCGTCAGCAACGACGCCGACGGCCAGCACACCTTCCAAAACCTGCTCCCAGGCACTTACACCATCAATATCAAGGATGGTGGTACTGGAGCTGACTTCCAGGAAGTCAACGGTTCTGGTGAGGTAGATGTCGTAGTGTTCTCGTTGGGCAATGTGAAAATTTACCCCGCAACCACCAGCCTGAAAGGAAAAATCGAGATCAAACCTACGGGTGGTTCCATTCCCTATGATTTCCAATGGAGCAATGGTTCAACCGCTCAAAACCCGACCAACCTGGATCCGGGTTGCTACGACCTCACAATTTGCGACGCAAACGGCTGCTGCGATGTTTTTGAAGACATCTGTGTCGGCCTTTTGCAGGCCAACAGCCAGGTGGATCAGCCGGATTGTCCGGATCAGCTTGGCTCCATTGCTGCCATCCCGACCGGCGGCAACTGGCCATATTCCTACGAGTGGCGCAACCTGGCCACCAACCAGGTGGTGGGTACTGATTCGCTGTTGCAAAACCAGCCCATGGGCGATTACAGTGTACTCATCACCGATGCACTGGGTGTGTCCATCATCGAGACTTTTACCATTCAGCCCATTTCCAACCTGACGGCGCTGGCCACAGTGACCACCAACTTCAACGGTTATGGCGTGCGCTGCAACGGTGGAAACAGCGGTGCTGCAATGGTGGCTCCTCAAAATGGTGTGGCACCTTATTCCATCCTCTGGCTTGACAATAACTCCACTGCACCTACGCGAAGCGGCCTGACCGCCGGCAATTACCAGGTGCGGGTTACGGACGCTCAAGGCTGTTCGGTAACTTCAACCCTGACAATTACCCAACCTGACGATCTGTTCGTCGTTGCCGAAGGCGACAGAAGCGGATGCAATGAAAACAGCGGCCTGGCCACTGCTTTTGCCAGTGGTGGTGTGGCGCCTTATACCTATTCCTGGAACGATCCGCAAGCGCAGAAAACGCAAACGGCTGTTTTGCTCAGCTCCGGCACCTACCAGGTAATGGTGAACGATGCCAACGGCTGTGCTGAAGTTGCGACGACAGTCATTCCGGAATTTGAGCCGCTCATCCTCACCGGCGCTTCAGAGCCCGATGAAGGAGGCCCCAACGGAAAGGCCATCGTCATCGTTGAGAGCGGCACCTATCCGTTCAAGTTCACTTGGAAAGACCATATAGAGGAAGATAGCATTCTCACGGAGTTACTTCCTGGTAAGTACCTCGTGATAGTACGTGATGGTAATGGTTGTGAGGAAACCCTCTTTATTGATGTAGCTGATGCTACCAACTGCGGCGAAGTTCTCACAGTGATCACCCCGGATGGTGACGGCCTGAATGAAGAGTTTGTCATCGCCTGCCTGTCACGTTACTACGACAACACCCTCGAAATCTACAACCGCTGGGGGCAGCTGGTTTACAAAACCAAAAACTACAACGATGGTGACCTCTGGCGGGGAACCAACAACCGTGGTGAAGCCGTTCCTGATGGGGTTTACTTCTATGTATTCGATTACCTGGACCCCGTAACGGGCCAGCGGGAGGTACGCAAGGGAAGCATCAGCGTCCTCCGACAATAAATGAGCGCTGCCGGAAACCTGGAACACCGGGTTTCCGGCAGCAACTCACCTTGCTCGCAAATCCAACAACCGATTAAATCCTTTGAACATGAAAAAGTTATTACTTCTCATAAGCGTCGTCGCATTTTCAGCTCAACTGGCTTTTGCTCAAACCGATCCCGGTTCCACTGTTACGACGCTGAGCACCGTTTTCTCACATTACCACATCAATCCCATCCTCATCAATCCCGCAGCAACGGGTTTTGGTGAAGTGCACAGCCTTCAGATGAACATGCGGAACCAGTGGACGGGATTCGACGGTGCGCCAAAATCCTACGGCATTGGCTACAACGGCCCCATCGGTCGTACCCTCGGCCTCGGTGCCAACATCATGGCCGAAGACGTAGGGAGCCAGTCCATCTTCCGCTTTCAGCTGAATTATGCTTTCCGTTATCAGCTTCGCAATGTCAAGCTGGCGGCTGGTTTCAGCACGGATTTTTACACCGTTAAGGAAGCCAATTCCATTCTGGAAAGCCCGCTGTACGAAAGCGGCGACCCCATCATCGAAGATGCCGTTGACGGCAACCGCATTTTTGATGCAAGCCTGGGTTTCTGGAGCAGCTTCAAAGACAACACTTTCGTGGGGCTGACTTTCAACAACCTCGTCGTTGCAAAAATCGGTGAGATCGAATCGGGCGACCCGCAGGGTTCACTGTTCCGTTTCGTGGTGCTCACCTTCGGACACAAGTTTGAGGTGGAGCCTTACAACTTCACCATCGAGCCTTCCATGATGGTGCAGCGCATCAAAGACAAGCCCTTTCAGGCTGACTTCAACATCAAAGGTTCTTTCATCAATGATCAGCTGATTGCCGGCTTATCCTACCGGGCTGGAGTTGGTGGTGCCGTGGGTCTGCTGCTCGGAACCAACATTGATGTGTTCCGGCTGTACTACAGCTACGACGTGTCCTTCCAGAATGTGCAGCAATACAACGGCGGCACCCACGAAGTGACCGTAGCCTTCGACTTCAGCGGCGGCAAAAAGCGCTTCGACCACGGCAAGTAATGTAAACTACCGGGATGTGGCCTCCGCCACGTCCAGCAAAATAGATGTCCTTTAACAATTGGTTTTTGGGATGGCTCCTCCTCGTAATGTCGGGGAGGGGTCGCTTTTTTTTGGGTTTAGGGTTGAGAGTTTAGAGTGTAGAGTTTGGGGCGCTACGCAGCTCAACTCTGGGAGACACTTCTGTTTCGCGCTGTGGTCTTAATATGCGTGTTAACCACCTGGCCCCTCAGTTCTTCAAATCCTCGATTCTTCGATTCCTCAATTCCTCAGAAAAAAGCATCAGCTTTTTTTCTTCCAAAACATCCAGTCATCGCCCAGGTGGATTCCTTTGCCGTCTTTGCGGCGTTGCTCACGGCGCTTTTCACGTTGTTTTTTCTTATAGACTTTGTTGGTCACCAGGATGTACCGGACGGAGATTCCCGTCTGGTAATAGAAGCGTTTTTCGCCTCCGGCAATGTTGAAGGCGGGTTTGAAATCGTAGCTGATGTTGAATTTTCCGAGGGTAAGTTCGGCACCGCCGATGAAGCTGAGGCCGAAAGGATCTTTGAGCATCGTTTGTGGCATTTCGTTGGGGGCATTCGCTGGGCTGTTGATCCAGCCTTTGTGCAGCCCGCCGCCAATGTAGATGTTCAGGCCACGGAACACCAGGGGGTAGTGCTGTTCCACCAGGGCTGTGAGCATCAGCTCTTCCCTTTGAAGGCTGCTCTGGAAAATGAGCTCGCCGGTGGTGCTTTTGGCGAGGCGCTGTTTGGCGGTGAGGCCCCAGTCGGTGCCCATGCGGAGGCCAACGGCGGTCATGTAGGATTGAGCCTGGAGTGCCATTGCGACGAAAAGAAAAAGAGTAAGAGAACAGAGTTTTCGGAACATGGGAAAATCGCTTTGTTGGTCAATGGAGGATAAACCGCAGGCCAGCAGGAATTATTTTCTCCTTCGGCAAAATGTCCGGTTAATGGTTACTTTGGCGGGCCGAAACCCAACTCGTCAAATTCAGACCACTTGGAGGCTATCAAGTCACTCATCCGGTTTTTGCGCTATTATTTCCGGGCCCACACCTGGTACCGGGTGCATTCTCCTTTTGTCTATGATTTTGCCGAAGCAGTGCTGGAAGACGACCGCTGGTATTACGCCTTCAGCACCGTGGAAACCCGGCGTGAGCATTTGTTGCGGAACCGCACCAAACTGGAATTGACCGACTACGGTGCCGGCCCCCGTTTGCGACGAAAGAAAAAAACGACCGTGGCCGCTCTTGCCCGCAACAGCGCCTGCCGGCCGGAGGTTGGTCGCTGGCTGTTTCGCATGGTCAACCACTTCAAACCGGCCACCGTGCTGGAGCTGGGCACCTCGCTCGGCATCTCCACTGCTTACCAGGCGGCAGCCGCACCGAATGCAAAATTCATTTCCATCGAGGGAGACCCTGCCTCTGCCAATGTGGCAAAAGAAAGCCTTCGCCTGCTCGGCATTTCCAGTGTAGAAATCCGGCAGGGGCGGTTCGAGGATGAACTGTTGCCCGCATTGAAAAAGCTTGAAAAACTGGATTACCTGTTCGTTGACGGCAACCACCGCAAAACACCAACCCTCGATTACTTCCAGCAATGCCTGCCTTTTGCCCATGAAGGAAGCGTTTTCGTTTTCGACGACATCCACTGGTCAGCAGAAATGGAAGAAGCCTGGGCACAGATCAAAGCCCACCCAAAAGTCAGCCTCTCCATCGATCTGTTTTTCATCGGGGTGGTCTTTTTCCGGAAGGAAAAACTCGAAAAAGAGCACTTCACCCTCATCCCCTGGAGCTGGAAACCCTGGGCAGTGGGGTGGGGAGATTTCTTTTGACGCAACCCATAAAATCCTGAGCGCATTGCAAAAAGTGCGCTCAGTGTTGAGAAAGTTGAGAGGGGTTTAGAGGGGTTCACATAATCCTCTATAATCCTTATAATCCCTGCCTGCCTGCCTGTCGGCAGACCCGTCTGTCGACGGACAGACAGGCTCCATAATCCTCAAAAAAAAAGGAACCAGGCCAAACCTGATTCCCTTTTGTATTTCTGATAAGCAGTCCTTTCGGACTTTCCTTGATTACATATTGGCGATGATTTCGTCACCGAATTCAGAGCACTTCAGCAAGGTAGCGTTCTTCATCAGGCGGTGGAAATCGTAAGTCACACGCTTTTTGGCGATGGCCTTTTTCACGCCACGCAGCACGGCGTTGGCGGCTTTGGTCCAGCCCAGGTAGCGCAGCATCATCTCACCTGAGAGGATGACGGAGCTTGGGTTCACCTTGTCGAGGCCGGCGTATTTGGGAGCCGTACCGTGAGTAGCTTCGAAAATGGCGTGGCCCGTTTCGTAGTTGATGTTGGCACCCGGCGCAATGCCGATACCACCCACCTGTGCGGCCAGGGCATCGGAGATGTAATCGCCATTGAGGTTGAGGGTGGCGATGACGGAGTACTCAGCCGGACGGGTAAGGATCTGCTGCAGGAAGGCATCGGCAATGACGTCTTTGACGAGCAGCTTGCCGGCGGCCAGGGCTTCCTCCTGGGCTTTGTTGGCTGCGTCTTTTCCTTTCTCTTCGGCAATGCGGTCGTACTGGGCCCAGGTGAACACCTTGTCGCCAAACTCCCGTTCAGCCAGTGCGTAGCCCCATTCTTTGAATTTTCCTTCGGTAAACTTCATGATGTTGCCCTTGTGCACCAGGGTTACGGATGGCTTCTTGTTGGCGAGGGCATAATTGATGGCGCTGCGAACCAAACGCTCGGTGCCTTCCTTTGAAACGGGCTTGATGCCGATGGAGGAAGTTTCCGGGAAACGGATTTTGTTCACGCCCATATCGTTCTGCAAAAAGTCAATTATCTTATTGCAGTCATCGGTACCTGCCAGGTATTCGATACCGGCGTAAATGTCTTCGGTATTCTCACGGAAGATCACCATGTCCACCAATTGTGGTTTGCGCACCGGTGAGGGCACCCCCCGGAAATACTGAACCGGACGCACACAGGCGAAGAGGTCGAGTTTTTGACGAAGTGCCACATTCAAAGAGCGGATGCCACCACCAACGGGTGTGGTGAGCGGGCCCTTGATGGCCACGAGGTATTCGTTGATGGTGTCCAGGGTTTCTTGTGGCAACCATTCGCCGGTCTGTTTGAAAGCCTTTTCGCCGGCCAGCACTTCTTTCCAGACAATTTTCTTTTTGCCATTGTATGCTTTTTCAACAGCAGCATCGAGTACCCGCACGGAGGCGGCCCAAATGTCGGGGCCAATGCCATCACCTTCGATGAAAGGGATGATGGGATCATTGGGTACTTTTAATTTACCTTTGACGATCTTTACTTTTGTTCCGGTCATTTCGTTGTTGTGATTGTTGAAGGTTGGTGGTTCGCCATCCGTTTTATTTGTTCGGATGAAGAATGACAAATGGAAACGAGCAGCGAACTGTTGATTTTTAGAGGCGCAAAGGTAAGCGATGCCCCTATTTTCAGGTAACAGACCCCTTAATTTTCAAGCCTTTTGACCCATGCGATTTATCATCTTTCTGTTGGCCACCCTGCCGCTCTGGAGCTGTTGTTCTTCGAAGAAAGCCAATCAGGAGGAGTGCAACCTGCACGGTACAGTAAGAGATTTTAGCGGACTGGATGGCTGCGGCCTCCTCATCGAACTCGACAATGGTGATTTGCTGAACCCCGCCGTGCTTCCCGAGGGTGTGTCGCTACGCAATGGGCAAAGGATTAGCTTCTCTTACAAGGTGTTGCCTGACAGGGTCAGCATTTGCATGAGCGAAAAGGCCATTGTCGAAATCACCTGTCTGAAAGAATTCCAGTCCGGCCAGACCGGTTGCACCGACACCGAAAATCCTTTTGAAGTGCCCTGGATGGATCGGGCTTTTGACCTTCACAATCCGGTGCAAATCCTCAAATTTACTGCCGGCCAGGAAGCCCGCTACCTGTTCAGGGCAGTGGGGGAGGAGTGGCTCTATGACTGCCACGGCACCTTGGTTTGCCACGGCAAGGGCAACAATGAAGACCCCTGCCGAAAAAACGAAATCCTGCCCCTCGGAAAAGGGAAGATCATCTGGCAAGGTGAAGGGGTTTGGGACTAACATTGCGAAGCGAACATCATCCTGAAACAAAAACTCTGATGCAAAACCCGGCTCTCGATGCAAGTGGAGAGAGTTTTTCCAACGAGGAAAAACTCATTGAAAAGGCCCTCCGGCCAACGGCCATAGATGATTTTGCCGGCCAGGAAAAACTGGTTGAAAACCTCCGCGTTTTCATAGCTGCCGCAAAACAGCGGGGCGAAGCCCTCGACCACGTGCTGCTGCATGGCCCACCCGGCCTCGGAAAAACCACCCTGTCTTACATCATTTCCAATGAACTGGGTGCCGGCCTGAAAATGTCTTCCGGCCCGGTGCTGGAAAAACCCGGCGACCTGGCGGGATTGCTCACCAACCTGCAACCCAATGACGTGCTTTTCATCGATGAAATTCACCGCCTCAATACCGTTGTGGAAGAGTACCTCTACTCCGCCATGGAGGATTACCGCATCGACATCATGATCGACAGCGGACCCAATGCCCGCAGCATCCAGATCACCCTCAACCCATTCACCCTGGTGGGCGCAACCACCCGCATGGGCCTACTCACGGCTCCCATGCGCTCCCGCTTCGGCATCACCTGCCACCTGGACTACTACAAGGTGGATACCCTCTTGCACATCATCAAGCGTTCAGCAGGCATACTCGGTGTGCCGATCACGGAAGAGGGAGCCCTGGAAATTGCCCGCCGCAGCCGGGGTACCCCCCGTATCGCCAACCTGCTCCTGCGCCGCATCCGGGACTTTGCCCAGATCAAAGGCGACGGCACCATCGATGTGGAGATTGCCAGGTTTGGCCTGGAAGCCCTCAACGTTGACGAGGGCGGCCTCAATGAAATGGACAACAAGATCCTGGCTGCCATTGTGGAGAAATTCAAAGGCGGCCCCGTAGGCATCACCACCATTGCCACCGCAGTGGGCGAAGAAACCGGTACCATCGAAGAGGTTCACGAGCCCTTTCTGATCATGGAAGGTTACTTGCAACGCACTCCCAGAGGCCGCCAGGCCACTGAAAAGACCTACAAACACCTGGGCATCGTGCCACCCGGCAGGGCACAGACGCTCTTCGAGATTGATGATTGAGTACCAAAATCAAGGGAGCACCGATTTTGGTGCTCCCCTGGTTTTGGTGGATTATGAAGATTATATGGATTATAGAGGATTATAGAAGATTATAGAGGATTATGTGAACCGCTCCCAACCTCCCGGCGAATGCCGGGATCAACCCTTAAAAGGATCACTGAACTTTTCATCGCCTAAAAGGGCCTCATCTGTGAGAGTCTTCAGGAATGCCACCAGGGCGTCTTTCTCTGCCTGGCTCAGGTTGAGCCGGAGGGGTTGCTGGCCGTTAGGAGTGGGCACCCTGAGCCGGTTGTCGAGGGTGGGTCCCATTTGAATGCCGCTGTTGTAATGCTCGACCACCTCTTCCAATGTTGCGAAGCGACCATCGTGCATGTAGGGTCCGGTAACCGCAATGTTTTTCAGGGATGGTGATTTGAAAATGATGGTCTCATCAGCATCGAGGCCGTTGTTTTGGCTATTGGCAGCCAGGGCAAAGGTGGTGCCGTTGTGGCAACCGGCGCAACCGGCACCTCCCTGTGGCGGCGGAGTGAAATACAATTGCTTTCCCATGTTTTCCTCCTGTGTGAAATTGGGGAAGGGTTGGTTGATGCCCCGGCCGGGCAGCGCCGGGTTGTAAGCTTGCGCAAAGCCTTTGTCAAATTTGCTGCCTGTGGACACCATGCTTCTGATGAACTGTGCCAGCGCCATTTTGATTCCGTTTTCCGTAATGATTTCCGTTCCAAAAGCCTCTTTGAACAAAATGGGGTAGTACTCCAACTGGCTCAATTTCCTTAACAGTGAATCGATGCCGCCGGCAGAATCGTCGAAGCCCATTTCTACATGGTCTTTAATGGGCATGGTTGACTGGTCTTCAATATCCAGTGCCCGTTTGTCCCAGAACATGCGTTCACCGGTGTAAAAATTGGCATTTGCCAGCCGCATGGAGTGTCTTCCGGTTTCACCGCCCAAAAAGCCCAGGCTCAGCTTCCGGTCGTCGGTGAAGCCCAGCTCCTGTTTGTGGCAGGAAGCACAGGCGACGGTGTTGTTCAGACTCAGGTTAACGTCGTAAAACAGGACCCGGCCCAGTGTGGCCCCGGCGTCGGTCACCTTGTTGATGCTGGGGGCATTGTCGTTCTGCAGGATGTTTTCGTCGTAATGGATGGGGTAGTCGGGATTGGCGTAGTTGTCCAGGTTCTCGAGGTCAATATCGAGGTACTGGCTGATGATCTCATTGGAGGTCAAAGGGGGCAGGTCATCGATGATTACTTCGTGGTCCTTGCATTGGCTGAATAGGATTAAAATGACAAATGAGATAAGGAGCATGGAAAGGGGAGAATTTCGCAGGGTCATTTTCAATGAGTTTTATTGAAGAAGATGAATGAGTTGAGATTGAGAAAAACTGTTTTTGGCCTTTTGACTATTGGGGATGCAGGGCTGGAATCTCCAGTTAAAGTGGTGCTTTGGGGTATTAGACAGCCCAGATGCCAAAATCCTTCGAAGGTTTGAATGCAATTTCACATTTTTATTTTTGCAATGTCTTTCATCGCAATAGTACTCCTGTAAACAGTTTTGGAACTTCGCTGTTAGGAAGGTGCAAAGAGCAGCGGGAGAGACCCTTGCCAGTCAGGTACCCATTGCTCTCCTGCCACAAAACAATTCAACTCATGCCACAGGCACTGGTTCAGGTCAACCCGGAAATTACCGAAGAAATGCATACCCAAACGGGTGAGAGCCTTCATGAGCTCTGCTGCCGGCAACCGGTGCTGCTGGTGTTCCTGCGCCATTTCGGTTGCGTGTTTTGCAAAGAAGCCCTCGACGACCTTTCCGCAAGGAGGCCTGCCATTCAGGGCAGCGGTGTTACGTTGATCTTTGTACACATGGCCGACAACGAAACGGCAGAGGAGTATTTCAGGCGTTTCAAGTTAAATGGTGTTCTGCACATCAGTGATCCGGAGCAGCGCTATTACCGGGCCTTCGGCCTGCAACGGGGGTCCTTCAATCAATTGTACGGCCTGCGCACCTGGCTCCGGGGTTTTCAGGTGAAAAGAGAAAAGGGCTTCGAACTGGAATTGGCTAAAAAACTCGGCGACAGCACCCAGATGCCCGGCGTCTTCGTCCTCCAGAATGGCCGCATCATCGAATCATATGTACACCGCTATGCCGCTGACCGGCCTGATTACGACAAGTTGGTGGCTTGTTGTGTGGTGTGATTAGTCCTTCAGTCTTACCTCCCCCGTCCGCACCCTCGTTTCGACACTGTCCACTTCCGTCCAGGCAAAGAGCAGTTTGTCTCCGTTGAGAACCATCCTTGGGAAACCGCTGCTGCGGGAGGCAGAAGTTTCAACGATTGTCTGGCTGTCATTCACGCTGCCGTCGGTATTGATTTGCCGGATGCGCAGTTCCGCTTTTTTCTCCACCGCCTCCAGCCAGCTTACGGTGGCCGTTTGTGCATCGTTCATCACGATGTCCACCCTGCCGATGGTGTTGCCGTCATCGATGCGGATGGGCTTGCCGAAACTCTTGCCGGCATCGGTGCTGAAGGCCACCTGCGCTTTTGCTTCTCCTTCCGGTGCGGTGAACCAGGCCACTGCAACCGTATTGCCGCTTGCGGCGAGGGCAGGACCGTTTACGGGGCAGCCGGTGATGTGCCAATTGTCGTTGTGGACTGCTTTTGGGTTCGACCATTCACCGTCGTGCAGGCGGGTGTAGAAAATGTCTCTGTTTTCTTCGTCGGAACGGTTGCGGTAGGCTACCAGCACACCGCCGGGTATTTCCACGGCAGCGGTGGTGCAGCATTCGCACACTTTGCCGTCCAGTTCCGCTTCATCGTAAAGTTTACCTGCTTCGTCAAATGTTGCGCAGCGAAGGGTCATGGGGCCACCGCCATGGCCGTGGTCATCACCATGGCCGCCTGCCATGTATCGGCCATCAAGCCAGGTGGCAAAGATGCGGCCATCGTCCAGTGGTACCATGGAAACAAAGCCATGCTCGGCAGAGACGCCATCGGTGTGGAGGGTGAAGGGCGGATTCCAGTTCTGACCACCGTCCTTGGAAATGCTGACTTTGATGTCGTAATCGTAAGTGCCTTCGGCGCTCATCTGTAGCCAGTGGGCAGCCATGGACTTGCTGTTTTTGAATTTGGCCAATGAGGGAAAATCTGCCCAGTTTACGAACCAGTCGGAACCTTTTGCAATGGTAACCGGCGATGTCCAGCTACCTTCGTGCAATCTGGCCCAGACCAGGGCATCGGTGGTGTCGTTCAGGTAATCCACCCAGGTCAGAAACACTTCACCTCCATCGGCAATGTGCAGGTTGGGTTCTCCGCTTGCTTCGGTAGCTACAGGTACCTCCGTCAGTGCGGGAGGTGATACTTCTTCATTACAGGCAAAGAAGAGCAGAAGGGCAAATACCAATGTGATCAGAGGTCGTATATTCATGGCTCAGTTAGCTTGTTGAGCGGTAAAGGTACTTTTTGATGCAAACCAATACGAATGAGCCACGAAGAATTGATGGGATTGATCATTGCCCTAGGCCTGGGATTGCTGACGGGCTTACAGCGTGAAACCGTTAAATCCAGCATTGCCGGCATCCGCACATTTACCCTCATTGCCCTGATGGGCTACCTGACGGGCCTGCTGGCAACCTGGTGGAACAGCCCCTGGATCATTGCTACAGGCCTGCTGAGCCTCACCTTGTTGCTGCTCATTGCCAATTACATTCAGGGTAAGCAAAACAGCTTTGATGTTGGCCAGACCACCGAGGTGGCGGTGCTGGTAATCTTTCTCCTGACGGCCTACCTGAGCCAGGGCCATCAGGCCTTTGTCATCGTGGTGGGCGGCCTGGTGGCGGTACTCCTGTACCTGAAGAAACCCCTGAGTGCTTTTGCCAGCAAGTTGGGGGAAAAGGACCTGCGGGCCATTTTCCAGTTCGTTGCCATTTCGCTCATCGTTTTGCCGGTATTGCCCAACGAAACTTTTGGCCCTTACCGGGTCTTGAATCCCCGTGAAATCTGGCTGATGGTGGTGCTGATCGTCGGGCTGGGGCTGGCGGGGTACTTTGCCCACAAATGGATGGGAAAAACCCGTGGTACCCTGGCTGCCGGTTTGTTGGGCGGCCTGATCTCCAGCACTGCCACCACCATCAGCTATGCCCGGCGCTGTAAGGAAACGCCCGGGCTGGCACTCGTGGCCGTTTTTGTCATCGCCATGGCCTCTGCGGTGGCATTCATCCGGGTCATCGTCGAAATCGGGATTGTTTCTTCTGCTTCGGCAATGCAAATGGTGCCGCCCCTGCTCATTCCGGCTGCCATCCTGTTCGGGATGGGGTGGTGGCTGTTCAGGCACATCCGGTCGGATGAATCTCCGGAGGTGCCTGAGCCATCCAACCCTGCAGAGTTGGGCAGTGCTTTCACCTTTGCCGCCTTGTATGCGCTTGTGTTGCTGGCGGTGGCATTTGCAAAGGATTATTTCGGGCAAACGGGGCTGTATGCAGTATCCTTCCTCAGCGGCCTTACGGACATGGATGCCATTACCCTGTCAATTTCAAACTCGGTTAATCAAGGGAGGATGGAGGCTGGCGGCGCCTGGAAATACATCATGGTGGCAGGGTTGGCCAACCTCATCTTCAAAGGTGCGCTGGCAGCGTTCATTGGGGGCAAAGCCCTTGCAAAGAAGGTGGCCGTGGTATTTGGCGTAGCCTTGATAGGAGGGGTAGTTGCGTTGCTCTTTCTCTGATACACTCAGTCCACATCGTCTTCTACCACCCAGGAAGCACCGTATTGTTCCACCAGGATGTTGTCGTAATCGTCGGCTTTCTGGAAGAGGTGTTGAAAGCGCTCCAGTCCGGTGTCCATGTTCAGGTGGCTGTCCATGATGATGAATGATAGCACGATTTGATTGCGACGCAGGCTGAAGGACAGGCCCTCCAGTTCAAAGTTTTGCCGAAGGAGATAGGCATAAATATCGGCGATGTTTTCTTTGGGCAGCTGACACAACACCGCATCCCCGCTGATGATGCCTGCAGGCTCGTAATAGCTGATGTTGATGGTGGCACTGCCTTTTTCCACCTGCCAGGCATTGGGGCCCCGGCGGGAGAGGCGCACATCGTAGCCGCACTGTTCCAGGATTTGTTCCAGGGTTCTGGCGATTCCGGTTGGTTGGTATTGATCTTCTTTTCCGGGCAGGTTTATCGTCGCTCCGCAATGCGGGCAATAGTTCCCCTGAGCGGTTTCTTCGAAAACGATGTTGTCGCAGGAGTGGCAGCGGGTGGCCGATCCTCTTTCCAGTTTTTTGACCTCCTCCAGGGTTTGCAACAGCAATTTCACAGGCAGGGCGAAGCCCATGTTCTGTCCGTCCCGCAGAACGAAGGTGTTGATGCCGATTACTTCTCCCCGCTCGTTGACAAGGGGGCCGCCGCTGTTGCCTGGGTTCAGGGCTGCGTCGTGCTGGTAGTAGCTGATGCCCCCCTCCCGGAATGTAGTGTTGGAAATGATGCCGCTGGTGGTGCTGAACCGCAAACCAAATGGATGCCCCATGGCCAGTACTTTGTCACCCTCTTTCACATCATCTCTGCCGGTGATTGGCAACTGTGGCATTTTTTCGTCGTAAAAACGCAACAGGGCCAGGTCGTGGTGCTGGTCGGTAAATGAAACGGGCACCAGTTGGCGCTCCAGCAGGGCACCATCGATGATGACTTCCCTGTTGCCCCTGACCACGTGCTCGTTGGTGACGATGTACCCGGCATTGTGAAGATAAAAGCCGGTGCCAGTGCTGTAGGGGGTGGCAATCTGAACGATTGCATTCCGGTATGTTTTGATGATGTCGCTCATCGAATCTTCTGAAGATGTGAAAGCCATTTTTAGCAAGTGCATCGGTGCTTTTCCGGGCAGCGCAAAGGTGGCCAAATGCAAAGCTTGATTTTCAGGGCCGGAAGATATACAATTTTTCAGGTACGCATTTTCATCCGGCCGGCCCTGTGCCCATTTGCAAAAGAACTTCAAATGCCGGCAATGTAATGCGGCCTATGGGCTAAAATGCTAATTTTGCCGGCGATTTTCCGAAGGGAAAAAATAGTCTGGTCAAAGGGCCGTTAATCCAACCGGCAATACCGGTTTTGAAAGAAAATCAACTATTTCTGATCATCCCACAGTTTTTCTGACCGATCTATCTCATTCAAAAACAACCAAAATGAAGCTGAGAAGCATTGTTCTTTTCGCATTTGCACTGTTGTCTTTCAGTGCCTTCGCACAAAGCGATGACCCAATCCTCTTTACAGTCGATGACACCCCGGTTCACGTTTCCGAGTTCAAGTACATTTACACCAAAACAAATGGAAAGGAAGCAGACTTCTCCGAGGCTTCCCTGAAAGAGTACCTGGACCTGTACATCAACTTCAAACTGAAGGTTCAAAAGGCCAAAGAACTGCGGCTGGACACCATCAAAAGCCTCCAGCAGGAGCTCGCCGGCTACCGCCGGCAACTGGCCGACAGCTACCTCATCGACCGGGAAGTGACCGAGAAGCTGATCCAGGAAGCCTACGAGCGCACCCAACAGGATGTGGACATCAGCCACATCATGATCAACCTGCCCCCGAATGCCTCTCCGGAAGAAGACCTCCAGGCACAAAACCGCATCAAAGAAGCCAAAGAGCGCCTGGAAGAAGGCGCATCTTTTGAGCAAATAGCGAAAGAATACTCCACCGATAAATCTGTCAGTAAAAATGGCGGGCACATTGGCTGGGTCACTGCCCTGTTTCCCAACGGCTTTTACAACCTCGAAACGGCAGCCTACACCGCCCCCATTGGCAAAGTGACCGGCCCCATCAAAACCGATGCGGGGTATCACCTGCTGCTGGTACATGGCCGCCGCCCGGCCCGCGGAGAGATCGAAGTGGCCCACATCCTCATCCGCAATGACAAAATGCCCGACACCACCGAGGCCCGCAAACTCATCGAAACCATTTACGAGCAACTGAAAGCCGGCGCAAACTTCGAAGACCTGGCCAAACAGTATTCACACGACCAGGTGACTGCCCCCAAAGGTGGCTACATCGGTTTCTTTGGCATCAACCGCTACGAGCAGTCTTTTGAAGACGCAGCTTTTGCCCTCGAAAACGACGGCGATATTTCCAAACCCGTGCAGACCTCCATTGGCTGGCACATCATCAAACGCATCAGCCTGAAGCGGGGTGAAGAACTGCGCAGGGTGAAAGGTATTTTGCAGAACAAAGTGAAAAACGACGCCCGTTTCGAACTTGCCAAGCAGGCAATGATCCACAGGATCAAGACGGAAGCAAACTTCCGGGAAGACCGTACAACCCTGCAGCACTTCGTCAACACTTTAATGGCCGACAGTGCAGAGACTTTCCTGAGTTACCGCTGGCGGGCACCCGAGCCCCCATCTACAGAAATCCTCTGCCAGTTCGGCGAAGACTTTAAAGTAAGTCTTGGCGATTTTGAAAACTATTGTCAACGGGCATCGAGAAAACGTCAGCAATTGGCTGCCCGCGGCATTCTGGCTGTTGTCGAAGAGCTTTACAAAGACTTTACCGACGAACAGGCCCTGCGTTATGAGGAGCGTCATCTGGAAGAGAAATACCCGGAATTCAAGTCCCTGATGCGTGAGTACGAGGAAGGGGTCCTGCTTTTTGAAGTGACCAAACAGGAAGTGTGGGACAAAGCCGCACAGGACACCACCGGCCTGGAGGCTTTCTTCGAAAAACACAAAGACAATTACAAATGGGATGAGCGGGCCGTTGTAAGCCAATACAGCCTCTCTGAAAGTACCAAAGAACTCATCAACCAGGTGCGGGAATATGCCAGGACCCATACACCTACTGAAGTGTTGGCGAAGTTCAATCCTGAAGATGGTGACCAGATTCTGAGCTACCAAAGCAGGAAATATGAGAAGGGAAGGAACGAAACGCTGAATAAGATGAAATGGGAAGTAGGCAGCCAGTCCGCAGTTTCCATCAACAAGCGTGACCGTTCCTACAACTGGATGAAGATCGAGGAAATTCTGCCTCCGGCCCCGAAGTCGCTACAAGAGGCCCGTGGCTATGTAGTGGCCGACTACCAGGATTACCTCGAGAAAAAGTGGCTTGAGAGCCTGAAGAAGGAGTTCAAAGTCAAAGTGAACGATGTGGCCTTCAACAGCCTCGTCAAAAAGTAAAACATCCTCAAAGGATTTTGATGAAGGACGGAAGAACAAACACCAAAAGGATAAATTCTTTTCCGGGGCAGTTCATGGCTGCCCTGTTTTTTGTCGTCTTCGCAATGGCCCTCTCTGCTTGCGACAGGGGAACCCAAAGCACTGATTCTGAAGATCCCCTGCTGGCAAGGGTCTATGACCTCCAACTCCATCTCTCCGACATGGAGGGAATGATTCCCGAAGGCATGAGCAGCGAAGACAGCTTGCTGATCATTCAGGCCTTCGTTCAAAACTGGATCAAAGAGGCCGTATTGCTGCACGAGGCGGAGCGCCACATTCCCGAAGACCTTGACATCGACAAGCTGGTGGCTGATTACAGGGCCTCACTCATCCGCAACTCCTATGAAAACTTTCTGGTGGAAGAAATGCTGGACTCCACCATCTCGGCCGAAGAGTTGCACCAGTTTTACGAAGCAAACAAAGAGCAGTACAAACTGGAAACGCCCATCATCCGCTGCCGCTTCATCAAAGTGAAGAAATCAACCCCCGGCCTCAATCAGGCCACCAATTGGTGGAACAGTCAAAATGAGGCTGATTTGGCCAAACTCCGTAACTGGGCCCGCCAAAACGCCGAACTTTACCGCCTCGATGACAAGTCATGGTACAAAGTGGAAGAAATCGCCGCTTTCATGCCCAAGGGCATTCTCACCATCGACAACGTCAACTCGCGGCGGGACTTCATACAGCGTGACGATGAATACCAGTACTTTTTCAAGGTGCTGGAACTGGTGTCACGCCCGGAAACGGCCCCGCTGGCTTACATCGAAGAGCAGGCCCGGAAGGTGATCCTGCACAAACGCAAAAGCCAGCTGCTGGAAGACGTCAGAAACAGAATCCTCGACGAAGCCCTGAAAGCTGGCGAAGTCGAAAAATATTACGAGCAATAAACCGGAAGCAGAGCTTCCTTCAAACCAGGAAATAATGAATTTCAGATTGTGGATAAGCGCACTTTTGTTGATGACTACAGCTTCGGCCTTCGGCCAACAGGAAGTGCTGGATAAAGTGATTGCCAAGGTGGGCTCAGAGTACGTGTTGCTGTCGGAACTTGAGGAGCAGTTCGCCTTGCTGAAAGACCAGCAGGGAACTTTGCCTCCAACCGCCCGCTGCTTCATTCTTGATAACCTGCTCACCAACAAGCTGCTCATCAACCAGGCTAAATTGGACAGTGTGGAAGTGGCCGATGAAGAAGTGGAAGCCCAACTCAACGCCCGGATCGACCAGATTCTGGAATACATGGGCGGCGACATCCGGCAGTTTGAAGAATACTACGGCCAGACCATCAACGAAGTGAAAGAAAACTTCCGCGACGACCTCAGAAACAAACTCTTGGCCGAGCGCATGAACCAGACAATCATGTCCGGCATCTCGGTGACACCTTCGGAAGTGAAGGCCTTCTTCCACAACATCCCCAAAGACAGCCTGCCCTATTTCAACTCAGAAGTGGAAGTGGGGGAACTGGTGGTAAAGCCCGAGGTGAACGAAGCAGAAAAGCAAAAAGCCATTGCGAAGCTGGAAAAACTTCGCCAAAGAATAGTGGAGGGCGGCGAAGACTTTGCCGAACTGGCCAAGACTTTTTCCGATGATTTTGCCAGCGCCCGCATTGGTGGCGACCTGGGGTGGACCAAACGGGGTAAGTTCGTTCCGGAATTCGAAGCCGCCGCCTACAAACTGGAAGAAGGTGAGATTTCTCCGGTAGTTGAAACGGAATTCGGCTTCCACATCATCCAATTGCTGGGCCGCAGGGGCAACAGCATCCACACCCGCCACATCCTGGTGAAACCTGAAATTACAGACGAAGACATCGAACGGACCAGGGCCAAAATGGACAGCATCCGGCAAATGCTGGTGGACGGTACGATGACCTTCTCAGAAGCGGTGAAAAAGTTCGGTTACGAAGACGTGCAGAGCTACCACAACGATGGCAAGATGATCAATCCTGCCACCGGCAACACCTATTTCGAAATTGCCGACCTGGAACCGGACGTCTACTTTACCATCGACACCATGGAAGTGGGTGAGTACTCCAACCCCTTCACCTTCACCGATCCACGCGGCGAGGTTTTCTTCAGAATCGTGCAACTACAAAGCCGCTCTGAACCCCACCGAGCCAGCCTGGAACGGGATTACTCCAAAATTCAGACGGCTGCCATCGAACAAAAGAAAATGACCTACCTCCAGGAGTGGATCAAGAGTAAAATTGACGAGACCTACGTTTACATCGATGACCGCTTTAAGCTGCAATGCCCGCAATTGTCGTATTGGCTGCGGGACAAGACGAAGCCGTGAGGAATCGAGGAATGAGGAATTGAGGAATCGAGGATTTGAGGAATCGAGGATTGAGTGCCCCTATTGCCATGGGGGCACTCAACCTTCAATTCTTCAATTCTTCAGTTCTTCAGTTCCTCATTAGTTCGGTAGATCAGCCGGCAGCAATTTTCCTTTCTGAGAATATCGTTGGCCACCCGGAGGATGTCTTTCTGTTGAACCTGGCGGTAAGCATCAATTTCCTGGTTGATCAGGTCTGCATCGCCGAGCAGCTCAAAAAAGGCGAGGTTGATGGCTTTGTTGAGCACGCTCATTTCTGAAAAGAGCAGGCTTGACTCCACCTTGTTTTTTACTTTTTGCAGTTCTTCTTCCTCAACCAGTTCATTTCTGACCAGTGCCAGTTCCGACCAAATGGCATCCTCGGCTTCCTCCAGGCTGATGCCCTCGGCGGGCTTGCCTTCGATGATGAAAAGCCCCGGATCTATGGTGCCGCTGATGTAACAATCGATGGCACTGAAGAGCTGCCTGTCTTTGAGCAGTCGCTGGTAGAAGCGGGAGGAAGCGCCATTGCTCAGCACATCAGAAAGCAAGTCGGTGGTGTAATAATCAGCATCAGTCCTGCCACACATCCTGAACGCCAGGTAGATGGAGTCCATGGGTACGGGGGCATTGTCGATCACCTTTGAGCGCATTTCAGTTTGGGGAGGCTCGGCGGGCAGCTGCCGCTTGCGCAGGGGGCCGGGTGGTATGTCGCCAAACCATTTCTCCACCAGTGGCAGCACCTGTGCCTCCCGCACATTCCCGCTGATCACCACGATGGCGTTGTTGGGCCGGTAATGGCGATAAAAAAACTCCTTTACCTCGTCGAGCGTGGCTTGTTCCACATGCTCCGGCACCTTGCCGATGGTAGGCCATTGATAGGGGTGCACTTTGTAAGCCAGCTCGCTGATGTGGTGCCACACATCGCCGTAAGGTTCGTTCAGGCAGGTTTCTTTGAACTCTTCCACCACCACCCGTTTTTGCACATCGAGCACCTCCTGGCTGAAGTTCAGGCAGTTCATGCGGTCGCTTTCCAGCCACATTGCCACCTCAAGGTTGTTGGCGGGCAATACTTCGTAAAAATTGGTCACATCGCTGTTGGTGAAGGCGTTGTTCTCGCCGCCGGCATTCTGAACGGGTGTGTCGAAATCCGGTATGTTGGCAGAACCTCCAAACATCAGGTGCTCAAACAAATGCGCAAAGCCTGTACGCCCGGGTGATTCATCCTTGCTGCCCACGTCGTACAAAACATTGAAGGCCACCAGCGGAGTGCCCTTTTCTTCGTGAACGATCACCCGCAGGCCGTTGTCCAAAACTGTTTTACTGAATTTGATCACAGGCTTTTTTCTTTTGCTTCGCTGCGCAACGCAGCAAAACCCGCAAAGGCCGGCAAAAATAGAAAAATGGCCTTGCATGACTGGCAGGAATGTCATTCACACAAGGCCATCGGATGTGGTTAAATGTTGATTAAGATGGAATTCAGCTGGGTTTTCTAATTGTAATTATATGGTTATCGCTTTGACCAACAGGTTATGTCGTTTTCTCCCATTTGAAAAAACACTCACCGGGTGAGGGAGGGTTCCCGGTGAGTGAGGCTTGCCGATTGAGAAAGTAGGGGTCGATCACTTTGTTTTCATCGGGCAAGCAATCCTTAAATCAAGCATAGGGCGGGTGTTTGAAAAATAGCCTGACTAAGGTAATTTGGATACGAACACGCAGACTAACGAATTTGGTTTCTTGGGGCTATCCAGGGTCACTTTCATTTGGTACAGCAAAGATGGGCCGGCAGGCAGGGCGGCACAATAGCACTTTAGGTTGAAATTGCAGGGGAAAGGGGGGAGGCTTATCCCCCGTTTGTACTAGATTGGCAAAATCTGGCTTCAGATCGCAGGTTTTTTCCATGAAGCCACTTCTCAATGAAGCCACGAAATTGTTTCGGCACGGGGCTCAGTTCCTCAAATCCCCATTCCCAACTCCACTCCTCACCTCTATCATTTTGTCCATGCTGACAATGAAGCTGATGGTGGTGCCGGCGGGTCCTGTTACGATATCACAAGAGCCGCCTATTTGTCTCATCCTTTCCTGCATGTTGCGCAGGCCGTTGCCGCTGGAACTGTGAATCAGGGTGGGGTCGAAGCCGTTGCCGTCATCGGAAACGGTGATGCGGAGGGTGTTTTTGGCGAAGGCAATGTCTATTGTCAGGGTCGTTGCATTGGCGTATTTGAGGGCATTGTTGACGGCTTCTTTGAAACAGAGGTACAGGTTTCTTCTCACTTCACTTCCCAGTCTGATTTCAGGCAGATTTTCAGGGATGGAAATATCGCATTCGATATTGGTGTCTTTGGAAAGTTTGGTGGTGTAGCTGAACAGGTAGGAAACAAGGCTCGACAATGAGTCGTTGCTGGCACTGACCATCCAGATGACCTCGCGGATTTTACCGCCGATTTCCAGGGCAGATTTGTTGATCTTTTCCATGTCAGTGCGCAGGTCACCGTTTTTTCTGCTCAGGGCGATCTGGGTCATCAGACTGAGTGCTGAGAGGCTGGATCCGAGGTCGTCGTGCATGTCGCGGGCGATGCGCTGGCGCTCAGCTTCGAGGGCGGCTCTCTGTTCGGTAGCCAGCCTTTCTTTCTCCATTCTTTTCCGCTGGCGATACCACATAACTCCCCAAAACAGCATTGCCATCACCAGCCCTATCAGGGTGTAAAAGGGCCAGGTCTGGTAAAATGGTGGTTCCACAAAGATTTCCAGCGTTTTCACCGGCCCCCACGTCTGTTCGGAGTTGGAAGCCCGGTAGCGGAAGAAATAGTGGCCGGGTGGAATTTTCGAATAGCGAATGAAATTGTTGTTGCCGGCATCGATCCAGTCATCATCGAGTCCTTCCATGAAATAGGAGAACTTGGAGGCTCCTGGATTGCTGTATTCCAGGGCAGCTATTGAAAAGGAAAGGGTGTTTTCATCAGGTTTCAGTTTGAGGTATTTGATTTCGGATACGTTGCGGGCACCTGTGCGGCTGCATACCAGGTCGCCGGGCACCACATCGTTGATGCGGATATTGGTAATGGCAGTTAGGGCTGGAATGCGGTATTCGGCAATATGCGCAGGATTAACCATGGCAATGCCGTCAGTTGTTCCTATCCACAACTGCCCATCGGATGCAAGAAGCAGACATCCAATCTCGATGATATTGGAGGGCAATCCGTCCGCTGTGGTGTAATTGGTGAAGGTCTTTTTGAGAAGGTCAAACCTGGAAAGGCCGGCATCCGTACTGATCCAGATTGCATTGCCGACTTGCTGAAGGGCATACACAACATTAGATGGCAAACCGTTTTGCCGGGTGAAGCGGTGTTGGGAAGCGGTGTCAAGGCTGGCATTGAAAACAGACAGACCCTGGGAACTCCCTATCCAGATCTTGTCTGCACGGGCTTCCTGCAGAAATTCCACTTCTCCGGAAAGTGGAATGTTCTGCCGAATCTTGAACCCATCTCGTACTGAAATGACATCGACAACTATGAGGTTCCGGTTGCCGAACAGGCGACCGTAATTGTCCATCCAAAGTCTTACATAATGGGATTTTTTATCGATGTTTTCGACGGGGGAGGAGGTGAAACTGCCTCCCGGAGCTTGTACCAGCAATTCCAACCCACCGGATCGTGGGCCCACAACCAAATTGCCATCGTCCAATTGACAAATTGAAAGGATTTCATCCGGCCTGACCAGTTTCATCCTACCGTCAAAAACCGACATACCCCGGTTGGTGAGAATCCAAATCCGCTTTTTCCGATCCAGAAATAATAGCCGGACCGTATTGGAAGGCAAGCGCAAGGCAGGAGGTGAGTTTGCATGGTATTGCCGTTTAAAATTGCCCTGCCGGTCGAAAACGAGAATGCCTTGAAATTTCGTGCTGCACCAGATTTCATCCCCTACTTCCAGCAGGGAAGTGATAGCAAGGGAACCACCTTTTCCGGCAAGTGATTCAGGCATATTCACCACGGTGAATTTGGTTTTGCCCGGGTGGAAGAAGTCCAGGCCCTTGGTGCAGATATTGCACCATACGCTGCCATCATTCAGCACATTTACTGCACAGACGGTTCCACTACTCAGCCGGTTGGAAGTGGAACCATTGGTGGGCAGGACTTTGCTCACCACTTGATTGCGACGACAATCAAAAAAGTACAATCCCGCAGCGCCTGTGGACAGGACCAGCGTGTCGCGATTGTAAAATTCCAGTGCGTCTTCGGTCAGGGGGCCGGAAGCGTTGTAAACAAAGTGCCGGATGACCCGGTCCTCTTTGATGTGGTAAGCGTACAAACTGCGCCGGTCGGTGAACCACACCAGGCTGTCGCCATCGGGGCGGAGGCGTGAAATTTTTAGCGGAGTGCCATTGAAGCTGAGTATGCTGGTGAGCTGTGATGTATCTTCTTCGGTAAAATGAGTGAGGGTAAGCCTTCCTTGGTCGTCATTGGAAACGCTGAACAATGGTTCTCCTGCCGCGTTGGTCGCCAGGTGACAAAAATAGGTTTCAACAGGCACGTCATAGCGGTGGGTGTACTTGTGCGTCTCGATGTCGAAGTGATAAACATTTTTGTTGTTGACAAGCACCCATAGTTGTTTGTCCTTTCCGAGGTGAAAGGCATGGTATCCCGTGACCGGAATGTCACCGGAATCGGGCAGGGGCCAGGCTTCGAAAGTGTCGGTAGCTCGCTGGTAGCAGTTGATCCCGCCGGCATAGGTGGTAAAGTAAAGGTTGCCCTCTTCGTCTTCAAACATCTTGCTCTGCACGTACTGTCCTTTGACCTCATCAGAGCCATTCCCCGCTGTGTATTGCCTGACCTCGCTGCCGTCGTAGCGGTTGAGGCCATTCAGCGAACTGATCCAGACGAAACCTTTTGAATCCCTTGTAATGTAGTAATTGACCCCATCCAACAGTCCGTCGGCCATGGTAAGGTGATTGACGAAGGGACTGATCACCTGAGCACTTGCCGTAAAATGCAAGCACATTGTAACAATCAGTGTTCGAACGATCTTCCGAAACATGGTTGGGGAAGTTTACTCCGAAAAAGTGGCAAGGCTAAGGTAGTGCTTCTGACGATATGGGGACGTGCAGATTTACTTCCAGTCCGGGTTGAAATGAAAGTCTTTTCCTTTACAGGAATGCAGTTTTTTCCCTTCGGCAAATGATGCGCTACGTAAATGCTCCTTTACTAGCGGTTAGGGCAGTAATTGGGGCAGGGCAGGGTTGGACCCAGCATCGGGTTTCCGGATTGAACACCACCATTGGCGCCCGAAATGGCCAGTTGGACAGCTCCTCCGGGGCGATCCTGGTAAAAGTAAATCCCTACTTCATTCTCCGTCAAGCCGTTGAGGTGGTTGATCAGGTCCTGTTTGTTGAAGGTGGCGAGGTTGTAGCCGGCGTCCGGGGTTGAAGTTCCGTCTAAAGTTACAGAAGCGGTGGGTTTTAGGAATTTTCCCATGATTCACAGTGTTTTAGGTGAAAAGTTGAACCCAAAGATAGCGGAAAGCACCCCGGCTGGCTTATCCCCCTTTTGTACCATTTTGCCCTTTTCGGCGCCGTTGGATTGTTTTATCCTTTTAAATTGGTATAATTTAGCAGCCGTTGGTGACTTTCCCCTGTCATGTATTCTACATCATTTAATAGCTACAGTACATTCTTTGAATTACAATATCAAGCTCAGGAAAACTCCTAATTAGTCGCCGGCGATGGCCTGCAAAGTGAACAGTTGGCCCAAACGTGCACCCAAATAAATTTCAATCATGAATCCGATCCGTGTAGCCATCGTCGAAGATGTCGAAGAATACCGGAACGCACTCCAGTATGTGTTGAACTCCACCCCGGGCTTCGAGTGTGTTCTTACTTATTCCAATGGTCTGAAAGCCCTTGAAGACATACCAAAACACCTGCCCGATGTAGTGTTGGTAGATTTGAACATTCCCGGAATCAACGGCATTGAAGTGATGCGCCAGTTGAAACCCAAGGTGCCCAAAATCCAGTTCATGGTGCTCACCGTTTCTGACGACGATGAGAAAATCTTTGCCGCACTCTCAGCCGGCGCCAATGGCTACTTGCTAAAAAGCACCATGCCCAATGAAATTCTCGAAGCGGTACAGGATGTGTACAACGGCGGCTCACCCATGAGCGCCACCATCGCCCGCAAGGTGGTGGATGCCTTCCGCAACCCCACACCCCAGATGCACAACCCCTACGAGGAACTGCTCACTCAACGTGAAAAAGAAGTGCTGGCCCTGCTTGCCAAAGGCAAACTCTACAAACAGATTGCCGACGAATTGCACATCTCCCTGGAGACCGTCAAGTCCCACTGTCACAACATCTACGACAAGCTCCACGTCAAAACAAGAACCGAGGCGATCATCAAATACTATCCACCCGCCGGGAATGGGGGGCATTGAGCCAAATTCTGCAACTTTGCGGCAAACCATGTTGCATGAAACGCCCTGACTATTCTTCTTATCCATTCCGAAAAACGGCTGGCCGCAAGGCTGATGGCTCACATGGATTGTTGCCGTCGCTGAGTTCTACTGTTCCCAATCCTTTTCCCGAAGGGGTTCCTCCCATTGCCTTTCCTCACCAGCAATACGTGGCCGGAATACCGCCTTACCTGGGCGGACCATACAGTACCATGTACGTCTCCCGGCCCTGGACCATCCGTCAGTACGCAGGATTCAGCACGGCTGAGGAGAGCAACGCTTTTTACCGAAGGAACCTGGCACAGGGGCAGAAGGGGCTCTCTGTGGCTTTTGACCTCCCCACCCACCGGGGCTACGACAGTGACCACCCCAGGGTGGTGGGCGATGTGGGCATGGCCGGTGTGGCCATCGATTCTGTGGAGGATATGAAGATTCTCTTCGATCAAATTCCGCTCGACAAAATGTCGGTCTCCATGACCATGAACGGGGCGGTCATCCCCATCATGGCCTTTTACATCGTGGCGGCTGAGGAGCAGGGCGTGGCACCGGAGCAGCTCAGCGGCACCATCCAGAATGACATTCTGAAAGAATTCATGGTCCGCAACACCTACATCTACCCGCCTGGTCCGTCCATGCGCATCGTCGGGGATATTTTCCGCTACACGTCCCGGCACATGCCCCGGTTCAACTCCATCAGCGTCAGCGGCTACCACATTCACGAAGCCGGTGGACCGGCGGAAATTGAGCTGGCCTACACCCTGGCCGACGGACTGGAATACCTGCGGACCGGATTGGATGCCGGCCTGGCCATCGACGATTTTGCCCCTCGTATCAGCTTTTTCTGGGCTATCGGAATGAACCACTTCGTGGAAATTGCGAAGCTGAGGGCCGGCCGCCTGCTCTGGGCCAAGCTGGTCAGGCAGTTCAATCCGCAGAACAAAAAGAGCATGGCCCTACGCACCCACTGCCAGACTTCCGGCTGGAGCCTTACCGAGCAGGATCCCTTCAACAATGTGGCACGCACCGCCATCGAGGCGCTGGCGGCAGCTTTTGGCGGAACGCAGTCGCTGCACACCAATGCTTTTGACGAAGCCCTGGCCCTGCCCACGGATTTTTCTGCAAAAATCGCCCGCGACACCCAACTCTTTCTTCAGAATGACACGGGCATCACCAAAGTGGTCGATCCCTGGGCGGGCAGCTATTATGTGGAGTACCTCACGAGGGAGCTGTACTTCAAGGCCTGGGAATTGATACAGGAGGTAGAGCAGCTTGGTGGCATGTCGAAAGCCATCGAGGAGGGTTTGCCGAAGCGCAGGATAGAAGAGGCCGCCGCCCGCAAACAGGCCCGCATCGACAGCGGTCAGGACAAAATAGTGGGGGTCAATTGCTACACCATTGACGAAGATGAAAATCCGGATTTTGAAATCCTCAAAGTAGACAACCGTGCCGTTCGGGAAGCGCAAATCCGTCGCCTGCGGCAAATACGCAGCAGCCGCAACCAGGAAGCCGTCGAAAAGGCGCTGAAGGCCATCACCCATTGCGCTGAAAGCGGCGAAGGAAACCTGCTGGAACTGGCCGTAGAGGCCGCCCGACACCGGGCCACCCTCGGTGAGATCAGCGACGCCATGGAAAAGGCTTTTGGTCGCTACCAGCCCAAATCCGACCTCATTTCCGGGGTGTACTCAAGCGAAATAAAAATGGACGAACAATTCGAAAAGGCCCGGCAACTGAGCGACAAGTTCGCATTGGCCGAAGGCCGAAGACCAAGGATACTCATCGCCAAACTCGGCCAGGACGGCCACGACCGCGGCGCCAAGATCATCGCCACCGGCTTTGCCGACCTGGGTTTTGATGTGGACATCGGGCCGCTGTTCCAGACCCCCGCCGAAGCTGCCATGCAGGCCGCCGACAACGATGTGCACGTCATCGGCATCTCATCGCTGGCGGCGGGGCACCGCACCCTGGTTCCGCAAACCATCGAGGAGCTGAAAAAAATCGGCCGGGAGGATATCCTGGTGGTGGTGGGCGGCGTCATCCCCCCGCAGGATTACGATTTCCTCTTCGAAAAAGGGGTGGCAGCCATTTTCGGCCCCGGAACCAAAATTGCCGATGCAGCCATCACCGTGCTGGAGGCTTTGATGGGGGAGGAGTCTTAGCTCGTGGCTCCCCGAGTACTCGGGGCAGGCTTTTGCTCGTAGCTCTTGGCCATAGATCGTAATAACCCCCTGAGTGCCCGGAGAAGGCTATTGCTCGTAGCCTCCCTGCTAAACTTCATAATCTTCTATAATCCTCATAATCCATAATAAACCACAGAGTTAAACAGAGTTGTTACACAGAGTTGCACAGAGTTGTGACACGGAGTTCCACGGAGATGGGAATGCTAGCGCCCCCAAACTCTACACTCTAAACCCTACACTCTAAACTTTTACAAAACAGAGTTGAACAGAGTACTCCTGCGTCACCTTTCAACCTACAACCTACAACCTACAACCTACAACCCCATAATCCTCCATAATCCTCCATAATCCTCATAATCCTCATAATCCTCATAATCCTCAATACCCCACACACCCACTTTCTTTCCCTTTGGTGTAGAGGTTGAAGAGTGGGATATCCACCGAGAGCATGAGGCCGAAGCGCCAGCCGTTGGTTGCGTCGATTTCGTAGCCGTCGGCGGTGACTTTACGGAGGTTGGGGCCCTTCTGGGCAAACATTCCGAAGCTGCCGGGAAAGCGGGGGAAACCATAAATGAATGCGCCCCCCGGAGCGAAGATGTTGGAGAATTTCAGCTCTGGCAGGTCGTCCACGGCGTCGTTGTTGGTGAAGCGGAAGGCTGTGAAGGCACCGATGTCCACTACATTGGCAAGGAAGGTGTAGGAGGCGGATTTATTGCGCCCCTTCTCACCCCAGCTGAAGGCCACGCCGATGGGTGCGCCCATTCCTGCATTGAGGCCGGTCTGGTCGTCTTCGGAAAGGTCGGGCAGCATTTCCACGCCGGTGTTGAAGCCCACATAAGAGCCGATAGCCAGGTTGAAGGGATAGTGCTTTTTGATGTACGAGCTGCCCCGGGGCAGGGCGAAGGTCTCCATTACGGCAGCTACGTCGTCGGAATTCTGGCTCTCGCTGATGGCCGCCATGAAAGCGCCAAAGCGCAGCAGCGGGCAACTGATGTCGTAGGCCGGATCGATGAGTTCGTTGAGCAGCAGCCCTGCCTGTACGATGACGTTGGAGTAGCGTTTGCGACGAACATCCAGTGAAATGACCGAAAGACGCTCCACGACGAAATTCACCTCCTCCAGTTTTTTCTGAAGAACCTGGTCTTGCGGGAATGTCACTGCCGAGAATTTTTTGGCGGAGCTGAAGATGTCCATGGCCACCTGCAGGTAATCAAAATAGCCCTGGTAGAGCAGGGTGTCGTTTTTCTGGTATTCGCCGGTTTCAATTCTTTGGGTCACTTCGTAAAGCTCTTCGCCCAGTTCCACAAAGGCGCCGATGTGGCGCAGCAGGAGATCAGCTTTGTCCGTCGTGAAAGCATCGGCCACTTTCTGGGTGCCATTGCTGAGGTTTTTGCTTTGTTCGTAAACGAGGCCGAGGTAGAAATCCAGCGCCAGGCGGTCTTTTGCCAGCATTCTGAACTGTTCCGGAGCAATCCACGGCCGGCTCTGGTAACTGTGGGCTTTTACCGATTCCGAAATTACGTAAGTCATGCGCAGGGCGGCCCGCACCTTTTCCAGAGAGGGTGGCTCGTTGTCGAAATGGGTGTGCTGAAAGGCTGCGTCTTTGCCGAGGTAGCCGATGATTTCCGGCACGGAAGCTTTTTCCACCAACTGTTTTGTGACGGTAAACAAGCCCGCCACGTAAAGCGCCGGGATGGTGTCTTTGAGGATGTACACCTGCTCATCCACCAACAGTTTTTCCAGGTTTCGGTGCATGTTTTTGAGGTCGGCGGAGAAGGCATCCCGCATGCTGTCGAGGTAGGCGTTGAAGTTGTAGATCTGATCGCCGATGCCGAGCAGGATCATGCGGGTGGTGGGGAAGAGGATGTGCAATTGCTCGTTTTCCGCCAGCGCCTCTCTGAACTCTTCGAAAAATGCAATGGTCAGCTCTTCTTTGGTGCGTTTCACCAAAAACTTGGCAACTCCATCGGCCAGCCGGGCCACGCTGATGCCTGAGCCTCCGGCGCCGGAAGCGGCTATCTCCGCACGTGACTTGGTAACGGAACTGGCCATGCTGAGGGCCATGGCGCTGGCCTCGGCATTCACGCCGGGGGGCATCTCGTATTTTTTGAAGAAGGGGTTTTTCCTGTAAGCCGAAATCAGGTTGTTGGGACTGGGCGTGGGTGTGTCACCCCAGATGGTGTCGTAATGCCGGTTCATGATCTCCAGGAAAATGCCCAGTTGGAGCAAGGTGGAGTCGGCAGCATCGGATTTGGTCAGTGGCTTGAAGCTGTTGCCGTTGGCCCGGTAGATGTTCGCCAGTGCAAATGCGTCTTCGAAAGCACTTTGGGCCGAAAGGCCCGACAGGAAAAGGAGGGAAAAGAGGAGAGAGGAAAATCTTTTCATGGTTGTTGATTTTTGGGTTAAGCAGGATTGCCGCCGGTGAGTAGCAGCTTTTCAACGGCGCCCACAGGGTTGATCAGCCCGCAGCCGAAGAGGTTGCTCTGACATTTCTGACCCTGGCTGAAAGGGTAGGTGGCTGTTTCCCTGAGCAGTGTCCGGATCTGTGCCGGACTCAAGTCGAGTTCATTGTCACGAACCACCTGAAGCACCAGGGCCACACAGCCGGCAGCAAATGCCGCTGCGGCGCTGGTTCTTTGGAAGCTGCTGAAAGTGCCGCCACCTTGTTCAGTGGTCAGGATTTCATGGCCGGGAGCCACCAGGTCCACGCAGTGGTGCATGCCGGATTCCTCGTGCAAGTCACCATTGGCTTTCATGGCTCCAACTGCCAGCACGGTGTCAAAGGCTGCCGGAAAGCGGGGGATCATCTCCTCGTCGCGGGCGAAGTCGTTGCCGAGGGCAGCCACCACCACCTTGCCTTTTTCTTCTGCCTTCGCAATGGCGTCTTTCATGGCCTGAAAGTCGGCGGGGTTTTCATTTTCTTCGAAAACCTCCAGGCTGATGCTGATGGCATGGATGGCGGGCCGCACGGTGAGCAGCCATTCTATTCCTTCGGCAATGGAGCGGCTGTTGAGTTCCACCCTGCCATAAGCGATGGTCGTTTCCGGTGCCACGCCAAAAACTTCAGTGCCTGCGGCCGCGATGACGCCACTGCAATAGCAACCGTGGCTGCGGCTGGAACCGAAACCGGCTGCGCCGTTCGTGAAATCCTTTTGAGACTTTGGGAAAATCTTCAGGTCGGGGTGGTCGGGGATGAAGCCTGAATCGAGTACACCCACCCTGACTCCTTTGCCAACCACTGTCCGCTGCTGCCACAGGTCGGTCAGGATGTTCAGTTGGGTGTGCCCCCAATGCAACCGGGGGTCGTTTGGTTGTAGCTGATTGTAATCCATGGTAATGTTTGAGGCTGAAATGCCAGTCCTTAAGTTTTGGAAGAAGAAAAAATCAGGGTCCCAACGGTGTTCGGCTTAAAGGTAAGGCATTGAAATGATGAATTGTTGAGATTGTTGAAAATGTTGATTTGTTGAAGATCATGAGCTGTGCTCATGATCCCGGACTTGCTCCGGGATTGAGACCGTTGATTTGTTGAAATTGTTGATCCCGAAAGCTTTCGGGAGTTGAGATTGTTGAAAGGAACAAGCACAGGGATGAGGGTTTAGAGTTTAGGGTTTAGAGTTTGGAGGTGCTAGCAATCTCATCTCCGTGGGACTCCGTGTTAGAACTCTGTGGTACTCTGTGTAATAACGCTGTTTAACTCAGCGGTTTTTTAGAGTTTGGAGATTGGGAGCGTTAGCCGCTTTAATACCTCATCCCTTGAGACCAGGAAGTAGTGAAGTACCTGGCTCTTCAACCCTACACTCTACACCCTACACCCTAAACTATTATAGCATCACAAACTCGATGTATTTGCCCGGAGGAGCGAGGCGGATGGCGATTTTGTAATAGCCGATGTCAAGCCATTTGCCATGTGGAGCAGAAGCGGTTCCACAAACGCCCTGGCAGGCCTGAGAGGCGTAGTGCTTTTCGCCCTGGATGGTGCCGACGGCTTCTACCAGTGCATAGCCGAATTGTTCTCCAAGTTCAGGATAGGTAAAGTACGAAGAGGTACTGCTGCCGTTCCGAATTTCTCCGATTGAGAGGTTGTTTACATACAGCTCCGAAAGGTCGTGCCCGGTCTGGTTGACGAACTTGACATGGATGGCTTCCGGCGCCGGCAGCTCTTCTTTGCTGCATCCGGCAATGAGGATCAGAATCAGTGGCAGGAAAACAATCAGCTTTTTCATGAACGGCATTTTTATACCCAACGCGAAGTGGTTTGAGAAAATCCAGGCTCTTCATTCCAGAGAAGATGGGGAGTTTGGTTGGCGTACGCCAACCAAACCACTTCGTTTTGA
>PAAY01000035.1 GCA_002698985.1 Saprospirales bacterium | reverse complement strand
TCCAATCTCATCGAAAAGTGTCTCAGTAACTCGGCTTCATTGAATGTGAAAAAATCATTTTTAAATCCCGGTTCCTGGCTGTGAAAAAAGGCCCCGAATACATCAGCCATCTTGTAACCCGCTGTTTCAACGGCGGGAATTTTGCCAGTCCCCCTACCCACATCAAACTTCTATTCAGGACATCGCATCAGGAACGATCAATCACCATTGTAGCTGGAAATGTTGATGCTGATGTTTTGTAAAGATGGTTGATGCAGTGAGGGGGTTGTCCGGCTACCCCTCGCTAAAGCAAGGGGTTTCAAGATGTTTGATGGAGTGGAAGGTTATTAGCCCACAAGAATTTAACCTGCAACTTCACCTCAAATCCAGAATGACGAATTTGTGGGTAATCGATAGGGTTTAGAGGGGTCTAGAGGGCTTCGTTGCCAACCTCTCTCAACTTCTCTAAACCACTCTCAACTCCTCTCAACCCTTAAGCGCACTTTTTACAGTGCGCTTAAGTATAGTGGGCTACTGTTTACATTGTTTGTTGATGAAACCCGTTAACCGATTGAACCACTTACCTTAGCTTTATTCCAACGACAACCCTCTGCTTTGGCTACGAAGAAAACCATAATACTGTTGAAGTTGCTGTTCGTCACGCTGGTTTCGCTGAGTGGCCAGCAGCCCTTTGCGTGCAACGACGATGCCTTTCTGGTGCTGGCACCGGAATCGGGCCACAGCAGCCTGATCCGTATCATCCGGGATACTTCGGCCACCGCTGTTCCGACCCATGTGGTCATCAGTCCTGACCTGGGCCACCGCATCGATGCCATCGGCTTCAATGTGCGCGACAACCTTATCTATGGCCTCGATGCCGAATCACTTTCCCTGCTCCGGATAGATGCCAACGGCGTTGTGGAAGAGCTTGGCGTTCCGCAAAACCTGGACAGCGGGCTAGAATATTTTGCAGGGGCCATCAAACCGGAAGGGGGGCGGATGTTCCTCATTGGGCGACAGCCCGAAGGAAAAGACCTGCGGCTGTACACCTTGCAACTCCAGGCTCCCTATCATGCCAGCTTTGTGAGTGTGGTGAGTGATGACCCCATGCAAATGGGCGACATTGCCTACGACCCCGTTTTCGGTGCTCTGATGGGCTTTGACGAACTGGCCGGCAGGGTCATTGACCTGACATCCGGCGGAGCAGTCAGCACCTTCCCGTACCAAAGTCAGTCGCAGATCAAATCCCTGGGCGGTTTGTATTTTGATGCTTCCGGCAAACTGCTGGGCTTTGGCGGCAGCAAGGGTAACGAAAACAAACTCCACCATTTCAACCGCTTCACCGGAGAGGTGAACAAAACCTGGCAACAGCCCGTGGGCGCCCGCAGCGATGCCTGCTCCTGCCCTTACCGCCTGCGCGTCCGCAAAATTGTGGAACCTGACCGGGTGCTGCCCTGCTCAGAGATCACGGTCACATACAGGTTTGAAAACAGCGCCGGTATCAGCTATGGCAATGTTCAACTGGAAGATGAGTTCCCGACGGGCTTTGAAATTACACAAGTGCTGCACCAACCCGGCTTTGGAGAACAAATCAATGGCATTGGCAGCAACTTGCTCACCGTGGACAAGCTGGATGTGCTACTCGGCCTGGACTCCCTCGTCATCCAGGTGAATGTGGGAGATTTTTCCGGAACGGCCGCCAGTCGGGCAGTGCTGTTTCCGCTGCCATTGGGGCTCGGAGAAGAAATTCCTTCGGACAATCCGGCCACGGAAGTCTATCCCGACCCCACCCCGTTGGAGGTGGTGACCGATGCCATCATTGCTGCGGACACGGTTTACAAATGCCCCGGCGAAGCTGTGCAACTGGAAGCTGCAGCGGGAGGGGTGGACTACCTTTGGAGCAATGGCGAAACCACTGCCACCCTCTCCATCGAAGAACCAGGTGTGTATTGGGTGGAGGCCACGGGCAATTGCGGCAGCTACCGGGATACATTCGAGGTGGTGGAACTGCCAGCACTGGAAGCAGATCTGGGACCAGACCTTTCACTGAGTTTCGGAACGGAGGCGACCCTTCATGTGCAAAGCAACGCGCAAAGCCCAAGCTACCTCTGGCAATCGGACAGCCTCAACCTGAGCTGTTACACCTGCTCCAATCCCACTTTCACGGCAGAAGTGGATGGTACCGCTACTGTCAGCATCCGTGATGGCTTCGGCTGTACGGCTTCCGACAGCCTGCATGTGATGGTATTTCCGGAACGTTTCGTCTATTTCCCGACGGGCATTTCCGTCAATGACGATGGCATCAACGATGTTTTCATGGCCTATGGAAAGGGAAATTTTGTCTTCAGCAATTTCCGGATCTACAACCGCTGGGGAGACCTCGTCTTTGAGAAGAAAAACGGCCTGCTGAACCAACCCGCCGATGGCTGGGACGGCCGCTTCAATGGGAAAAAAGCTTCCCCCGGGATGTACACTTTTACCATCACCGTGCATTTTGCCGAAGGAGAAGCGAAAGGGTATAGGGGCAGGTTTGTTTTGTTGAGGAACTGACTAATGGCGCCCAGTTCCGACTTGGCAACTTTTGGGGTTCTCCTCAACCAAATACCGGCCGGCGGGTTCCTCTTTGGCACGTTTCAAATCTGGGGCTTGGGTAAGTGCAGCCGGACGGGTAGCTTTGCCACTTCAGCCCCCGGGCTTCACCCGAAAGCAACTCTGACAAACTCAAACATTGCGAAAACATGTACATCTCTGATGTCGTCAAAAATCTGCTGATCATCAATGTGCTGGCTTTCATTGCCACCAAGATGCTGATGGGAGAGCCCGATCCCCAAACCATGATGATGCTGGTCAATGAGCAGGGCGGTACGTTTACCGATTTTGGGCGGTACATGCTGGCGGTATTTTATCCTGCTTCGGAGTACTTCCGGCCTTACCAGATCGTCACTTACATGTTCATGCACGGCGATCTGTCGCACATCTTCTTCAATATGTTCGCACTGTACATGTTCGGCACACCGGTGGAGATGGCCTGGGGCCCGAAGCGTTTTCTGACCTTTTACTTCGCAACCGGATTTGGAGCCCTGGTGCTGCAATTTCTGGTTCAGTACATCGAGATTCAGTACGGCATGCAATCGCCCATGTCTGCCAACATCCCCATGCTGGGGGCTTCCGGGGCTGTGTTTGGCATTCTGGCCGGCTACGGCATGCAATACCCCAACAGCATCATCCAACTGATCATTCCCCCCGTCAGAATGAAAGCCAAGTATTTCGTCATCATTTATGCAGCGCTGGAGGTCATTCTCGGATTGAGTCCTTTCCAGACCGGCGTGGCCCACTTCGCCCACGTTGGCGGGGCACTTTTTGGGGTGCTGATGGTGTTGTACTGGCGGAAGAAAGGAGAGATTTACTGACAAACCCAAACAGACCGAAACCATGTTTGAGTCCATTTGGAGCGACATAAAGCAACAGTTCAGTTACGGCAATGCCCTGACCAAGATCATCCTGGTCAACATCGGGGTTTTTGTCTTCGTCAACCTGGTGCGCATCATTCTGATGATCGTGGATGGAAGTGCGCCGCCGCCCAGCTATGAGCCTTTCATACATTTCTTCACCATTTCCAGCAACGGTTGGCACAACCTGACGCACCCCTGGGTTTTCATCACCCACATGTTTTTGCACGAGGGCTTCTGGCACATCTTCTGGAACATGCTTCTGCTCTACTGGTTTGGCCGCATCGTCGGCGATCTGTTGGGCGACTGGCGGGTGCTGCCCATTTACCTCCTGTCTGGTTTGGCAGGAGGCCTGACCTATTTTATCGTCGCAAACATTCCCACGTTCTGGGTATTCGGAAGCTATGCGCTGGGGGCTTCGGCCGCTGTCATGGGCACACTGGCCGTTGCCGGCATGATGGCTCCTGATTACATTTTGCACCTCATCCTCATCGGGCCGGTGCGGCTCAAGTGGGTGGTGCTGGTGCTCATCTTCCTGGATGTAGTGGCGCTTTCCTGGGGCAGCAATTCCGGCGGCAGCATAGCCCACCTGGGCGGTGCAGCCATGGGCTTCTTCATCGCTGCGCAACTGCAGCGAGGCAATGACCTGACCAGACCTGTGGCCAATTGGCTCAGCCAACTGGATGCCTGGCTCAAAAGCCTGCGCAGTGGCCGCCGCAAACCAAAAGTGGTTTTCCGGAACGAAAAAAAATCAAGTGCATCAAGACCCGGCCCGGCCCGCCGCCATAAAACGGAGGATGAGCAGGCCCGCCTCGATGCCATTCTGGATAAGATCAAAGAACAGGGTTACGAGAGTTTGACGAAGGAAGAAAAAGAGTTTCTGTTCAACGCCAGCAAGAAATAGCCCGGCCCTAAAACCACTGTCAGACATCACACCCTCCACCAAAGGTGGTCATTTATGCGCTCGAAAAAGCCAAACAGCAAAACACGCGGCTCTTTGTTTGAGAACCTCCTCAAATGGGTCAACCTGTTTGTGATCTTCCTGGCTTTGGTCAGCTACCTCTCGGCCCTCATCAACCCTGACAAATTCTGGCTGCCAGCCGTGGTGGGACTCGGTTTTCCGGCCTACATCGTTGGAAATTTCCTCTTTGCAATTTACTGGCTGTTTCGGCGGCGCACCTATTTCTGGTTTTCCTTGCTCTGCCTGCTGGCCGGCTTGCCCCATTACGGCGCCTGGTTCAACCTTAGTCTGGGCGACGGCTCCGGCGAGGACACCATTACCGTGATGACCTTCAACACGGCCGGCATGCACCATTTCAAAAGCGATAAACCGGAAACGGCACAGGCTTACCGGCAACTCTTCCGCTCCGCCAGCCCTGACATCCTGTGCGTGCAGGAAGTATATACCGACGGTGCCCTCGAAGGGGTGCTGGCCAGCACGGATTATGAAGGTTATTTCAAGTCCTTCGGCACGGCCGTGTTCACCAGCTATCCCATTCTGGAAAGCGGCAATGTGCAACTGGATACCTTCGGCAGCTTTGCCGCCTGGCTGGATGTTGAGGTGAACGGTAAGCCGCTGCGGGTGTACAGCGTGCACCTGAAGAGCAACCAGTTTAGCAGCACAGCCCTGGAGGTGGCCCGCCACGGTGACATAAGGGAAAAACGCACCTGGAGCCAGGTCAAATTCATCTTTTCGAGGTATTCCACCTTCGTGCAGGTGAGGGCCCGCCAGGTGAAACAATTGGCCGAACACATCCGACAGAGCCCACACCCCGTGCTGGTCTGCGGTGATTTCAACGACACGCCCATTTCCTACATCTACCACTGCATTTCTGAAGACCTGCAGGACAGCTTCAAAGCTGGCGGTAACGGATTCGGGTTCACCTTTGCTTCCTTTTTTCCTTTCCTCAGAATCGACTACGTATTTGCCGATCCCTCCATCCGGATCCTCGATCACCGGGTGCTGCGCAACAGCCTTTCTGACCACAAACCCGTGGTGGTGGAGTTGAGGATCTGATCCCGACATCCGTCGGGAGAGGAACCGAGCGCATACCAACCAGGGCTGTTCTAACCCCTCTAAACCCCTCTCATCCTCCCGATCCCGAATCCCTCCAAAAGAATAATCTCCTCCTGAATCCCCAACACTCCCTACTTTTGCGCCTTCGGAAAAAATCCGGCGTTCAGGTGCCGGCATAGCCTTCAAAATCCAACAGCATGATTGATTTCAAAAAACTGACTGCACATTGCAAGGAATACGGATTCATTTACCAGTCATCCGAGATATACGACGGCCTGGCAGCCGTGTATGATTACGGCCCCTACGGCACCCTTTTGAAAAACAGCATCCGGGAGTATTGGTGGAAGTCCATGGTGCAGATGCATGAAAACATCGTCGGCATCGATGCGGCCATCTTCATGCATCCAAAGGTGTGGAAGGCCTCCGGTCACGTGGACGCTTTCAACGATCCGCTGATCGACAACAAAGACAGCAAAAGGCGCTACCGTGCCGATCAACTCATCGAGGACGCCATTGACAAGCTGTTGGCGAAAGCCGACAAAGAAGTCGAAAAGGCCAAAAAGCGCTTTGGCGACAGCTTCGATGAAAAACTCTACCGGGAAACCAATCCCCGGGTCAGCGGCTACCTGCAGAAAGCCAACGACATCAACCGCCGCATGAACGAGGCCCTCAACGCCGGTGACATGGCAGCGCTCAAGGCCCTCATCGAAGAGCTGGGCATTGCCGACCCCGAAACGGGATCGAAAAACTGGACGGATGTGCGGCAGTTCAACCTCATGTTCTCTACCCAGCTCAGCAACATCGCCGGGGAGGAGGGCAAGCTTTACCTGCGCCCGGAAACGGCACAGGGCATTTTCGTCAATTTCCTCAACGTCAAAAATACCACCCGCCAAAAACTGCCTTTCGGCATCGCCCAGGTGGGCAAGGCCTTCCGCAACGAGATCGTAGCCCGGCAGTTCATCTTCCGCATGCGGGAGTTTGAGCAGATGGAGATGCAGTTCTTCATCAAACCCGGCACCCAGCAGGAATGGTACGAGTACTGGAAGGATGTGCGCCTCAAATGGCACCTGGCCCTGGGCACCGACCCCGCCAAACTCCGCTTCCACGACCACGAAAACCTGGCCCACTACGCCGATGCTGCCGTGGACATCCAGTTTGAATTTCCGTTTGGATTCAAAGAGCTGGAGGGCATCCATTCCCGCACCGATTTCGACCTGCGCAGCCACCAGGAGCTCTCGGGCAAAAAACTCCAATACTTCGATCCGGAAACCAACGAGAGCTACATCCCCTACGTCATCGAAACCTCCATCGGACTTGACAGGATGTTCCTGGCCACGCTGAGCAATGCCCTCATCGAAGAGGACCTCGGCGAAGGCAACAGCCGTGATGTGCTGCGCCTGCACCCGGCCCTGGCCCCGGTGAAATGCGCCGTGTTGCCCCTGAAGCGCAACGAAGATTCCATCGTCGAAAAAGCTCGTGGCATCTTCAATCAGCTCAAGTTCTCTTTCAACACCCAATACGACGACACCGGCTCCATCGGCAAACTCTACCGCCGCCAGGACGCCATCGGCACACCCTATTGCGTCACCGTTGATTTCCAGACACTGGAGGACAACACCGTAACCCTGCGCGAACGCGACTCCATGCAGCAGGAACGCGTACCCATCGATCGCCTCGAGCAAATCATCGGCGACCGGGTGGAAATGAAGAATTTGTTTAGGGTTTAGAGTGTAGAGTTTAGGGTTTGGGGGCGCTAGCTCCTTTCGGCTCCGTGGAACTCCGTGTAACAACTCTGTTCAACTGTGCGGTTGAAATAGTTTAGAGTTTAGGGTGTAGGGTGTAGGGTTTTGGAGGCGCTAGCACTTACTACGAGCTACGAGCCACAGCCTGCCCCGAGAACTCGGGGAGCCACACGCCATCCTCTGTGGAACTCCGTGTAACAACTCTGTTCAACTGTGCGGTTGAAAGAGTTTAGGGTTTAGAGTGTAGAGTTTAGGGTTTGGGGGCGCTAGCTCTCTCGTCTCCGAGGGTCTCCGTGCTTAAACTCTGTGGAACTCCGTGTAACAACTCTGTTCAACTGTGTGGTTGAAAGAGTTTAGGGTTTAGGGTGTAGAGTTTAGGGTTTGGGGGCGCTAGCTCTTCTCATCCCTCATCCCTACTTCCTCCTTCCCGCTTTTTCCGAACTTAGCCCCATGAGCAAGCTGCTGAACACTCCGGTTGAATACCTCAAAGGCGTGGGGCCTGTGAAGGCCGGCATGCTGCAAAAGGAGTTGGGCATCCACACCTTTGGCGACCTGCTGCTGGCTTATCCTTTCCGTTATGTGGACAAAACCCGCTTTCACACCATTGGCGAGCTATACCGTGAAACACCATTGCCCGAAGGGCGAGAGGTGCAACTAAAGGGCGTTTTGCGAAGGCTGGAGAAATTCGGCGAAGGGCGCAGAAAGCGGCTCGTCGGCAAGTTCAGGGACGAAACGGGCGTCGTGGACCTGGTGTGGTTTCAGGGCATCTATTGGGTGGAGAAAATGCTCACGCCCGGAAAGGCTTATGTCGCCTTCGGTAAAACCAGTGTCTTCAACAACAGCATCAACCTGCCACACCCCGAAATGGAGGAGCTGTCGGAAGTGAACAAGCGGCCGGCGCTCACCTTTGCCCCCGTTTATTCCAGCACCGAAAAACTGAATGCAAAAGGCCTGGATGCCCGCGGCCGCCGGCGCATCATGGAGGCGCTCTTTGAAAAACTCGATGCTGCCATCCTCGCCGAAGGGGTGGATGCGGTGCTGCCGGAAAACCTGCCGGAGTACCTTCGGAAAAAACTGCGCCTGCCCAACCGCTACGAAGCGCTCCGCTGGATCCACTTCCCGGAAAACGAGCAGCAACTCAACGATGCCCGCCGCCGGCTGAAGTTCGAGGAGTTGTTCTTCCTGCAGCTGCGCCTGCTCCACACCAAATTGCGACGAAAAAAAGGCATCAAAGGCCATGTGTTCGAAAAGGTGGGCGAGCTGTTCATGCGCTTTTACGAAGAAAAACTGCCCTTTGAACTCACCAATGCCCAGAAAAGGGTCATCAAGGAAATCCGCAAAGACCTGGGCAGCGGCTCACAGATGAACCGGCTGTTGCAGGGCGATGTGGGCAGCGGCAAAACCATCGTGGCCCTGCTGTGCATGCTGCTGGCCATAGACAACGGCTACCAGGCCTGCCTCATGGCTCCGACGGAAATTCTGGCGCAGCAGCATTTTAGCGGCATCAAAGAGCAGTTGGAGGGCTTGCCCGTGGGGGTGGAATACCTCTCTGGTTCCGTAAAAGGCAAAAAACGCAAAGCCATTCTGGAACGGCTGGCCGCCGGCGAAATTGACATCCTCATCGGCACCCATGCCCTGATCGAGGACTGGGTGCAGTTCAAAAACCTGGGCCTGGCCATTACCGACGAGCAGCACCGCTTCGGGGTGGCACAGCGGGCAGCCTTGTGGAAGAAAAATAAACCCCTGCCACCCCATGTGCTGGTGATGACCGCCACCCCCATCCCCCGGACTCTGGCCATGACCCTCTACGGCGACCTGGACGTATCGGTCATCGACGAGCTGCCACCGGGCCGCAAGCCCGTGACCACCGTGCATAAAACCGAAAACCACCGCATTCAGGTTTTCGAATTCATGAAGAAGCAAATTGCCGAAGGACGGCAGGTCTATGTGGTCTATCCCCTCATCGAGGAAAGCGAAAAACTGGACCTCAAAAACCTCATGGAAGGCTACGAGGCCATCAGCCGGGCCTTTCCGAAACCGCAGTACCAGATCAGCATCGTGCACGGCCGCATGAAACCTGCCGACAAGGATTTTGAGATGCAGCGCTTCGTACAAGGAAAGACCCAGATCATGATTGCCACCACGGTGATAGAGGTGGGGGTGAACGTGCCGAACGCCTCGGTCATGGTCATCGAGAATACGGAGCGCTTCGGCCTGTCGCAACTCCACCAACTGCGCGGCAGGGTGGGGCGCGGCGCCGACAAGAGCTACTGCATCCTGATGACGGAGTTCAAGATCAGCAACGAAGCCCGGGAGCGCATCAGCACCATGGTGCGCACCAACAACGGCTTCGAAATTGCCGAAGCTGACCTGAAACTGCGTGGCCCCGGAAACATCGAAGGCACCCGCCAAAGCGGCCTGCTCAACCTCCGCCTGGCGGACCTCACACAGGATGAAAAAATCCTGAAAACGGCCCGTGACCTGGCCATCCGCATTCTGGAAAAAGACCCGGAACTGAACCACCCCCTGAATGCCCCCCTAAAATACTGGCTGGAAGTGGTCGGCAAAGGCACCCGGCATTGGGGGTTGATTTCGTAACACGTAACACGTGACGCGTGACACGTAACGGCTTGAGTTGGCCTGAAACAGAGTTGAAAAGAATTATTACACGGAGTTCCACGGAGTTTTAGCACGGAGTTTCACGGAGCTAGCGCCCAACTTACAACCTACAACTTACAACCTCCATAATCCTCCATAATCCTCATAACCCTCATAATCCTCCACCATGAAATCCCTCAACCTCCTCCTCGGACTGTTATTCATCATTTTTGCAGCGGTGCAGTACAACGATCCTGATCCCTGGGCCTGGATGGCCATTTACCTGCTGGTGGCCTACGTCTGTATTTTTGCGGCCTTCGGAAAATACCACCGCTATGTGTTGTGGGGCATAGCTGGGGTCACCACCGTCTGGATGCTGCTTTGCCTGCCCGATTTTATGGAATGGATCAAAATGGGCAGCCCGGACATTGCCAGTGAGATGAAAGCTGCCACCCCGTACATCGAAAACACACGGGAGTTTCTGGGATTGTTTATTTGCTGGCTGGTGCTGGTGTGGCACACTTTGCAGGAGCGAAAATTGCACGGCGAAGAAAATGTTACCACCGGGTAAAGAGGCGGCGGAATTGGGGACTGGTCGTTCCCTTATCAGCGATCTGGAAATCGACGCTGCATAAAAGCAAGCAAGCATGATTTTACGAACCGAAAATCTGGTCAAGCGATACGGCAAGCGCACCGTGGTGAAAGACGTTTCCATACAGGTGGAACGGGGGGAGATTGTGGGGCTTTTGGGCCCCAACGGTGCCGGCAAAACCACCACTTTTTACATGGTGGTGGGTTTCATCCAACCCAACGAGGGCAAGGTTTTCCTCGAAGATGAGGACATCACCAGCCTGCCCATGTACCGGCGTGCCCGCCGGGGCATCGGCTACCTGCCGCAGGAGCCGTCTGTTTTCCGCAAGCTCACCGTTGAGCAAAACATTGCCGGCGTGCTGGAGATGATCCCCGGCCTCAGCAAAGCCGAACAAAAGGAACGCCTCGAAAGGCTCATCGATGAGTTTGGGTTGGATCGGGTGCGAAACAATCCCGGCGATACCCTCTCGGGTGGTGAGCGCCGCCGCACGGAAATTGCCCGTGCCCTGGCCACCAACCCCAATTTTATCCTGCTGGATGAGCCCTTTGCCGGCATTGACCCCATTGCCGTGGAGGACATCCAGACCATCGTGGCCCGCCTGCGCACCAAAAACATCGGCATCCTCATCACCGACCACAACGTGCAGGAAACCCTCAGCATCACCGACCGTGCTTACCTCATGTACGACGGGGCCATCCTCATGGCCGGCACGGCAGAAGAACTGGCCGCCGACGAGCAGGTGCGCCGCCTCTACCTCGGTAAAAACTTCGAGTTGAAACGAAAAGTGCTGGATCTGTAATTTTGCCTTCGCTTCGCAACCCAAACCAAAAATCCGGAATGTGATGAAAGGAACCTTGTCTGTTTTGCTTTTTCTCGCTGCCGCAACGGTACTTTCAGCCCAAAGCAAAGAACCCAGCTTCACCGTTAAACTCAGCACCGACTCCGTGCTGATGGGCAACTTCTTCCAGGTGCAGTTCGTCCTCGAAAACGGCAACGGCACCGATTTCCAGGAACCCGACTTCACAGAGGATTTCAATATCGTAAGCGGTCCCAGCCAGTCCATGTTCACCACCATCGTCAACGGTGAAATGAGCCAGCGAATGACCATCTCCTTTTACCTGGAGCCCAAACAGGAAGGCCTCTACTACATCGGCCCCGCCAGCATCCGGGTCGGAGATCAGGTGCGGGAAACCGAACCCGTGGAAGTCCTGGTGGTGCCCAACCCAGATGGCATCAAGCAATCTCCGGAAATGGAAAACCCGCCCCTGCGTTTCGAATTCGGAAGCCCCTTCTTCGACGACCCCTTTTTCGACATCCCCCGACGCATGACCCCTCCCGGCCGGGACAGCATCCCTGCCAAACCCAAAAAGAAAAGGAAGACGATCAGGATTTGATTTTGGAGGGTTATTAGGATTATGGGGATTATGGAGGATTATGGAGGTTGTTGTAGGTTGTAGGTTGTAGGTTGTAGGTTGTTCCCGGGGCGCTTCGCCCGGGATCAGTTGCCGGTTGGCAGGAATACTCTGCTAAACTCTGTTCCAAACTCTGTGAAACTCTGCGGTCAAAAAAGTTTAGAGTGTAGGGTGTAGAGTTTAGGGTTTGGGGGGCTAGCTCCGTGGAACTCCGTGTCAAAACTCTGTGGAACTCCGTGTAATAACTCTGTTTAACTCTGCGGTTAATGAGAGTAGAGAGTAGGGAGGCGCTAGCTCTTACTACGAGCTACGAGCCACGAGCTACGAGCCACTTTTTCAGCACCCAGATCAACAACAGCAGTACCAGCAGGATGATGCCCCATTTGATGCACCACCACCAGTTGTCGGTGCCCTCGGGTTGGTGTTTGGGGCAGGCGGTGCATTGCAACAACTGCTGAATCCCCTCCTCCTCAAAAGTGCTCACGATGTCGCCTGCTTTTACGGGCAGGGTGCACATCGGGTCGTTCACATCGAAAACGATGCAGGCCTGCACGGGGTCCAGCTCTGAAATTTCAACGCCCGGTTTCAGCTCGATGGTGAAGGTGATCTGTCCTTGTGTGGACGGGTGGCCAAAGCCGGCTGAGGCGGCTGGCAGCAGCATGGCAGGATAGGCCCACTCGATGGTCCGGCTCGCAGGGTCGATTTCCGGAGTTACTGGACTGATCGGCGCCGGCTGCATGCTGATGGTCTCGATGGAGTTGAGGTCGAGTTGTTCCGGAACCTGGAGGCTCACTTTGACCAGTGAGGTAGGCGCATTGCCGTCGTTGGAATAATTGACAACGCCAACCACCTGTCGCCGGCTGGTGTCGGGGCATTGGCAGGCATAGAGCAGCAGCTCATTCGGATCGTGGGCCGATACGACGGGTGTTTTCACCTCGCTCACCGCAACCACTTTCCCGTGGAGGTCGGCATTGTCGAGGGGCGCAAATTCATTGTTGCCGACGTAAAATCGCTGGCTGAGCAGGGTGGCAATACCGGTCGTGTCGATCATCGGATGAGAAGCCGTTGGCAGCAGGCCGATCACATCGGGACTGAAGTCGTAAGCGGTCATCACCGCCAGAAAACTGAGCGTATCGCCCCGGCCGTTGCGGAAGAGCTCCCACATGAGGCTGTCCACGCCAAATTCGGCGAAGAGGTGGCGCTCATCCCGTCCGGCATTGCGCAGCGAGTCATAATTCCAGACCAGAAAATGGGTGTAGGCTGAAATGCCCGATGGCAGTGCTGTGCCGGGTCCCAGGTCCTGCACATTGCGGAAATGGATGTGGTCTCGCTGGTGGCTGAATTTGCCGTGACTGAATGGTGGTGGCGGCGGTGGCGGCGGGCTGCTTTTGATGGCTCCTTTCACTGCGGTGGGTATGTGCTTCGCTTCGGCAATGCGGCTGTTGAAAAACAAATAGAGCTGTCCGCCGATGGGCTGTATCGGCTTGCCCTGCGGCTGCCGGAAACTCAGGATGGCCACAAGGGTGTCTTGCGGGCGGGCGTTTTTGCTGAGCTGCAAACGGAGCAGCCCGGTCCGGGTGGTGTCGATCACACTGGTGTCAATGGCGGTGGGAGTCAGGTCTACATTGTTTTGCAGGAGCTCTTTTTTCAACGTCGTCCTGATTACCGACGGAGAGCGAAAGAAATCGTCGGGCGATGGAGCCATGCGGGGCGGACGGGAGCCCCCGCTGTAGTTACCGGTGGCATAAACGGTGACATCGGCACCCGTGGCAGCTGAAAACAGCCGCTCGTTGCGGGCTTCGAAAACGTGGCCGATCACCGAATCCCGGGTGCCGTTGATGAAACTGCCGTCTCCGAAAATCCAGAGGAAGGTGTAATACGGATGAGAGGGGTCAGCATCCCCTGCCAGCCGGGTGAGGATGTCTAGACTGTCGAGCCGCAACACCGTCAGCGAATCATCTTGCGAAGCGATGCTGACACGCCCCTGGGCCATCAGGGCACATTGCGCAGCGAGGAAGAAAATAATCGTGAGGAGTAAAGACCTGTTTTTCATATCCGGGAATTTTGATCATTATGCACAGGTGGCTATCAGGTGGTTGGTTCGGCGAATGTAACGATTATGAGGATTATTGAGGATTATGGAGGAGTATAGAGGATTATGGGGATTATAGAGGATTATGGGGATTATAGAGGATTATAGAGTTTAGCAGGAATACTCTGTTCAACTCTGTTTCAAACTCTGCTTAACTCTGCGGTTAAAAAGAGTTTAGGGTTTAGAGTGTAGGGTTTGGAGGCACTAGCTCTTACTACGAGCCACGAGCTAAGAGCTACCTCAAATACCCCCTCATCCGCTCCCGCATCAGGCGGAGGGCTTTGCCCATCTGGTTTTCCACGGTCTTGATGGAGATGTTCAGTTTGTCGGCGATTTCCTGGTAGCTCAGTTGTTCGTAGCGGCTCAGCACGAATACCTCCTGGCAGCGGGGGGGCAGGCTCTGGATGGCCTGCAAAATTTGTTCGTGAAGTTCCTGTTGCAGGAGTTGTTCGGCGGGGTCGGGGGCCAGGTGGCGGTCGTCGTCGGGCAGGTGGGCAGGCAGGGGGTCGGGCTGTTGGTTTTTCTTCGTTCGCAACCAGGCCAGGGCTTCGTTGATGGCCATGCGCTGCAGGTAGGCACCGGGAGAGCTGTTGATGGTGATCTGGTGGCGCTTTTGCCAGAAGCGGATAAAGACCTGCTGGGCCAGGTCTTCTGTTGCGGAACGGGCAGCCGTGAACCGTTGGATGGTGGCGCATACATGCGCATAGTGGGCCTCAAACAATTCTTTGAGCACCGTCTGGTCATCAGCCTGTAATCGTTTTGCGAGATCGTCCACGCCGGTTCATTGGTTTCTCTGCAATGATACAGAAGAATCCATAGCTGCCGGCGGATTTTGGATAAACGCTTGCAAAGTGAAGGGTTTGGGGGCAATCTGTTGGCACAAGGCTCAGCGGGAGGCAGTGGTAACCGCATTCTCGTTTTCCCTTTGGTGGCTGAGGCAATAAATGGCGATGTCGTCGTCAAGCGGGTAAAAACCCAGAAAAACCCGGGCGCCCTCGAAGCTCACTTTTTTGGCAACCGATTCGCCCGGCTGCAAGTCCACCTGGACGGGTAAAAAGCGGACGAATTCTTTTCCTTCCGGGCTTTGAAACCGAAAAGCCAGCCTCCGGATGCTGAAGCGCAGAAAGTCAGAATCGTTGCTGAAACGCATCATCACTTCCTTGTTGACCGGGTTGTTGTCGGCAAGCTGTATTTTCAGGTATTTGGAGATGGCCTCTGACTTGTTTTCGTAGCACTTGCAGGAGGCGAGCATCGACAGGGTAAAAATTAGCAGTAGTACTCTCATGTTTTCAGCTGGTTGGGTTTTTAAGAATTGCTTTCTGTGTGAGCAAGGCTACCAGCCGCAGGAGAAAGGTACTATGGAAATGAGCACGGCTGACGGAACAAGCTATGAACCAGTCGGTTTGGGTGAATGAAAAGTGCTAATTCCGTCATCAAAGCTATTTTTTATTCAGTTGTTTTTCGTCGTAATTCAGTATTCGGGGCCCGCAGTGCTTTATCCGGTCTGTTTGTTTCAAAATCGTCTTCGCAAAATACCAGTCAGCCTGGGCTGCGTCGGGCGTGAGCGTCAGGGTCAGGTAGCCGTGCCTGTTCAGATCGAGGAAGCGCAGGTGGGGGTTGTGCTTTTTGCGCTTGAAGCGGCGTTTGGCTTCCCAGGTGATGAACTTCGGCACCACTTCGTCAAAGTTGAAAGAGCTGATGCTGGGAGTTGTGAACTCCGCTCCGATCACCCCTTTACCCGTTTTGCGGTCGTAAACATTGGGATCGAGCGGGTCAGCCGTCAGCTCGAAGGCCCAGGAGGTGTGCACATCGCCGGTGAGCACCACGATGTTGTTGATGCCGTTGCGGTACCAGAAGTCGAACATCTTTTGGCGCTCGGCGGGGTAGCCGTCCCAGCGGTCCATGCGCACGGTGGGGTTGCGGCTGAAGACCCGGCTGTCGTGCAGGGGGGAGAAAATGACCTGGTTGCCGATCACTTTCCACCTGGCCTCTGAGTTCAGCATGCCCTCCAGCAGCCATTTTCTTTGTTCTTCGCCAATCATGTGGCGGGTGCTGTCATTCAAAACCGGATCATCAACACCGCGGGCCTGGGGGCTGCGGGCGGTGAGCCTTTCGTCCAGCATCCACAAGTCGGCCAGTTTGCCGAAGGAAAACTTCCGGATGATGGGGGTGGAGGGATTTCCGGGAATGGGCATCCACTCGAACCAAGCCTGTACGGCAGCGTTTTTTCTTTCTTCCCAACTGCCTTCCCGGCGCGGATCGTGGTTCTGGGCACCGGTGGCGTAAGAGTTGTTGGCCGTCTCGTGGTCGTCCCAGATGATGATGAAGGGGTGCAGGCGGTGCGCTTCCTGCAACTGCGGGTCGAGCCGGTACTGCGCATAGCGGCTCCGGTAATCTTCCAGGCTTATGCACTCGTGGGGTGGGATGTGGGGGCGGCTGAAACCCTTCTTCCGGTTGCCGCCGCCACCGTACTCATAAATGTAGTCGCCGAGGTGCAGCACCACGTCGATGTCTTTGCGGTGGGCCAGGTGCTCCAGGGCATTGAAATAGCCGCTGGTGTAGTTCACACAACTGATGACGGCCAGACGAAGCTGGTTCACCTCGCCGTCGGGTGCAGTTTTGGTTCTGCCAATGGGCGACCACCGCTCGCCATTGCGGAAGCGATAGAAATAATAAGTGCCGGGCTCAAGCCCATCCACCAGGACCTTCACCGTATAGGCCGATTCGGGCGTGGCGGTGGCAGTGCCACTTTTCAAAACCTTCGTAAAACTGCTGTCCGCCGACAACTCCCATTCCACCTGCTGAGCCCCTGTTGCCTGTTCCGGAACCACCTTCGTCCACAAAAGCACATCATGCGGATGCGGATCCCCGCTGGCAACACCGAAATAAAACGGCGCCAGGTCAGGGTTGTAGGACTGGGCAATGGAGGGGTGGAACTGGGCATTAGACGTGATGCCTGCCAACATGCAAATCATCAATACTTGCCAAGTAATCAACACCTTAGACTTACTCCTGTTCTTCATTATTGTGATGGCTGATTCAGATTAAAAGGATAATTTTTCGAGTAAAGGTCTGGATACTGAAACTGAAAGTGCCAAAATTTTTAAGACTATTTTAATACCTTTGTGATCTTCGTCATTGTTGTGTTTTTTTCTGTGGCTTTACATTTGCCCGAATTTTTGATTGAATGGCAGCACGATTTTTACATATTCTTCTGGCATTAGTGACTGCGCTCAGCAGTACAGGGCTTGTGGTGAACCACCACATTTGCCTTGGTGAAGCTGAAGAAGTAGAAATGTGCAATGCCATCGACTCTTGCAGTTCCGATGATGATTTCTGTTGTTCGACCAAAAGCCATGACTGTGATGATAATTGTTGTACCCATCATGGCAATTACTTTAAGCTGAAACAGGATCAGCAAACGTCATCCCTTGATTTGCAGGTGCCCGCACCGCCACAGCCCGTGGCTGTTATGGTCTCCGTACCCGCCGAATTGCTTCCTTCCAACACCCAACTCTGGCCCGCTTACCTCAGCTTCAAACCGCCCATTGTGGAACCTGACATATGGTTGAAGCTCGAGACCATCCTTTGTTAAATCGCTGATTTTGACGCCTTTGCGGCGACTGTATTCACTATGGCCCTTGCCATCAGTGGTTTTTATTTTTTGCGTCGCAAAATGAAATTTACGGTTGGCCTACCGCCGCCGGTATTGATGAATCGTCAAAAATCAGTGTACACATGCTCAATGCGATCATTCGATTTTTTCTGGAGAACAAATTGGTAGCCTGGTTATTTGTCCTGGGCTTCGTGGGCTGGGGCCTGTCCTCGGCACCCTTTGACTTCAACATCAACTGGCTGCCCAGAGACCCCGTGGCCGTTGATGCCATCCCCGATATTGGTGAAAACCAGCAAATCGTCTTCACCAAATGGCCGGGCCGCTCCCCCCAGGACGTGGAAGACCAGATCTCCTACCCACTGACCTCAGCCCTGCTGGGCATCCCGGGTGTAAAGACCATCCGAAGCAATTCCATGTTTGGTTTCAGCACCATCTACATCATTTTCAAAGACGATGTGGAGTTTTACTGGAGCCGGAGCCGTATTCTTGAAAAACTCAACTCCCTGCCCGCCAACCTCCTGCCCGAAGGGGTGCAACCCAGCCTCGGCCCCGACGCCACCGCACTGGGCCAGATCTACTGGTACACCCTGGAAGGCCGCGATGCCGATGGCAAACCCACTGGCGGCTGGGACCCTCACGAACTGCGAACCATCCAGGATTTTTATGTGCGCTATGCCCTCTCCGCAACCGATGGAGTGGCCGAAGTTGCCTCCGTAGGAGGCTACGTAAAAGAATACCAGATCGATGTGGACCCCGACGCCATGAAGGTGTACAACATCAGCCTGGACCAGGTGATGAATGCCGTCAAAAAGAGCAACCTCGACGTGGGTGCCCAGACGATGGAAGTCAACCTGGTGGAGTATTTCGTCAGGGGCCTCGGTTACATCAAGAAACTGGAGGACATCGAGTACACCGTTGTTGCGGAACGCAACAATGTACCCATCTACATCAAAGACATTGCGAAGGTAAACATCGGCCCGGCCACCCGCCGGGGCGCGCTGGACAAGAGCGGTGCCGAGGCCGTAGGTGGGGTAGTGGTGGCCCGTTATGGATCCAACCCCATGGCCGTCATCAAAAACGTAAAAGCCAAAATTGCCGAGATAGAACCCGGCCTGCCGTCCAAAACCCTGGAAGACGGCACGGTGTCGCAGGTGAAGATCGTGCCCTTTTACGACCGCACCCAGCTCATTCAGGAAACCATCGGCACCCTGGAGGAAGCGCTGACGCTGGAGGTGCTCATCACCATCATCGTAGTCATACTCATGCTCTTCAATTTGAAGAGTTCCCTCATCGTGTCGGGCACGCTTCCCGTTGCGGTGTTGATGTGTTTTGTCGCCATGCGGCAATTTGGTATCGATGCCAACATTGTTTCACTTTCGGGTATTGCCATTGCCATCGGTACCATGGTGGACATGGGCATCGTGCTCACCGAAAGCATGGTGAAACACATGAAAGAATCGCCGCCGGGCAAGTCGTTGCTCACGGTGATCTACGAAGCCACAGTGGAAGTGGCCAGCGCAGTGGTCACGGCCGTTTCCACCACCATCGTCAGCTTTTTGCCGGTCTTCGCAATGGAGGCAGCAGAGGGCAAGCTGTTCAAGCCCCTGGCCTTTACCAAAACCTTTGCACTGCTGGCCTCCATCGTTCTGGCCATTACGGTGGTGCCGGCACTGGCTCATACTGTTTTCAAAGTGCAACCCAAGAGCAGCCGCTGGCGCTATATGTCAAACCTGGTGTTGCTGGTAGGTGGGATTGCCGTGGCCACTATGTACAATCTTTGGTTCGGTCTCATCGTGGTTTTTGTGGCCTTGCTGGAGCATACCGGTATCTGGATTTCCGACAACATGGAACAGCGGCACCAAACGGTATTCACCTGGGTGAAAAACATCTTGTACGCCGGTCTGGTAGCCTTCTTCCTGACCCGTGCCTGGATGCCGCTGGGTGTCAACAAGAGCCTGCTCACCAATTACATTTTCGTGGCTGGAATTATCGCCATACTCATGGCAGTGTTTTTCACCATCATCCACTTTTACGAGCAGGTGCTACGCTTTTTGTTGCGCATGCGCTGGGTGTTCCTGGCCACGGTGACCGGACTGGTCATCTGGGGGGTGAACATCTTCCAAAATACCGGGCAGGAGTTTATGCCCTCATTGGATGAAGGAAGTTTCCTGCTCATGCCCACTTCCATGCCCTATACCGGTATGCAGCAAAATATCAACTACCTGCGGACCCTCGACATGTCTGTAACTGCGATTCCGGAAGTAGAATCAGTGGTGGGCAAGCTGGGCCGGGTGGAATCGGCCCTCGACCCCGCCCCCATCTCCATGTACGAGAATGTGATTCTCTACAAGTCGGAATACAAGGTGGACGAAGACGGCCACCGGATGCGCTTCAAGGTGGATGAAAACGGCGAGTTCGTCAGAGACGAGAAGGGGGAACTGGTGCCTGATAAAAACGGCAAGTATTTCCGCCAATGGCGGGACCACATCCGAACGCCGGATGACATCTGGCAGGAAATCGTCAAAGCCACCAAAGTACCCGGTGTGACCTCGGCTCCCAAACTCCAGCCCATCGAAACGCGACTGGTAATGTTGCAAACAGGTATGCGGGCGCCCATGGGTATCAAAGTGAAAGGGCCGGACCTTAAATCAATCGAGGAATTCGGACTGAAACTGGAGAAATACCTCAAAGAAGTGCCCGGTGTGAAAGCCGCCGCCGTCTTTGCCGACCGCATCGTGGGCAAGCCCTACATGGAGTTTGAAATCGACCGCAAAGCCATCGCCCGCTATGGCCTTAGCATCGTGGATGTTCAACGTTATATCCAGGCTACCGTTGGTGGAATGCCAATGACCACCACCGTGGAAGGCCGTGAACGCTACCCCGTGCGAATTCGCTATCCCAGGGAATTGCGCAGCGACCCGGACATCGTCAACCGCATCCTCATACCGACGAAAAACAGCGGACAGGTTCCGCTCAGCGAAATGGCCAAAGTGACTTACAGGCAGGGGCCACAATCCATCAAAAGTGAGGACAGCTTTTTGGTGGGCTATGTCCTGTTTGACCGTGAACCCGATCAGGCGGAGGTCACCGTGGTGAACAACGCCCAGAAGTACCTGCAGGAGAAAATTGCCAGCGGAGAGCTGGAAGTGCCACCGGGAGTCAGTTATCGCTTTGCGGGCACCTATGAGCAGCAGGTGCGTGCGGCCAAACGCCTCAGCATCGTGGTGCCCATTGCCCTGATGATCATTTTCCTCATCCTGTATTTTGAGTTCCGCTCGGTGGCCATCACCACCATGGTGTTCTCCGGGGTGTTCATCGCATTTTCCGGAGGTTTCATCATGATCTGGCTTTACGGTCAGGGATGGTTCATGGACTTTGAACTGTTCGGAACCAACATGCGGGAGCTGTTTCAGATGCACCCCATCAACCTGAGTGTGGCGGTCTGGGTGGGATTCATCGCTCTTTTTGGCATCGCAACGGACGATGGCGTTTTGGTGGCCACTTTTCTGAAAGACAGCTTCAAACGCAACGAGCCCACCACCATCGAGGGCATAAGGGATGCCGTGATTGAAGGAGGTCTGCGACGTGTTCGCCCGGCCACCATGACCACCGCCACCACCATACTGGCGCTCTTGCCGGTGCTTACCTCTACCGGCCGCGGAGCCGATGTGATGGTGCCCATGGCCATCCCATCTTTTGGTGGCATGTGCCTCCAATTGCTCACCATGTTTACCGTGCCCATCATGTACTGCATGTGGAAAGAATACCAACTCAAATGGAAAAACTGGTTCGGTGAACCCAAAACTGAAGACAATGGAAATGATGAATAAAATTTTAATGTCAGTCTTGTTGCTCTTCTTTTCCGGCTTCCTCGCTGCGCAACCGCTGGAGCAGTTGTTGGCGCAAGCCGACAGCAACAACCTGGAGCTGAAAGCGCTCTACCAGGACTACCTGGCAGCCCTGGAAAAAGCACCCCAGGTGAGCCAGTTGCCTGAACCCGAAGCCGGACTGGGTGTCTTTGCCTTGCCGGTGGAGACCCGCCTGGGGCCGCAATGGGTGCGCCTGAGTGCCACCCAGCAATTTCCCTGGAAGGGGACGCTGGACGCCCGGCGAGACCTCATGCTGGTGATGGCAAAAGCGCAGTTTGAGAAAATTGCTGCCACCCGCCTGAACCTCCATTACAAGGTGAAAGCAGCTTATTACCAACTGTACGAGCTGGCCAAAAAGCAGCTCATCATCCGGCGGAGCATAGATGTTTTCCGAAGGATGGAATCCATTGCTCTGGCCAACGTGGAAGCTGGCCGCTCCAAACTGGCGGATGTGCTGCGCATCCAAATACGGATCAAAGACCTGGAGGAAGAGCTGGAACTTTTGGAAACCCAAAAGCAAAAACCGCTGGCGGTGATCAATGGCCTGCTGAACAGAAATGCCGGAGCACCTGTGGTGCCGGTGGATACACTGACCACCATCGATCCGGCTTATTCACTGGATTCAATACAGGCCCTCATTGCCGCCGGTCACCCGGTGCTGAGAATGTTTAGCCTGCAACAGGAAGCATCCCGGGAAGCCATCAAACTGAACGAGCTGGAAGGCAAACCCTCTTTCGCCGCAGGCCTCGATTACATCTTCGTGGGTGAGCGCTCCGATGCCAATCCCGACGGCAACGGCAGGGATATCCTCTCACCCAGGATCGGCGTTCGCATTCCGCTTTACCGGGAAAAATACGACGCTAAGGAGCAGGAAGAACGGATAAAGATTCATGCCCTCGAGCTGCGAAAGGAAGACCTTCAGTTGCAGTTCAGAACGGCATTGGAACAGGCATTTGCCAACTGGGATGATGCCCGTATACGGTTTCAATTGTTTGAAGACCAAAAACAAACCACCCTGTCGGTACTCGACCTGCTGATGGCAGCTTACAGTGCCGAAGGCGCCAGTTTTATTGACCTTCTTCAAACCGAAGACCAATACATCAAGTACGACCTGATGCAGCTCAGTGCAGTGGTAAAAATGTACCAGGCACAGGCTGAGATCGAGCGCTACATCCCGTAACCCATTAGTTCACCATCAACTTCAAAATTTACGAAGATGAAAAATTGGAAAGTAATAGTTCTGGTACTTGCAGCTGCTTTTGCCGGCCTGGCGGCCGGGTATGTTTTCTTCGGAAAAACGCAGCCTGTAGCCAACCACGAGGGCCACAATCACGATGTTGCCGCAGGCGAAAAGAAAGAAACCATCTGGACCTGCTCCATGCACCCGCAAATCCGTCAAAACGAGCCGGGGCAATGCCCTATTTGTGGCATGGACCTGATTCCCCTGGATGAAGCCGGTACCTCTGACAATCCTTTGGTCATGCAAATGACTGAGGATGCCGTCAAACTTGCGAACATCCAGACCATGGAAGTGGGTGCCGGAACCGGAGCTGCTTCAAAGACCATTTTTCTGACCGGCCGAATCGAAGCCGATGAGCGCCATGTGGCCAGCCAGGTTTCTCACCTGCCAGGTCGAATAGAGCAACTCTTTGTCACCTTCACGGGTGAGTCGGTAAGGAAAGGGCAGAAACTGGCCACCATCTATTCACCGGCGCTCATTTCTGCCCAGAAAGAACTGCTCGAAGCCAGAAAATGGGCTGATTCACAGCCACAACTGCTGGAGGCTGTGCGCAACAAATTGCGCTATTGGAAACTGACGGATGCCACCATCCAGGAGGTTGAAAAATCAGGCAAAATTCAGGAAACACTCCCCGTGTATGCCGACCGCTCCGGGGTGGTGTTGAAGCGCAGAGTTGCCGTAGGCGACTATGTGAAAGAAGGGAGCGTACTGTTTGACCTGGCCGATCTGAACCAACTCTGGGTGCTCTTCGATGCCTACGAAGAAGACCTGGCCAATATCCGCATTGGCGACAAGGTGAGCTACACCGTGGCAGCTATTCCGGACAAGACCTTTTCAGGCACCGTCAGCTTCATCGACCCTGTTGTAAATCCGCAAACCCGTGCTGCCAGCGTGAGGGCAGATGTACGCAATGTGGGAGGGATGCTGAAACCCGATATGTTCGTGAAAGGTACGATCGAGGCCCGTCCTCGAACGGCTCAAAAGGGACTGATGGTCCCCAAAACCGCCGTGCTCTGGACCGGCCCAAGATCGGTGGTTTATGTGCAGGTGCCCGATGCCGACGTTCCTTCCTACGAATACCGTGAGATCAAACTCGGCGATGCCGTTGGTGACAAGTACCTGGTGCTGGAAGGCCTGAACGCCGGCGAGCGGGTGGTGGTCAACGGCCAGTTCGTCATCGACGCAGCAGCTCAACTCAACAACATGAACAGCATGATGAACCGCAATGTGAAAACCGTTGCCGAAGAGCAAAAGGTTCCGGATTACCGGGCAGAAACACCCGCCGATTTCAAAAAGCAATTGGGTGAGGTGGTGCAGGCTTACCTGGCCTTGGAACAAGCCCTGGTTGGGTCAGATCCTGCTGCTGCCAAAAAAGCTGCACCACAGCTGCTGTCAGCCTTGGGATCTGTCAAAATGGAATTGCTCAAAGGCGATGCCCACATGTACTGGATGGAACAACTGAAAGCGCTGAAGGCCCACACCGGCAACATTGCTGAAAGCGATGACCTGGAAGAACAGCGCAAACAATTTGGATTTCTGTCAATGGCACTTACCAATGCGGTAAAGGCCTTCGGAATCCAGAACGGACAGCTCTATGTCATCCATTGCCCCATGGCCTTCGACAACCAGGGTGCTGATTGGCTGAGCGCAGAAAGAAAGGTTCAAAACCCCTACTTCGGTGATGCCATGCTTACTTGCGGGGTGGTGAAGGATAGTCTGTGAGAGCTGTTAGCTCGTAGCTCGTAGCTCGTGGCTCGTAGTAAGAGCTAGCACCTCCTAACTCTACACTCTAAACCCTAAACTCTACACTATTTTAACCGCAGAGTTATCAGAGTTGAAAGCAGAGTTTAGCAGAGTATTCCTGCCAACCTACAACCTACAACCTATAACCTATAACAACCTCAATAATCCTCCATAATCCCTATAATCCTCATAATCCTCATAACCCCCTAAAAACCTTCAAAAACCCCAAAAACCATAATCAACTTCTAAATCATTCACTTTTAAACATTTCAATTCATGAAGTACTTCAAATTGCTTTTTCTGGGTGTAGTCATCAGTGCGGTAGCCATCGCCTGCGGCAACAACGCCCACGACCACGATCACTCCAACGGAGAGTCTACCGAGATGCATGAGGGCCACGATCACGATGGCGGTGCCATGCACGAAAACGGCGATGCCGACGCATCACAGGAGCCTCACGGCGACGGACCTGAGTACACCTCAGCCTACGTTTGCCCGATGCACTGCGAAGGTAGCGGCAGTGACCAGCCGGGCAAATGTCCTAAGTGCGGCATGGAATACGTTGCCAATGCCGACCATATGAAGGATGGGCATAAGCATTAAAAAAATCAGCAGCAGGCGGGGCTGTCTCTGCCTGCTGATTCTTTAACCCACTAAAATCTGTTCAGATGAAAAAGTTGATTTTGTCTTCCGCACTGTTCATGTTTTTCGCTGTTGGCCTTTTCGCCCAACACGAACATCACCACAGCCAAAACATGCAAGTAGAAAAGACCGCAAATGCGATGGCCAAAGAAGGTAAAACTGAATCCTTCAAAGTTTATGGCAACTGCGGCATGTGTGAACGTCGCATAGAAGGAGCCCTGAAAAAAGTTGAGGGCGTTTATTCCGCCGACTGGGATGTTGACACCAAGCAACTTACCGTCAATTACAACCCCGAAGTAATTCAACTCAAAGAGATCAAGCAAGTAGTGGCAAACGCAGGCCATGATTCTGACGAAGTGAGAGCCAAAGAGGAAGTGTACAACAATTTGCCAGGCTGCTGTCAATACGAGCGGCCTGTTTCCAATGAGGGTAATTAACTGTCATATACAGTTTGGTGTGCAAGCCGGGCACCTGGTGCCCAGGCTTGCCACTTTAAAAACCTGAAAAATGAAAGATTGCTGCTCAGACAATAGGATTAATTCGACCAAGACGGGCAAGGCAAAGGAAGTAATTAAATTCTTGCTTTGGCTGTTGCTTGCAATCGCAATAATATTCGGTATAATTTACAAGAGATAGTAAATAGCTTTATTGAAAATAATACTGCATTAGTAGCTGGACCGAAACCCCAAATCGTCAACTTTTTCTTATTCATTAATACCTTATGCCATGAAATCGTCGAATTCAATGGAATTACTGGTCCGCAATATGATTTGCAGCAGGTGCCTAAAGGTAGTAAAGGAAAATCTGGAGAGTTTGGGGCTAGAAGTCAAAGAAATAGAGTTGGGAAGAGTACTTGTCAACCTGCCTAAAACTAAACACATTGACCTTCAATCCATTGAAGAAGCATTGGTAAAGGACAACTTTCATCTCATCTACTCTGAAGATGAAATCATCAGTGAGAAAATCAAACATGAAATTTTGTATTTATTGCAAAACCTACCCCTGACATTGAATCAAAACCTATCTGAATACCTGTCAAAAAAACTCAACAAAAACTACTATTCACTCAGCAAGTCATTTTCAAGATCAGAGGGCATAACAATTGAAAAATATTTTGTTTTAATGCGGGTTGAAAAAGCAAAAGAATTGATTGAATACGGAGAGTTGAATTTTTCTGAAATAGCGTATGAATTGGGCTATGGTAACATCAGCCACCTTTCTGGCCAGTTTAAACAGGTAACTGGCATGAGCATGAGCGATTACAAAAAACTGGAATTAAAGCCAAGGACTCCATTCGACAAAATTTTATAAACAAAGCCCAAAAGAATGGAAGTAATAGATAAAAATAGGGTATAATTTTATGTTACAAAGCCAAGCAAAAAACAGCCCGCATTTGAAGGGCTGATGGACCCTGTGAGTGTCTCAAATGTGGTAATGGTTTGCCTTACGGGAAAGGCAAAAAAGAAAGACTGGTTAAGAGCCTGTTTAAATTCCCTTTACTTGGCTGCAAGCGGCCAATTTTATCCTGCACGTCGTTAAATTTTTCGCCGGATAAATTGTATACGCCTGCAAAATTTGCCTTGTTCAGAATAAAATTTGCTCACTTTCGCTCAAGCATGAAAATCTAAACAGGCTCTAAATCAATGAGGCCGATGAAAAACAAGCATTTGATATTAATGCTAATTGGTTGTGTTCTGCCGTTGTTGCTCATATTTTTTGCACCGGCACTAGGCATTGATGGCGACACTGGCCTTCTGGCATTTATTCTCCTTATGTTCTTGTGTCATATTCTCATGCCACATTCACACGGGAACCAAAGACATCATAATCATAAAAATGAAAAACAATGAATGCAATTGATATTCGAAAATTTGGACTGGCAGTGGGGGCCACTTGGGCCATTCTCTACATTGGATGCGCGGTCGTAATGATGGCCGTTGGACAATCCGGAACGATTGCGTTTTTCAATAGTTTACTTCATGGGTTGGATGTGGGTTCCATCATACGCCCTGAAGTTCCTCTTTCAGAGTTTTTTATCGGTCTGTTGGAGTCATTCATTCTAGGGTGGTTAGTCGGAGCTTGTATAGCAGGAATTTACAACTTCACCATAAAGCCAAATAAATCACAATGAAGTACGCATGGCTTATATGGTCTTTAATTGCATTATGTAGCTGGGCAATTATATATTGGAGGAGGCCTGAGTTCAGGTTGGAAATGTTAAGAGTGAGTATTTGGACCTCTTTATTAGGATTGACAGAACCGCTTTTTGTACCTGAATATTGGTCTCCTCCCTCTTTGTTCAACCTTGCTGAAAAGACTGGTTTTGACATAGAAAGTCTCATTTTTTCATTTTCCATTGGAGGGATAGGGGCTGTCATTTACAAATTGTTTGTTCCAGTAAGGAGTGTACCTATGGCAGAAGAAGAAAGGGTGAATGCCAAACACAAGTTGCATCGGCTCATTCTTTTTATTCCGGTGGGCATTTTTATCGTCCTCGCGGCTTTTACCAATTTAAACCATATATACTGTGGGGTAATAGCCCTCTTTTTCGGGGGAATAGCGACCTTGTATTGCAGGCCAGACTTAAAGATTGCCATTTGGTTTGGAGGACTGGCATTCCTGGCTATATACATCGTATATTTTGGCAGTCTACTCCTGGTATATCCCGAATATGTAAACATGTACTGGAACTTACCTGAACTCACAGGTATTAAAATTATAGGAATTCCATTGGAGGAACTTCTCTTCTCTTTTACATTCGGGATGTACTGGTCTGGGCTGTATGAACATTTATTCTGGCACCAGCTTTCACCAATTGAAAATACACACAATGCTTGAACAATGCCCACATAGTACAATTTGCCTTCCGGCAACAGTATCCCCAAGAATTGTTGTGGTTGGGGCTGGGTTTGCAGGAATCAATTTGATAAAAAAGTTGCGGGATAAACCTGTTCAGGTTGTCCTGCTGGACAAAAATAATTTCCATCAGTTTCAGCCGCTGTTATACCAGGTTGCCATCGCCGGACTGGAACCAGATTCAATCTTATCTCCTATCCGAAAATTATTTCAAGGCTACAAAAACCTGATTTACAGGATGGCCGAAGTAATAGGGATCGAACCTGAATCCAACCGTATTCATACAAACATCGGTTGGGTAAGATATGACTACCTTGTGATAGCAACGGGAAGTGTGACGAATTTTTATGGCCTTAAGAACATCAGCCTAAATAGCATTGGGTTGAAAGACATTGGTGACGCTTTGGACATCAGGAGCTGGATCTTACAAAACCTTGAGGAAGCAACAATCACATGTAATTTAAAGGAGAAAGATGCGCTGACAAATTTTGTCATAGTTGGTGGGGGCCCTGCTGGTGTTGAGCTGGCAGGTGCTCTTGCCGAGTATAAACAATATTTGTTACACAAAGACTATCCCGAACTTGCAACTGAATGGATGAAGATTTTCCTGATTGAAGCACAGGATCGTCTGTTGCCGATGATGACAAAAGAGGCCTCAAATCATGCCAAGAAAGTTTTAAAAGACCTTTCAGTAGAGGTTCTGCTAAACACAGCTGTCAATAATTACAACGGATCTATTGTAACACTCGCAAACGGAGAGAAATTACCTGCTAAAATGTTGGTCTGGACAGCCGGGGTAAAGGGAGAATCACCTTCAGGATTGGAGAATGGATTAATTTTAAAAAATGGTCGGATAAATGTTGACGAATACAACAGGGTAACTGGTTACAGCAATGTTTTTGCCATTGGTGACGTGGCAGCAATGATTTCCGATGAATACCCCTCCGGACACCCTATGCTTGCGCCGGTAGCTATTCAACAGGGAAATTTATTAGGTGAAAATCTGATCCACCTTATTCAAACAGGCAATTTCAAAAGACCTTTTGTTTACAAAGACAAGGGAAGCATGGCTACCATCGGCAAAAAAAACGCAGTTGCCGAAATAGGATCTCGAAAATGGAAAGGCTGGATTGCCTGGCTGCTTTGGTCAACAGTGCATTTAATCTCCATCGTCGGTTTCCGAAACAAAATTATGGTTGGTGTAAACTGGCTGTTTCACTACCTGACTTATGAAAAGGCGAACAGGCTTATCATAAGAAAATTCAAGCCGGGAAGCGACAACACAAACACCTCCAAACTTAATGTTGAAACCAATGAAATGGTCAATTAAAATAGGGACAATTTCTGGAATTGAAATAAAAGCCCACTGGACGTTTCTCATCCTATTAGGTTGGGTGTTTTTTAGCCATTTCAACATGGGGCATGCCTTGGAGGAAGGGCTTTTAGGTGTTGTCTTTATCCTGGCATTATTCGCTTGTGTATTGCTCCATGAGTTGGGGCATGCTCTCACGGGAAAACGATACAGCATCACCACCCAAAACATCGTGCTTCTTCCTATAGGGGGAGTAGCCAATATGGAAAAAATGCCTGAAAAACCCATTCAAGAGCTATGGGTGGCGCTCGCTGGTCCGGCTGTCAATCTAGGAATTTCTATTGTACTTTTTTTTATACTCAAGCAAACCAATGGAATACCGAATATGCTGGACATGAACTCGCACATGTCATCCTCCAACTTCCTATTCAATCTTTTGATAGTAAATGTTCTACTGGCTGGTTTCAACCTTATTCCAGCCTTCCCGATGGATGGGGGCAGGGTATTAAGAGCAATACTGGCAATGAAATTGGACCGGACCAAAGCCACAGAAATTGCAGCACTGACCGGTCAATTTTTAGCAATAGGGTTTGTTTTCCTGGGAATATTCTCAAACGTCTGGCTGGTCTTCATCGGGTTATTTGTTTTCCTGGGGGCCGGAGCAGAGTCAAATTACGAAAGTACACGATCAGTACTTTCAAAATATAGCGTTGGAAATATTCTGATGAAAAACTATACGATTCTGCCTTCAAATGAGCCCATCGAGCGAGCTGTTGAACAACTGTTAAACGGACAGGAAAAAGCGTTCCTGATTTCTGAGAATGATCATATAGTTGGATTCATCACAAAGGATGAAATCATTAAAGGGTTGAGTGAATTAGGCAAATTGGCCCCTTTGAGGAATATTACCCAGCGAAATTATCCAGAATTGACCCCACAAACGAAACTGGATATAGCACGTGAACTCATGGATAAAGCCGGAGCATCCTTTTCGCCTGTTTTTGAAGAGGGGAAACTTGTCGGAGTGCTTGATTTGGAAAATATAGCGGAAGTAATTCTTGTCTACAAAGCTGGCATGGAGAGTAACATAAATTTTTAGCGTATGAGACTGATTGTCTTGACTAATATCATCGCAATTATTCTGATTTTGGCAGGTTGCCAAAGTCAGAATTCAAACAGTAATCCTGCTCAAAACGAGGAAAAAATGCACGAAGAGCATTTAAAACTGGCAGATAACCTGGCACATCAAGGCATTGCAGTTCTGAAAAATAAAGCAGATGCCTCCAGAGAATTCAACCAACAGATAGAGACTTTTTTCTCGAGTTACCTTAGATTGGAAAACGCCTTGGTTAACAGTGATTCTGTTGCAGCCAATAATGCCGCTGAGGAAATGAGATTCTTGCTAGAAATGATCCCAGACCCCTCAACTGATAGTGTGGCAATAACAACCTGGTTAAATCACCAATCAGGCTACTACAAAAATTTGACTGAATTTCTCCATACAAAGGAATTGGAGATGAAAAGGTCCTATTTCAGCCACATTACTGAGTTTCTATACTGTACTTTTAAAAGTTTTAACATTGACGGTTTGGATGTACATGTTGCGTATTGTCCAATGGCTTTCGAAGAAAAGGGAGCTTATTGGCTTACTGATTCCCATAAAATTAGAAACCCATATTTCGGTGCTAAAATGTTGGACTGTGGAAGCATCACTGAAATGATACCGTAATGAATTTTCATTTTTCACAATAAAATACATTGAGTCATGAAGCGAATGATGATTTTTTCTTTTGCCACTATGTTTATCTTCCTGTTAGGTTGTAATCAACCTGCTGATGTAAACGCATTACTTAAAAACGCTGAATCCAGAGACAATCTTTATTCAGCAATTTTAGATGACCACGAGCTAACAATGGAACTGATGGAAAAAATGATGTCAAATGATCATGCGAAAATGATGATGATGAACAGCAAGGAAATGATGAAGATGATGATGGGTAACAAGGAAATGATGAAGATGATGGGCCAGGATGGAGACGCAATGGCACAGATGATGGAAGGCATGATGGGCAACCACCAAATGATGGGTTAAATGATGGACATGATGGTTGATAAGGGAATGATGTCAGATGAATGTCGTGAAAAGTGTAAGGAAATGATGAAAAACATGCCCAACGAAATGTCTGGCAATCAGATGAATAACCAGAATGGGCATGAAATGCATCACCAATAACCACTTGCACTATGATGATATTATGGATAATCCTGATCGCTGTATTAGTCGCTTTATTGTGGCTATTTATTTCAAAAGGAAGTCAGGGAACAACGCCCAATAATGAGGATGAGTCGATCCGAATTCTTAGAAAGAGATTTGCAAATGGGGAAATTTCTTCAGAAGAATTTGAGGAAAGACTAAGGGAACTAGAAAGAGAACTATAATTTTTATTGGCTTCTGGCAAATATAACCTGTTATTATTTGCCAGAAGCCAATAAAACTGACCCAACTCATGATTCACTTTGCAACCATACTCCTGCTCTTAATAGTTGCTTTGATGCTACTATTTATTGCAATTGGAGAGAAGAATAAAGAGGATTAATTTCTCATTTCACCAAACTTGATCGTCATGGAAAGAAAGTTTAATGACAAAGCCACGAAGGATGCATTCTACCAGGAAATGGAGGATGATGAAAATCTTTTGATGGAAACAATTGGAGTCGCACTGAATATTGCAATTTCGGACCCAACTATCAACGTGAAGGTGGCTGACATGATTGTAGAGCATTACAGTCCTTTGTACATGGCTATAATGGTCCGAATTGGCACAAGGAAAAAATCCGATGACACGCTTCCTTGTTGCAAGGATTTGCTGAATGAATAAAAGGATCAATTCACCAACAATCTTTTTCCAATGAAAGAAGTAAAAGCATTTATTCGACCCATAAAGGCCAGCGATGTTCATCAGGCATTAAAGCTCAATGGATATTGCTGCATGAGCTTTTCTGAATGCGAAGGGACAGGGCTATACACTGATCCCACTGAGAATTTTCCTACACTCAGATTTCCATTTCTTCATTGCCCGATGGTAAAGATTGAAATTGTATGCCCTGACAAAGAAGTAGAGTCTGTTGTTGAAATTATTCAAAAAAGCGGAACTACAGGCAAGCGCGGAGATGGAATCATTTGCATAATGGAGGTAGATGAAGTTTACAAAGTTCGTAACAAATCTAAAGGAATTGACGCATTGTAAGTGATCCGATATCCGGAATGAATCTCAATGACAAGTCAATATCCTTTGCTCATCTCGAATAATTAGCATGGATATATTAACGCACATAGTAATCGGCGCTTCATCCTCGGTGGTCCTATTTGAAGACCAGCTTGGGAAAAGAACTGCTTTGGTTGGGGGACTGGCAGCCCTTGTCCCTGATGTGGATACACTGCTCACCCTTTTTTATGATCAAGCCGATTCACTGTTGTTACACAGAGGATTGTCACATTCAATTTTTTTCATTCTTTTCCTATCGGCTTCGACCAGCATCCTCCTCAGGTTAAGAAATAATAGCAACCCAATAAGATGGGGTATGGTTGTATTTGTAGCCTTAACATCTCATGTGCTTTTGGATGTAATGACGAGTTATGGAACTAGAATTTTACACCCCTTCTCTGATTCCCAATTTTCAATCGGAAATATCAATGTTGTGGACCCTGTGTTCACAGTTCCTGCCCTGATGGGGCTTTTGCTTTACCTGTTCTCCAAAAAAGCTCCCTCAAAAAGAAAAATAGCAAATCTGACAGGGCTTGGAATTTCGTTAATTTATGCTATGTTGACTCTATTCAATTACCTTCATGTTAAGCACCTATTTATTGACACATTTGCCAGGGCTAATATTGTTCCAGAACGTGTGGTTGTAATTCCATCATCTGCAGGAAGTTTCTATTGGCACGGCATAGCAGTCACTTCCGCTGGTTGGGTTGTTGGAGATTATTCCGTCTTTGACAAAGATAATAACATATCGCTGGTCAGTTATCAGTCAGACAATAGCCTTTTAAACTCATTTGATACTGATATCATGGAGAAAGTGATGCGATATGTTGATGGAGTATTTTTGACCAGAGAGGAAGAAGGCAAAGTGCGTGTTTACCACTTAAAGTGCCATCTTACACAGGGATACGAACTAGATCCAAGTCCCAGTACTGCATTTATTGAATTGAGCAAATCTGATGAAGGTCGGACAATCCTGGAGTCCAAAATGATGGTAACCAAAACACATGACAAACAGTTGTTTACGTCTCGCTGGAAAAGAGTTTTCGGACATAAATTGTCAGACGTGGGTACATTTACTACAAATCCGTCAAAACTTGTACAATGAAATTAATGCAAAAAATATTTTTGTTGGGAATTCTTCTGTTATGGACATTTTTGAGCAGGGCACATGTCGCTGTCGATTATCCTGTAGGTGGAGAAGTATTCATGCCTGGCACTGTTGTTACCATATCATGGCATATAGTCATACCTCATGACACTCAAAATTGGGATGTCTACTATTCTGAAGACGGGGGATCATCCTGGCTGCCCATTCAAATAGATGTTCCTTCGAACCAACTCTCATTAGATTGGGAGGTGCCGGCCATTGGCACACAGACAGCAAGAATTCTTGTAATAATGGATAATTCAGGAACAGATTACCAGGCTGCTAGTGGTATATTTGAGATATCAGCACTCCCTGGTAATTTAGTCACTAAAAAACTCTTTATTAATAGAGGATCAGCCCAAACTACATCGGGAGCAGAATTCCCTGCATTGGCTTTTAATTCGTCGGGGACATTTAATCCAACCAATGAAATTCTTCACTTTTCAAAAGGGGATTCGCTCATACTGACTGTTGTCAACAATGATACAACCTATCACAATCTTGCCATAGATGGAATTCAGACATCCAGTACCCCAATTGCACCAGGAGATTCAGTGATTTTTGGTTTTCAGCTGTCATCTGCTGGTGTTTACAGATATTATGACAGCTACTCACAAGGCAATTCCTATTTGGGACTCTCTGGGATAATGCTAATTGAAGAATCACCAGGCAAGCACTTCTTTTGGAACTTGCGTGAACACGAAATTGCTAAAAATATATCATTGGCAAATGGCGGCATGGTTGACTTCACTGAATTTCAGCCTGATTACTTTTTCATAAACGGCAAGCGTTTTCCTGAAATTCAGGGAGATCCTTTAGCAGCTGTCCAGGGGTTGGTGGGTGACACCATCAATATTTTCATTTGCAACTCGGGAATAATGAAGCATTCTATCCATTTTCACGGGTTCCATGTGAAAATAAAATATTCCAAGAAAAAGCCTCAGATGGTTGATCTAATCAAAGATACTGTCCCGTTGCTCGCTGGAGAAGTCATGGAACTGGAATTGGTGCCTGACAAACCAGGCGAATACCCAGTTCATGACCATAACCTTGTGGCTATAACCGGGGGTGGTGAATACCCCAACGGTATGTTGCTGATCATGAGTTTTGAATAAAAGTTGCTTTATGAAATATTTAGTTTTGGTCTGCATAATTATTCTGATGTTCTGTGCCAACAGCCAGCATTCAATTGCACAGTCAACTTTTAACTTGTATGCAAGGATGGCTGGCAACTTGCAGCTTTGGGATGGATCTAACACCGATGTGTGGGGGTTTGTAGATGAGTTTGGCGAAACTGCCGCATTACCAGGGCCGACCATCATTGTTCGGGAAGGAGAGTTGGTCACTTTGAATGTAACCAATCAATCACCTCTTGCTCATACCGTACACTTGCATGGTCTTGATGTAGATCAAATGAATGATGGTGTTCCTCAAACCTCATTTGAAATTCCAGGAATGATGGGAACTGGCACTTATACATTCATTGCACCCCATGCTGGCACCTACATGTACCATTGTCATGTTGAATCAGTCGTGCACTTCCAAATGGGCATGTATGGCGCCATCATTGTCACTCCATCTGACGGCTCACAAACTGCCTGGACTGGAGGACCAGCCTATGACAAGGAATATCTTTGGATGAGTTCGGAAGTTGATGTGAATTGGCATGAAAGCCCCCCCTCAGGCAAGGACGTACCGTTGTACCACCCTCAATATTTTCTGGTAAATGGAAAATCCAAACAACAATTATCTGCAGCTGATGTCGCTATTGAAGCAGTCAAAGAGGATGTTGTCCTGATTAGGATAGCTAATGCGGGATATGGGGTGCACAAGTATTGTTTCCCTTCGCAGCTTAATGCTACTGTTGTATCATCTGATGGCAGGCCTTTACCAATATTCGATCAAAGAGACACAGTTGAAATTTTTCCCGGAGAGCGGTACATGGTAGTCCTTGACCCAGACAGCAGTTTTAATGGCATTGTAAATGTGGCTTACTTTGACATGTACGATGATGATATGCTGTTCAATAATGAGATTCCGGTAAAATTTGATGAAGCTACAAACACCAGTGCTGTGAACATTAATTTTCAAGTCCGTGTAAGTCCAAATCCTGCCAGCACACTTTTGAGAGTGGCGGTAACCCCGGACCCAAACAGCTTAAAGAGGCTCTCCGTTTATGACTTGAATGGTATTAGATTGTTGACCCAAAGTTTTAATTCGTCTTCCATTGAATTGGATACAAGGGGCTTGCCGGCAGGACAATATATTTTGCAAATCAGAAATGAATTCTCAGTAAAATCCGTCCCGATTTTTCTGACAAATTGAATAAATCTGAACTATGCTGAAATGTGGTCAAGCTATACTCAAAACGAAGTGGTTTGGGCGGCGAAGCCGGCCAAACTCCTACCACCTACTGAAGTTTAAAGTTGGGGTTTTCCCAAACTACTTCGACTTGGGTATAAAAGGAATTTGCAAAAGTATCAGTTGAAGCTCAATTAGTACTAGATCGGGGAAGTTTTTCAGGAGACTTCTCCCAACTGCTTCTTCGGGTCAACTTGGCAGTAGTGATGAGCGGGCTCGACACATTGGATAAATTTCGTGCTGCTTATAGGGACAACCATTAGAAATGACTGAGCGAACTCAAATTTCTAACAAGAAAGGCCAATATAGACTAATTGCACTTAACTCCATTAAGTCTATTTTGCTCTACCAATGGCTTTCTGGTTGTCCCTCTTTCGAAAGTGGCATTAATTCTAGTTCATCAATAAATGACAATATTTTTTTATTGATGATCATAAAGCTAAACACATGGAAAATCCAAAAAAAACCAGGCGGGAATTCCTGAATGATGGAGTTGTGGTCGCAGCCGCAACCTCCGTTGTTGCTGGTTGGCTTTATGCACTAAGGGAATCTCAGAAGCCTTCGGAGAATGAGAAGGTGAAACTGCTTTCTACAGATGGCCAAATTGTGGAATTGGACAAGGAACTGATTGACAAGATCGTGCCTGAAATTGATGTGTCCTCTGAGCACAATGTCCGTGATGGGATACCCGGTCGGAAATGGGTAATGGTATTTGATTTGTCAAAGTGCAAAGGTGCAGGCAAGTGCCTGAGTGCCTGCTCAAAAATGCACTATCTTCCACCCAATCGCAGCTACATCAATCTGCAAAAAATGGTAGATGCGGAATTGTCGTCTCCGTATTGGATGCCAACCCTGTGCTTCCACTGCGATAACCCACCCTGTGTAAAAGTCTGCCCCGTTGATGCCACCTTCAAATTGTCTGACGGCATCGTGGGTATAGACAATGAAAGGTGTATTGGATGCCGATTTTGCATGGTGGCTTGCCCTTACTCTGAACGAACCTTCAACTGGAGCGAAGAAGATTATATGCTAACACCGGAACAATTGTCCGAAATCACACCGCACGAGATGTGTTCTTCCCATAAACGGGGCACGGTGGAAAAATGCGATTTCTGCCCCCACAATGTGGTAAAAGGAGAACTTCCGGCTTGTGTCACAGGATGTCCTTACGGGGTAATCTATTTTGGTGATGAAAACGAAGATTCGGTTACAAACGGAACTGAAACATTGAAATTGAGCGAAATGCTCAAGTCAAAAGCTGGCTACCGATATATGGAAGAATTGGGTACCAAGCCAAGGGTGTATTATTTACCACCTGTTGATAGAACATTTCCATTCGAAGACAGGGAGTTTGATCTATCCAAAAATTATATCTGAACAAGGCAGTGAATCTCGCTTAACCTCCACAATGAATTGAAAATGAAAAAAATAAATGTTGCCGTAAATGGATACGGAGTAATTGGAAAACGGGTTGCAGAAGCGGTCATGCTTCAACCTGACATGAACCTGGTGGGCATATGCGATGTGGCCACTGACTGGCGGATAAAGCTTGCAAATAGCAAAGAAATTCCAGTTTTCGCATTAAATAATGAAGTGGCGGAAAAAATGGAGCGTTCCGGTATAGTTGTGACTGGTACCTTTGATACGCTCCTCACCAGGGTAGATGTTGTGGTAGATTGTGCGCCCAAAAAATTTGGTGCCAAAAATGCTGAGCGATACCGGCAAGCTGGGGTAAAATTCATCGTTCAGGGTGGCGAAAAGCACGAGGCCACTGGGCACTCATTTGTTGCTGAAGCCAACTACCATTCGGCCCTGGGCAGAGAGGCCACCCGGGTTGTCTCCTGCAATACCACTTCCATTGTCCGCACGTTGACGGCCTTGAAAAGATCAGGGCTACTGAAGAGCGCAAGAGGCACACTCCTGCGCCGGGCCACCGACCCCTGGGAGAGCCACCTCAATGGTATCATGAATACCCTCGTGCCTGAAAAGGAAATCCCCAGCCACCAGGGCCCCGACGCCAAAAGCGTCGACCCGGAACTGGACGTAGTCACCGCTGCCGTTAAAGTGCCGGAGACTCTCAGCCACCTGCATTATTGGAACGTCCGCCTCACACGGGCTGCCTCCAAGGAGGAGGTGATTGCGGCCTTTCGGACTTCTTCCCGTATTGCTTTCATCCAATACGGAGACGGCCTTTCGGCCAATAATGCAGTGAAAGAATTGATGCTCGACCTTGGCAGGCCACATGGCGATATGTACGAAGTGGCAATTTGGGAGGACATGCTAAAGGTGGAGGGCGATGAACTCTACTACGCCTACCTGGTGGACAATCAGGCGATTGTGATTCCTGAAAATATTGATGCAATAAGAGCACTGATGGGAACTTTTCCAAATGGAAGAGAATCAATTGCGATCACGGACAAATCTATGTCTGTTGGAAGCGCTTTCTTCATCAACTGATCATTGACAAAAAATTACCGAAATGGATAGAAGGGATTTCATAGCAAAAGGAGCGGCATCTGCTGCAGGTTTGACACTTTTCCCAGTTGATATGTTTGCTAAAAGTGCAAAGCAAAGTAACCGGACAAAATTCCCTAAACCACTTCCTTTTTCCATGGACGGAGAGTGGAAAGAGTTTGAGATTTATGTGGACATCGCCGTCCACGAACCCGCACCGGGCATGAAGTACCATACCCTTGCTTTCAACGGCACCATTCCCGGCCCGGAGATACGGGTAAATGCAGGTGACAAAGTGCGGGTGAGATTTAAAAACAAAACCGAACTCAACCACACCATTCATTGGCATGGCATCTATGTGCCCTGGCGCATGGACGGCGTGCCAATGGTCACTCAATTGCCGGTGATGCCGGAGAACGAATTTGTGTACGAATTCGTAGCCGAACCGCAGGGTACTCACTTTTACCATTGCCACTGGGGCACATTGCTGCACATGCAGGCCGGGATGTTTGGTTCTTTCATCGTTGAAAACCCGGACGACCCGATAAAAAAACAATTCCCTTATGAGCGGGAATACACGCTGGTATATTCAGCCCATGATGTCAATTTCATTCGCAATGAAATGAATGGCATGCTGGAACGGATGAAAGAACGCCGTTACCTGATGAAGAACGGTCGTTTCTATGCCCAGCGGTGGAATATTTTTGACAGTAAAGAACAAATGTTGGAAGCCATGCAGGGGGGATACATTCCACCCTACCTGACCAACCGGCGGGCCCCCGACGAACTGCCCCAACCGCAGTGGTTCACAGTAAATGGGAAATCATACCCTGACACTCCCTACCTATTCATCAAGGAAGGCGAAAACATCCGGGTGCGCCTCATCAATGCCGGAACTGAAAACCACCACCTCCACCTCCACGGACACGACTTCTGGATGGTGGCGGACGATGGCGTGCCTATCCAGCATCCTTGGCAACGGAATACTGTCCCGCTCAGCCCTGGCAAAACTTACGACATCATCATCCAAGGGAAAAACCGGGGCATCTGGACCTTCCATGACCACGATACCCGAAGGGTCACCAACAACGGACTTTACCCAGGCGGAAACTTGCTTGCCCTGGTGTATGAAGACCTGCCGGAGGATGAAAAACTCATCATGAAATATTCTGGTAACACGATGTTCAAAAAAATGGAAGGTATGGAAGGCATGTCAATGAAGGATGATCAAACGGACATGAAAAAGATGATGTTCGGTGGTGACAAGCTTCCAAAAATTGCACTGGACGAATAGTGTTTTGATTGAATGATAAAAATGTCAAACCATTTAAAAATTTGAGTCATGTATAAATTCAATGTTTTTTTCATTGCGATAGTCACTGCTTCCTTCCTTTTTTCATGCTCCTCCGAGCAGGAAAAAAGTTCTGCCAACCTTGCGTCCCACGCAAAGGCTGACGAAGCGACCCAACTGGCTTCCTCTAATCAAAAATTTGAGATTGTCCCAAACGAAATGGTCTGTATGGTGAACAACCGTTTTATGGGCATAAAACAAATCCCGATTGAAGTGGAAGGGATAACTTATTATGGGTGTTGCCCGGAATGCGTTAAAAAAATACAGGAAAATTTGGGTGGGGTGAGGTATGCCAAAGACCCAGTTTCCGGTGAAAAAGTAGATAAAGCGAGGGCCGTAATCATCAAGAACAATGAGAACGGTATGGTGCAATATTTCGAATCGGAAGCATCGGCCAATCGATTCTTAAAACGGTAAACACCTGATATTGAGAACCTTTGCTTTTGAAATGAAATCAGTAATGACAGAACGGCATAAAATACATCACCAGGGCCTTTCCTCTATTGATTCCGTTATACTTTCAGCCATACGGGATACTGCGATGGAGTGGCAAACGGAGCTGTATTTTTTGCAAAACAAATCTTCCTTATTGAAAGAGATTGCGATGTTGAGTACTTTCTCAAAAAGGTGCACCAGCACAGATGGAAATGTTTTTAAAGAAGAGTTTTCGAAACTGTCGGGCCAGGTTTTCACTTCCTTCCACAAGAAGTTGTTAACCTGGCTTGAAGAATTGGATTCAACTAATTTTTATCCAATAGATGCTTCTGAATCAAGCATTAATTACTATCGGGAATTGCACAAGGATTGGCAAAATCTTAAAAAGCAATACCGGCAGACTGAATTGCAAATATTGGATGGTGTGATAAAAAATTACCCAGCCATCATCTTTTAAAATCCGGTTGAAATGCAGCGTCAAATTTTAATTATCATTAGGAATACATTGCCTGTTTTATTTTTCCTGTTTGGACAGCTAACCTTGTTTGCCCAGTTGGGAGAGGACAACCTGCTGCCCGAAATTGAGATCGGTTTTAAGACCATTGCTACTGGCAATTTCTTCAGCAATAAGGGGGCGGCATCTTTGGAGTTGCCTGTACTCAATGAAGGCGAGCAGGTCATCAATGATTTTTCAGACTCCTATTTTCTCATTGGCGCCCGGCAAAAATTGTATGGAAGCTGGCGTGGGCAGATGGTGCTTGGATTTTCGTTTCCCGACGCCAACTCCGGGCTAGGGCAGGTGTTTTACAACCAGGTTTTGATTCAGGTTGAAAACCAGAAAAATATTTTTAAAGCAGGCCGGACCAATTCTCAAACGACCCTGCTGGAGTTCTCCACCCTACGGGACGATGATGCCCTACAATACAACTATGTACTCAACCCTTTTTCCAACGGATTGAACACCGAGGACAATCAATACGCCAATGTGCTCGAATACACTCACATTTTCGGTCAACGCTGGTGGGCCTCCGTTCATGGAGAAAATTTTCAGGATTTTGAGAAACCCAATGATTTCTCCCTCAATGGTATAGGAGGATCATTGGTGTACCGTGTACCGGAATCACAGCTATGGAACCGGGGCTTTTTGCAGCAAATTGGTGTGGGATACAATAATTTCCTGACCGAACGGTCAAAGGAAAACGTGGATGATGTACTGACCAATTTCATTGGGTCTGTTGCCCTCAACCTTTACCCCGACCCTGTCCATTTTATTGATTTCAAAGCCCAGGTCATCAAAAACCTCGGCTTTGATGACATCCGGGAAATCAATGAATACAACGACTACACTCGCACCAAAAGCTCCGGGTTTTATGGCTCCCTCAGATATGTATACCGCAGGCTGGAAAGGCCCACTTTCATGACTACGTTGGGTGTTGGCTACAAGGACTTTCCCAATTTGGCAGACAACAGCAAACAATGGATGGCTATAGCTACTTTCTCCTACCGCATCGGCAATAATTTCGACATGGTTGTGCAGTACCGTTACAGCCAAAACAATGGAAATCTGCAAGCACTGTTAGGGAAAAGCCAGCACAGATTTCAATTGGGCCTGGCATACGTCTTCAATAAAGTGTTCAATGATCAATTCGATGACCGCAATTCACTTTTAAACCTGGAACACAACTACCTGAAATAATGTAATGATATGTCAAAAAGTGTTGTGATCACCAAAGCCTCTGGCGAGCAAGTGCCATTTAGTGCTGAAAAGCTTCGCAAATCACTTCACCGCGCTGGTGCAGGGAAAGATGTTATTGAAATAATTGTAAGTGAAATAGAAAAAATTTTATACCCCGGTATTTCCACCAGAGAAATTTACAGGGATGCTTTTTCTTTGTTGAAAAAACAATCGAGGCCCCTTGCTGCCAAATACAAACTGAAAAAAGCAATTCAACAATTAGGGCCTTCTGGATATCCATTTGAAAAATATGTCGGTGAAATATTCAAACATGAAGGGTACGCTGTACAGGTAGGTCAAATTGTGCAAGGCCATTGCGTGCAACACGAAGTGGATGTCATTGCGCAAAAAGATGACCTGCATTTCATGATTGAATGCAAATTTCACAGCGACGACGGGCGGAAATGCGATGTCAAAATCCCCCTGTACATCCACTCACGCTTTCTGGACGTGGGGAGGGCATGGAAAGAAATATCTGGCCATGCCCAAAAATTTCATCAGGGCTGGGTAGTGACCAATACAAGGTTTACCGGAGATGCCATTCAATATGGCACCTGTGTCGGGTTGCAGCTCACCTCCTGGGATTTCCCTAAAAAAAATAGCCTACGAGAGCGCATTGACCGGGCTGGCCTGCACCCTATTACCTGCCTGACCACACTGACAAAAAATGAAAAACAACAACTGCTCGACAAGGGCATCGTGTTGTGCAAAGAGCTTTGCCATCAAGACCATTTACTGAACGAAATCAGCCTGGTGCCGAAAAGGGTGAGAAAAGTGCAGGAGGAAGCAAAGCTTTTGTGTCAATCAAAAATTGAATTCTAATGAGTAAAAATATCAAAATCCATTTCCTCGGGGCAGCTGGCACCGTGACTGGCTCGAAGTACCTCATCGAGGTATTGGACAATAAAATCATGGTGGACTGTGGCCTGTTCCAGGGGCTCAAAAAACTGCGGAACCTGAACTGGGAATACCTCCCGGTGGAGGTGGGTACTGTGGACGTCGTGCTGCTTACCCATGCTCACCTCGACCACACTGGCTACCTGCCCAGACTGGTCAAGGCGGGGTTCAAAGGCAAAATCTATGGCACAGCACCAACCCTCGACATCGCCGAAATTATCCTGCGGGACAGCGCCAAAATACAGGAAGAGGAAGCCGCCCACGCCAATGAAAACGGCTACTCAAAACACCGACCTGCCAAGCCGCTCTATGACCTGAAAGATGTAGACAAAACACTGCTCCGGTTCCATGAGGTACCGCTCGATGAGTGGATTCCCCTGTCGGAAGGGTTGAAGGTCAGGTACCGTTACAACGGCCACATCCTCGGTGCCACCTTTATTGAATTGGACGTGAACGGCAAACGGCTGGTGTTTTCCGGCGACATCGGCCGGGAAGAGGATTACCTGCTTTTTCCACCTAAAAAGCCCGAACGGGCCGATCTGCTTTTCATCGAAAGTACTTACGGCGACCGCTTGCACCCGGCTGGAAACATCGAGGAAGAATTGCTGCGGCACATCAACGAAACTTACCAGGACGGCGGCACGCTCATCATCCCCAGCTTTGCCGTGGAGCGGACGCAGACCCTCATGTACCTGCTCTGGCAACTGCGGGAAAAAAGACTCATGCCCAACATGCCCGTTTACATGGACAGCCCCATGGGCGCCAACGTCCTGCACGTGTTCCACCGCTCTGCTTCCTGGCACAAGTTGCCAAAAGCAGATTGCGATAAAATGTGCGATTACATCCACACCGTGACGGATTTCCGGGAAACCTGGGAAGTCATTGACAACAAAGCGCCCAAAATCGTCATTGCCGGCAGCGGCATGGTCACTGGTGGGCGGGTGCTCACCTACCTGACCAAATACCTCGAAAAACCCGAAACCAGGGTACTGCTCGTGGGCTATCAGGCAGAGGGTACCCGTGGTCGGCAGTTGCTGGAAGGGGCGCACGAAGTGAAGATTTATGGAAAATACTACCCGGTGCGGGCCAGAATAGTGGAGATAAAAGGACTCTCCGCCCACGCCGATCAGCGGGAACTCCTGAACTGGATGCGAAGTCTAAAAAACAAACCAAAAAAAGTGTTCATCGTGCATGGCGAAGCCCATGCCGCCGATGTGCTGCGGGTGAAAATCAAAGACGAATTTGGGTTTAACTGTGAGGTGCCGGAATTGTATGCGATTGAGGAGATTGATTGGAAAAGAGAAACCCTTTCAACCGCAAATTCATGAAAATGAGCATGAAAAAAATATTTCTCATCACGGCCCTGGCCTTGCTCTCCAACCTCTGCCTGCCCCATCCGGCCATGGCCCAAACAGCCAAGGACATCGTCGAAAAAGCCGACAACAAACGCTTGGGCAACACCAGCGAGAGCACCATCACGCTCTCCGTCATCCGGCCCAACTGGCAGCGGGACATGGACCTCAAGGTGTGGTCGAAAAGGAATCAGTACCTGCTCATCCTCATCACTTCCCCTGCACGGGACCAAGGCACCACCTTCCTGAAAAGGGGCAAGGAATTCTGGAACTGGATACCCCGCATCGAGCGCAACGTGAAGCTGCCGCCCTCGGCCATGGCGCAGGCCTGGATGGGTTCTGATTTCAGCAACGACGACCTCGTGAAAATGTCCTCCATGGTGGAAGACTATGACCATAAATTGCTGGGGGAAGAAGACATGGATGGACGGGCGGTTTATAAAATCGAGCTGATTCCAAAAGAGGAAACGGCAGTCGTCTGGGGCAAAATCATCACTTGGATTGACAAGGCCGAGTCCCTCTTTTTGAAAACCGAATATTACGACGAGGACGGCGAACTCATCAATACCGTCTATGGAAAAGACATCAAAACAATGGGCGGGCGCACCGTGACTTCCAGACTGGAAATCCAACCCGCCGAAGACCCTGAAAACAAGACCGTTTTGATTTACCGGGAACTGATTTTTGACGAGCCGATGGCCGACAATTTCTTTTCCCTGCAAAACATGAAAAGAGTCAAATAAAATGATAGGCACCTTGTCATGGCGGAACCTTTGGCGCAACCGGCGACGCACGTTCATCACGGTTGCTTCCATCCTGTTTGCCGTTGTATTTGCCAATACGATGGACGCCCTGCTCGTGGGTATCAACCAGCAGATGACCGACAGCATGGTGGGCATTTACAGTGGCCATGTGCAGGTGCAGCAAGCGGATTTTTGGGAAGACAAATCCCTGCACAACACCTTCGTGCCCGACGAAAAATTGACCAGCTATCTGGACAAGATGCCCGAGGTTAAAGGCTACTCCACCCGCCTGGAATCGGTGGCTTTGGCCTCCGCCGAAAACCTCACAAAAGGGGTGCTGGTGGTGGGCATCGAACCGGAGAAGGAAAAACAGATTACGGGCCTGGAAAGCAAAATTCAGACAGGCGATTATTTTCACGGCAACCCCGGTGACGCCATCATTGGCAAGGGCCTGGCCGAGTACCTCGACATCCAGCCGGGCGATACGCTGGTCATGCTGGGTGAGGGTTATCACGGGGCAAGCGCTGCCGGAAAGTACCACATCTGCGGCACCATCCGCATGGGCTCGCCCGACCTCGACAACAACCTCGTCTTCCTGATGCTGCCCGAGGCACAGATGTTTTTTGCCGCTTATGACCGGGTCACTTCCATGCCCGTTTTTTTAAATGAAAATGTTTCGCAAAAAGCAGTGGAGGCCCAACTACAACCGGTACTGCCCGAAGGGTTCATCCTCCAGCCCTGGCAAAAGATGATGCCGATGGTCACCCAGTCGCTCGGCCTCGTGGATGCCATGCGCATCATCGTGCTGGCCATGCTGTACATCCTGATAAGTTTTGGCATCCTCGGCACCATCATCATGATGACCAACGAGCGGTTGCGGGAACTCAAAGTGCTGCTGGCCGTGGGCATGCAGCGATGGAAAATGGCAGTGATGATTTTACTGGAATCAGTACTGATAGCCATCATCGGTGCCGCTCTGGGATTTGCGGTGAGCTACCCGGTGGTGTCGTACATGAATGAGCACCCCATCACCTTCCGGGGCAGGGCAGCGGCCGGATGGGAATCTTTCGGCATCGACCCGGTCATGCCAACGGTGGTGGATTTCGGGATATTCACTACGCATTCCCTGGTCATTTTGCTCCTGTCGGTACTGCTGTCATTTTATGCATTGAACAAAATCCGGCACCTCCAGGTGGTGTCGGCCAAACGATAACAACATGTGGATGCTCCTGAAAATAGCCTGGCGCAACATCTGGCGCAACCGTACCCGCAGCCTGGTGGTCATCTTCTCGCTGGTCATCGGCATCTGGGCAACGGTGTTCATCCTGGCCGTATCGGATAGCCTGCATGCCGAGTCGTTGCGGGAAGGCATTGAGTACAAATACGGCCACGTGCAACTCCATTCCACCGATTACAAAAAGCGGCAGGAGCTGGGCAACACGATGCCCGGGGTGCAGGAAATGTTGGTGGCCATCAGCAATGACCCGGAGGTGAAAGCCGCCACCGCAAGGCTGCTCACGTCGGGCATGATAGCCTCGGCGGGCTATTCCTCCAATGTGCAAATCAGGGGAGTGATACCTGCTGAAGAAGAGGCTACGACCAAATTGAAAACCCGCCTGACCGCAGGCGAGTACCTGGACATGGATAAGCGCAACCCAGTCATCGTCGGGGAGAAGCTGATGAAAAAACTCAAGGTCGGCATCGGAAAAAAGGTTGTCATAACCTTCGAGAGCCCCACTGCCGATTTGGTCTCGACAACCTTCCGCATCGCCGGCACTTTCACGGCAACTAATGTGCGGGAGGAGGAGACCATGATTTTTGTGCGCCACGAAGATTTGAGCCGCCTGGCAGGCATTCCCGGCGAGGCTAACGAAGTGGTCATCAAAATGGTGCAACCGCAAAAAATGGATGCTTATGTGGACCAACTGAAGGGCCGTTTCGCCGGGCAGGACATCGTCGTGGAAAACTGGGAACAGGCCGCCCCCGACATGGCCATGGTCTCGGACATGATTTTCCAGACCGACGTCATCGTGACCATCATCGTGCTGCTGGCACTTGCTTTCGGCATCGTCAACACCATGCTGATGGCCGTACTGGAACGCTTCAAAGAACTCGGCATCCTCATGGCCGTGGGCATGAACAAGCTGCGGGTTTTTACCATGATTGTTTTCGAAACCACCCTGCTGTCGCTGGCTGGCGGTGCGGGCGGCATGTTGTTCGGGTTCCTCACGGTGCTGCTGGTCAACTATACTGGTGTGAACCTGGGCCTGTTTTCAGAAGGACTGGCTGGCTGGGGCTTCAAGGAAGTCATCCACCCCACGTTGGAAGGGCGGGTCTATGTTATCATCACCGTGGCCGTCATTGTCACAGCGGTGCTGGCCTCGTTCTACCCGGCCATCCGGGCATTGTCGCTGAACCCCTCCGAGGCCATTCGCAAGGAGATTTAATTTTTTGAAAAATGAAAGTCATCGAAACCATCAATCTGTCAAAAGTTTACAATCCCGACACCGTCCCGGTGCATGCGCTGAACGGGGTGAATCTGGAAATCGAGCGGGGTGAATTCACGGCCATCGTCGGTCCGTCGGGCTCTGGCAAAACGACTTTGCTCAACATCATCGGCGGCCTGGACAATGCCACTTCCGGTTCGGTCATCATCGAGGGGACGGACATTGCGAAGCTGAAGGGCGGCGCCCTCATCAATTTCCGGCTGCACAACATCGGTTTCGTTTTTCAGGCCTATAACCTCATCCCGGTACTGACGGCCAAGGAAAACGTGGAATTTATCATGCTACTGCAAAACCGCCCGATAGCGGAGCGGGAGGCAAGGGTCAGCGAGCTATTGAAGGCAGTCGGATTGGAAGATAAAATCGAAAAACGCCCCTCCGAACTTTCCGGCGGGCAGCAGCAGCGGGTGGCCGTGGCAAGGGCTCTGGCCTCCAAACCGCAGTTTGTGTTAGCGGACGAACCCACTGCCAACCTCGACAGCAAATCCGCCGAAAACCTGCTGGACATCATGCTCCGCCTCAACGAGGAAGAAAACATGACCTTCATTTTTTCGACACACGATGTGAGGGTCATCCGGCGGGCAAGGCGGGTGGTGACGCTGGAGGATGGCCAGATAGTATCGGATGTTTTTCAAAAAAAAACACAAGAAATAATGAACTGATTTATGGTTAAAGAGGCGAAAAATATAGAGAAAAACCCAGCGCATCCTAATCATCCCAAAAGGATGAAACCTAAAACTGGAGGGTTGGAAAATACTTATGAAACAAGTGCTGGCAAGAGTTATCCACTTGGGGCGACCGTATATCCCAATGGGGTGAACTTCAGTATTTTTTCAAAAAACAGTGAAAAAGTCGAGTTATGCCTTTTCCACGAAGTGGACGATGCCACCCCTTTCCAGGTCATCCCTTTGGATTCGACAAAAAACAAATCCTTTTACTATTGGCATGTCTTTGTAAAAGATTTGAAGCCCGATACGCTCTATGGCTACAAGGTTTACGGGGAATATAACCCTTCTAAAGGGTATCGTTTTGATGGGAATAAATTGCTGCTCGACCCTTACGCCAGGGCTGTGGTGAAGGGGAAAAATTACAGTAGGGCAGCGGCAACATTGCCGGGAGACAACACCCCTTATGCCATGAAAGGTGTGGTCATTGACCCCTACAATTACGATTGGGAAGGGGATGAGCCACTTTATCACCCTTATGCCAAATCCATTATTTATGAACTGCACGTGAAAGGGTTCACCAAACGCCCCAATTCGGGAATCGAGGAAGATATGAACGGCACTTATACCGGCTTGGTTGAAAAGGTTCCTTATCTGAAAGACCTAGGCATCACTGCTGTAGAACTGATGCCGGTATTTCAGTTCGATGAGACGGAAGTGCATATGCCATCCCTGAAAAATTATTGGGGCTACAGCCCACTGGCATTCTTCGCCCCACATAGCAGCTATTGTTACTGCAATGAGCCGCATGTGATTGCAGATGAGTTCAGGGATATGGTCAAGGCATTCCATAAAGCAGGTATCGAGGTTATTTTGGATGTAGTGTTCAACCATACCAGCGAAGGGAACCATGCGGGGCCGGTCTTTTCACTCAAGGGACTGGAAAATTCTTTCTACTACATCCTCGCCGACAACCCGGAATATTTCGCTGATTTCAGCGGTTGTGGGAACACCCTTAATACCAATCAATATATCGTCAGGAGGCTGATAATAGATGCCTTGAAAAGATGGGTGACAGAGATGCACGTTGATGGTTTCCGCTTTGACCTGGCATCTGTCATGTCAAGGGACGAACACGGCAACCCGATGGACAACCCACCCATTCTTTGGGAAATCGAATCGCATCCGGTTCTGTCACGGGCCAAAATCATTGCAGAGGCATGGGATACCGGAGGCTTGTACCAGGTGGGGTCGTTCATCGGCGACAAGTGGGCAGAATGGAATGGGAAATACAGGGACGATATCCGGAAATTTTTGCGTGGCGATGACGGGATGGTGAAACCATTCGCATCCAGCATAGCCGGTAGCCTGGAATTGTATAAAAAACCTTTCAGGGACCCCAACCGGAGCATCAATTTCATTACCTGCCACGATGGGTTCACCCTCAATGACCTGGTTTCCAATAATAACAAACACAACGAAGCTAACGGGGAGGGGAACCGGGATGGCTCCAACGATAATTTCAGCAGCAATTATGGCGTAGAAGGCCCCGCCGATAATCCGGACATAGAGGCAACCAGGCTCCGACAAATCAAGAATTTTTTTACCATCCTTCTTCTTTCGCAAGGTACTCCCATGATTTCGATGGGCGATGAGGTAAGGCGGACACAACATGGGAACAACAATGCCTATTGCCAGGACAATGAAATCAGTTGGTTTGACTGGGACAAAGTAGAGGAGAACCGCCAGTTGTTGGAATTTGTAAAAGACCTGATTCAATTCCGGAAAGACCACCCCATTTTCCAATTGGAAAAATATTGGGCCGTTCCTGATTCTGAAGGGCCAAATATACTGTGGCATGGCATCAAATTGAACCAACCTGACTGGAGTCATTACTCCCACAGCATTGCCTATACCTTGCAGGATAGGGAAAATGACTGCCTGTTTCATTTTATGATAAATGCTTACTGGGAGCCTTTACAATTTGAGTTGCCGGAAAACAGGGAAGGAAAAAATTGGCGCCGCATTCTCGACACCTATTTATCCCATCCTGATGATATTCGGAAAAATGGGGAGCTACTGGTGCACAAGGGTTTTTACGAGTTGAAGCCAAGGTCGGTTGTAGTTTTAGAAGAAGGGAAAATTTGATTTTAAAATCATTGAAAAAGATGTTAACCATAGCGCTTATTACCATCATCATCGCCTTTCTCGGCGTCGGCGTACATGGCTACTTACATGGAGTCATGGCGCCACCTTACGACCCGCAGAAAATGACACTCAACTATGAGCGCATCGGCAATGGTCCGAAAAAGATGGTTCTCCTGCATGGTTTGACAGGCTCATTGAAATATTGGAAAGCTGGGTTGGAGGAGTTGCCCGATTCCTATTCCTTGCTGCTCATTGACCTCCTTGGTTTCGGGGATTCTCCCAAACCCAATAGCAAATACGACCTCGAAGAGCATTTGGGAGCAATAGAAAAAGTGATAAAAAAGGAGGGCTTTGATACTGGCGGCGCAACGGTCATGGGGCATTCGCTCGGTGCCATATTGACCATCGGACTGGTGGGGGAACACCCGGACTGGTTTCAAAGTCTCGCCGTCATTGGGCTTCCCAATTATAGCGGAAAAGAAGCCATCAAAACCAAATTTGGCAAAGCCTCGCTCTGGGATGGCGTGAGTGTGGATTCCAGGTACAAGTTCGTTTGCTTTTTCCACCCGCTGTACATGACGGAGTGGTTTCGGCCAAAAAATATCCCGAAGGATATTTTCAAAGACGCTGGCAAACACACCTGGGTAAGTTATTACCGCACGCTGGATAAAGTCATTATAGATACTGATTTGACGGAACTGGCTTCCCGAATCAAGGACAAGAAAATACTGCTCATACATGGCGAAAATGACGCTGCCGCACCGATTGAAAATGTGGAGGCATTGATTCCCATTTTCACCAACGCAAAATTTGAAAGGCTGCCGGATGCCGACCACCATGTGTATTTGGCAGACCCAGCGAAGGTCTGGGCTTTGATTGATGAATTTGAAAAAGTAAATCAAAAAATATGAAGAACATTCAAAAAATAACCGACCTGCTCGGCACAGAAGCTAAATGGCTGCTCGGGCATGAATGCACATTGATTCCAAAAGAATCATTAGAATATCCTGCTCCGGACTATCTGGAAAAAGTATTTGTCAACAGCAACCGCAGCCCACAGGTGCTCCGCAGCTTGGCGCAGCTTTTTGGACACGGCAACCTGGGAGGAACAGGCTACCTTAGCATACTGCCTGTTGACCAGGGGATTGAGCATACCGCTGCCTTTTCCTTTTATAAAAACCCGGAATATTTCAAACCCGAAAACATTGTCCGGCTGGCCATTGAAGCAGGCTGCAACGGCGTGGCTTCTACCTTCGGGGTACTTGCGCTCAATGCCCGCAAGTATGCCCACAAAATTCCTTTCATTGTAAAAATCAACCACAATGAACTGCTGACCTATCCCAACAAATACGACCAGGTGCTTTTCGGCAATGTCAGGGAGGCATGGAACCTGGGGGCGGTTGCCATTGGCGCTACTATCTATTTTGGCTCAAAAGAGAGCAACCGCCAATTACAGGAGATTGCCGAAGCATTCGCCCAAGCGCATGAACTCGGCATGGCGACCATCCTCTGGTGCTACACCCGCAATGAAGCGTTTAAAACCGAATCGAAGGATTACCATGCCGCTGCCGATTTGACCGGGCAGGCGAACCACTTGGGTGTGACCATTCAGGCTGATATCATCAAGCAAAAATTACCGACGACCAATTTTGGATTCCGAGAAATTGGGTTTGGTAAATACAACGACGATATGTACCGCACCCTGACCTCTGACCATCCGATTGACTTGTGCCGTTTTCAGGTAGCTAATTGTTACATGGGGCAAATTGGATTGATAAATTCGGGTGGCGGTTCAAAAGGCGGGTCTGATTTGGCGGAAGCCGTTCGGACGGCAGTCATCAACAAGCGGGCCGGCGGCATGGGGCTCATCCTTGGCAGAAAAGCCTTTCAGCGCCCGATGAAAGAGGGCGTGGAAATCATCCACCATGTCCAGCAAGTTTATCTGGAAAAGCAAATAACGGTTGCATAATAGCCAATAATCAATGCTGAATACAGAAGTAAAATCACTCAAATCTCTGCACCTTTATTTGCAAAGGTTAGTAGAGGGCAAATTGTGGCTCAAGGTAATTATCGCTTTGTTCCTTGGTGTTGGCTTTGGGTTGTTGCTGGCTCCACAAAATGGGTGGGTAAGTGAAGAACTGGCAGGCACACTTGGCAATTGGCTTGCACTCCCAGGGATGCTTTTCCTTAAACTGGTGCAAATGATAATGATACCCCTGATTGTTACTTCTATTATTTCGGGTATTGCCAGTAACAATAAAGAAAGCCTAAAAAAGTTGGGGGGAGGCGTATTGCTATATTTTATAGGTACTACCACAGTTGCCGTTAGTTTAGGGACTATTCTTTCACAGGTATTCAATCCAGGGCGCTTCCTTCATCAGCAAGCTATTACCGAGCATAATGGTGTAAGTTCTTCCACAGAAGGTAGTGCGGAACTTTCTTTTGAATTCGACCGAATTCCGGATGTTGTATCCAATTTACTCCCCGAAAACCCGCTTGCTTCTATGGTGAGTGGTGAAATGTTGAGTATTGTAATTTTTACAATCATTATCGGAATAGCTACACTCTCACTTAATGACGGGTTACTAAAACCCGTAAAGCTGCTATTAAGTGCTATTCAAGAAATATGCATGACAGTGGTCAATTGGGCAATGCGATTGGTGCCCGTAGCGGTTTTTGGCCTTATGGCACAACTCACCTCAAGTGTTGGCTTGCGGTCGCTCTCTGGACTTAGTTATTATGTTGCAATCATTTTGCTTGGCTTACTTACTTTAGTTGGTTTCTATCTCTTGCTGATTGGCTTAATTGGAAAAGCCAAGCCTTTAGATTTTCTCAAAAAAGTTCGGGACGTGCAGTTGTTGGCATTTTCTACCACAAGTTCGGCAGCTGTGATGCCATTATCGCTAAGAACAGCCGAAGAAGAGTTAGGAGTGGATACTACTATCAGCAATTTTATTATACCCATTGGAGCAACCGTAAACATGGATGGTACGGCCTTGTATCAAACCATCACAACTTTGTTCATTGCCCAAGCCTATGGGTTGGAAATGAGTTTGTTGAATATCATTGTGGTAATCATCACCATAGTAGCGGCATCTATAGGGACTCCGGCCATACCTGGTGGAGGGGTTGTCATACTGGCTTCGGTTTTAAGCAGTGCTGGAATCCCTGCCGAGGGAATCATCATTATCATTGGTGTAGAACGTTTGTTAGGCATGTTCCGAACCGCTGTAAATGTAACAGGAGACCTTGCAGCCTGTATGGTTTTCAATCAGTTGTATGGGAAGAAAGAAATTCAGACCAATAAAATCGGTACTCAACATGAACCAATCCTTCAATAGACTAAAACTCAAACGCCTCGGCATTGATACCCAACGGGAATACTTCGTCTATATGCGTTCGGATTGCCACATCTGCATTTCCGAAGGCTTCGAGGCATTGACACGCATCGAAGTGACGGTGAATGGGAAAACCATCATCGCCACCCTGAATGTGCTGTACGGTGAATTGTTGCAATCCGGCGAAGCCAGTTTATCGGAAAGCGCTTGGAAAGCCGTAAGTGCAAAAGAAGGTGAAACCATAGCCTTTAGCCACTTACAACCAGTCAGTTCGATGAGTTTTGTACGGTCAAAAATGTATGGCAACACATTGGATGAAAAGGCCTATCAGTCCATCATTTCGGATGTGGCAGAAGGAAAGTATTCCAATATCGAGCTGGCAGCTTTTATTACTGCCTGCGCTGGCAACAATCTCGACGCCATCGAAATCGCTGGCCTAACCAAAGCAATGGTAGCGGTAGGTGAAAAACTGGATTGGGGAAAGGATGTAGTGGTGGACAAACATTGCGTGGGCGGCTTGCCCGGCAACCGCACCACACCCATCGTGGTGTCCATCGTTGCCGCTGCCGGGCTGACCATTCCCAAGACCTCCTCCCGTGCCATCACCTCCCCGGCCGGTACGGCGGACACCATGGAAACCATGTCCCCCGTCAACCTGTCGCTCGATGAAATCCGGGAGGTAGTCGAGCAAGAAGGCGGCTGCGTTGTATGGGGCGGGGCAGTGCAACTTAGCCCTGCTGACGATGTGCTCATCAAAGTGGAAAAGGCGCTCGATGTGGACAGCGAGGGGCAAATGATTGCTTCCGTTTTGTCCAAAAAAGTGGCCGCAGGTTCCACCCACGTTGTCATTGACATTCCAGTGGGCAAAACGGCCAAGGTCCGTTCAGTTCCAGACGCCAAGCACTTGGAATTTTATTTCCGGCGGGTGGCCCTGGAGATTGGGCTCGAACTCAAAGTTTTGATTACCGATGGCTCACAACCCATCGGCAGGGGCATCGGCCCGGCCCTCGAAGCGTTGGATGTGCTGGCCGTTTTAAAACAGGAAGACGACCGCCCCAAAGACCTGGAAGAAAGGGCCACGCTCATTGCCGGCACCCTGCTCGAAATCGCCGGGAAGGCGGCCACTGGCCAGGGCCAGCAAATGGCGCTGGACCTGCGCCGTAGCAGCACGGCCTGCAAAAAATTCGAGGCGATATGCGAGGCGCAGGGCGGCCTCCGGCAGCCAACACCGGGAACGTTGAAACACGAAGTGTTGGCGACCCGAAAAGGAAAAGTTGCGGAAATTGACAACCGTCGGCTGGCCAAGGTTGCCAAGCTGTCAGGAGCTCCTTCCCGAAAGGGGGCAGGCCTCTATTTGCACTGCAAAACCGGGCAGCAAGTGGGGGCGGGAGAACCAATGTTCACCCTCTACGCTGAGACTTTGGGAGAATTGAACTATGCAATGATGTACCTGGAATCTGAACTTCAAAAAATTATTAAACTTAGAACATGAAAACCATCCTGTTTGCAATTCCGGGCAATGAAACACTTGCCCATACATTATCCGAAAAATTGGGAGCTGAAATGGGAAAAGCTATAATCCGGCATTTCCCAGATGGAGAATCATATGTTCGAATTTTATCAGACCTAACAAGCCAAAAAGTAGTACTTATCTGCACTCTTGACAGGCCTGATGCAAAGTTGCTACCCCTATATTTTTTGTCAAAAATTGCCAAAAACAGTGGAGCCAGATGCACATGCTTGCTCTCACCGTACCTTGCGTACATGAGGCAGGATAAAATTTTCCAACCTGGAGAAGGTGTTACATCAAAGTACTTTGCCCAGATTTTGTCAGGCTTTGCAGACAGCCTAATTACCGTTGATCCGCACTTGCACCGTACCAGTAGTTTAAACAAACTATATTCTATCCCTACAAAAGTTGTGCATGCCTCTATCCATATTTCAAAATGGATCAAAGAAAACGTACAAAACCCCGTACTGATAGGACCTGACAGTGAAAGTGAGCAATGGGTTGCGGAAGTGGCAAAAAATGCAGAAGCCCCTTTTCTGGTATTGGAAAAAATCCGACATGGGGATAGTGACGTAGAGGTTTCTGTACCAAACATTGAAACTTTCAGGCAACACACTCCTGTACTGGTTGACGACATAATTTCCACCGCAAGGACAATGATAGAAACAGTAAGGCACTTGAATAGGGCTGGGATGCGTCCACCTATCTGTATCGGCGTTCATGCCATTTTTGCAGAAAATGCTTTCAAAGAACTGTTGAATTCGGGTATTGAAAGAGTGGTGACTTGCAATTCAGTCCCACACCCAAGCAATGCCATCGATCTGAGTGACTTATATATTGATTTTATTGAAAATTTCGAAAAAGCAACATTTTGAACTTCATGAAACTAATCATGCTCATATTGTACTGCGCAACACTATTTCACGTGGGTGAAACTTCAGCACAAGGAATTGAAGAAATGTTGCTTTACCAGATCGAAGGTAATCAGTACCTGCGCAAGAATTTTGATGCTCAGGGCCATATGAAAAACTACCAAACTATTGATGTAGGCGAGCTAAAATTTAGTACAGGTATAATTGAATCAAAAATGACAGTGGTAAATTACGACAGAAAAGGTAATTTATTGAGTGCCTCTCAGACTACCATCCGTTGTAATCCGGAGGAACGGGAAGTTCTGATGGGGGTCTTTCCATTTGCCGGAGCCAAATCAGATAAAGCACTAAAGATTGAGTTGAAAAAAGGAGCAAGTTTATACCCAAATGACTGGTTCAATAAAAACAGCTTACCTGATTTTAATTTCAAATTACAAGTTGAAGGTGGGGTTGCCGGCTTTTTGGGAACTGAAAGCCAAACAGCAATTACACAGAGAAAGGTCATGCTTCAACCGAACGGACTATACAAGGTGTCGGGGAAAATGACCTTAAATGCGTATTTAGCTGGAATCAACATTTCAACAACGGTGTATGATTTTTTTGAATACATTGATCTTTCAAAGGGCATTGTCTGGCAAAAGTTTGTGAATAGTAACGGTGAGTACTTCACAATTGAGCTCAACAAGGCCTCAGGAAATTAGAAACATTGTATCATGAAATGACAACTCTAATCTTGCTGCCAAATCCTAATATCCAAATGAACAAAGTAAGATAAATTTCTAACTCAATCTGAATTTGCGTCACATGTCAACTTTAAACCTCTAAATCATGCACAAATCATTAGCAAGTTTATTGATCCTTCTTTTTTTATCACTGTATTCCCGTGCGCAGGATGTGTATTATACCCGTAATGCAACGCTGACGATTAACGCATCCATAGGTGGAGAAATTATTCATTTTAAGTCTGATCAACTCTCTGCCCGGCTGGACTATGAAACCGCAGAAATCATCATGCGCATGCCAATAAATTCCCTGCAATCGGGGATTGACTCATTGGACAGGCAATTGAGGAGGTTACACGGTGAGGCTGTTTTTGACGGCAAACTGGGCCTTGAATACATCAACACCGACAATCATCCACCCCTGAACTTCGACCTTGAAGGCTGGTTGATCCTGGACCTTGAGAAGCACCTCATTTCAGGTAAAGGACAACTCCATCACAATGCAAATTCATCTGAATATGCCTGTATGTTGGGATTGGAAATGATCTTGAATTTTGAGGAATTGAACCTCCATATTCCTGTTGAAAACCTTGATGCTGAATTTGAAGTTGTAGTAACCCAGGCCTTGCTACAACGCGATAAAAATTGATGCATTAACCTAATCTATGTGACTATGAAATCCAACATTTTTCTCTTTGTATTAACTGTATTCCTTTCAGTTACCATGGCACAAAAGCTGTGTGCTCATGACCCTCAGCAGCATCATGATGAGGAAAAAAAGGAAGCCTCTGTTGATTCAATTACTCAGACCGGCGACAGCCTCCACCACGACGAAGCACACGATACTGAAATGCATCAGGGAGCATTGCTCAGTTTGGAAGAATTTCCGAATTATCACCCGTTATTGGTCCATTTTCCAATTGTCATTCTATTGATCGCATTTTTCATGCAATTATTTGGCTTTTTCATCAAGAGTGATATTTACCATAAAAGCATTTTGGCGCTGGCAGTGCTGGGATATGCTTCGGCCTATTTTGCGGCCGCCTGGCGGCACCCTCATGTTGATCCTGAATTGGTGAACGATACAATCCAGTCAATTTTTGATGAGCATCAGTTTTATGCAAAATGGGCAGTTTACCTGGGAGGCGCCGGTGCAGTTGCCAAAGCCGTTGAACTGTATTTCAAACGCAAATTGGTTTGGGTGATACTGACAACCTTGTTGATGGCAAGTGCTGCAACTTCGGTCTCTATTTCCGGGCACCATGGCGCAGAATTGGTCCATAAGCATGGCGTTGGCACACAAGGGCGGTTTCTCGAAGTGCACGAGGATGGTCACGAGCATGAGCATTAGGAGAAGCAGCAAAAAGGATTGAAACCTGAATCTTTCATTCACTAAATCAGAACAACCATGACACACACCTATAAAATCACCGGAATGACTTGCGACCATTGTGTCGAAAAGGTCCGGAAAGCCCTCGAAAGCATCGAGGGCATCGAGAAGGCCGAGGTCTTGTTGGACCCGCCCGTAGCCACAATTTCCATGCATCACCATGTTAGTGATGAAGCAATGAATGAAGTCCTGGCCACAGTGGGGGATTACCACCTGCATATGGAGAGTGGTCATGGTCATGAAGCGCATGGACAACACGAGCCTGAAATGACAGCCCATGTCCATCACCAACATCATCAGGGTCATGAAGGTCATGGATCACACAGCGGGCATGCTGGCCATGCCGGCCATGCAGCGCATGGTGGAAACCCGCCTCATGGACACATGGGACATGACCACCACCGGATGATGATCGAGGATTTTAAAAAGAGATTTTGGGTCTCGTTGGTGCTGACTGTACCTATCCTGCTTCTGGCACCGATGATACAAGAATGGCTGGGGGTCGATTGGCGGTTTCCCGGAGATAGTTATGTGCTCTTTGCCCTGTCAACCATCGTTTATTTCTACGGCGGTCGGCCTTTTATCAAAGGCTTTTTCGATGAAATCAAGGCCAAGTCACCAGGCATGATGACCTTGATCGCCATGGCGATTTCAGTAGCTTATTTCTATTCGGCAGCTACCACCTTTGGGCTGCCAGGCGAGAGCTTCTATTGGGAACTGGCTACCCTGATCGTCATCATGTTGCTGGGCCACTGGATCGAAATGAAATCGGTGCTCGGTGCGTCAAAAGCCCTGGAGTTGCTGGTTAGCATGATGCCGTCAGAAGCCCACAAGATAGAAGGTGACAAAGTAGTTGAAATCAAGCTCGAGGACTTGCAAAAGGGCGATGTCATTCTGATCAAGCCCGGTGAAAAGGTGCCCGCCGACGGTATTATCGTAGAAGGTGAGAGTTACCTCAACGAGTCCATGCTGACGGGAGAGTCGAAACCGGTAAAAAAAGGCGTTGACCAGAAGGTAATCGGCGGTAGTATCAACGGCAACGGCTCATTGAAAGTGAAGGTTGAACACACCGGCAAGGACAGCTACCTGAACAAGGTGATCACCATGGTGCAGGAGGCGCAAAAGACCAAGTCGAAGATGCAGAACCTCAGCGACAGGGCTGCAAAATGGCTGACTTACATTGCCCTCTCGATCGGATTTGGCACCTTGTTCCTGTGGTTGGCTCTTGGTGAAGATTTCGTCTTTGCCCTGGAGCGTATGGTCACCGTCATGGTTATTTCCTGTCCCCATGCCCTGGGGCTGGCAGTGCCGCTGGTAGTGGCTATTTCCACCGCCATCTCTGCGCAAAACGGCTTGCTCATCCGCAATCGAACGGCCTTCGAAGAATCCCGCAAAATTACCGCCTTGCTCTTCGATAAAACGGGGACACTGACCTTCGGGAAATTTGGGGTTACCAGGTACGAATCTGTAGCTGATGGGCTGGATAAAAATGAAATGCTGCGGTTGGCGGGTGCCCTGGAGCAAAGCTCGGAGCACCCCATTGCCGTAGGCATCGTTCAGAAGATCGAAGCGTTGGGAATTGACATCCCCAGGCCTGAAAATTTCCAGGCCATCACGGGCAAAGGTGTCCAGGCTGTCGTCGAAGGCAGGGACGTGAAGGTCGTGAGCCCTGGTTATCTCAAAGAGGAACACATCGACATTCCTGAAGGCGCCTTCGGAAGTGCGGCAGAGACAGTAGTCTTTGTCCTGATTGATAAAAAACTGGCCGGATATATCGCCCTTTCTGATCAGATCCGGCCAGAATCTTATGGAGCCATCAAAACTTTCAAAGACAACGGCATCAAGATCTTCATGGCCACTGGCGACAACAAGACCGTCGCTAAAGCCGTGAGCGAAGAACTTGGTCTGGATGGTTTTTACGCCGAAGTACTGCCCCACCAGAAAGTGGAAATCGTGAAAGAATTGCAAGGCAAAGGCGAGTTCGTCGCAATGACCGGCGACGGCGTGAACGATGCTCCGGCCCTTGCCCAGGCAGATGTGGGCATTGCCGTCGGCTCCGGCACCGATGTGGCAGCAGAAACTGCCGACATCATCCTGGTGAACAGCAATCCAAAGGACATCGCCAAGCTCATCCTCTTCGGCAAGGCCACCTACCGGAAAATGATCCAGAATCTGGCTTGGGCCACTGGTTACAACACCATTGCGATTCCGCTGGCGGTGGGTGTTTTATACCCCTGGGGTTTTGTACTTAGCCCGGCAGTGGGAGCAGTATTCATGAGTTTGAGTACGGTAATCGTGGCCATCAATGCGCAACTATTGAAAAGGAAAATCGGGAACTAATGAAAAAGCTGCCAGGAAGTCTGCTCCCCAATCGAGTATTGCTTATTCACACCCTGATTGGGGGTAGTTTCTTCTATTTCATAATCCATCCCCTTACAATGGTCATTTACTGGTTTGAACTGAACGGGGTTTCGTTCAGTTTAAACCAGTTTTTAACCATTGCTCCGGAAAGAATTTTACATTCTTTTTCTTTCCACATGACTGGAATGTCTTTGGCTTTTGTTTTTATGGGAGTGTTAGTAGGTCTTGGCTCGGGCTTGTATTACAGCAACATTTTAAAAAAGGCAAGATTACTGCAAAAACAAGGAGAACAACTTAGAAAAAATATCCTCACACTTATCAAAGAAGGGGAAAGTGATAAAGTAGAATTCAAATCATCTTTGAGATATGATTATAAAAACAGCAATGTCAACAAAAGCCTGGAAGAAGTAGTTGTTAAAACGATTGCTGGATTTATGAATTCAGATGGAGGTATGCTGCTAATTGGAGTTGGAGACAAAGGGGCCATACTCGGTCTTGAGAACGATTATTTTTCTTTGAAAAAGAAAGACAGAGACGGTTTCGAATTACGTGTTTACCAATTGATTACGAATCATATTGGTATTGAGTTCTGTTCTTTGGTCCAAACTGATTTTTACGAACTAAACGGGAAGGATATTTGTGCCCTCAATATTGATGCGTCATCAAACCCAGCGTATGTTCATTTCAACAACAACACAGCCTATTATATCCGTGCAGGCAACTCTACCAAGCCATTAAGCATTCAGGAAGCTGTGAAAAACATTAAATTGCGTCAGGGTAAAAGCTGGGTGGTCTAAACCGGGGGAGCATTGTCTGGGTTATAGTTTCATCTTGTTCACTGCTTCCTTATCCTTGATGATCATTACAAATGGATAGTCATGAAAAATCACCTCATCACATGCCTTCTCATTTTAGTTCCAATCCTGGCATTGGCTCAAAAAACCTTTGAATTCACTGTCGAAGGTATGAGTTGTGAAACCTGTGCTGAGACGGCTGAAAAAGTCCTCACTTTTGAAGGGGTCATTAGTGCGAAGGTAGATTTTGCCACCAAGAAGGCCACTGTAGTCGCCGAGGATGGTATCACAGCGGTAGACCTCAAAAAGAGGATGTACGAATACTCAAATTTTGAAGCGCTGTTCCCGGGTGAATCGCTGGTCAAGCCATTGACTGATGAGGAAAAAGCGGGATTGGACATTAGGGTATTACCACCAGGCGAAAAGATCAAATTCAGAAAGGAAGTGGTGCAGGGGAAAATCACCATCTTCGATTTCACGGCCAAATGGTGCGGCCCTTGTCGCATCTATTCTCCAAAGGTGGAGCGCCTGCTGCTCAAATACCCCAACCTTGCACTGCGCGAAGTCGATATTGTGAAATGGGAGTCAGACCTTGGCCAGCAACTGACCAGAGATTTCGAGATGCCTTCGCTGCCCTTCACTCTCATTTTCGATGAAAATGGAAAACTGCTTGGAAAGGTAATTGGGAACCAGATTGAAGAACTGGAAGCCCTTATTTCAAAACGATGATGTCATGAAGGCTACACCTCTCTTTTCATCTATTTTTCTGACCCTGGCAATCGGGTTGACCAGTTCCCACTCACTCAATGCCCAGGCCTGCCCTGCTTGCAGCAACCCTGCCCTGCAAAGCAGCGAAAAGCTCGAGGCAGGTCTGGATACACTCCGCAAGGGCAGCTTCCGCACCACGTTCAATCTGACCAATGGTTTCGATTACCAGGGTGGACATCCCAATAACAAAGGCCTTTCCCCGGAAGGGGATGTTATTGAGGTGCCCTTGCACAACCATGTGGTGGAATTGGATTTCGTACGAACGGAACTGGCTCTGGAGTACACCTTTGCTGAAAATTGGTCAATCTGGCTTAGAATACCTTATGACGTAAAAATTCAGCAGGCCAGCGTGGAGTATCCCCTTCCTGTCACAGCGTATGAACGAGAAGCCATCCTTCGCAACAGGGATATTCACCACCGCAGCGAAACCTACAATGGAGTCAGTGATCTGCGCCTCTTGCTAGCTCACCGCATCAATGGCTTCCTGCTTAAAAATGGCAGGCTCGACTTTGCCCTGGGTACGTCGCTTCCTACCGGAAGAACAGAAGAAAACCCGCTAACTGCCGGGGAACTGGGTCTCCGGCACCTGCACATCCAATTCGGCTCCGGTACTTTCGACCCCCTACTCGAGCTGCATTATGCTGCGCAAATTTCCGATAGACTGTCGTTGGCGGTTTTTTCCATCAATAAGTTTCCATTCTATGAAAACACCCTTGGCTACATGGCACCTATCGAGACAACTAGTGGCCTCAGCCTGGGATATTATTTTAGCAGCCTGCTGTCGCCACGGCTCACACTGGCCAATTTCTCCCAATCAAGTGCAAAATGGAATGGCGTTGACGACCCCAATTCAGGCTTGGTTTCCTGGAATCTCACTTTCAATCTTACTTTTTCGTTGAAAAACGGCCTGATTATAACGCCTGGCTATCGAATGCCCCTTGCCCAACGAACCCTGGATGATGAAGGGGATACTTTTGAGTATGGTCCAACATTTTTACTGAACATTTCCCGGCCGTTTCAGGCAAAAAAGTGACCGCAGCCACAGCCACTATTAACGGTTGAGAGGCAAAAAACAGGGAAAATGACAATGGAATACCAAACTGGCAGGGGTTGAATCGAATTGCCTTTGTGGGCAGTTTATCTTTGCTGCTTCTGTTCTGGATAGCTTCCTTTCAGGTAAAATATCCTTTCTCTAAATTCATTCACATTCAAACCAACCCATGTTCGATAAATGATAACCCTTCCGAACATGTACAAACACCTTTCACAATGAGCAAACATTTACTCCTGTTTTTCTTTTGTTGTTTAGTTGCAAGGCTCAATGCCCAGGTCCTTATAGAAGAAGGATTCGAAAACAGCGACCTGCCTGCTGGCTGGTCCGTTGAGACCAATGCGACCGACGGTGGCTGGGTCGTAGGGACACCGGCCCAGGTTTCCAGTCAGTTTTTCAACGTTACTTCCAACGGCTCAACAAGGGTGATCGCCAGCAACGACGATGGATGCAATTGCGACAAGAGCAACGACCTCCTCATTTCTCCTGCCATTGACCTTTCCGGTCTCGATGAAGCCATTGTGACTTTTGACCTCTTTTTTGGCGCTCAGAGTTACCAGGGTGTTACCGAATCCGGCGAGGTGCTGATTTCAAATGATGGGGTAAACTGGCAGTTGCTGGATGAACTCCATGGCCACGGTTCCTGGGATCAGCACATCCTCAGCCTGAATGATTATGCCGGAGACACCTCAGTGTACATCGGATTTCGGTACAACGATAACGGTGGCTGGTTGTACGGCATCGCCATCGACAACTTCTCAGTGTCGGTGCCCAACGCGCTGGATGCCAACCTCGTGGAATTGAAAGGACGGGCATTTGGCGAAGAAAACGAGCCCCTTCCGGTGAAAGGCACTTTCTTTAACAATGGCAGCACCACCATCGATGAAATCGAATTGAGCTACACCATCAATGGCGGCAGTCCGGTTACAGAGACCTACTCCGGCCTCAGTGCAGCGCCCTTACAGTATTTTTCAATTGATTTGCTCGGCACATGGGTGCCAGACGCCGCTGGAACTTATGCCGTTGATGTACAGGTAACCCTGGTGAATGGAGAAGCTGATGCTGACCCCGGCAACAACTCCGGATCATTCGATACAGAGATTTTCACCAAGGTGGTGGCACCCAATAAGATTGGTGAGTTTTTGGCAGCACCGCCGGTGTTCAAACAAATTCCAGTGCCTGCCGGCAACCTCAACAAACCCACCGACCTCGTTTTCTTTCCCATTCTTGGAAAAAATGAATTGTGGGTGATCAACCAGCGCAATGAAAGCAGTGGCGGAAGCACCCTCACCATCAATGACGCCACCACCGATTCACCAGAATTCTGGCACCGGGTGGATGGCAACGCCTGGCACTTTATGTCTTTGCCAACCGGCATCGATTTCAGTTCCGACAATTTCAACTTCGCCACTTCGCCGGGCATCAAGGATGCCAACCACAGCGGAGGCTCTTTCACCGGGCCTACACTTTGGTCAAGTGACCCCGACATCTATGCACAGCCTTCCGGCGGCAACGGCAGCCATCTGGACATGCTGCACGGCAGCCCTTTCAGCATGGGTATCGCACACGAAGTGGACAATGTTTTCTGGGTCTATGACGACTGGAACGGCGACCTCGTCCGTTACGACTTCGCAAACGACCACGGCCCGGGCAATGACGACCACAGTGATGCCATTGTCCGCCGTTTCAGAAACATCGGCATCAGCGCCGACGGCGACATCCCCAACCACATGAAGCTCGACAAGGCCACCGGTTGGCTCTATTTTGTCGACAACGGAAACGACAGGGTGATGCGCCTGGACATCAATTCTGGCACATTTGGCGGTAACCTGCCGCTCATAAACGAAGAGCTGGCAGAGCATTCCGAAATAATCAATTTTACGGTTGAAACCGTGGTCTCGGAAGGTTTGGATCAGGCCTGTGGCCTCGAGATCATGGACAACCGCCTGCTCATTGGCGACTATGCCACCGGTGAGATCATCGTTTACGACATGGATAACAACTTTGCCGAACTCGGCCGAATTCAGACGGAGGATGGTGCCGGGCTGACCGGTATCACCATCGGGCCCGATGGCAATATCTGGTATGTCAACCGTAACACCCAGAAGCTGAAGCGTGTCGAGCCCGGTTCCCCCAACAGCGCTGAAGAGGATTTCCTCGCTGCGCAAATTGTCGTGACACCCAATCCGACAAAAGGCCTGCTGTATGTGACCTTGCCTGAATTGCCGCTCAACAGCACCACCACCATCCGGGTCACCGACCTGGCCGGAAAAGCCGTTTTCCAGTCAACCGGCTTCATTGATTCAAGCGTAATCGATCTGGGCGAAGTCCCGGCCGGTTTGTATTTGGTCAACTTCAAGAATGAGCGGTTTGCTGCAACCCGAAAAATCGTTGTAGAGTAACTGCATTAAGCTATGATTTCTCGAAGAAGAGGCTGCGCAGGACTGAATCCTGGAGCAGCCTCTTTTCATTTTACCCACTTTCCAATGGGTAGCACTTTCATTTGGTGGAGTGATGATTGTCACCGGCTGCGTAAGACAGACCAGTTTTCTTTGGGCGTTTATTCACCTGAAAAATCTGACCTATGAGGACCATTTACTTATTAGCCCTTCTTCTTTTCCCTTTCCTTGCAATGGCACAATACCCTTTGCCCATCCCACCGGCGCTGACGGGTACCGAATTCGAGTTGCATCTTCAAAAAGGTGCGAGGGAGTTTTTCCCGGGGTTTACCACCAACACCATGGGCGTCAACGGCGACTTGCTGGGGCCAACGCTGATACTCAATAAAGGTGACCTGGTGACCATGAACCTCATCAATGAACTGGACGAACCCACGACCATCCACTGGCACGGCATGCACGTCTCTGCTGCCAACGACGGTGGCCCTCACACGGTCATCGAGGCCGGCACGACCTGGTCACCACAATTTACCGTACTGGACCATGCCGCCACCTACTGGTACCACCCGCACCTGCACATGAAAACGGCTGAGCACGTTACAAAAGGCATCGCAGGTTTCATCATTGTGAAAGACGAGGAAGAAGCCGCACTCGAATTGCCCCGCAGTTACGGTGAGGACGATTTTCCCATCGTCATCCAATCACGGGCATTTGATGCGGATATGCAGTTCATAGTGGAAACCGCTGCCGACGATGTGCTGTTGGTCAACGGCGTCAGGGATCCTTACCTGGAAGTGCCGGCACAAGTTGTAAGGCTGCGCCTGCTGAACGGTTCCACTGACCGCACCTACAACCTGGGCTTTGAAGGCAACATCGAATTTTTCCAGATTGCTACCGACGGTGGCCTGTTGGGAGAACCGCTGCCGATGGACAGGCTCCAGCTGGCACCCGGCGAGAGAGCAGAGATTTTGCTGAACCTCAATGGCATGGCTGGTCAGAGCCTGACCCTCAAAAGCTTTTCGTCGGAACTGGCAAGTGGCATTTACGGTGCTGCCAGCCCCAGTCCCATGCCCGTGGCCACCATCCCCGGTTACAGCAGCAACCCTCTCAATGGCAGCGATTTTGACATTCTGAAACTCAACGTTGGCTCTCCTTCGGTAAATCCCATTACTGCTATCCCCGCTACACTTGTGCCCCAAAACCCCATTCCTGAAGCCAGCGCCCAGCAAACCCGCAACCTTACCTTTCAGCCGCAGCAAATGGGACCCACTGGCATGGCCAATGGCCCGTTCGTCATCAACGGTGCCAGCTTCAACCTTGACGTGATCAACTTCGAAATACCTTTGGGCAACACCGAAATCTGGCAACTCACCAACATGACCGGTATTTCGCATCCCTTCCACATCCACGATGTGCAGTTCTACGTCCTCGATGTGAATGGTGCCCCACCACCTGCCAACATGCTGGGCAGAAAAGATGTGGTGCTGGTGCCGCCGATGGGGGGCACCGTCCGCTTCATCACCCGTTTCGAAGATTTTGCCGACGACGAAGTGCCTTACATGTACCATTGCCACATGCTTACCCACGAGGATGCGGGCATGATGGGCCAGTTCATCGTGACAGGACCCAACGCCACCAAAGAACCATCATCAACAGATGGGCTGAAGGTTTACCCCAACCCTGCCATCGACGCCTGGAACCTTGTTTTCGAAGAAAATACCGGGGAGGAAGGCTACTTTGTTTTGAGAAATTCCTTCGGTCAAACAATCCGCCAATTCAAAAGCATTGTGGAACCAACGGTTCAGATACCCTGTGCGGAGCTGCCTGCCGGGTGGTATATAATGGAAGTCAGGACCGGAGATCAGAATTATGTGCTGAGTCTGTTGAAGCGCTAATTTTCCGAAGGGAGAAAAAAGTGAAATGTGGTACGACCTCAGTGCGGGATCGTACCACATTCTTTTTAGAGGGTCAGCCTCCCCCCCAGCACGATACCTATGCTGTTGGCATCCCTTACGCTGTGGGTGGTGCCGGGATTGTTGGGATCGTCGCCGCCGCTGATGAAATTGAGCGGGGCATAACCCTGGGTGTTGAACACTTCGGCGAAGAGCATGGCCGAGTTGTTCATGAAAGCAGAAAAACCGAAAACCAGCTGGTTTTGGCGCTCCCAGGGGGCACCGTCGTCACCTGCCACGAAATTGGAGAACTCACCGGACAAGGCGTACACCACGCTGCTGTTGGGATTGAATACATAGCGTGCTCCTGCATCCAGCGAGGACACTTCTGAAGCAGCGTACTGGTCAAGCGGCGGATTGGGGTTGTGGGTGCCGGGCCATACGTTTTTCGTTTTTGAAAAAGCACCTTTGAGCAGGAACTTCTCACCAATATTGAGCCTTCCGTAAAAAGAAGAGGCGGGGTTGTTATCGTCGCAAGGCTGGAAATGGGCAATGGGCCACTCCTGGCAGTAATTGGTGCCATGCACGTACGATGCACCGAATGTGAAGCTGCTGCTGGCGCCGAAAGTCAGGGTATAATTTGCGTCAGCAATGAAGTTGTTCAGTCGGGAGGGAACGGAGGTTCCTTCTACCGGAGCGTTGAGGGCCCGGAACTGTGCGCCACCTTGCACCGCCATGAACGAGGCGTCGAAGCCACCGGAATTGAAACCCACCAAAGCGCCAAAGCCCAAAGTGCCGAAGGCATGCCACATGGTGGAGTTGGTGAATGGGCTCACGCTGTTGGTCTGGCCGTAGGGGCCGTCCATTTTTCCGATGGCCAGGTAAACAGGAAACTTGTTCAGATCACCCACCAGCAGGTAACCTTTTCGCAGTTGCAACTGGTTGCGGCCGAGGGCCGTGATGGTGCCGGCACCAAAGCTTTGCTCCGGATCGTACAGCACTTCCATGTAGCCTGTCAGCCAGCTGTTGATGGGGGCGGTGATGCCCAGTTGTACAGAATGGATGACCGCCTCGCTGACGGTCTCCCCGATTTCATTGTTTGCTGTGGGGTGGCGCATCAGGTAGGCAAACTTGCTGTCGGTGTTGGATTTTTGATAGTCCACAATGGAAACGATGGATGCCCCCAGGTAGAGGTTTCCCGGTTCCAGTTGCCCTTCTTTCAGGGCATTCAGCAAAATGGAGGTCTTTCTCAAATCCTGGTTTCCTTCCAGCATCTGGTAAGAAAGGGCCGAATTCAGACGGACGAAGCCGCTCGGAGAATTTGTCGTTGATTGGTTTTGAGCATGAAGCATTACCCACATGCTCGTGGTTAAAAGCAATGTCAAAATCGTTTTCATGAAAATTGATTTGTGTGAATAGAATTAAGAGCCTGTTTAAATTCCCATCACTTGGCTGCAAGCGGCCAATTTTATCCTGCACGTCGTTAAATTTTTCGCCGGATAAATTGTATACGCCTGCAAAATTTGCCTCGTTCAGAATAAAATTTGATCACTTTCGCTCAAGCATGAAAATCTAAACAGGCTCTACAAGGAAATCGTCGCAATGCCTGTCGATCAGGTTTTACAATGTTCAATTCATTTCAATGTGTAGAGGAGGCTCCCTGGTTCAGGGATTTTAGGGTTTACTTCTTAAAGCCTGATTTGTTGCAGACTACTTTCTGGTTTTTAGCCAAAACTCCCAGCGATAAATGTCGCAATCATTTTTACTTTCTGCAGGTGACATTTGTTATTTGAGCCGTGGCCTCCTATTCAGAACTTGGCCAGAGCGATTCTGTAACTCAAACCAAATTTTGCCATGAAACAACTTTTACCCTTGTTTTTTCTTTTCGTCGCAATGAACCTGAGCGCCCAGGATGTGTATTACACCCGCGGCGCCACGCTGCACCTCAACGGCGAACTGAACGGCTAGCCGCTCCAGCTCAAAACCAATAAGCTCATCATCAGGCTGGACTATGAAACGGCTACGGCCATCATGCGCCTCTGTGTAAGTGAACTGCATTGGGATGTGGACAGCCTGCAAAAACTGCTCAGGCACAGCCCGACTGAGTTCGTTTACGAAGCCAAGCTGAGCCTGGACTACATCAGCACGGAAAAGCACCCGCCCATGGAGTTCACCCTGGAGGGCTGGCTGTCGCACAACGGATTGAAAACCTGGGTTTCAGGGGATGGCGAACTGCATTTCAACGCCAACGCTGCTGAATACACCAACCTGATGGGACTGACATTCCGGCTCAACCTGCGGGCGCTCGGTATCGAGCCTCCGGTGCCGGGACTGGCCGAAGATTTCGAAGCGGTGGTGGTTCAAGCCCTTTTGCAAAAAGATAAAAACTGAATACAGATGGAAAAGACCTTTCAAGTGACCGGCATGACCTGCCAGCATTGTGTGATGAAAGTGAAAAAAGCCCTTGAAAGCATCGAGGGGGTGGACGCTGCGGAGGTTACCTTGGATCCACCCCGGGCTGTTGTGCGAATGATAGCTCCCATTCCCGTGGAAGCCCTGAATGAGGTTTTGGGGATGTACGGTGCCTATGCACTTCAGGAAGATGTAAGCACTACGGCCTGAATCAGGCTCTCAAAATTCAGCCATTGCATTGTAAAAGAAGGGCACTGCCCGGTGCACACAGGATACCTTCAGTGGTGTGCTGCCGGTGCATTCCCCATCCGGAGCGAGATCGACCTCTGGATGGGTAATGATCTCCGCTTCTGAAATTCTGAATACTTCCACTTCCGGCAGCTCCAGGTGGCTTCCGTTCAGCACTTTGGGAAAGTTGCGCAGCAAGTCCCTGCGCCGCATGTGTTTGAGGATGAGCAGGTCCAGCTTTCCGTCGTCAAAACGGGCTTGCGGAGCGATGAGAAAATTGGAAGTGTAGCGGGTGTTTGACACAGTGATAAAAGTGCACTCCCGCTCGAGTGTTTGCCCGTCGAGGCGGAGGGTTGCCGCCACAGGCCGGTTGCTCATCATTCTTTGGATTGTTGCAGCGGTATAGGCAAAGTTTCCCATCCATTTCAGGCCTGCGGCTCTTTTGGTTACATCGGCCACAAAGCCCATCCCCAGGATGTTGGCGAAATGCCGGCTGCTTCCGTTTTCCTCAAAACGTCCCAGATCCACCATTTTGCTTTTTCCTTCGGCAATGACCCGGATGGCTTGTTGCCAGTTGCCGCTTTCCAGGCCCAGGTCCCGGGCAAAGGAGTTGCCCGTTCCGACGGGAATGACACCGATGGGCGGTTTCTTTTCAGAGGGGTTGGCCAGGTAGCCGTTCACAGCTTCGTAAATGGTGCCGTCGCCTCCGGCAATGAGGAGGGCGTGGTATTGGTCCAATGGCAGCCCGCGCACAAGTTCCGACAATCGCAAATGGTTAAGGTCTAAGTGCGCTGCTTCGATGCCAATGGTTTGAAGAGAATTCCCACATTGGTTCCGAAATTCTCTTAATCCGCTCCTTCCCGCAAACTGGTTGTAAATTAATACCGCCTTCATGGCTACCTGCATTTTGCCGGACAAAGAAATAGGGAAATTCCCGAAACAACGGTTATTGGCTCATTTTGAAATGCAGGTTCCCATGCGAATGGTCAACATTTGGTCAATTCCAAACTTTTGAACCGGCTGAGAGTTGTCTTAATCATACTTTTGAAGCCAACTCTCACAACCATAACCATTGCCGGCGAAAATGATGAACCACAGGTACTTGTTGATCTTTACCATAGCTTTTTCCTTTTCTCTCAAAATCATCGCCCAAAATTCCCTTTCCGGAACCGTTACCGATGAATCAGGGCAGCCCATCATCGGGGCCAACATTTTCTTCCCGGATCTTAAAACGGGTACAACCACTGACCTGGACGGGCATTATGAGGTGCAACACCTTCCGGCAAAAAAAATGCTGGTGCAGGTGAGTTACGTAGGGTACAACACCCTCACGAAAACCATCGACATCCAGGGTGCCGTGACGATGGACTTCGTGCTGGAAGAGGCCCACCTGGAGGCCAGAGAAGTGGTGGTAACGGGACTCAGCGTATCCCAGGAAAAAAGGCGCAGCCCCGTTTCCATCGATGTGTTGAAAAAGGACTTTTTGCTTCAGAATGGAGGAACCAACCTTGTTGATGCCTTGACGGAAGTGGCCGGAGTGAGCGCCATCGGTACGGGACCCGGCATCTCAAAACCCATCATCCGGGGGCTTGGTTACAACCGGGTGCTGGTGGTACAGGACGGCATCCGGCAGGAAGGCCAGCAGTGGGGCGATGAGCACGGCCTGGAAATTGACGGCAACGCCGTTGAACGTGTGGAAATCTTCAGGGGTCCGGCCAGCCTGATGTACGGATCCGACGGCCTGGGCGGGGTCATCCACATCGAGTCGCCACACCCCGTGATGAAAGGGACCATTGCCGGCTCGGTCAACACGGCTTACCAAACCAACAACAGCCAGCGGGAAGTCTCCGGCTTTTTGGCCGCCAATGCCAATGGCTGGAACGGATACCTGATCGGAACCCTCAAAAAGGCCGATGACTACCAGAACGCCTACGACGGCAAGGTTTTCAATTCAGGTTTTGAGGAGAGAAATGCCTCGGGCATGCTGGGTGTGAACCGCAAGTGGGGTTATTCCCATGTGCACTTCAGCAGCTTTTTCCAACAGCCCCAATTGCCCGAAGGCGAAAGAAATCCGGACGGGAGCTTCGTAACCGATGAAGCCCCCTATCAGGAAATCACCCACCACAAAGTGGGCTGGAACAACAACTTCATCTTCCGGCATTCGAGCCTGAAAACCGTCATCGGCTTTCAGCAAAATATCCGCAAGGAGTTCGAAGAACCAGATGTTGCAGGATTGGTATTTGACATGAAGACCCTGACCTATGACCTGAAGCACTTCATTGTGAAGAGCGAAGATTGGGAATTCACCTATGGCTTCTCCGGCATGGTTCAGGACAGCAAAAACAAAGGGGAAGAATACCTGGTGCCCGACTATTCGGTGAACGATTTGGGTGGATTTGCCTACGCCCGCCATCCCCTGGAGCAATGGGAACTGAGCGCCGGCATCCGCTATGACAACCGTAGCTTCTCAACCGATGAACTGGTGGAAGACGGTGAAACCCGCTTTGCGGCCCTGGACCGGAATTTCGGTAATGTATCAGGTAGTATCGGCCTCGGATGGTTTCCTTCGGAAAAAACGGCCGTAAAGCTCAACCTGGCCCGCGGCTTCCGCAGCCCCAATGTGGCCGAGCTGGCTTCCAATGGTGTGCACGAAGGCACCTTCCGCTATGAATTGGGCAATGACGAACTGGAAGCTGAAACCAACTTCGAGATCGACGCCGGCTTTGACTTGGACCTCAAACACATCACCCTGACCGCCAACCCCTTCTTCAACAGCATCAGCAACTACATTTACCTGGAAAAACTGGCTTCTGTAAATGGCGGCGATTCCCTCTCCGTTGCCGACGGTGAGTTGTTCCCGACTTTCAAATTCACCCAGGGCAAAGCCCAACTCTGGGGCGGTGAATTCAGCATTGACATCCACCCGCACCCTTACGACTGGCTGCACTTCAAAAACACCGTTTCTGTTGTGCTGGCAAAGCAACTGAACAGCGAGAACGAACACCTGCCCTTCATCCCTCCTGCCAAATACCAGATGGAGCTAAGGGCGGATCTGCCATTGAAAAGTACCGCCATCAGGAATTCCTATGTGGAGATCAACCTCGATTATTTTTACCGTCAGCACCGCATCCTCAGTGCCAACGACTTTGAAACCACCACCCCCGGTTATGCGCTCATGAATGGCAGCCTGGGGTTTGACCTCGGCGGCCCTCATGGAAAAACCCTGGCCAAGTTCGCCTTCATCGCCCAAAACATCTTTGACAAGGCCTACCAGTACCACCTCAGCCGGCTGAAATACGCCCCTGAAAATCCGGCCACGGGCCGGCGTGGCATCTTCAACATGGGCCGAAATTTCGTGTTGAAACTGACGGTGCCTTTCGAGGGTAGAATTCGTAAGAAGTGATTGATCACCAGGTCTTTTTGACCCCAGGGTTGTCCACCCATTTGGACCATGTATCGTTAAACGTGTGCAAACTGTCGGTTGGCTCACCCTGGCTGTTCTGCAGGGTATAGCCCCTGTTGGCCCATTCGAAGATGCTGCCATAGAGGTTGAAAACATTTTTAAAGCCCAGGCCCTCCAGCTTCTCTCCGATCTTCTCACTCCGGTAACCCACCGAACAGTAAACCACGATGGTGGCATCTTTGGGCACGCCGTTCAGGACGGTAAAATCGGGATGGTTGTAGCCAATGTTCAGCGCACCTGGTATGTGGCTCACCTTGTACTCCTTCGGCTCCCGGGCATCCAGCAACACCACCTCAGGCAGCAGCGCTTTCAATTGGTCCACGTCCATGGTTTTCACTGAAAAAGACAGCAGTTTTGACAGTTCTTCGTGAAATGCCGGGTTCAGAACATGAGGGCTTTGTGCCTGTGTCATGGTGGTGAGGGTTGAGAAGAAAAGAAATAGGAAACAGTGCCGCATGGTGATCAGAATTGATTGCTTGGGAATGTGAACGGCCAGGCACAAAAATGGTTGGGTCACCATGATTGTTTCCAAACCTTGCCCCAACTGTTCCTCCCCCAAAAAAACCTCCCAAAAACCCCAAAAAACCTCCCAAAAACCTTCCCCCTCAATCCATCGGAAGCACGGCGTGGAACTGCTCCTTGATGATATGGGCGTATTTGTCCAGCAGTTCCAGCACCCGTTCCCGTTTGGGAGATTTCACAATGACAGAAACGTGGTAATCCTTGTCCATGGTCCAGGCCACTTCCGGGTCGTTGAAGACGCCGTAATCGGGGTGTTGCTGGCGGGCCAGCGAAGTGATGATGCCGGCATAGTCTTTCTTCACCTTCGGCAAACGGTAAGGCTGCTTTTTGGCCACGGCATCTTCCAGTCGGGCCCATTCTGCCCACAGGTTGATGCCGGTGGCAATCTCCAGCATTTCGGCCAGGTGGGCACCCCCGACGCGGGAAGAAGTCTCGAGGAAGTAAAATTTGCCGTCTTCATGGCATTTGATGAACTCTGTGTGGGAGGCGCTGTATGCCAGGCCGAAAGCCTCCAGCACCTCGCTGTTGAACTTTCGCAGGGTTTTGTCATCGGGGCCGTTTTCTTCGCAAATGACCGAGCGGAAAATGCCACCACCGTGCGCCACCTCCCAGGGGGTGGAAAGGTATTGCGACACACGGGTGAACACCTGTTTGCCTTCGTAGGTCAGGGAGTCAACGTGGTAGATGTCGCCGGGCTTGAAGGCTTCTGCCAGGTACATGTGCCGGGCTTCACCCAGGTCGTTGATGGCTTTCCAGAGCTCGTCTTTGCTGTGCACCTTTTTGATGCCTTTGGCAGCGGCCTCAAAACGGGGCTTCACCATGTAGGGAGGCTTCACCGAATCGGCAAAGGCATTGATTTCGGCATCGTTGAACAGTGCGGTAAAGGCTGGCACATCGAGCCCTTTGTCAGCGGCCTGCATGCGCATGGCCAGTTTGTCACGAAAGTGGCGGGCAGTCGTTTGCCCCATGCCCGGAATGCGGAAGTGTTCCCGGAGTTCGGCCACCTCTTCCACGTCGAAATCGTCGAGGGCAACGATCCTGTCAACCTTTTCGGTACGCATCAGCCAGGCCATGCCGGCAATGAAATGTTCCATGTTCCATTGGCCGTGGCGCACTTCATCCATGTAAAAGACCTCATCGATGGAATCCCAGGGCCAGGGGTCGGTTTCAGTGTCTTTGGTGGTGATGAGATAAACCTTGTTGCCGCAGGCTTTGCAGGCTTTGAGGAAATCCACGCCTTTGAACTCGCATGAAACACAAACGAAGGTGAGCTGACTCATGTATGCTGGTTTTTGTTGGATGATGATTACTGTTCGAGCGGCTTTATCCGGGTAGGGGAGGCAAAATACACAACTGTTGGCAGGATTGCCCGGCAGGGCGAAAAATTAGTTCACTATCCTGAAGCAGGTGCAGCCGGCATGGTGCAACCAGCAGCCCGCCGGGATTGTTTCATGGGCGCTAAAACGTACAAAAACAGTTACTTTGCGGTTTACTGTGGCCGCAAGCCAAACAACCAGATTACCACGATGAGAGGCAGAAAAAAAGGACATCCGTATTACTACAAGGACGATTTATACGAACAGCACCTGCTGATTGCGGATCCGAACCAGGGCCCGATGCGGCTGGATAAGTTCATCACGGACCGCATTTACAAGATCACACGGAGCAAGGTGCAGAACGCCATCAAGGCAGGACTGGTTACTGTCAACGGCGTTGAAGAAAAGGCCAACTACAAAGTGCGGCCTGCCGACAAGGTGGAGATCCTCATGCCCAAGCCCTATGACGAAGCCTGTCGCGTAGTACCGGAAAACATCCCCCTCGACATCGTTTACGAAGATGAACACCTCATCGTCATCAACAAGCCGCCAGGCATGGTGGTGCACCCCGGTGTGGGCAATTACCGCGGCACCCTCGTCAATGCGCTCTCCTATTACTTCAAAGACCTGCCCGTGATGGAGGGCAACCCCAACAACCGCCCCGGCCTGGTGCATCGCATCGACAAGGATACTTCTGGCCTGCTGGTGGTGGCCAAGACGGAGTTTGCCATGTTTCAGCTCAGCAAACAATTTTACGACCATAGCATCCACCGCCGTTACGAGGCCATCATCTGGGGAGAGCCCGAAGATGACACCGGAACGGTCACCAATTACCTGGCCCGGCATCCCCGCTACCGGCAGCGCATGGCCGTTATCGAAGAAGGCCATTACGGAAAATGGGCCTGCACCCACTGGCGCATGGTGGAGCGGCTGTATTACGTCAGCCATGTAGAACTGAAACTGGAAACGGGGCGCACCCACCAGATCAGGGTGCACATGTCGCACCTGGGGCACCCGCTGTTCAACGACGAGAAGTACGGAGGTTCCAAAATCGTGAAAGGCACCGTGTTCAGCAAGTACAAGCAGTTCGTCAACAACTGTTTCGATGTGTTGCCTCGCCATGCCCTGCACGCCAAAGAACTGGGCTTCATACATCCGGCCACCGGCAAAGAGGTCTTTTTCAAAAGTGACCTGCCCGAGGACATGCGGAATTGCCTCGATCGCTGGCGCAATTACGTGAGCGACCGCCGCTCGAAATTGAACCTTGAAGGCGACGATGAAAGCGAATGAATCGCACAAACCACAAAAAGCACTTTACCAATCCGATGAACGCAAACGAACGAATAGCAGCACTGGTCAGCCTGGGTGAGCGGCTTTCGCAACCCGATGAGTTTCTGGAGGCCCTCATGCAGCGCACCCAATACAACAATGCCTGGTTTACCATTGAAAATCAAAAGCTGGCACTGGGCGCCATCGTGCAGCATTTCCTTCAGAAAGACAAATTGGAAAACTGGGCAGCTGCCTACCGCCTCCGCCCCGAAGGGCCGGGCAAAACGGTGGGCATGGTCATGGCCGGCAACATCCCCCTGGTGGGCTTTCACGACCTGGTGTGCACCTTCGTGGCCGGCCACAAGGCGCAAATCAAGCTCTCCGAGAAAGACCAGTACCTGCTGCCCTACCTGCTGAAATTGCTGAAAGAAATTGCCCCCGGCAGCGAGCAGTATTTTGAGATCGTCGAAAAACTCCAGGGTTTCGATGCCGTGATAGCAACGGGCAGCAACAACACCGCCCGCTATTTCGAGGCTTACTTCGGCAAATACCCCCACATCATCCGCCGCAACCGCAACGCTGTGGCCGTGCTCACCGGCCGGGAAACAGCGGATGAGCTGAAAGAACTCGGCAAAGACATCTTCCGCTTTTTTGGCCTCGGCTGCCGCAATGTGTCCAAGCTGTTTTTACCGACGGACTACGATTTCAACGCCCTGCTGGAAACCCTGCACGAGTACCGCGACCTGGTGCTCCACGACAAGTACAAAAACAACTTCGACTACAACCTGGCGCTGGTCATGCTGAACCGCACACCCTATTACAACAACGGCTGTGTCATCCTTCAGGAAAATCCGCAAACGGCTTCCCGCATCGCCATGGTGCATTACGAGTATTACGATTCCGAAAAAGAGGTGCATGAGAAAATTGCCGCCACCCGTGAAGAGATCCAGTGTGTGGTGGGCAACAGCGAGCAGTTGAGTCTGCCTGATACAGGGCTGGTTCCCTTCGGAAAATCACAGGAACCCGGGCTGGCCGACTACCCCGACGGGGTGGATGTGATGCGCTTTATGGAAAGCCTGAACTAAGGGCAACCGCAGTCCGTGGCCCGGCAGGCTGTCATGAACAGGACGAGCAGCAATGTAGCGATTAACAGGAAGTGGTTGGTTTTTTTCATGGTAGCGGATTCGGGTTGCCGGTCCTTGCGCTGCGAAGATATAATTTGTGGCCTGACACAAAGGTCAATCCTAATCAACGCACAAACCTACTATTTTGCCGAAGAAGGTGCTTTTCACGGTTTTGGATTGGGGCCTGGGGCACGCCACCCGTTGTGTGCCGCTCATCCAATCCCTTCGGAAAAAAGGGCACGAGGTGGCCCTGGCCGCTGCCGGTGGGGCCGCTGTTTTTCTTCGCAATGAATTTCCTGACTGCACCTGCCATCCGCTGCCGGCCTACAACATCCGCTACCCGTCGGGAAACATGGTCTGGAACATGGCGCTGCAACTCCCCGGCATCCTCCGAACCATTCGCCACGAACACGCCCAAGTACAGCGCCTGGTGCGGGAGCACGGCTACCAGTGGATCATCTCCGACAACCGCTACGGCTGTTGGGCTGAAGGGCTGAAGAACACGCTCATCACCCACCAGGTCTGGCCTATCGTTCCAGTCCTGCTGCGCCCCGGCATCTATGCGGCACTTGACCGGTTCTACAGACGTTTCGACGAACTGTGGGTACCCGACCATCCCGGCCCCGGCAACCTCTCAGGCCGCCTTTCAGAACCCGGAAAGCTCGAAGGCAAAGTCCGTTTCATCGGCCCACTCACCCGCATGAAACCGATGGATCTGCCCCCGGATCGGGATGTCATCGCCGTGTTGAGCGGGCCGGAGCCCCAGCGCAGCCGGCTGGAAGCGGAACTCGTCCGCCAGGCCCGTAATTCCGGTCTCCGCTGGCTTATTGTGCAGGGCAGGGCAGGGGTTGAAGAGCCCTCGACGGAGAATGGCAATCTTCAAATCGTCCCTTTCATGGGTACGGAAGAACTGAACCGGGCCATCTGCAGTTCCCGCTTTTTCGTCGGAAGGAGTGGTTACAGCACCCTCATGGACCTGGCCGCCCTCAACAAACAGGCCCTGCTAATCCCAACCCCCGGTCAGACCGAACAGCTCTACCTGGCCCGCCGCATGGAAGCCGCCGGACGTGCTTTTTTTCAGAGACAGGGTAGGGTGGATGTGGGAAGGGCGTATAGCCAGCGCCGTATACTTAAATCCTGGGAGACCAAGGATGAGGAATGAGAGGACCTAGCGCTCCCAAACCCTACACTCTAAACTCTACACTCTAAACTGATAAAACCGCAGAGTTAAACAGAGTTATTACACGGAGTTCCACAGAGTTTGGCACGGAGTTCCACGGAGAGGAAATTGCTAGCGCCCCCAAACCCTACACTCTAAACTCTACACTCTAAACTGATAAAACCGCAGAGTTAAACAGAGTTATTACACGGAGTTTCACAGAGTTAGCACGGAGTTCCACAGAGATGAAATTGCTAGCCACCCCAAACTCTAAACTCTACACCCTAAACTCTAAACCAGTAGTAAAACCCCTTATCTTCGCCCATCTGAATACTGAATAGGCAGCTTTCCTGTCAATTGTAAAACCAAAGTTGAATCCATGAAAACACGACTGATCTGCATGTACTCAATGGCCGCTGTGGCGCTTTTTTCGTTGTTCGCTTTTCGTTCCGCCAATGAGAGTGAACTCACCTTGCTGATGCGGGATATTTTTGACGAAGCCATGGCGGCAAAGCAGGCCATTGCCGCAGGCGAGGAGCCAAAGTTTGAAATAGACCTCGATGCCATTCTGACGGCCAAAGCCACCGTGGATGCCAAAACCAGCAACCCCAACTACCGCCCAAGAGCCGAGGCCTACCTGGAGGCTATGGAGGCCTTTAAAACCAGCGAAGTTGCGCAGCGAAAGAAAGCCTTCAACGCAGTGGTGGACGCCTGCATGGCCTGCCACCGCTCTGTCTGTCCGGGGCCGATGATGCGCATTCAAAAGCTTTATTTCAAAAACACAGACTGATGGCCTACATCAAAACCCTCTCTTATGAAGAAGCCGACGACGAGCTGAAAGCCGTTTACGACAACATCACCGGCAGCCGGGGAAAGCTGGCCGAGGTGCACAAAATCCAGAGTCTGAATCCACCCGCCCTGATGGCGCACATGGATCTGTACCTCAAAGTGATGTTCGGTAAGTCGCCGCTGAAGCGTTACCAGCGGGAGATGCTGGGCGTGGTGGTGTCAGCGGCCAACCGCTGCCCTTACTGCATAGAGCACCACCGGCAGGCGCTGCTGTTTTACTGGAAGGACGATGAGCGCACCCGCCGTTTCATCGCCAATCCATCAGAAGCGGGGCTCGGGGCTGGAGATCTTGCCCTTTGTCGCTTCGCAAAAGCGCTGACAGAGGCTCCCTGGGAGTCAGGGGAAGAACAGATCGAAGCGCTGCGACGGGCCGGATTTGACGACCGCAGTATCCTGGATGCGACACAAGTCATCGCCTATTTCAACTTTGTGAACCGGATGGTGTTGGCGCTGGGCGTTGAGTTCAACGACGAGGAAGCCAGCGGATACAATTACTAATCCTTTCGGATAATGAAAAGTACACCTGCACAATTGACAGAATGGGTCCGTGAGTACACGGATGCCCTTTACGCCTGGGCTCTTCGCAAAACCGGCGACAGCCACCTTGCTGAAGACCTGGTGCAAGACACTTTTCTGGCAGCTGCGGAGGGCCTTCAGAATTTCGAAGGGAACAGCTCGCCGAAAACCTGGCTGATGGCCATTCTGAAATACAAAATTGCCAACCACTACCGCCGGGCCATCAACCGGCAGACGGCCCATCCCGGTGATGACTTCCTGCAGCAGTTTTTTGCGACCGATGGTCATTGGCTGCGGAATGCCCGGCCGGGCAATTGGCAATCGGCAGATGGAAATCTGCTGTCATATGAAGAATTCAACGCCGTACTCAATCGCTGTATTCAGCATTTACCGGAAGCCATGCAGGCCTGCATACGCCTGAAGTTTCTCGAAGAAAAAAAGGGTGCAGAGATCTGTCAGGAACTGGGCGTGAGCCAGACCAATTACTGGCAACTGGTGCACCGGGCCAAACTGCAACTGCGGAAATGCCTCGACGATAATTGGTTCAGCAGATCATGACAGGCACCGGATTTGTCCACTTCAGGACGCAGTCGATTGACCGAAAGTCCGCCCCACAATGAACCACCTAATAAGCTCGTGATAGGTTCTGAAAAGAAGGATATTTGTAATGAAAATTCCGCATCCCCCTAAACCCTGAACTCTACACCCTACACCCTAAACCCTAAACTAACTACAAACGCCATGATGTTATCCTGCAAAGCAGCTACTCAACTGATGGAAATAAAACAGGAGAAGGGGTTGACCTTGGGCCAGCGCTTCCAGTTGTGGATGCACACCCTGCTTTGCGATGCCTGCAGACAATATGAAAAACAAAGCCGTCAAATAGATTCCTTCCTGAAAAACAAGTTCGAAGCTCCGGCTGATCCTTCCGAGTTAAAAGTTGATACCAAAGACCTGCAGGAAAGGGTCTTGAAAAGGTTGGGGGAGTGAAACCCCACAAACCCCCTATCTTGCACACCCATTGGCGCCGAGCTCCTATCCGGTGCTTAAATAACCAGTCCAGGTTCAAATGATGTGCAGGTCTAAATTCCTTTTGTGGTTTTTCTGTCTCGTGTTTTTCCTGCCTCTGCATGCCCAGGATACCACCGGTTTGGCCATGCAATTGTCACAGCTCGAAGCGGCTCAGGAACCGCCGGTGGTCATGGCCCTGTTGCGTGAGGTGCAGCAGCGCTGCGCTGCCAGTGACGACCTGCTCAACTACATACAGGCAGCCAAGAAGGCAGGCGTTTCGCTGGATGAGGCCGGGCATTACGATGCCGCCATCCAGGCCTACAAACAGGCCGATGAACTGCACCTGTTCCGGCCTCCGGCCAGCCGGGAAGAGTGGGAGGCCCTCGGCTGGCTGTATGTCAACGCTGCTTTTACCCACGCCTGGTACGGCCATTTTTACGAAGCAAAAAACTGGTACGAAGCTGCCCGTGCGGTTTTTGAAGAGCATGCCGAAGTTAGCCCCACCGTGGCGGCCTACCTGCACCGTGAGCTGGGAAATATCTACACTCGTTTTGGCGACCACGCTGCCGCCCATGTGCTGCTGGACGAGGTGCGCCGGGTGGCCCTGGCAGCCGGCGACAACGATCTGGCAGCGCAGGCCATGAACGACATTGCCATTGCCCAGGCCGATACCGGCAATGACAGCCTGGCCGCCCAAACCTGCCGGCAGGCACTGGCATTGGAGGGACTTTCACCCGTGTCCGTCTGTCTGCTGGAAGGCACCCTGGCCATGAGTCTCTCAAAGACGGGAGCGCGCAAGGAGGCCCGCAGACATGCCCTGAAAGGTCTTCAGTTTTGCCGCCGTGTGGTGGCTGAGAGGCTTCACCCTTCGGGCAATTACTGGCTCAGCAACCTGCACAAACAGCTCGGTGAATTGTCGGAGGAGCCGCAGGAGGCACTGGCCCATTTCTACCGGGCGCTGGAGTTGCTCAAAGCCCATTTTCCAGACACCCTGCGACGGGAGGTGGCCAAGGTGCACCTGCTGATGGGAGATTTTTTCCTTCGGCAAAACGACCCCCTTCGTGCGCTGATGCACCAGCAAAGTGCCCTTCAGGCCGTACTGTATCAGTTTGCCGAAGGAGACCCCGCCGTCAATCCACCGGCATCTTCTTTTTATCCCGAGAACAGCATCATCGAAGCGCTGGACGGTAAGGCCCGCAGTTGGACGCTGCGCTACCGGCAGACTGGCGAGCTGGGCCATCTGCAAAGGGCGCTGGACTGCTACCGACTGCTGTTTGAAGCGGCAAGGATTTACCGGAGGGTACACCACTTTGAGGCGTCCAGCCTGGCCGTGGTGGCCGAGGTGAATCGCCGAACTGCTGCTGCCCTGGATTTGCTCCGGGAGTATGCCCGAACCGTACCCGGCAGCGTCATTGCCGAAGATGCTTTCCGTTTCATGGAGCAGAGCCGCAGTGTGATGCTTTACGAAGCGCTGCGGCAGTCGGAAGCCGGCACCTTTGCCAACGTGCCCGACAGCCTGTTGCATAAGGAGCAACAACTGAACAGCCAGATTGCCGAGCTCGACAAGGCCCTCTTTTTTGCGAAGCAGACAGGTAAAAATGCAGCGGAGGTCAGGGAAACAGAGGCTGAAGCCTTCCGGCTGCGGCAGCAACTGGCCAGCCTTCTTACCGGCATCGAGCAGGACTATCCGGCTTTTTACCAGCTCAAATACAGCCCCGACAGCATCAGCCTGAGCGGGGCACAGCGGTTGTTGACTCACCATCAGGTACTGCTCGATTTTTTCCCGGCGGAAGGCCAGCTCTACGTCCTTCTGTTGCGCAGCGACACCGCCATATTTCATTGGCTGCCTGTGACGGGCGACCTCAATCAACAAGTGGCTGAGTTCCGCAAGGTGATCGAGCGGTTTCAGTTCCCCGGCAGTGACAAGGCCAGCCTTTGCGAGGCCTACACCCGGCAGGCGACAGCGCTCTACGGACTTCTGCTGAAACCGCTGGAAAGCGAGTTGCGGGAGCAGCTCATCATCGTGCCCGGTGGCCTGCTGGGGCTGATGCCTTTTGGAGCCTTGCTAACGGAGATGCCTGCGGAAAAATGTCGTTTTCGTGATTACCCTTACCTCATCAAAAAGCACAGCATCGCCTTCAGCTATTCGGTGGCCTTGATGCGGGAGCTGAGGCGGCATACGAACAGGAACCCGGACGGAGGGCTTGCCCTGGCACCGGCTTTCAACGGTGGCGGTGGATTCGGAGCCTTGCAGTTCAACCAGGCCAGTGCCCGTGAAGTGGCCGGAATGATGAATGGCCGATGCCTGCTCGGCCCGGAGGCCAACCGTCGGAATTTTGAACAGCTGGCCTCCGGGGTTTCCTGGCTGTACCTCTCCACCCATGCCCAGGCCAACAACCAGGCAGGGGAGTTTTCTTTCTTCGCCCTGTCGGGCAATGAAGAGGTTTACGACAGCCTGTACGCCCGTGAGTTGTATGCCCTGCACATCCCGGCCGAGCTGGTTTTTCTGGGTGCCTGCGAAACCGCTGCCGGCAACTGGCAGCAGGGCGAGGGAATCAACAGCCTGGCCCGGGCGTTTTTGTACGCCGGCAGCCGCAGCATCGTCACCACGCTTTGGAGCATCAACGACGAATCGAACAGCCGGCTGACAAAGGCCTTCTTCTCTTCACTGAAAACGGGCATGGCCAAAGACCAGGCCCTTCGTGCGGCGCAATTGCAGCACCTGGAGTCGGTTCCGCAAGATTTGTACGCCCATCCCGTCTATTGGGCGGCTTACATTGCCATCGGCAACATGGAGCCCTTGCCTCAGCGTCGTTACCCCTGGGGATTGCTGCTGGGGCTGGCGGCCGTGGCAGGTCTGGCGGCATGGTGGCGCAACCGCGCTAAACGGAGTGTTAAGGGCTTGGCTCACTGAAGGGGTTTGGTGTAACTTCGCCCGCTGTTCAGCCGTCACGCAGGCTGGCATTGAATCGAAACACCTATGCGACATTTGCTGCACCCGAAAATGTGCGGCTTAAACAAAGACATGAAGATCACTTCTTTGCTGAAGAATCGGGCAGGCTTGCTGCCGGAATGGCGATACCTGCTCGGGGTCTATCTGCTCGGCATGGCAGGCTTTACCTTCTTTCGCCTGCTCACATTCATCCAGGAGTTTTACCAGCTACAGTACCTTCCCGAAGGCCATCGTTTCTGGCCCATCGTTCAGAGTTTCCTGATGGGCCTTCGCTTCGACACCGTCACTTCGGCTTACCTGTTGTTGCCGGCATTTTTGCTTTTGCTGCTTCCTTCGCTGCGCAATGGCGCTCCGAAGTGGTGGTACACCGGCGTCTTTGCCATCACAACAGGGTTGTACCTCTTTGCCTTTTTCGTGTGTGCGGCTGATTTGCCCTACTTTCACCATTTCAACATGCGCACCAACATGGCCATCCTCATCTCGGCCGGTTCGGGCGATTCTGACTTCCTCTGGGAAATGGTCTGGGGGGAATGGCGCTACTACTGGACCATTGTGCCCCTGTTGCTCGTGTCATGGTTTTTTGTCAGCCGGCATTTTGGCTTGCTGCGCAATGTCCTGTTTGCCGAAGGAGAAAAAAGAAAAAACACGGCAGCCAGGCCTGCTTTGACCCTGGGCATGGCAGCGCTGCTTGCCGGTGCCATGTGGGGCCGGGTATCCATTCAGGGACCCATCAGCCCGGCCACGGCTTTTTTCAGTGATTACGGCTTTCCGAACCTGCTTTCGCTCAACCCCTTTTACACTTTCTTCCTCTCCTGGAAAGACCACTTCGATCCGGAATACAACCGCGTGCATTTCATGAGCGACCAGGAGGCCGTCAGCAATGTGCAACAATACCTGGGCGTCGAAAAGCAGGAGTTTGATTCGCCCATTGCCCGGCGGGTGCAGCCGGATTCCGTCGCTGCGCAAAAGCCCAACGTGGTTTTCGTGATCATGGAGAGCATGAGCGCCGACAAGATGGGACGCTTCGGCAACCCCGACGACCTGACGCCCTTCATGGACAGCCTTGCCGGCCAGTCGCTCATGTTCGACAGCATTTTTACGGCGGGCATCCACACTTTCGTCGGGATTTATGGCACGCTGTACAGCATGCCGACGGTGAAACGGCACCACCCACTGGTGGAGATGAAACCGCACGCCGGCATCGCCCAAAGCCTGAAACAGCATGGCTACCAAACCATTTATTTCACCACCCACGATCAGGAGTTCGACCATGTGGGAGCTTTCCTTCGGAAAAACGGCTTTGACCGCATCGTCTCGAAACCGGATTACCCGAAGGAAAAAGTGCTCAGTGCCCTCGGCGTGCCGGATGACTACCTCTACCACCATGCCATTGGCGAGTTTAACAAGCTCAGCCAGAACGGCAAGCCCTTTTTCGGTGCCATCATGACCGGCAGTGACCACGGCCCCTACGTGATTCCCGAATACTTCAAGCCCCGGCACTCCGAGCGCATCAAAGGCGTGGTTGAATATGTGGACTGGTCCGTCAGCCAGTTTTTGAAAGAAGCCTCTGCTCAGCCCTGGTTCGACAATACCATCTTCGTGTTCATAGGGGACCACGGTGTCACCGTCGAGAAGCACTACGACCTGCCGCTCAGCTTCATCCACACGCCCATGATGGTGTATGCTCCAAAACTGCTCGGTGCTCCCCGCCGTGTGGGCAAGTTGGGTTCCCAACTGGATGCTTATCCCACCGTCATGGGCCTGCTCGGGCTGCCTTATGTTAACAATACGCTCGGCATCGATCTGCTGCGGCAGGATCGCCTCTATGCCTTTGCTTATGCCGATGACAAATACGCCGTATTGGATAAAGACTACCTGTACATTTCCAGGGAGTACGGTGTCAACTCCCTGTACCATTATCGGACCGGTGATCAACGGGATGTGCTGCCGGAAAATGCCGCCAAAGCCGCCGATATGCGCCGGTATGGGGAAAGCATGTTCCAGGCTGCCCAGTACCTGCGGGAAAATGGCCTGACACACTGGCTGGAACCTTGATAATTATTAGCCTGTCCTTTTCCGGATAGATTTCATTCTGCCGTATTTCATTTGACAATAAAGCCTTATCTTTTGGCTCCGAAAGGGATGTACCCATTCATCTCTCTTGGTTCTTCCTTTCACCTAAAAGATTCAGGTCATGAAAAATTTTCAGCAAAGAGCATTGGACAGTCAGAACGACAAGAAAAAGATAGAACCGCCACCTGTTACCGATTATATGGTGGATGCTAAAAAACTCATCACCTTCCGGCCTGACACCCCCATGAGCGAGGTGGTGAACACCCTGCTGCAATACAAGATCACCGGCGCACCGGTACTCAATGGAAACGGAGAGGTGGTAGGCCTCATCGATGACAAGGACTGCCTCAACATCATGGTCGGAGGAGTCTATTACGACCAACCTACGGGCGGTTCCACCGTCGCTGCCTACATGTCCAACGTGATGAAGAGCATTTCTGTCAAAGCCAATATCCTGGATGTGGCCCACATCTTTCTCACCACGCCCTACAAACGCCTGCTCATTATGGATGACAACGGAAAACTGGCCGGCCAGATCAGCCGCCAGGATGTGCTGCGTGCCATCAGGGATATGAAGTTGGCGGGATGAGGAACTGAGCGCACTGAGCCCCGAAAGCTTTCGGGGGAGGAACTGAGTGCACTGCAAAAAGTCCGATTGACTAATCCCATTGGGAATTTCAACCATTTAATCTGCCGGACAGAGTCCGGCTTGAAGAGGCACCGGACGGAGTCCGGCGCCAGCAAACAAGCTGGTTCCTCCCGAAATTTCATCGGGATGTCCGGGACCACATCTTGTCGGACTCCGTCCGACTTTTGTATAGAAAGAGTCACATTTTTCGACGAGGAAAACACTTTTTGCAGGGGACTCAGGAACTAAAGAACTGAAGCCCCGGGCCAATGCCGAAAACAATCGGCATCAGGAGAAGTACGGAAACGCATAATCCTCCATAATCCTCTATAATCCTCTATAATCCTCTATAATCCTCTATAATCCTCCATAATCCTCCATAATCCCTGCCTGCCTGGCAGCAGACAGGGCAGCAGACAGGGGTTTAGATGCCCTCGAGCGCAACCTCTCTAAACCCCTCTCAACCTCCCGGCGAATGCCGGGATCAACCCCTCTCAACAAATAAGACAGAAGCTGGATCTCAAGCTCAATTTCCAAACCCTTCGCTGTTGAAAGTTTCAGTGATCATGCGGTCGCTGCCATTGTTGAAGTTGTCTTTCACTTCAATGGTGAGCTTGTTGATGTAAGGGGTGGGGTCAGAGATGGGGCTTTGGTAGTACAGGAAGTAAATGCTGTTGGCGGCCCTTTGAATGTCATCCTGGATGTTGAGGAACATCTGCTCCAGACCGTTCACATCGCTGGCTTTGAAATAGCGGTCGCTTTCCACGGCCAGTTGTTTGAGGGCGGCTTCGTCCAGGTCGGGGCTTTCCAGGGCTGCCACGAAAACCTTTTTGTCGGCGGTGGCTTGTTTGGCGTCGTTGAGGGTGAGCACCTGCGAGGCATTGTGCCGGCCGTCGGTAAAGATGATGAGGCTGCCGTCCACGATGCCGTCGATGGTGTAGTTATCTTCCCAAAGATCGGCTACTTCTTTTACGGCTCCGTACAGGTTGGTTGAGTTGACCAGGGCCGTGGTGGGCAGTTGGTCAAGTGCGTTGAGCAGGGCCGTTTTGTCGGTGGTGAAAGCCTGCAAAACCTCCACCTCTGCGTCAAAGGTGTAGATGGCAATTTCCTGGTTGGGCAGTTTGTTTTCGACGAGGGCCTTGGCGGCGGCTTTGATCTGCGGGATGAAGCCCTCCACGCTCCGGGAGATATCCAGCAGCAGCACATTTTTCAAAGTAAATGGGATGGAGCTTTGACCCAGCCGGATATCGGCTTCCGTGTCGATGCGGCCATTGTTTTCACTGACGATAAAGTCATCGGCCAGCAGGGTGGAAACGCCTTTGCGGTAGTAATCAGTAACCTGGAAGAGAACCTGAACGGTGCGTTGTTCGGGCACCACTCCTACTTCAAATGATTTGAGACGGTAAAAATTATCGAGGTTGGCGGGAGCCACGTCCTGGTCTTTTTTACAGCTCGAAAGCGCCACGGTGAACAGCAGGACAACCAATACGGAAAAGGAGACAAATTGCTTCATAACACAAATTTTTGCTGTGATGAGGTAAGCGGGAATCAGGTGTCCGTAGTGTGTGAGGGTGGGGAGGTCAACAATAAGATGGGTAGAAATGGGATTTACCCCCTCATTGCGACGAAAAAATATCGGGAACAATGGCTGTAACGCAGCAAACACCATGCAGAGTGCACCTTCGGCGAAATTCCATGAAAAGTTTGGTCGCATTCAATATCCCGGTTCGGCAGGACTGTTTCCTCGTTCAGTGTCACGGGTTTGATATACGGATGTAGCTACAAGTACATTTGCCCCATAAGTCATGTACACCCCTGTACGACGTAGTAACAAACACATTAAATCCAATCAAACATGCTGCGATGCTCATCGCTCGAAGTACAGGGGATTTTCAGGACAAGTCCATTCTTAAAGTTCCTCATCATTCTTTTTTTCTTCGCCTCCGGCAACGAACTCGCTGCCCAATACCAGGAGTTGGAGTCCATCCGTCAGATGGCCACCACCGGGCAGCACGGGCAAGCCGATGCACAGCTTCAGCAACTGCTGGAACAGCATCCGGATTTCCTTCCTGCACAGTTGCTGCAAGCCCATAACAACGCCTGGGCTCAAAAATTTGAACTTGCTCAGCAGCAATTCCGGACGATCCTGACCATCCATCCGGGAAACAAAGAGGCCCTCATCGGCCTGGGTTATGCCTATGCTTGGAACGGCGAGCTGAGCAAGGCCATTTATCCTTTTAGCACCGTTTTGCGAAGCGACCCAAAAAATGAAGAGGCCCTGACCGGCCTGGGCGTTGCCTACCTGAAGGCCAACAACGGGGCTGCGGCCTTGCACCATTACAAAATTCTGACGAAGACCTATCCGGACAAAGCCGACCACTACCTCGGGCTGGCCAGGAGTTATGCCATGCTGGCGCAGAATTACCAGGCCCGCAAGGCCCTGGACAAAGCCCTCAAACTGGACCCTGGCAATGCAGAAGCCCGGGACCTGGCCGGCAGAATCAGCACCGAAAAAGCCGGCGTCGAAATTGACCTCATCGGTGGCTTCTCAAATGTTGATGAGGAGCAACGCCTCGGCCTGCGGATGGCTCAGCTCAGCTTTCATTACGACGAGCGCTGGACATTCTACGGGCGCTACGACAACTCCCTTTCCCAGGATAACATTGATTTTCTTCGGCAAAAAACAAGGGCTGCTTCCGGCTGGGCGGGTGCCTTTGCTGTGTGGTCACCAAAGCTGGCAACCCGCCTGGAGTACGGCCTGCGGAGTTTGCCCGGCCGCTCATTGCAAAACATGCTCAAAGTGGAGCAGGTCATTTTCCTGCCACGGGGCTACAGCCTGAAAGTAGGTGGGTTCACCACACTGGAAAAGGGCAACGAATGGCTGACTTCTACGGGTGTGTACATCCCTGTTGGCAAGCGCTTTTCCCTGGAACCCACCTGGTACTATTCCCGCAATGCAACAGATGGGGTAGGGCAGCACCGCTTCTTACTGGCCTCGAAGCTCCGTTTGCCGAAGGGCTATGAGGTTTCAGCAGGCGGATTTTACGGGAACCACAACTTTCAGGCTGAGTTGCTGCCGGGTATGAACCGCAAAATCATTGGGGCTTACCTCATGGGCGTACTGCCCGTCTCAGAAAGGTTTTGGGGCCTGTTGGTGGTCAACCACGAACGCGGCGTCTTCAACACGAGCACCGTTCTGGCCGCTGGCATCAAGATCCGACTGGAAGAATAACCTATCCAATATCACATCCCTGTGAAATGGACCGGCCGGAGTAGGCCGGCAAAGTTTACACTCAAAAAAATCGAAAAAACTATGCGTTTACCAAAAGAATCGCCTGTGCTACAGGTGAAAGGAGGGGTGGATATTGCCCTCGAAAGAACCATTGCTTTACCCGGAACCGGTATTTCAGAAAAAAGCAAAAAAGGCGAGCTCTCTTACGACCCCAAACCCTGGCTGTACGTGAGCATTTTCGTTGCCTGGGCATTGTCGCTCTGGTGGTTTCAGCCCCGGCTTTGGACCCTGTTGGATGCGGCCTACAGCACCCCCAGTTGGGTGGCGCTGTTCAGCTTCATTCTTTTCATTGACTTTGCCTGGCTGTATGGCTTTTACAACGTAGGGGTGGTGGTTTTTGCCCTCATTCACCGCTGGTTCATGCCAAAGCCGGAAAACGCCCTTACCAAAAGTGATCTGCTCGAATACCCCGCTGTGGCGGTTTTGTACACCACTTACAATGACTTTCTCGAAGAAAGCGTCTTGTCTTGCGTCCAGCAGGATTATCCCAATTACACGGTTTACATCCTCGATGACAGCACCCGTGATGAGTGCAAAAAGGTTGTCGATGACTTCGCTGCGCAATTCCCTGACAAGGTGGTGGTGGTGCGCCGCCCCGACCGCAAAGCTTTTAAAGCCGGAAACCTCAATCATGCTCTGGAGCGGGTGGTAAAGGAACCTTACTTCGCCATTGCCGATGCGGATGAGATCCTGCCACCCGATTTTCTGAGCAAGCTGGTGCCGGTGATGGAGGCCGACCCCAAGGTGGGTTTCGTACAGGCCAACCACAGGGCCAACCCGAACATGAAATCAAAACTCAGCAAAGACCTGGGACCCGGTATCGACATCCATTGGAAGTGGTACCAGCCGCTGCGCAATGACTTTGGCTTTGTTATGTTCCTGGGGCATGGTGCGGTCTTGCGCCGTGACGTATGGCAGAAAATCGGCGGCTTTCCGGACATCGTGAGCGAGGACCTGGGTTTTGCCATCGAGGCCCGAGAACTGGGATACAGAGGGCGCTTCGTGGAAAGCGTGGTTTGTTACGAAGATTTTCCCGACACCGTTCGGGCCTTCCGGATCCGCCACATGAAGTGGACCCGGGGCACCAGCGAGTTTCTGAAGAAAAAGATGGCCTGGCTGCTGCGGGCTAAAAACATCACCTGGGCCGAGAAACTGGACATCCTCTTTCCGACGCTAAACCTGCCACTGACCTTGCTTTATTTCTTGTTCATGGTCAATGCCAACCTGATCTTGCCGTATTTCTTCGGAAAAAGCCAGATTATGACGGTGGAGATGGGTGGCACGGCGCTCACCTTTCCGGTGATGGTTCTGCACGAGGCATTCATGAATATTTATTCGCCGGATTTCTTTGCAATCACCATGCTGACCTTTTTTGCCCCCGTGTTGTGTTTCATCCTTGCAATGGCACTGAAGCCGTTGAAGCTGTTCCGTTTTCTGGCGCACAGCACGGCGCTTTATGCTGCCCTGGGTCCTCTATCGTCCATCGGTGTTTTGGCCTACCTCATTTCCGGCAAGGCCATCTTTCTGGTTACCGGTGATAAGCAGCAAAAGGAGCATACTGACACGGCCGGTGCCAGCAGCTTTTTTGCGAAGCTGAAAAAAGGCTGGGAAAACCTCATCCACAAAAGCCATCCGGACACGCTGCCCGTGCAGGCTTTCGAAGTGCTCACCGGGCTGGTCTTTGCCGTGGCCTGTTTGTACATGTTCCAAATTTCATTTTTCGGATTGTGCCTGGCCTTTGTGCTGCTGCCGGTCATGCACTACCTGGGATGGGACGCCAAGGCAATGCGGGTGCTCGTGTACCTGCCCTTTGCACTGATCCTGCTGGGAGTGGGGCTGGCCAGCCTGAGCATGGTGGGCATGCAGACGGTCTTTTTCGGCTATGGCTTCCACTTCTAATGAGGAACCAATGAGAAATCTCTAATGCAGACGGATAGATTTTGGAGTTTGCTTCCCTGATGCCGGGATACGGAAATGTACTATGGGGAAGCAGGGGCACTGTGAGGGGCAGTGCCCTTTTTGGTTTATGAGGGTTTTTGGGTTTTTGAGAGAGTAGGGTGTTTTGCGACCTGAAACAAAAGTCACAATCCGTCTTGAGGCCGGATGTTTACATTTGCAGGCCAGTTGTCTGGCCAATCGATACAGCCATTTCACAATGAATTCAGAAGCCAAAAACGGCTCCCTTCGTCTTGTAAAGGCTTTTTGGAAACGAAAAGTCCACTGGTTGGCCACGCATACCTCCGAAAGGAACTACCAGATCATTGTTGCCATTATCATCGGTTTGCTGTCGGGCCTGGCAGCCGTTGTGTTGAAGTACATAGTTGTAAGTCTTCGCAACTGGATTTACGGCAATGACCCTTCACACTGGAACATCTGGTTTGTATTCTTTCCCACAATCGGCATTTTATTAGGGGTGTTCTACATCCGTTATGTTTTGAGAAAACCGATGGAGGTGGGGATTGTCGGATTGATCAAGACCATTTCAAAACGGCGTTTCCGCATCCCGAAATACGAGACCTATGCTCACATCATCAGCAGTTCACTGACGGTGGGGTTTGGTGGGTCTGTGGGTTTGGAGGCGCCACTGATGCGTACCGGCTCGGCAATAGGTTCCAATGTTGCTTCCTCACTGCATGCCGTTCATCGCCGTCAGACACTTTACCTCGGTTGTGGCATTGCGGGCAGCATGGCGGCCATTTTCAACAGCCCTGTAGCGGGGGTTTTGTTCGCTTTTGAAGCAGTGCTTACAGGAACGGCGTTGTACTCTTTTATCCCTCTGCTCATTGCTTCGGCAACGGGTGCGGTGCTGGCCAGGGTACTGTATTACGAACAACTCTTTTACTTGCCGACAACCGGCTGGGAAGCGGAAAGCATACCTTATTTCATTTTGCTGGGTGTGGGTTCAGGTTTGTTGTCCACCTTCATGATGCGCAGTATTTTCAGGATTCAGAAGTTTTTCAGTGATTGGAAAAAGCAGCGCTACAAAACCCTTATTGGCAGCCTGTTACTCGGTGGATTGATTTTTCTGTTCCCACCGCTCTTTGGTGAGGGCTACGATACGGTCAACCTACTCTTGCAGGGCTCTTACCCGGAATTGACCAACCACAGCATTTTTTACCAATGGTCGGATAGCACCTGGGTGTTTTTAGCTTTTATGGTGCTTCTGCTGTTCATGAAAAGCATCGCCACTGCAGCCACCCTGGGCATGGGAGGCAACGGTGGAGTTTTTGCCCCTGCCATGTTCTCAGGCGCTGTACTGGGCTTTTTGCTCGCTTATATTGTAAACCTGCTGGGTATTGCTGAACTCCACACTCAGGACTTTGTTGCCGTCGGAATGGGGGGTGTACTCAGCGGCTTGTTGAAGATTCCACTGACCAGCATTTTCCTCATTGCAGAGATCACCGGTGGGTATTTGCTTTTTGTGCCGCTCATGCTGGTGTCAGCCACTTCCTATTTCGTTTCGCATTACTTTGAACCGCATTCCTTTTTTACCAAACAGTTGTATTTGAAAGGCTTATGGGTACCCAGCCACGAAAAAGACAGGCAAGTTCTTAAACACATGGATTTGTACGAGCTGTTGGAAAACAACTTCAGCAAGGTTCACCCTGATGAGCTGCTTGGAGAGTTGATCAGAGTAATCTCCCAATGCCGCAGAAACCTCTTTCCCATTGTTGACGACAAGGGCCGGCTTGTGGGCATCTTGACCCTTGATGATGTTCGGGACATCATGTTCAAACCGGAGATGTACAACCAGGTTAAAGTGAGAGATCTAATGTACGACCCACCGGCCATCCTGTCCATCCACAGCCCGATGGAAAAAGTGATGGATGAGTTTGAACGGACCCAGGCCTGGAACCTGCCCGTTGTTGATAAAGATGGCAAATACCTCGGCTTCGTCTCAAAATCTTCCATCTTCGAAAAATACCGCGAGCTGCTTCGAGAAGTCAGTGAGGATGCCTGACCCTTTCTTTTTTCGTCGCAATCTGTGATTGATCGCACAGTTTTAAGGAATCTTTCCTTCAAGAAATTATCTTCGCCCCGGCCCTTTCCGCAAAACCAGCATTTGTACACCGGAGAATGACAGAGGCTCCGTCTGCTTTCCGTGCTGGCCTCTCCACATCCGTACCTTTCAAACAGCTGAACTATGACCAACTTTACGACACTGGACTGGATCGTCATTGGCGTGTATTTCACCGCACTGTTTGCTGTGGCCATCTGGGCCATCACCCGCAAACAAAAGGACACCAGCGATTACTTCCTCGCCGGCCGCAATGTGGGGTGGTTTGTGGTAGGTGCCTCCATCTTTGCTTCCAACATCGGCTCTGAACACGTGGTGGGGCTGGCCGGCACCGGCTTCAAAAGCGGCATGCCCATGGCCCACTTTGAGCTCCACGCCTGGATCGTGCTGCTGCTGGGATGGCTGTTTTTGCCCTTTTATGCACGCAGTGGCGTGTTTACCATGCCGGAGTTTCTGGAGCGGCGCTTCAACTCCCAGGCCCGCTGGTACCTCTCCATCATTTCGCTGGTGGGGTATGTGCTCACCAAAATCTCCGTCACCGTTTATGCCGGTGGCATCGTGATCACCACCTTGCTGGGCATCGACTTTTGGCTGGGGGCACTCATCACGGTGGTGCTCACTGGTATTTACACCGTGCTGGGTGGAATGAGGGCCGTGGTCTATACCGAAGCCATCCAGGCAATGATCCTCATCATCGGAGCTGCTTCCGTTACCTTCATCGGCCTCCACGAAATTGGCGGCTGGGGTCAGCTCCGGGAATTGGCCGGCAGCGAACACTTCAACATGTGGCGCCCCATGACAGATCCCGAATTCCCCTGGACCGGCCTGCTGATCGGGGGCAGCATCGTGGGTATCTGGTATTGGTGTACGGATCAGTACATCGTGCAGCGCGTACTCACAGCCCGCAACGTTACCGAAGGAAGACGAGGTGCCATCTTCGGTGGCTTGCTCAAGCTGTCTCCTGTTTTCATCTTTCTGGTGCCGGGTATCATCGCTTACGCAATGACGAAAACCGGGCAACTGGAAGTGGAGAGCAGTGACCAGGCCTTCGCAGCCATCATGACGCAGGTGCTGCCATCGGGATTGCGGGGACTCGTTGCTGCAGGATTGCTGGCAGCGCTGATGAGTTCGCTGGCCTCGGTGTTCAACTCCTGCTCCACTTTGTTCACCATCGATGTTTACAAGAAACTTTACCCGAAAACACCCGAAGCCAGGCTGGTCAACATCGGCCGCATCGCCACCGTCATCATCGTCTTTCTGGGCATTGCCTGGATTCCGGTCATGCAAAGAATCAGCGGGGTGCTTTACGAATACCTGCAAAGCGTGCAATCCTACATTGCACCGCCCATTACGGCCACCTTCCTCTTGGGCATTTTCTGGAAACGCATCAACGCCAAGGGGGCCATGGCCACCCTCGTCGGGGGCTTTTTCCTCGGAATGTCGAGGCTGGTTCTGGAACTGATGAAGGACGATCTCAGCGGAATCCTGCACACCTGGGCCACCATCAACTTCCTTCACTTCTGTATCCTATTGTTCGTCATCAGCGTGATCATCTGTATCACGGTCAGCTTGCTGACGGAAAAGCCGAGCGAGGAACAGATCGTGGGACTGACTTTCGGTTCGCTCACGCCGGAGCAAAAAGCGGCCAACAAGGCCAGCTACACCTGGGTGGATATTGCGGCCTCGCTGGTGGTCATCGCCATTGTGATCGGCATTCTGACCTACTTCACCGGCTGATTGCCAAATCCAGGAAAAAAGAAAGGCGAGGCACTGTCGTGGTGCCTCGCCTTTTTCATTGCCCGGAGGGCGAGCTTACATTTTTCCTTCGTCAACGTCTTTGATGAACTGGATGACGCCATTCATCCAGGTCTCCTGGTCGTCCCACATGCTGAGGTGAGAGCCGTTGGGGCAGTGGAGGTAACGCCCGTTTTTCACCTGGGTGCTCATCCATTCCATGTGTTTGGGGTCCATGGTGTCATGGGCGGCACCAATGGTGAGGGTAGGCACGGTGATTTCGGGCAGGCGGTCTTTGATGTCCCATTTTTCCAGCTTGCCGGAGATGCCAAATTCGCTGGGCCCCTGCATGGACACATAGACTTCGGGGTTCAGCTTCGCAAATGAGCGGAGCACCGGTTCGGGCCATTCCTCGTAAGGCAGCCGGAGTACATGCTCTTCGTAAAAATTGGGGATGAGCAGTTCCATATAACGAGGGTTGTCGAAATCCCCATTGGCCTCAATTTCCCGGATCTCCTTCAGCACTTCCGGGTCCATTTGGTTGGCAAGTACATCCTTTGCATAGTTGTCGTAATCGATGGCGCTGGCCATCATGTTGGTGATGATGAGCCCTTTCAGGTTCTGCTGGTATTTCAGGGCGTATTCCATGCCCAGTATGCCGCCCCATGAGGAGCCGATGATGAAGAAGTTGTCTTTGTTGAGGCCGAGGGCCTGGCGAACCTGTTCCACCTCTTCCACGAAGCGGCTCGTTTCCCACAGCACATCGCCCTGGCCTTCCGGATGGTCGGAATTGCCGGAGCCGAGCTGGTCGTAATAGATGAACTCAAAGCCTTCCCTCGGGAAAAAACTCTGCACACATTCGAAATACTCGTGGGTAGCTCCAGGCCCGCCGTGCAGCAACAGGATTTTGATGCGAGGATTGTTGCCAAAGCGCTGGACCCAGACTTTGAAATCGCCTGCAGGGGTGCTGATGGGGATCATTTTCACGCCACCGGTTTGCATACCGGGTTCGTGCGGTGCAAAGTATTCTTCCAGGGTGGGTTTGCCGTCTTCTTCCTGTGGCGGCGGCGGTGGTGACTGGCAGGCATGAAAGCCAAAGGCCAGCAGCAGCAGGGTGAAAAAGTAGTGTTGCTTCATGACGCGTTGATTTTGGTTTCGATGTTTTGCCGAAGGTAGGGAAAAGCGGAAAAACAAAAGGGAGGAACCATTTGGACCCTCCCTTTCGTCATTTTTTTAAATTCGGTTTAGTGATGTGCGATAGGATCTGGATTGCCATCCGGATCGCCACTAACGGTTCCGTCTGTTGTGATTCCACCGATGAGCAAAATGCCGCAAACATGCGGAGCAGCCATGGAGGTGCCGCTGAGTGTGGCATAGCCACCGCCTTTGTAAGTGGAGTAAATACTGGAACCCGGTGCACAGTAGTCAACTGGCGGGTTGCCATAATTTGAAAACGAAGACCAGACATCTCCCTGTGCCATGGACGAAACGGTATAAATGTTTGCGCCGTTTACGCGGGCTGGGGAGGAGTTGTTGGCATTGGTAGATTCATTGCCGGCTGCCAGTGCAAAGGGGCAACTGTTTGAAGCAGCCTTGACAGCGTCGTCAAGTGCCTGTGACGGAGGCCCGCCAAGGCTCATGTTCGCAGCGTCGCCGCTGGCAGCGTTGGCTTTGACGTAGTCAACACCTGCAATGACCACAGAATAGGAGCCACTGCCTCTTCTGTCGAGGACTCTGACTGCCACAAGTGTGGCACCCGCTGCCACTCCGACTACTCCTTCGGAATTGTCAATGGCACCAACGGTGCCGGCAACGTGAGTTCCGTGGCCATTCTGATCGTTTGGAGATTGAGCTCCACCTCCACCTGTGAGGAAAGAAACCGACCTGCCGACATCCACATTGAGGTCGGGATGGTCGAGGTCAATACCGGAGTCAATGATCCAGGCGGTACCGGCATTGGTGCCGTCCAAGGCTCCACCAACCCTGGTGACGCCCCATGGGGTGGTCTGGCCTCCGCCTCCACCACCACCGCCCCCACCGGGAGGGCCTCCCATGGCAACGGTGATTTCCTGGTCTTGCTCGATGTATTTGATGTTGCTTTCGCGACGGAGTTGCTGAAGCTCTTCGTCAGAAAGGTTGGAAAGCGCAAATCCCCTGATGGCGCTTCCATAAACGTGGGTAACTTTTTCGGAAGGGATGCCATACTTTGAGATCGTGGTGGCAACGGTTTCTTTCATAGCTTTTTGTTGCTCAGCCCAGGGCATGGCCTCGATGCTTCTTGCCTGAGGAAAGGCTTCGTCGTTGTAAACAACGATGTACTGACCGGGAATCACCTTCCCCGAATAGGTGATCAATTCTACCAGTTGATCCGACTGTTCCGCTGTCAGCCCCGTTCTGGCGGGTTGTTGTAATGCCTCGGCAGGGTTGAGCTGGTCGTCTTTGAGACACCCTGCAAGGAATGCCACAACAACCAACACGGCAATACCTGCTCTCAATGTAAATTTCTTCATACGATGAGATTTAGTTAGAAGTGAAAAATGAGTTTGCAAGAACTTGACTAAGTCGGGTGAAGGGTAGATTGCTTCAGGAGGTAATTGAATTCAAGTGGGCGGAAAAATATGGCAATAGTTCATAATTGAAGAACAAAAGGGCGGAAAAATTCTTGGTGGCAAAAAATTATTTCCGGTAGTGATTGGATTTGGAAATCAAATTCTGGACAAATGCTTCCATGTGTTGGCATCCTGCTACATTTGGGCATTTTGAATGAAATCCGTTTTTTGATGAGAAGACAATTTTTGTATCTGTTATCCTTTTTGGAAGGTGGTTCGGTGATGGTGGCCGAACTGGTTGGGGCCAAGATGCTGGCCCCCTGGTTTGGAACATCCCTGTATGTGTGGGCAGCGGTGCTGGGCATCACGCTGGGAGGTCTGATGAGCGGGTATTTCCTGGGGGGTGTCCTTACCAGAAAGTACCCTCGAAATGAGGTATTGCTCTACAGTATTCTTCTTTGTGCGGGTTTTTTCCTCGTCTTAATGCCGGTCAGCGGACCATGGATCATGGAGCTTTGTCTCGATTTTGACCTGCAAACTGGGGCTGTGATATCCTTGCTGGTTTTCATGTTTCCTCCGCTTGTATTCATGGGTATGACCTCTCCGGTCATCATTCACCTTTTGACCGAAGAAGCCGATGGCGCAGGAAACAGCGCCGGCAATGTCTATGCTATTTCAACCCTGGGAGGGATTTTGCTCACTTTTCTTTTGGGTTTCTACATCATTCCTGCCTTTGGTATTTCGAAGCCGGCCATTCTGACGGGCATTGTATTGGCTTTTTTTCCGGCCATTGCCCTGTTGAAGAGAATGGGCCCCAAAGCTGCGCTGCCGGTACTGCTTCCACTTCTCTTTGCAGGGGTTGGCTTCAACAGCAGCGAAAAGTTTTCGCCCGAATACCAGGTGAGGTATGAGTCAGAAGGAATCTTTGGACAGCTAAAAGTGGTTGACCATCCATCCTATGAAATAACCCCCGATGCAAGGATGGCTCGGGCCCTGGTGGTTAACAACACCATGCAAACCCTTGTCGGACTGGACAACGACCTTCAGTACAGCGTCTGGTCTTGGGCGAATTACATGCCCTCGGCTGCAAGCATTTTTCCGAAGGGAAGCAAAGTTTTGGTGCTGGGCCTTGGCGGGGGCACCCTGGTGAAACAGCTCCTGCGGATGGGGTTTGAAGTGGAAGCCGTTGAAATTGACAAACGCATTCACGAAGTCAGCATTCAGTATTTCAACATGCCTGCTGAAGTACCTGTCACAATCGATGACGCACGCCATTTTCTGGAAACTTGCGATAAGAGGTATGACATCATTATCTATGACACCTTTCTGGGAGAGGCTGTGCCAGAACACTTGTTGACTGTGGAAGGGTTCAATACTGCAAAGAATTTGCTCTCCCCTGACGGGCTGATCATGGTCAATTTCTATGGTTTCATTCACGGCAAATTCGGTGCTGCCGCCCGATCTGTGTACAAGACCTTTGTTGAATGTGGCTTTGAAACAGAAATCATGGCTACTCCAGGGAAGGAAGAAAACCGAAACCTGATCTTCCTTGCCAGCCTCGAAGAAAAAGACTTTTCCAACACCAATTATTCCGAACCCGGATTTGAACCATTGAATGACTTGTACATGTCGTTTCTGAATCCCAATCAGATTGATACATCTGATGCAATGGTGCTCAGCGATGACAAGCCCGTTCTCTCAAAAATGTATGCACCGGCTGCAATGCACTGGAAAAGAAGCTACAATGCCTATTATCGCAAGCACTTCCTGAAAAAATAAGCGACAACCAATTGAAGGGTTGAGTCTTCTGCAAATAGTCATTTTCGATTGGAGTTGGCGCATAGTCCGTTTGTTTAAAGAAGCTGAATTTGTTCAAGAATTCTGGTCTATAAGTATTTAGCAGCGGGCGAACCGAACCTCTCTCAACGCATGAGGCCACTATTTGCAGTGCTCTTAGGTTGGAATAATCAATTTATTTGACTAAATTTGTCAAGAAATTATTAGTCAAAAAAATGAAAACCCTCAACCTCCTCCTCAAAGAAGCCCGCAAAGCCCGTGGCCTGCGCCTCCGTGAAGTGGCACAGGAGGCCGGTATCGACCAGGCTTTGCTCAGCAAGTTTGAAAGCGGAAAGCGCCTGCCCACAGAGGAACAGTTACAACTGCTGGCCGGGATTTACAGCCTGGATGCACGGCAGTTGCGCACCGCCTGGCTGGCAGAAAAGGTGCTGTCGCTGGTGCAATATGAAGATGTGGCAGCTGAAGTGCTGGCCTTTGCCGAGAGCCGCATCGAGTACCTGAGAAGCTCGAGGGCTTTGGAACTGCCGGGAGTGCCGGCCCGGTTGCAAAGAAAGCTGGCAGCCATCGATGAACTCAAGGCACGGTGGCAGTCCCACCAGCCGCTCAACAGGCTTCAACTGGAGCGGATGCAGGATTTCTTCCGCATCGGGTACACCTTCGAATCCAACCGGATCGAGGGCAATACGCTGACCCTTCAGGAAACGGCCCTCGTCGTCAACGAAGGGCTGACCATTGGCGGCAAATCCATGCAGGAGCACCTGGAGGCCATCAACCACGCCGAAGCCGTCGATTTCATCACGGCCCTGGCCACCAGCGGCGAAGACCTCAGCCGGCGCTCGCTTTTGGAACTGCACAGCATCATCCTGCGGGGTATCGACAGGGAGAATGCAGGCCGCTACCGCAAGGTGCCCGTGCGCATCAGCGGCAGCCGGCACGAGCCGCCCCAGCCCTGGCAGCTTGACAAGCTGATGGAGGATTATTTCCACCATTACCTTCGTCAAAAAGGCAGCCTGCACCCGGTGCTGCTGGCTGCTGAAATGCACGAACGCCTGGTGAGCATTCACCCCTTCATCGACGGCAATGGCCGCACGGCAAGGCTGGTCATGAACCTCATCTTGCTGCGCAATGGCTACACCATCGCCAACCTGAAAGGTGACAATGCCTCCAGAATGGCCTACTACCAGGCCCTCGAAAAAGTGCAGGTTGACAACGAACCGGCCGTCTTCTACCAATTGGTGGCAGATGCCGTTGTGTCGTCCTTGCACGCTCACCTCGACCTCGTCTGAAAAGCCCGGGCATCTTGATGGGTGTCCGGGTGTATTTGGAGGATTATGGGGATTATAAGGATTATAGAGATTATGCGGTTGGTTTAGTAGCATAGCCTTTAGGCTGTGCCAGTTAGGCGACCTTCAGGTTGCCGGGATTAAGGGGATAATGAAGATAATAAGGATTATGGGGATTATGGGGTTGGTTGAGTAGCATAGCCTTCAGGCTGTGCCAGTTAGGCGACCTTCAGGTTGCCGGGATTATGAGGATTATGGAGGATTATGCGGATTATTCTGTTGGTAGAGTAGCATAGCCTTCCCGTCTGGCCAACGGACAGGTAGGCTGTGCCAGTTAGGCGACCTTCAGGTTGCCGGGAGAATCCAGGATTAAGGGGATTATAGAGTATTATGAAGTTTCTGTTTCTTGCTCACCCCGTTGAGTGGTGCACAAAGGATTCGACCAGAGAGCTCCTCATTGATTTTGACTTACTTAGGTTTGCCCTTTCCCAAATTAACTGACGACATTGGAACAACTGAAACAACTGTATCGCTCCCGGATGGAGCAGTTTGAGGAGAGGGCTGCAGGCCTTCGCAAAAAGTACATCCGCTTTGCCTGGGTGCGACTGGTCAGCTTCATTGGTGGACTGGCTGTGGTGCTGTGGCTGGCTGACTGGCATTGGTGGGCAGGAGCCTTGTTTTTCATGATTTTTCTGGCCGCTTTTTACCGGGTCATGCGGTGGCACCAGGGCATCAATGAACTGGCCCGCCACAACGAGCAACTAAAAACCGTCAACGACCTGGAGCTGCGGGCGCTCGACATGGACCTCTCCGCATTTTACGAAGGCAATGAGTTCATGGATGCAAAACATCCGTACAGCGGCGATCTCGATGTTTTCGGCAGGCATTCGTTGTTTCAGTTCCTCTGCCGGGCCGGCACCTCGGGCGGAAGAAGCAGGCTTGCCGGCTACCTCACGGCTCCGGCGGCACCGGAGGAAATCCATGCCCGGCAGGCGGCAGTGGCCGAACTGAAAACCCGGCTGGACTGGCGGCAAAACCTCCAGGCTCTATCGGGAACCCTTTCTGACAACCCGGCCAACGTGCAGCTCATCCAGGCCTGGCTCGGAGATGATTACCTGGTGCTGAAAAAGCCTTTGCTGAAGGCAGCGCTTTGGCTGATCCCGCTGTGGTCGGCTGTGGCGCTGGCAGCCTGGGTGCTGTACATTCCCTGGCCCATTTACTTGCTTACCTTAATTCCGGCCGGGCTCATCATCCGGCAGACCATGCCAGGCGTGGACGAAATCCACCGGCGCACCAGCCATGCAGTGGACATGCTCCAGCATTACGGAAGCTTGATCGATCACCTTGAAAGGGGGCAGTTTGAAGCACCGCTGTTGCAACAGATGCATGGCTATTTTTCCGAAGGGGGGTATTCCGCTTCGCAAAACATCCGGCGGTTGGGCTACATCATCAGCCAGCTCAATGTGCGGATGAACTTTTTTGCCATCTTCCTCAATGTCTGGGGACTGTGGGATTTGCAATGGGTGCTGAAACTGGAGCGCTGGAAAATGCTGCACAAAGAGCGCCTGCTCCGGTGGTTTGAGGCCATGCACGAATTTGAGGCCCTGAGCAGCCTGGCCAATGCCTGGCACAATCGCCCCGGCTGGACCCTGCCGCAGTTTTGCGAAGCGAACGAAATAACAGCAGTGGAAATCGGCCATCCGCTTATTCATCCGGAGCACTGCGTCAGCAATGACCTTTCCATGCCCTCCCGTGGCCACATCAAGCTCATCACCGGCTCCAACATGGCCGGCAAGAGCACCCTGCTCAGGACGGTCGGTGTCAACATGGTGCTGGCTCAGGCGGGCAGTGCGGTTTGTGCCGCACGGTTTTCGCTGCCCCGGATGCAGGTTTACACCAGCATGCGCACACAGGATGCGCTGAGCGAAAGCACCTCCTCATTTTACGCTGAACTGAAGCGGCTCAAGGTGATCATCGATGCCGTGAAGGCAGCCAATGAGCCGGACTCGCAAAAGTTGCCGGTTTTCTTTTTGCTCGACGAAATTCTGAAAGGAACCAACTCCGTGGACCGCCACACCGGTGCGGCTGCCCTCATCCGGCAACTGATCCGGCTGCAGGGCGGTGGGCTGATTGCCACACACGACCTGGAACTGGGCAAAATGGAAGCCGAGGCCAATGGCGCCATCGAAAACCTCTGCATGGAGGTGGAGATCAGAAACGGTGAGCTCTTTTTCGATTACAAAGTCCGCAAAGGGGTCAGCAAGAGTTTCAATGCCACCCTGCTGATGAGGCAGATGGGGATCGATGTGTAGCACTGGACTAAAGCGTTTTTTGCGATGAAGAACAATAATGTGGTGGCAGTAGAGCCGGGCTCCTCAACCTGTTGAAAAAGCGGAGTAAGGCTTTCAGTGCTGCCGGATGATGATGCAGTTTTCGGGGCAGGTGCGGGCGGCAGTTTCGTTCGATTCCAGTTCTTCGGGGTGCACTTCCACGTTGTACACTTTGCCTTTTTGCACCCCTTCCAGCAATACGGCTTTGCCGTCCTTTTTCGACATGCGCCAGCGCTGTGGGGCATGCTCGGCACAGGCCCTGCAGCCGATGCATTTGTGACGATAATAAGTGATTCCGATCATTCCGCTGTTTTTACCAGTTTGTACAATTTGTCAGAACTGTGGATTTTCTTCCCCAGAGGAATGGTGATGCTGTCGCCGCGTTTGGCGCTGTCAGCGGGCTTGCCGTCCACCCTGAGTTCCTGCACCACACTTTCAACCACCCCGGTCTTTTTACCGGTTATCAGTATTTCATCACCTGGTTTCAGGTCGTAGCTTTCCATCTTGAACTCGGCCACGCCAATGCGGTCAAAATACTTGACGCCCTTGCCGATGTAGACCTTTTTCTGGGTAGCCTGCGAATTGGGGTCTTTGGTCCATTCTCCCAGTTTCCTTCCGAGGTAATAGCCATCCCAGAAACCCCGGTTGTAAACTTTGGCCAGTTGTTCTTTCCAGGCGGCCACCTTTTCCTGGTCATAGGTGCCGTCGAAATAGGCCTCCACAGCTTCCCGGTAACATCGGGTCACGGTGTGAACATAATCGGGAGCCCGGCCCCGGCCTTCAATCTTGAGCACCTTCACGCCGCTGTCCAGCACTTTGTCCAAAAAGTCGATGGTGCAGAGGTCTTTTGGCGACATGATGTACTCGTCCTCTATCATCCACTCATCGCCGTTTTCGGCGTCTTTCACGTGGTATTTCCTTCGGCAATTCTGGAAACAGGCACCCCTGTTGGCGCTGGCATTGTGCGAGTGCAGGCTCAGGTAGCATTTGCCGGAAATGGCCATGCAAAGTGCCCCATGCACAAATACCTCCAGCCGCACCAGTTTACCCGAAGGGCCTTTGATTTCCTGTTTTTCAATTTGCGTCGCAATCTCTTCCACCTGTTTCAGGCTCAGCTCCCGGGCCAGCACCATCACATCTGAGAACATGGAATAGAAGCGCACCGACTCGATGTTGGAGACATTCACCTGGGTGGAGATGTGCACCGGCATTCCGATCCGGTGGCAGTAACCCATGGCGGCCTGGTCGCTGGCAATGATGGCATCCACCCCGGCTTCTTTTGCCCGGTCGCAGATGTTGCGCATCAGGTTCAGGTCCTGGTCGTAGAGCACGGCGTTGAGGGTCAGGTATGCCTTTGCATCGTAAGCCCTGCAATTCTCGATGATCTCCGGAAGGTCGTCCAGCACGAAGCGGTTGGAAGACCGGGAGCGCATGTTCAGGTGCTCCACACCGAAATACACTGCGTCGGCTCCGGCCTGCAGTGCGGCCATCAATGACTCCATGGAGCCTGCCGGAGCCAGTATTTCAACCTGGTTTCTTTCTGTACGTACTTTCATTTTGGATGGCTGTTGGTTTGTTTTCCCTTACGGAAATGGGAGGCCGGCCGCAAAATTACTAGCTGTTGAAAATCAGGGGTAGCTAAGACCTTTTTTCAAATCGACCTGTTGCTCACACTTGCCGACCGCTCAAAGAAATGTTGTCAAAATTGTGAGGACAAAATTTACTGAGGGTCATCATTTTACATTAATTTACCTCACAAAACAACAACCTATGGCAAACGCATTTACCAATCTCCTTTCGCCTGGCGGCAACAAAGATGTAGCCTACGCACTGATCCGCATTTTTTTGGGCGCTGCACTCATGGTCAGAGGACTGTTCCTCTTCCTCAACCCGGAGGCCCTCACGAAGATCGTTGATGACAACAGTCTCAACATGTACTTTTCCTGGATCGCCATCTCCCACCTATTGGGCGGGCTGATGCTGCTGCTGGGCTTGCTGACCCGTTTGGGAGCCCTCATTCAATTACCGGAAGTAGCCTATGCCGTCTTTTTCATTCACGCCAAACAGGGACTGATGATGGGAGGTCAGTCTTTTGAACTGGCCACCATGACGCTGTTCCTCTTACTGGTAATTCTGGTTTACGGTGCCGGCCCGCTTTCACTGGATGCAAAGTTGGCGTCCACTGTTCCGGAGGAGTGATCACTCCAGTCGCTTTCTGATTTTACTGCCTTTGCGCAGCGAGCGCATAAGCAAAAGGAAAAAGAAGCCGGCAACGATGTAGGAATAGTTAGCCATGTTCTGCGCGCCGCTCTGGTAAAACAGGTAGCCGAAAATTCCGGCAGTGATGATGAGCAAGGTATATACAAACTGCTGACCGGCCTGGTAGAGCAGTTTTGCTCCTTCTTTGATGTCCGGGGTCTGTACTTCGAAATCCCCTCGCTTGGCCTTCTGCAAAACCGTGTGCATCTCATCAGGCAAGCCCATGGCGGTTACGAGCGTTCGTCGCAACAGGCTGGTAATGAAAGCGAAGGAGCTTTTGTCTTCTTTCTTCACAAACTCTTTTACATAGGGGCGCACCACTTCCAGCGGGTTCATGTTGGGGTCCAGCATGGCGCAGATTCCAATGAGCTGGGTGAGGGTGCGGTTGAGCAGCACCCAGTCCTTTGGCACCTGGATGGAGCCGGTGATGCCGCTGATGCCAATTTCACGGATGAGCTGAAACAGGCTGTTTTCGAAGGGCTTAATCTCTATCTCTTTGAAATTGAGGCCTTTTAGGTGTATTTCGTTTTCGAGGAAATCCGTCAGGGCGTTGATCATGCGCTCGGCCATGCGCTCGGCTTCTTTGCCTTCGGCCAAAAAGCCCATGAAGCGGAAAGCTGAGATCATTTCGTCGGTGTTTCGACGCAGAGCCGCTTCGATCAGCTGCGGGATGCCCTCCCGCATTTGGCGGCTGACCTGTGCCACGGCACCAAAATCCAACAGCACCATGTCGCCGTTTTCCCGCACCAGGATATTTCCCGGATGGGGGTCGGCATGGTAAAAACCGTCTTTGAAGATCATGTGGCTATAGATGCGCAGCAGCCTTTCTGCCAGCAGTTTTTTGTCCAGCTTCCAGGCTTCTATCTTTTCCAGCTTGTTGATCTTGATACCGTCTTCCCAGGCCATGGTAAGTACTTTACCGGTGCTGTAATCCGTAAAGACAGCCGGAATGACGATGCCTTTTTCTTCGCGGAGGTTTTCCTTGATTTTGGAGATGTTTTCAAACTCCCTCCGGAAATCCAGTTCTTCCTCGATCATTTTGCGAAGCTGCACATAAGCGAAGTCAAGGCCTTTGATGGAAAAAATCCACGACACCACTTTTATGATGCGCTTTACGATGAGCAAATCCACTTCGGCAATGCGGTCGATGTTGGCGTGCTGAACCTTTACGGCCACCACAGTGCCGTCGGGCAGGTGGGCTTTGTGGACTTGAGCAATGGAAGCCGAAGCCACAGGGTTTTCGTCGAACCATTTGAACAGTTCCTGAGGCTCTTTGCCAAATTCTGTGCGGATGCGGAAGGCTACCTCTTTCAATGGCCTCGCCGGGGCCTGATCCTGGAGCTCTTCCAGGTGCTTCTGAAAGTCTTCGGGCAGGAAGTTGCCCAATACCGACAGGGCCTGACCAATCTTGATGAACAGCCCCCGCAATTGCAAAATGCGCAGTTTGATGCGCTCGGCATTCCGCAGGTGCAGCTTCCTCAACCGCTTCTCATACCAGCCATTGTTGAAGAAAAAACTCAAAAACTTCAGCCATAAATAACTGGCTATCACCACCGTGGTGGTCCAATAGGCTGTGCGGAAGCGCCATCCGGGGGAGTAGATCTTTTCTTTCGGCATGCGCCAAATTTAAGGAGGTTGGTGATGGATTGTGGAGGGTTATGATGGATTATGGAGGATTATGGAGGATTATGGAGGATTATGAGGATTATGGAGGATTATGGAGGTTGTTGTCGGTTGTCGGTTGTTCCCGGGGCTTCGCCCGGGATCGGTTGTCGGTTGTCGGTTAGCAGGAATACTCTGTTCAACTCTGTGGTTATTGAGAGTAGGGAGTAGAGAGTAGGGAGTAGGGAGGGGGCTAGCTCTTTCATCTCTGTGGAACTCCGTGTCAAAACTCTGTTTATCTCTGTGGTTAAAAGAACAGAGTTTAGCAGAATCAACTACCAGCTACGAGCTACGAGCTATGAGCTATGAGCTACCTTTGGCGCATGAATTTATCCCCACAATTATCGTCATGGCTGCAGCAGGGCCAATACTTTGAGTTTGACGGGTACCGGATTTTTTACCGGGAGCAGGGTGAAGGGCCAGCACTTTTGCTCATTCACGGTTTTCCAACCGCAAGTTGGGACTGGCACCGCCTCTGGCCGGAGTTGACGAAAAAGTTCAGGGTTCTTGCACCGGATATGATCGGCTTTGGATTTTCTGAGAAGCCAGCATCCTACCCTTACAGCCTGATGAGGCAGGCCGACCTATTGACGGCATTGCTGAAAGCGAAGGGAATTGAAGACTTACACATCCTGGCCCATGACTATGGCGACACGGTGGCGCAGGAACTCATTGCCCGGCAGATGGAACATGCCGGAGCGCAGAAACTAAACATCAGGTCCATGACCCTGCTCAATGGCGGCATCTTCCCGGGACAGCACCGGCCGAGGCTGATCCAGAAGCTGCTGGCCAGCCCTGTCGGATGGATGCTGACGCCCTTCCTCGGAAAAACTCAACTCAGCAGGACTTTCAACGGGATTTTCGGAACGGCAACCCGGCCCAACCCGGAAGAAATGGATGAATTCTGGTCATTGATTGCATTCAACAATGGAAAGGCCATCCTTCCTAAACTCATCCGTTACATGCAGGAGCGCAACACCTGGAAAAGCCGCTGGGTGGAGGCCATTGTCCATTGTCCCGTGCCGCTGCTGCACATCAATGGCACTGATGATCCCATCTCAGGCAGGCACGTCGGAGCGTATTTTGCCAAGATGAACCCGAAAGCCAGGGTAGAGTTTTTGGAAGGGGTTGGCCATTACCCGCAGGTGGAGGATCCTGAAAGCGTGCTCAGGCATTTTTTTGATTTCGTTAAAATGTGACATTGATCACCTACTGTTGGTCTTTTCCCAGCCTACCTTTGCGGCCTTTAAAAATCCTCTTGCACCATGAGTCTGTTTAGAAAAGGAACCAAAGCCTACAGCATTTTCAACCTGAAATGCCCCCGTTGCCAGGAAGGCGACCTCTTCGAAACGGGCACCTTCAGTTTTCAGAAGCCCTTTGATATGCCTAAAAACTGTCCCGTCTGCGGGCAGAAGTACTTTCTGGAACCCGGCTTTTACTATGGTGCCATGTTCATCTCTTACATCATTACCGGCTGGTTTGCCCTCATTTTCGTCGGAACTGCCATCCTGGTTTTTGGTATGGACTGGCAACTGGCCTTCGGACTAATGGTTGCCACCATGGCCGTTCTTTTCGTCTGGTTCTTTCGCATCAGCCGGGCCATCTGGATCAATTTCAATGTAAAGTACCAGCCGGGAGCAGGAACAGGAACAGGAATGAGGGATCAGGGATGAGGGATGAACCTGTCCTTGCGTAAGGTTGTAGGCTTTGGGATTCTTCTTATGCACCTGGCTTTTTCCACCAATTTTTTCCGTTACCTTTGGATGGATTAATCATTTTAGAATGAATTTTCTTCAAAAATACCGACAGTCAATTGCTGAGGCTTGTGCAAGGCACAATGTTGAGGCGCTTTATGCTTTTGGGTCTGTGCTCACCGATAAATTCAATGAAAAAAGTGACGTAGATTTCATAGTCGCCATCGCAGATGAAGATCCACTGAAATACGCAGAAAATTATTTCTCATTGAAGTTTGAACTGGAAAAAATTCTAAAAAGAAAAGTGGATTTACTTGAGCAAAAATCTATCAGCAACAAAGTGTTTGAAGAATTGATCAATCGAAATAAAACTGTCATCTATGCACGAAGAGATAAACGTGTGGCTTGAGGACATTGATCGGGCGATACAGGAGATAAATAGTTTTTTACCCCAGCCGTTGAATTTTCATGACTTCAAAAAGGACTTGAAGACCAAAAGAGCGATTGAGAGAAATATTGAAATTATTGGGGAAGCTATGAGCAGGATTTTGAAGATACACCCTAATATAGAAATTAGCCACTCAAGGAAAATAGTTGATACCCGGAATAGGATCATTCATGGATATGATTCCGTCTCCGATGATATAATCTGGCTGATAGCCATCCGCTATTTACCCGTGTTGAAAGAGGAGGTCAAGTCCCTTCAAAAGAAAGGGTAGATGTATTACAAGACTTACAAAAATTTATTCCCTCATCTCTCATCCCTGGTGTAGGGTGTAGAGTTTAGAGTGTAGGGTTTGGAGATGCTAGGTCGGTCCAACTCCGTGAAAAAACTCTGTGGAACTCTGTGAGATAACTCTGTTTTACTCTGCGGTTATTGAGAGTAGGGAGTAGGGAGTAGTGTTGGGAGGGGCTAGCTCTTTCATCCCTCCCCCGAAAGCTTTCGGGGCATCCCTAACCCTTGTTCCCTTCCTTCTCCGCCACTATTCCGTGTAAATTTTGCCGAAGGAAAGAATTCGGAAACTGCTCCACACCCGGGAAGCCCAGGCGGATGTCCCGGCCTTCGTAGGGGATGTAGTTGGTTCCGAAAATGTAATCCCAGATGGCCAGCGTAAGACCGAAATTGACACCGTAGGGACGTTCGGCCGGCAGGTCGTGGGCGTGGTGCCAGATGTGCATTTCGGGACTGTTGAAGATGATCTTCATAACCGGGGCCAGCACCAGGCTGCCCGCAACGGCAGAGCCGGCCACGGTGGCAAATTGGAGGGCGGGGGAAGGGTCCTTAAGCAGGTTCACGTCAAAGCCGCCGGTGGCAATGACAAGGCCCACCAGCGCACCAAGCACCCCGCCGGTTACCCAGCCGGGCACGCTGATGTTGGAGTGGTTGTAGTGCCCCACAGCCAGGGTGAAGATGTGGATGATGAAAAAGTCATAAAGGCCGATACCCAGCAGGGCCAACGGAATGTATTCGATGCTGCGGTACACCACGTTTTCCATCCAGTGGTAGCGCAGGTGTGCGGCAAAGCCCATCTGCTCCACGGAATGGTGCACCTTGTGGAATTCCCAAAGCTTTGGCACCCGGTGCAGCAGGCGGTGGGTCCACCACTGCACGAAGTCACGCACTACGAAGCCGGTCAGCAGCACCGCCCACATGGGCCAATGGCGCATGGGGTTGGAAGCCTGCAAATCAAAGCCGGTAACGCTGAGTATTATGTCGTTGAAAAACTTCACCACCACATCGGAGGCGGCGTTGTAGATGATGAGCGAAAAGAGGAAGAAATTGAAAAACATGTAAAAGAAGTCCAGCCAGAAATCCTTCCTGAAACGGGGCTGGTCTTTGCGCCAGGGGGTCAGTATTTCCAGCAGGAAAAAGAACCCCGACACCAGCAGCAGCCAGTAAAAGTAATTGTGCCAGTTGGGGTGAGTGATCTCGTGCCAGAGGTAGTTGGCGTAGCCCGTATAGCCGTTGATGAAGGTCTGGAGGTATTCCATACTCGTGTATTTTCTTCGCAAAAACGACAAAGATAGGCCGAAGGTTCCGGGTGTAATGTGAATTGCATCACGTATTGGCGATCTCTGGATCGCCACGTTTTCCGAAGGAAAACAAAGTTAGGGATGAGGGATGAGGGATCAGGGATGAAAAAGCTAGCACCTCCAAACTCTACACTCTAAACTCTACACCCTACACCTGGGGTGAGGGATGAGGGATGAGGGATGAAAGAGCCAGCACCTCCAAACCCTACTCCCTACTCCCTACTCCCTACTCCCCATACCATTCCGGTTTCAAAAAGAAAAAATAAAATTGCAAGCTGAATAGGGGGGAGACCAAACTGCCCGCATCTAACACTCGAAACGGCTTCAAAAAGTGAAAAACAACAAATCATACGATGAGCTCATTGCAAAGCACCTGAGCGGCGAAACGTCGCCGCAGGAGGAGCAACAGCTGTTTGAATGGCTGGAAGCCGACGAAGCCAACAAAAAGTTCTTTGAAGATGCGAAACAGTTGTGGACCCTGACAGCCCCTGCTGATGAGGACTTCGGTTCCGGAAGCGGAGCGGCATGGCAACGAATTACGGATGCCGTGGAAGCTGAGCCTGTTCACAAGCCGAGGGTCTTGCCCTTGTTTTCCTGGCAATGGCGTGCCGCAGCGGCGGTTTTCATCCTGCTGGCAGGTACCTGGTGGTTCCTCAACCGGGGTGTTGAGCCAGCGCAAATGCAGGTCTTTGCCAGCGGCGAAGGCGAAAAGCTGGAGCTGATGTTGCCCGACAGCAGCATTGTAACACTCAACGAAAACAGTCGTCTTGAATATGCTGCTGATTTTTCAGAACGGCTCGTCCAACTGACCGGTGAGGCCTTTTTCGAAGTGACCAGGCAGAATGGCGCCCGCTTCACCGTGCGTTCCGGCGATGTGACGACGACGGTGTTGGGAACGGCCTTCAACGTCAGGGCTTACCCAGATGAAAAAGAAGTGGAAGTGGCCGTTGAGCACGGCAAAGTGGCCGTGGCTTTTGACGAGGCGGTTTCTTCGGAAAAGACCATGCTGACCGCCGGTGAAGCTGTCCGGGTTTTTGACGAAGAAAAGAAAATGGAGAAAGTGGAAAACCCGAATGCCATGGCCTGGCGCAATGAGGTGCTCTATTTCGACGACAACCTGATGCGGGATATCATCCCCGCGCTGGAGCGGTATTTCGACCGTGAAATCGTGGTGGAAGACCCTGCGCTGCTCGACTGTCATTACACCTCCACCTTCGTAAAACCAAGACTCGATGAGGTGCTGGACGTGCTGTCTGCCACGCTTGGATTCGAGATAGAAGCAAAAGGCGACAGCATCTTGCTGAAAGGCCACAGTTGCCGCTGAGCAGGTCTGCCCCCTGAATGATCACCACACCCGATCTGTCAATGAAACTGCAATTTACCCTCTGCCTCATGCTGGCTGTGCTCTGCGCTTTTGCGCAAGGCAACAACCCCGTGGAAAGGGTCAGTTTCGGGTACAAAAACACCAGGCTGAAGAGCGCCCTCAACGACCTTTCGAAGCGCTACGACCTCCGCTTTTCTTATTCCAGTGACCAGATAGACGTGCGGCAGCGAATCACCGCCTCCGCCAATGACCTCCCGCTCGATGAGGGCTTGCGGACCTTGTTCCGTCATACCGGGATCGGGTACAGGTACGTGGGTGGGCACATCATTCTGAAACCCGACCCGGGCAACACCCGGATCGAGGTTCCGAAGAAAAAGAAGGAAAGAAAGGAAATGCCACCGCCACCGGATGAGGGACTTGCCAGCATAGAGGAGCCACCGCTCCCAAAGCGTGACACCATCGATGTTTCGGAAGTGGCGCTGCCCCCCTTGCCTGAGGTGAGCCGGGTGCAGGGCACCATGTTCCCCATCGATGAAAAGGCCTTGCGCCTGCAACAACTGAAATACGAAGCCCACTGGCTGCTCGACAACCGCAGCAATCACAGCCGGGTGCAGGTATCGCTGGTGCCTTTCGTCGGAACAAATGGTTTGCGCAGCGATGAGGTGATCAACAATGCCTCACTCAACCTGCTGTGGGGCATGAACGGCGGCGTGGAGGGTGCAGAGATCGGTGGCTTTTTGAACTCCCTTCGGGGAAACATGAAAGGCTTTCAGGCTGCCGGCCTCGGCAACATTGTGGAAGGCAATACCACCGGCAGCCAGGTGGCCGGCCTGTTCAACATGACCCTGAAAACCGCCCGGGGAGTCCAGGCGGCCGGTTTACTCAATTTTGCCGGAAATGCCCAGACCATGCAACTGGCCGGCCTTTTCAACTGGTCGGAAAACGACGCCTCACGCATGCAGCTGGCCGGCTTTTTCAACCGGGTGCGGAACGACGCTCATGCCTTGCAATTTGCCGGCCTGGCAAACCTCAACGGCGGCGATGCCAACACGCAGTTGAGTGGCTTGATGAATGTGGCAGAGGATGTATCCGGCGCTCAGGTCAGCGCGCTGTACAACAAGGCCGCTGAAGTGAAAGGCATCCAGGTGGCACTGGTCAATGCCAGTGATACCATGAGCGGGGTGTCCATCGGCTTGCTCAACTTCGTGAAAAAGGGCTACAACAAATTTGACCTGTACGCGGGCGAAGGCCTGCACTTCAATACGCAGTTGAAACTCGGTTCGCATCACTTTTACAATGTCTTCTACGCAGGGGCTCGTTACCCCGATGGAGACGGCAGCTACTTGTGGGGATTTGGATATGGTTTCGGAACAGCTTTGCGCACGGGTCGCAAATCCGAGCTGAACCTGGAACTCATGGCCATCCACCTCAACGAAAGCGAACCATTGACGAATAAACTCAACAGCATGGGGCAGCTCCGAATGAGCTGGAACCACTGGCTCGGGCGACACATCGGGTTCTTTTTCGGGCCCACTCTCAATGTCTTCGCTTCGCAACGCCTGAACCCCGACACGGGCAGGGCCGGCGACTCGGAAGCTGTGCCTTACACGATCATTGAAACCACCACCAAAGACGACACCGCCATCAAAGGATGGGTGGGCGTCAATGCAGGATTTCGGTTTTGAGCGTGACGGCGTGACACGTGACTCGTAACGCGTGACGGACGTGATGAGCGTGACAGACGTGACGGGCGTGACAGACGTGACACGTAACTCGTAACGCGTGACACGTGGGGAGGGTGATGATTCTAAAAACCTTCGAAAAACCTTCAGAAAAACCTTTGAAAAACCTCACAACAAAACCTTCAATCATGAAAAAGCAACTGATCATTTCACTGTTTTCATTGGCGCTGCCATTGTTTTTGCTGGCGCAAGACCAGACCCTTTTTGACGACGTTGACCGCACCGGTGCCTGGGGCGGACCCATGTTTGAGTACAGCAGCCTCGACGGAGACGTGCAGGTGGCCTCCGGCGGCGGAGGTGCCCTCATCCTCGACGATTTTTACCTCGGCGGCTACGGCATGGGAGATGTTGAGTTTGACATTCTCCGGCCGGAAGAAGACATCCGGGAGCGGGTCAAATTCAAGCACGGCGGACTGTGGCTGGGCTACACGCCCATGCAGAGCAAGGTGCTGCACCCCTACGCTTCGGTAAAATTCGGCTGGGGAAAAGCCCGCTACCGCTCCTCGCAGTTGGATGATCCGGAAATCATCTTCACGGAGCTGAATGACAACATCTTCGTCATGACCCCAGAACTGGGCTTTGAAGTCAATGTCTTTAGCTGGTTCAGGATGGCCATGACCGGGTCTTACCGCATGGTCAGCGGGCTTGGTGCCGTTCCCAATTTTGATGAACAAGACCTGTCGGAATTTGCCCTGCAGCTCACCCTGCGCTTCGGCGGTTTCGGCAGCGACAACGATTGGGACTGATTATTCCCAACAAGCCTTTCACGGGGTTTATGAACCTTTGATAAGCTTTTCTTCGCCCGCTTTGGCGGGCAATGCCGGGCATGGTTCCGGAACATACACACTTACACCACTGACACAGGCAGGGGAGGCCAGGGTCTGCCCATGCCGGAAATCTTGCATCCACATGAAAAACAAACTCATTTTACTGCTTTTCACCACTTTGATGACCAACCTTGCCAGCGCACAGCACAGCGATGAAACGCTCTTCAGCAAATCCCATCGCTCCGGGTTTTTCTTTGCCCCCCTCATTGAATACAGCGACTTCAACAAAGAGGTCTCAACAAGTTTTGGAGGCGGGCTGGCATTTATCTCGGGTGATTTCTTCATCGGAGCTTACGGCCTGGGCATGGCCGAATGGGACGATTTCTTCCTCGACGATGAACCCGAACAACTGGACCTCGGCCACGGCGGCCTCTGGCTGGGATACACCTTCCAGCAACACGAAGTGCTGCACCTGTTCACCAGCGTAAAAGCCGGCTGGGGTGTTGCCAACGTTGACTTTTCCGATGATGAATTCAATTTCGAAGACGGCTTCATGGTCTTCACTCCCGAAGCGGGTCTGGAAGTGAATGTGGCCCGATGGTTCCGCATTGCCGGCACCGCCGGCTACCGCTTCATAAATGGCCTGGACCCCAACCTGGCCATCACCGAAAAAGACCTCGAGGGCTTCACCGGCACCATCACCTTCCGAATGGGGTGGTTTGGCCGGCACCGGGTAGTGAGCCGATACAATAGGTAAAGTCTGATAAACAAGTGTGTCGTGCCGTCGTGTCCCTTGCGTTCGTCACGACGTCACGCTTCAAAATCTCAACATCATGAAAACAACCACTTCAATGGCTTTGGCAGCCATCCTTTTGGCGCTGTCGAGCTGCTGCATCGACGACGACGGTTTCTTCGGCCACGATTGCGAAGACGGATTTGGCCCGGAGGTGGAGGTCGTCCTCAACATGCCGCAGTTTCACAGCATCGTACTCAAAAACAACATCGACGTGAACATCAGTCAGGGCAACTTCTTCGAAGTCGTTGCCGTAGGCGAGGAGAACATCATCGAGCTGCTGGAACTGGACGTTCAAAACGGCGTGTGGGACATCGAGTTCGAACGCTGTGTGGGCGAGCACGACGTGAAACTCTTCATCACCGTACCCGATATCCGGCTGTTGAGCATCCAGGGTTCCGGCGATATCTTCGCTGAAACTTTCCTCGAAACACAGGACCTCACCCTGCGCATCAGCGGCTCCGGCGATATGTGCCTGGGCGCCTTCGCCGAAACGGTGGATGCCAAAATCACCGGCTCCGGCGACATCGAACTGGAAGGCAATGCACAGGATCTGGACCTGCGCATCAGTGGTTCCGGTGATTTCAAAGCCTTCCCCTTCATCACCCAAAATGCCGATGTGCGCATCAGCGGCTCCGGCGATGCCTCCGTGCATGTGCTGGAATTGCTAGAAGTGAACATCAGCGGCTCCGGCAATGTCTATTTCAAAGGCAACCCGCAACTGGTCATCGATATCACAGGGTCAGGGGATGTGATCGATGCGAACTGAGGGGGGAGGTTGAGAGAAGTTTAGAGGGGTTTAGAGAGGTTTAGAGAGGTTTCGCTCGATGTTTCTAAACCTCTTTAAATCAAAGTTTTAGGGCGAAATAAAATTCTCTAAACCAACGGAACTTGCGCCAATTCCAATAGGAAATGACTATTTGCAGTGCACTCAATCCTCAAATCTTCAGTTCTTCAAATCCTGAGCGCACTGCAAAAAGTATCATCCTCGTTGAAAGATGTTATTCCTACTGGACAAAAGTCGGACAGAGTCCGACAAGATGTGGTCCCGGACGGAGTCCGGAACCAGCTTGGGATCGGCTCCTTCCATGCCTGGTTACCCGGCTCGATTCCTCCCCCGAAGCCGACCCCGAATCCCGATCCCGAATCCCGAAATCCTTCGGGATCGGGATATCGGCTTTCGGGGTTCGGTTCCTCAAATCTTCGGTTCCTCAGTTCTTCAAATCTTCCCCCGAAAGCTTTCGGGGCTCAAATCCTCCAATCGTCTTTTACCCTTACGGGGTTCCTCGTAGTTTCACCGCCGGATTTTTTCTTCGTCAAAAAAAACTGGACCATGCACTTCGATTCACTCTGCGCCCGTGAGCCCAAAGACCCCCGTACCACAAAGCCTCATATTCTGCCCATTTACGCCTCTTCTGCTTATGCTTTTGAGTCGGCAGAGGAAGGCATGGAGATTTTTACCGGCAAGAAGTCCGGTCATGTTTACAGCCGTTATGGCAATCCGACCATCGAGGCTGTGGCTTCGAAAATAGCAGCCCTTGAAAGTGCCGGCACAGGTGTGGAAGCGGCAGGGCTCTTGCTCAGTTCCGGGCAGGCAGCAGTGGCCACCCTGGTGATGGGCAACCTGAAGGCCGGAGATAAAATTCTGACGCAGGGCAACCTTTACGGTGGCACAACGGAGCTGTTCATCAAACAGTTTGGAGCGCTGGGCATCGAAACCATCCTCACCGATTTGCACGAGCTCGACCGGGTGGAGGAAATGGTGAAAGCCGACGAGAACATCCGGCTGATCTATTTCGAAACACCTGCCAATCCCACCCTTGCCTGCGTGGACATAGCTGCCCTCGCCGGCATCGCCGGGCAATACGGTCGCCTCAGCGCCATTGACAACACCTTTGCAACACCCTGCCTGCAGCAACCATTGGCGCTGGGTGTGGACTACGTGGTGCACTCCACCACCAAGTTTCTCAACGGGCATGGAAACAGCATTGCCGGAGCGCTGGTAAGCCGCCACACGGAGCAAATGAAAATGGGCGGTGCCGTCTGGCAAAGCATGAAACTGGCCGGCACCAACTGCAATCCCTGGGATGCCTGGCTCATCAACAACGGTCTGAAAACCCTGGCCCTGCGCATGGAACGCCACAGCAGCAATGCGATGGAAATTGCCCACTTTCTGGAAACGCACCCGGCTGTTGAGCGGGTGAACTACTGCGGGCTGCCCTCGCACCCCGATCACGCCATTGCGAAGCGACAGATGAAAGCCTTTGGCGCCATGCTGAGTTTTGAACTGAAGGGTGGGGTAGAGGCCGGTGTGAAATTCATGAACGGCCTGAAGATGTGCACCATGGCGCCCACCCTCGGCGATGTGGATACCCTGGTGCTGCACCCGGCCAGCAGCTCCCACCTCAACATTCCCAAAGAGGTGCGGCTGGCCAATGGAATCACCGACGGGTTGGTGCGTATTTCCGTTGGAATAGAACACGCTGCTGACATCATCGCTGACCTCACCGCTGCCCTCGAGGCTTGCTGATCTGAACTTTTTCTTCGCTTCGCAACATGCACAAGGGCGGGGAATTGCCCGGACGTATTATCTTTAGTGCTTATTGGTGGGTGCCAGTGCCCATCACTACACCCTCTCACCCAACCCAATCACCATGTTCAGAAAACTATCTGATCTCTTTAAGAACTTTTTCCGGTCGCTCTTCGGCAAAAGGGATAGCACATCGCCGGAGCCTAAACCGGAGCCTGAAGAACCCTTGCTGGAAGACAGCCAGGATGTGGCTACCGACACCATAGAGACCATTCCGGTTCCGGTGGATATCAGTGCTTTTGCTGACCCCGATAAGGACGCTGCCATCGATGGGCCACCCGCCACCGATACGCCAACAGATGATGGTGGTACCACTCCCGAACCGCCCCCCACCGACCCCATTGACGACGGCGGACAACCCGAACCAGCCGAACCGGAACCACCGGTCCACACCCCCCGTTTCCTGTGGTGCCTCGACAATGGGCACGGGAAATTGCAGGCTGGCAAGCGCTCACCAAAATTTGAACTCGACGGCGAAGAGGTGCAGTTTTTTGAGTACGAATTCAACCGGGACATCGTGCAGCGAATCATGAAAGCACTCGATGAAAAAGGGGTGAAATACTTCGACGTGGTGCCCGATGTGGATGAGGTGGGCAGTTTTCTGAAAGAAAGGGTGCAGCGGGTCAACGACAAAGAATCCGACCTGCCCAAGCTGTTCGTTTCCGTCCATTCCAATGCCGGCCCCGCTGCCGCCGACGAGTGGGTGACTGACAGCATCAAAGGCGCCGAAACCTGGTATGCCAAAGGCAGTGTGAAGGGCAGGAAAATGGCCGAAATTTTTCAGAAGCACATTGTCGCAAAGACGGGTTTTGTGAACCGGGGACTGAAGTCCACCAAAGAAAAGCAGCTCTATGTACTCGTCAAAACGGCACCGCCGGCCATCCTCACCGAAAACGGGTTTTACAACAATAAAGAAGAAGTCCTGGAATTGATGAAGGACGAGGTCCGTCAGAAAATTGCCGATGCCCACGTGGCTGCCATCATGGAAATCGAGGAGAATGGGTTGGATTAGCTTTTAGCTTTTAGCTCGTAGCTCCCCGAGGTCTCGGGGCAGGCTGTGGCTCGTAGCTCGTAGTTGATTCTGCTAAACTCTGTTCTTTTAACCACAGAGTTAAACAGAGTTTTGACACGGAGTTCCACAGAGTTCTGACACGGAGTTGCCCAGAGCTAGCGCCCCCCAAACTCTACACCCTACACCCTAAACTCTAAACTTTTTCAACCGCAGAGTTAAACAGAGTTATTACACGGAGTTCCACGGAGTTTTAGCACGGAGATCCACGGAGCTAGCGCCCCCAAACCCTAAACTCTACACCCTACACTCTAAACTTTTTCAACCGCAGAGTTAAACAGAGTTCTGACACGGAGTTCCACGGAGCTAGCGCCCCCCAAACTCTACACCCTACACCCTAAACTCTAAACTTTTTCAACCGCAGAGTTAAACAGAGTTTTGACACAGAGTTGAACAGAGTATTCCTGCTAGCGCTTCCAACCCTACTCTCTACTCTCTACTCCCTACTCTCTACTCTCTACTCCATTTTTCAACCGCAGAGTAAGCAGCATTGAAAACAGAGTTTAGCATTGTATTCCTGCTAAACTCCATAATCCTCCATAATCCTCCATAATCCTCCAAAACCCTCCAAAACCCTCCAAAAAAAAACTGACAGCCGATAAAAGCTGTCAGTTGTGTAAACCATCGATAAATCCTTCAGTTGCCGGCGGCGGCCGGCGAAGCTAAATCAAAACCTCACCTTCACACCACCCAGCACCATGCGTGGGAGGCCGGGACGCAGGCCTGCCGGGTTTCTGGCAACGGCATAGACCCTGTCGGTCAGGTTGTTGACGCTGAGGAACAGCGCCGCTTGTTTACTCAGTTGGTATTGGGTACTAAAATCAATCACTGTATATCCTTCGATGAGTTCGTTGGCGGGGATGTCGCCCTGGCCGGGAGCGGTGCGCATGTCGCTCTGGTAGCGCAGGTTGAGATTGGCGCTGAAGTCATTGAATCGGAAGCCAGCTTGCAGGGCCAGTTGGTGTTTGGCCAGGTAGGGCAGTTCATCGCCATCGGCAACGGTGCCCCAGCCTTCGAAATCGCTGTCGAAGCTGTTGTGGAAATGAGCATCGGTGAATGTGTAAGAGAGGTGCAGGGGCAGGCCGAGGCCGCTCTTATCACCGAGCAGGTCGTAGGTCACTTCCAGTTCCAGGCCTTTGGTTTGTGCAGCGCCACCGTTGAAGAGGTCGCCTGATCCGGTGCCACCGCCAGCAGCAAGGTCGGCACCCAGCAGGTTGTCGTAGTCGTTCATGAAGACCACGGCCTGGGCAGAGAGCACGCCTTTGCGGTAGCGAAGGCCTGCCTCGTAGTTGATGCTGCTCTCAGGTTGGGTGCCTTCTTTGGAGCCGGGAGGAGCGAAGCCTTTGTGGATACCGGCGAAGAAAGCTGTTTCCATGTTCAGTTGGTAGGTGGCACCCACACCGGGGATGAGGACATCCACCTGGTTGCTGCGTTCCGAAAGATCGGCGCCGGTGCGTTCCGGGTCGTTTTTGCCGTAGTCCTTCCGGGCCAGTTCGATGTTTTCATAGCGCACACCCGGGATGAAAGTCCACTGTCCGATTTTGAGTTTGTATTGTAGGTAAGCCGCAAAAGCGGTAGCTGATTCGAGGCGATTGCTTTCAGTGCCGGGGGTGCCAGGCTTGGTCAGTTCCATCACGCCGTTGTCCATGCGGTAGGCGTCAACCCATTGGAAGCGGTCTAGTTCGTCTTTGTGGAATCGAAGGCCCAGGTCGAAAGTATGGGCAGCAGATGGCCGGAAGCCGAGAACCGTTTGCACACCCCTGGATTTGTAGCTGCGGTTGTTGGCCTTCACCTGCAGGGCTTCATCGTTTTGGCTGCTTGCTCCGTTGACGATGGAAAAGGCCTCCGCATAGGTGACGGGGTCATTGACCAGACCGGCGATGCCCACTTTTTGGCCGCTGCTGTCCACCACCTTGTCCAGTTTGTACCAGTTGCGGTGAAACTTGTTGTAATAGGCCGTGGTGGTCAGGTCCAGTTTCGAAGAGAACTCAGCAAAGTGCTGCACACTGTACTGCTGATGCTCGGTTTTCATCAGGTCCATTTGCGAGCCGGCATAACGGCGATAGGGTGTTTTTTCAAAATCCTGGTCGCTCAGGCCGAGGTAGGTTTCATTGCTGGCTTCGGTGGTTTGCCCGATTTTGAAAGTCAGGCTTTGGTACACGCTGGCAGTGGGGCCGGTGTTGAGACGCAATTTTGCCAGGTAGTCCTTTTTGTCGAAGCCTGTGGGACCATCATTATCCAGTTTTTTGAAGCCGTCGGAAAGCAGTTGGAAGGTCTCCACCACGTAGGCTACATTTCTGTGGCTGTCGCCCACCCAGGCGTGCAGCTTGCGGGTGCCGAACTCACCGGCCAGCAGGTCCACTTTACCGGAAAAGCGGTCGGGGATGGCGGTGGAGATCAGGTTGATGGCGCCGCCCGTGGTGTATGGTCCGAAACGCACCTGGCTGCTGCCTTTGAGGATTTCGACAGCCTGCATGCGGCCCATGGTGGGGAAGTAATAAGCAGCGGGAGCGGCGTAAGGGGCAGGTGCTGCCAATACGCCATCTTCCATTACGGTGATCTTGGCGCTCCGCTCAGAACCGGAGCCCCGCAAACCAATGTTTGGCCGCAGGCCGAAGCCATCTTCTTCCTGAATGTTTACCCCCGGCACGGCACCCAGCGCCCTGTTGATGTCGGTGTAGCTGAAAGTTTCCAGTTCCAGGGGCGACAGGTAATGTGCTGAACCCGGAACGTTTTTCAGCCCCCGCAAACCGCCGGTGAGCGATACACTGGCCACTACCGCCTCCGGCAGCCCAAGGACGGTTTCCACGAGTGGGATGTCTATGGTCAGCGATTCATCGCCATTGATGGTGATTTCCTTGCTGAAAGTGTTGTAGCCAATACTGGATGAAACCAGCTTGTACTTTCCGGATGGTATGCCGGTAATCTTGTACAAGCCCTGGCTGTTGGTGATGTCGGCGTAGTTGGTGCCATCCAGGAACACCGCAATGCCTTCCAATGGCAGATCTTCACCTGAAAGGCTCACCTTTCCGCTTATGGTTCCATTCTGCGCAAAAAGTACTTGTGTGCCCGCCAGACAGAGCAGCAGGCTTAGTAGGTTTGTCGTCAGCTTCTTTCTCATGATGGAGAGTAATTTAGATTAAATTAAAATTACGCCGCAAAAGTAGCCGCAGACCCTCCCCGGTGAAATACCGAAATGTGAGGAAAATGAAACTCTTAAACATTAGGTATTGGTACCTAAAATTAGGTAGGGCACGGGAAGGTTTGGCACCTGACCTCCCGAAGAAATTTTGGGACGGGGCCAGCGGGAAAGAAGTGATCACACCCCCACCACCTTCACCAGCTGATACACCCCCAACCCAAACAGCACCAGGCCGATGAAGCGGTTGACGCATCAGTAAAATTTTCAGCGAGATTGTACCACCAGTAGCGTAGCTCAAAGAGAAAATGCGGAGGAGAACGCAGTTTCAAGATTCATCTGGGAGATTGTATGCTCCTGGAACATCAAGTAAACTGGTTTTCAGTTCTTCAACAATTCCAACAACTGAAAATTCAGGTAGAGTTTTTCCTTTCCAACTTTTTCACTTTTGAGGAATCCCGCTTCTTCCAATAAATTCAGGTAGTTACCAACGGTTTTCAAATTGCCAAGACCAGCTTTTTCCAAAAACTGCCTTTTTGTATAGGGTAAGCGGAACAATACTTCAATCAGGTCTTTGGAATACACTTTGGGCAGTCTTTCTTGAATTTTCTCACTCATTTGATTCATGAGCGCTACTATCTTTTCTATTCGTTCCCTGTCTGTTTTCGCTGTATTTTCAATCATATCCAACATGAAGTAAATCCACCCCTGCCAGTCGTTCTGTTCTGTCACTGCTCTCAGCTTCAAGTAATAATCCTTTTTGTTGTCGATGATGTAACGACTCAGGTAAAGAGCAGGCGTATCCAACAGCCCACTTAGTTTCAGATACAGCAAAAGGATGATTCTCCCGGTGCGGCCATTGCCATCAAAAAAAGGATGGATGGCTTCAAATTGGTAATGGATGAGAGCCATTTTAATCAATGGATCTATCTCATCTTCGGCGTGTATGAAGTCTTCGAGATTTTTCAATTTTTTTCTGATCGTATCTTCACCCTCAGGCGGCGTATAAACCACTTTTCCCGTGGCTGGATTCTTGAGTTGTGTGCCGGGAGCATTCCTTATTCCTGCAGCGTTTTCTTTAATGATTTGAACAAGCTTGATGAACAGGTTGGTCGTGAGCAACGGTCTCGTTTTTATAGCTTCCAAACCGTACCACAAGGCTTCTTTGTAGTGAAGCACCTCTTTCACTGCAGGATTGTCAATTTTCCTGCTGGCTGCAAACTGCTTAAACAATTCATCATGTGTAGTTATGATATTCTCTATTGCAGAACTAGCCTGAGCCTCTTGTAAATGCATGGTGTCAATGAAAAGGGTTTGATTGGGTAATTGTGTAATGGCACCTTTGAGTTCAGACAGGGCCCGGCTGGCAGTGATAGTTTTTTTCAGAATATCCTTTGTTTCTATCTCCACGGTTGGAGGAAGGTCAGGTAAGTCGTTGTAAGGAATGAGTGGGTTGTATGGCATAATGTTCCATTCTTAACGAGGGCGTTAGACGCCTCTTTTCGACAAACAAGGTCGAAAATAGCAATTATTCACCCTTGTTGTAAGGTCTGGTGTAATTATTACTCACATACCCACCACCTTCACCAACTGATACACCCCCAGGCCAAACAGCACCAGGCCGATGAAGCGGTTGACCCATCGGGTTACGTTTTCGTATTTGCTGAGGATGCGGTCGCCGAGGAGGGCGTAACAGAGCAGGAGGGTGAAGGTGCCCAGCACGGTTCCTGAAGAGAATAACAATACGGAGGTGTTGTCGTGTTCCAAAACGCCTTCGGCGGTGAGCCAGGCGCCGTAAAAGACCCAGTAAGGTATTGCCATCACGTTGAGTGTGCTGACGAACATGCCCCGGCCAAAGAGGTTGTGAACCCGGGATGTCTTGCCCGGATCGGGTGGGGCAGCTTTGCTTTTTGCGAAGAAAAAGAAATAGATGCCGGCGGCCAGGAATACCGCCATGGCGATGATGTGCAGGTACTGTTCCATGCTGCCGCCGTCGGTAAACAGCCAGGTGAACTTCAGTGCCACGAAAACCTGGAAGAACTCGATAAAGGCGGCCCCGGCAGCAACGATCAGCGCAGCTTTCAAACCTTTTTGCAGGGCAGTGTGCGCCACCGCCATGTTGATGATGCCAAAAGGCAGGCTGCCGATGAAGCTGAGCCCGAAGGCGATTAGTACCAGCGTGATTGCGTTCATTGTTTGGATTTGTAGCGGGCCATGTACGCCCGGTAATTTCTGACTGCAGCAAGGGCTTCTGACACATTCATGGGCCGTACACCCCTGGCCCTTTGTGCTTTGTAAATGCGGTAAATGATTTCCCAATGCCGGTAGATGCTGCGGTATTTTTCCAGCACGGGCATCTCTGGGTCGTAAATGTGGGCCGGTTCAGCAGCCACGCCATTGTATTCCATCACCAGGAATTCACCTTTTCGCAGCGCTTCAACTGACTGGCAGCGCAGGTCGAATCGACCGTAGTGGATGCCTTCCATTTGCGAAGCGATCCTGTTGAAGACATTGTGAATTTCGTCATCGATGAGGTGGTTGCCATTCAGGAATTTAGTGCCCCGGCAGTGGTTGCCGATGGGTTCCAGTTCCAGCACCTGCCCTTTTTCAGGAACCAGCTTCAGCAATGCCGGTTGCTCCTTTTCGAAGCGTTGCAGTTGCAAGCGGCTGCGCAAATCTTGCATCATCAGGGCTCTGACGCTGCTCTGGCCATCGCCGGTTACAGTCAGGTTCTCTTTGACGCAGATGGAAGTAACCCGGCCATGCCCCGTATCCGGCATCCGGTGGTGCATCACGGCCAGTTCCACCGGCGCATCGATGTAAGTCTGCAACAGAAAATCAGGTGGGCCGGCGGTCAGGTAGGCTTTGAGTTCTGCTTCGCTGCGCAATTTTTTGACGAGAAAACCTCGCTCGCCAACGTTGGGCTTGGCAATGACTGGCCAGTTCAATCCGGTGGCATCCATGGCCCTCAGCACCTCACTGAGGCTGCTACCTGCCTCTATGAAGAGGGTCTTCGGCACCACCTCTTGCGGCAACCTTTTCAGAATGTTGATCTTGGATTCTCCCAAAACTCCCCCCGTCTCGATGGCCGGATTGGCAGCCGAAAAAAAGAAAAGGTGCCTCGCACGCAGCGCAAACCACAGCCAGATGAAGATCACCGGTGCATTGGCCAGCCACATCGGCCAATACTCCCAATGACGCAACTTTTCAATTGTACTTACCAATGAGGAGGATTATGAAGATTATGAGGATTATAGGGATTATATGGATTATGAGGGTTATACCACGTTCATCACGTTCATCACGATTGTCACGTCCGTCACGTTTGTCACGCCCGTCACGTTCATCACGTTCATCACGTTCATCACGTCCGTCACGTTTGTCACGCCCGTCACGCCAGCTTCACCTCATCACCGACGTGGATGGTGCCGCCTTGGACGATGCGGGCAGTGATGCCGCCGTGACCGCGCATGGCGTTGTAGCCACCGGGGCCCAGGTTTTCTTCCATTCTGGAACAGGGGTGGCAGTGGCCGGTCATTTCCAGTACCACCTCACCGATGCGGAATTGGCGATCCGCAAAGGCCAGCAGGTTGATGCCGGATACCACGATGTTGCGGCGGGTCAGGCCCGGTTCGATGGCGGCCCGGCCGAGCATTTTGCCGACGGCCTGCAGGTGCTCAAACTGGATGAGGGTCACTTCCCGCTTTCCGCTTTTTCCCTGGTAATGGTCGCCTTTGAGTCCCTTGCCGGGCATGGCCTCCACTTCGGGCACGTATTCAACGGGGGCTTTACGTTCGGGGCGAATGCTGATGTATTCCACCCGGCCAATCTGGGGTAAGCTGTTGAGGAGTTCTTCCATTTTGAAGGGTATGATGTGATTTGAAAGAAAGGCACAAAGGTAAAACTATGTTCCCTACTTGCCTTTAAAGGACCTCATAGATGGTGTGTAAAGACTCGTAGTGCGAATTTCTTTTAAAAAGTAATTTAGGTCTGTCTAAAAATATACTTTTGTGAAGCGAATAGTATTTTTCTAAAAACTAAATTAGGCCATGCGTCCACCACTCACATTGATTTTCGCACTGTTCATTTGCTATACGAATGCCCAGACCGGAAGTATTACGGGGCTTGTTGTCAGCCAGGGAGAGGTTGTACCCTATGCTTACTGTGTATTGGAAGAAACGGGGCAGGAGGCCATTGCGGATGAGCATGGCCATTTTATGATAAAGGATGTGAAGCCTGGCAGCTACCAGCTTTATATTACCAGTTTGGGGTATCTGCCTGAACAGGTTCAGGTGGAAGTGCCGCTGAAGGCGAAGCTGGAAATTGAGCTCCAGCCAAGCCCATTCAATGCCTCCACGGTGGTGGTTACGGGTACCCGCACCGGCAAGCGACGCACGGAAAGCGCCGTGGTGGTGAATGTGCTCAACAGGGAAACCCTGGAGGCCACAGGCTCCGGCACCCTGGCCGATGGCCTTTGCTTTCAGCCCGGCCTGCGGGTGGAGACCGACTGCCAGACCTGCAACTACACCCAGTTGCGCATGAATGGCCTGGGCGGTGCCTACACCCAATTGCTCATTGACAACCGGCCGGTTTTTTCTTCACTGATGAGTTTGTACGGACTGGAGCAGATTCCGGCTTCGCAAATTGAACGGGTGGAAGTGGTGCGGGGTGGCGGTTCGGTGTTGTATGGTGCCAACGCCATTGCCGGAACGGTGAACATACTGACCCGAATGCCCACCAGAAACGAATGGTCGGCTTCGCAAAAACTGTCGCTGATCAATGGTGAGGCGTTTGACCGGGTGCTGGATGCGCAGGCGGCCATCGTTGCCGAAGACAAAAAATCTGCTTTGAGCCTCTTTGCCGCCAACCGTGGGCGCCAGTCCTGGGACGCCAATGGCGACGGTTTTTCTGAACTGCCTTCGCTGCGCAACAACAGCTTTGGGGTAAAACTGCACCTCATGCCTTCAGAAAACCAGGAGCTGAAACTGACCGGCTGGAGCATTTACGAATACCGCCGCGGGGGCAACAAAGAAGACCTGCCTGCCCACGAAGCCGATCAGTCGGAAGAGCGAACCCATAATATCCTGGTGGGTAGCGTTGACCACCGCCTCACGTTTGCCGAAGGAAAAAGCAGCCTGAACAGCTGGCTGGCCGTGCAGCACACAAAGCGTCAGCATTATACCGGAATTGACCACAGCGAAGGCTGGGGAGACACCAGGAGTTATGTCCTTTCTGCTGGCATTCAATGGGATCAGCGCTTTGAAATGCTGGGCGGCAATCAAGTACTCACCCTGGGCTTTGATCACCAATCGGAGGATACCCGGGATGAGATACCTGCCTACGATTACCTCATCGACCAGACCACCCACCTGAATGCGCTGTTTGTGCAAAGCGACTGGCAGATCAATAAAAAGTTCACCTTGCTCTCCGGGCTTCGCCTCAACCGGCACAACCTGATGGACAAACCCGTCATCACACCCCGGATCAGCGCATTGCACAGGCCGGCCAAAAATCTTCAAGTCAGGGTGGGGTATGCCCGGGGATTCAAAGCTCCTCAGGCATTCGAAACCGACCTGCACATCGCTTTTGCAGGTGGGGGTGTAGCGCTGACGGCCTTTGATTCGGAACTCCAACATGAAAGCTCGTCGAGTTGGACAGGCTCGGTTGATTACGACCGGCCTTCCACCCACAGCATTTGGGGCTTCACGCTTGCCGGTTTTCACACCCGGTTGGAAAATGCCTTCATCCTCGAAGAACAGGGAACGGATGCAAATGGCAATATGCTTTTGCTTCGCAAAAATGGCAAGGGACTGGAAGTAAGCGGATTGACCCTGGAGACGAGATTCAATTATGACGGTGATTTTCAGTTGGAAGGCGGATTCACCATTCAGCAAAGCAAATACGACGAGGAAGTGTTCTGGTCGTCAGAAATACCCGGGAGCCGGAGCTTTCTCAGAACCCCTGACCACTATGGCTATTACACCCTGAGCCTTTTCCCAGAGGGGCCCTGGACCCTGAACCTTAGTGGGGTGTACACCGGCCCTATGTGGGTGCCGCATTTTGCAGGCGCCCCAGGGGTGTATGCCGATGAACTTGTTCACAGCCAGCCTTTTCACGAGCTGAATGTACGGCTGAACAAACGCATAGACTTTAGCAAATCCGGGCTGAAAATGGACCTTTCCATGGGCATGCAAAACCTCTTCAATGCTTATCAGTCGGATTTCGATACCGGACCCTACCGGGATAGCAATTACATCTACGGTCCGGCCCGGCCGAGGACGGTGTGGGTGGGGGTTGTACTATTTTCAAAATAGATTTTATAGAAGGCTGAGAAAAATCATTATCGTTAACAGCTCATTATGAAAGTAAAATTAGAACGAAACTACATGTAAAGACAAGCACTTCTTTAGTGGTTGGTTTAAGATGCTAACTGGTTTATAATCAGTCGTTAATGACGTGCTTGTCATGAGTAGGGATGAATGAGCGGTGACTATTGTCACAGAAATGACTGACCAAGTGCACTTTTAAAATTATTGGGATAGTTCAATTAAGTGTGTCTAAGGTTAAAAAATTAATTTCAAAATCATCGCTCGCTTCGCTCCGCTTGGAGGCCGTAGGCCGGAAAGCGGAGCGAAGCGAGCTCACGCCTCCATCAGGTGCCTGGAAAATCGTTCTCCATATATATCGACCAGCTCTCTTTGGATGGCTTTCCATCCAAATGCTGACCTTTTCCAGGACTTCTCATTGTACATCAGGCTAAGGTAGATTTGCTTGATGAGCGCTGTATCTGATACCCATGCAGCTTTGCCTTTTATGAGCTTACGGATAATGCGGTGCAAGGCTTCCACAGGATTGGTCGTATAGATCATTCTGCGTAACTCCTTAGGATAATCCATAAATGCCATCAGCTCTTCCCAGTCCGCCTCCCAGCTGTCGACCAACCGCCCATATTTCCCTCCCCAGCTCACCTTGAAGGCCTCCATTGCCGTTTGGGCGGCTTCTCGATTAAGTGCCGTGTAAACCGTGCGTAAATCCTTGCGTAATGACTTGACATCCTTGTCGTCCACAAAGCGGGTCGAACTGCGTACTTTATGCACGATACACTTCTGAATAACTGACAGCGGATAAACCTCTGAAATGGCTTCGCTGAATCCGGTTAAATCATCCGTACAGAAGATCAATACATCTTCAACGCCCCGTTCTTTTAAGTCCTCCAAAACCAAGCCCCAGTGGCTAGCACCCTCATTCTCACTGATATACAGCCCCAACAAGTCGCGCTGCCCCTCCGCATCAATCCCGTAAACCGTGTAAAATGCCCGGCTAGAATATTTCCCTCCATTGCGAACATTAAAACACACAGCATCTAAATAAATCACGGCATAAAGGCGACGCAAGCTACGGCTGCGCCAAGCTTGTATCTCGGGCAGAACTTTGTCTGTAATGGCGGATATCTTGCCCGCTGAAATCGATATGCCGTACAACTTCGCTAGCAACCTTCGGACATCCTCCACCGAGTTACCTTGAGCGTATAAAGCAAGTATTTGATCATCTAAACCACTGGATAACTCTCGCTGACGCTTTTCAATCAACTCAGGCTCAAAGTCCCCATTGCGGTCCCGAGGGGTCCTAATCGACAACGGCCCCACTGAAGATAGAACCTGCTTCTCTGTGTAGCCATTGCGCTTGTTCATTTGACCTGAGGAGCGTTCTTCTTCTAGAAAATCCGAAACCTCGCCTTCAAGCATCTTGTTTACCATGGCTTGCAATAGCTCACTAAAAACACTCCCTTCTTTCAACAAGGGCTCTTTCGAATACAAGTGCTTTACTATTCGATCACGAAGTTCAGCATCCGGAATGAGGTCCTCAAGTGTCTCTTTCTTTTGTTTCTTTGCCATAATGCGGTAAGTTAAGCAGACACACTTTAATGAACACTCTCAAATTATTAACGCTTTCCACATTTGCTACCGTCTGAAGGCATCAGAGTCTCAACATCAAATCTTATCCCCGACTGAGACCATTGCATACTTCCCACAGAGTCCTTAAAACAACTGACTCTCCTGCCCGGGACAAGTTCATTCACACAGCATCCTGCTGTCAAATCACTGTTCAACTAAAATCCTTCAGTTATGAAGAAGCTATTAGCATTTATCAGCGCATTATTGGTAGTATCTACACTTATAGCTCAATCCGGAGAGCCCGGATTTGAAAGCTACTGGCACAACGGATTCATTGTTAAAAGCAACGACGGAAACTTCAACATGAAGTTTGGCGGTCGTATCATGACGGACTTTGCCTGGTTCAGCTACGACAACGAACTCGAAGATCTTTTCGGAGGTGCGAAGAGTGGTGTTGAGTTCAGAAGGGCAAGATTCTTCAATTCAGGTACAGTGTACAAAAACCTGAACTACAAGATTCAACTGGACTTCGCCGACGGAACTGCAGTTTTCAAAGACGTTTACATTGGTATCAGCGGCATTCCAGCCATCGGAAACCTCCGGGTAGGTCACTTCAAAGAGCCTCTGCGCCTCGAAGTTATGACCTCCAGTAAGTACATGACCTTCATTGAACGCGCCCCTGGAGTCAGCTTTGTTCCGGAACGGAATGTTGGTTTGATGGCTTTCAACCACACCAAGAACAAGAAAGTGACCTGGGCATTAGGCGTGTTTCGCCGTTCTGACAAGCAAGGAAACGACAAAGTTTCCAACGACGAGCTGAATATCACAGGTCGTATCAGCACGGTTGCCTACATGAATACCGAGAAAAAACAGGTGGTTCACCTCGGTGTCGCCATGAGTCACCGCGAGCCTGGTGATGGCACCTACGCCATCAAGTCCAAACCAGCCAGCCACCTGGCACCTACATTCATCAATACGCATACAATTGCAGGAACCGATCATGAGAATGTCTTCTCTGTGGAGGCTGCAGTGGTGTCAGGCCCATTCTCATTGCAGGGTGAATTCATTGATTCCGATGTCAATGCCATGAATGAAAGTATTGGCAAACTGGATCACTTCAACTTCTACAGCTACTATGTGTATGCCAGCTATTTCCTCACAGGAGAAAGCCGCAAGTACAGCACTTCTTCAGGCGCATTCTCGAGGGTAAGCCCCAAGAAAAACTTTGGTGAAGGCCCCGGTGCATGGGAAGTTGCGGTTCGCTACTCAAAGACTGACCTGACTGATAAAGTCATCGAGGGTGGTGAGATGAGTGAAATCACACTCGGTTTGAACTGGTACCTCAACCCCGTGAGCCGGATCATGCTGAACTATAGCATTGCCGATCTGCCCGATCTTGGCAAAGCCAATATCATCGGAACCCGGTTCCAGATCGATTTCTAAACCAATTGTTTGCGAAGAGCAAGCCAAATGGATTGCTCTCCGCAATTCCTGTCTCAACCGCAATTCCGAACCATTAAAACGAATTATTATGGTTTATCACGAAGATGAAAATGGCTATGTCAGCCCTGAATCCGACGAGATGGAAGAAACTCGTACGGAAGTGGAGCAAGCTGCCACTTTTGACAGAGCCAAATTTTTAAAGAAACTGGGAAGCACGGTCTTCGCTTCCCTGCTGGTTCCCGCAGTTTTCAAAGACCAGTTCAGTGCAAAAGCCAATGACCCGGCTGACACTGCTCCGGAATTCCCCATTCTGCCAGAACCTACAGAAGATGAAGACATCCTCGTCAGAATGATGCGCGATGTTCAGCGGGCCATGAAAAAGCCAGTTGACCAGCGCAGGTGGTCCATGGTGATTGACCTTCGTAAGTGCGTAGGCTGCCACTCCTGCACCATTTCCTGTGCGGCTGAAAACAAACTTCCTGACGGAGTTATTTACCGGCCGGTGATGGAAGAGGAAATTGGAACCTACCCCCATGTTTCCAAGCGTTTTATTCCAAGGCCTTGCATGCAATGTGATGAGCCACCATGTGTTGATGCCTGTCCGGTGAATGCAACCTGGATGCGCAAAGACGGCATCGTGGAGATCGACTACAAGCAGTGCATCGGCTGTCGTTATTGCATCACAGCCTGTCCTTATGGATCGAGGGTGTTCGACAGTGGCTTCTCTTACATGGACGGTCTTCCTTCAAAAGGTGAAGCTTATCTGTCACCAGAGGGGGCCATCGTTTATGAAAAAGCCCCAGCCTACGAATACGGCAAAAAGATGCCGCGTGAGGACCATCAATCCCCAATTGGCAATGTGCGGAAGTGCCACTTCTGCCTGCACCGTATCGAGAAAGGTTTGCTGCCGCAATGTACCGTATCGTGCATCGGACGTGCAACCTACTTCGGCGATGCCAATGATCCTGAGAGCCTGGTTTCTGAACTGATCGGTAAGCCTAACATCATGGTGCTCAAAGAAGAAATGGGTACCAAGCCTAAGGTTTATTACCTCGTTTAACCAGCTCTGAGTCAATAACCTTCAAAACTGAAATAAAATGGCACAAGTAAGAAATAAACGTGAAGGGCTGTTTTGGTTTCTGGCCATTGCGTGTTTCGCCATTGGATTGATTGGCATTTACGACAGATTGGTCCATGGGCACGTCAATGCAAACTACGGCTCTTACATTCCCTGGGGGCTGTGGGTAGCAGCCTACATCTACATGATTGGTCTATCAGCCGGGGCTTTTGTGATGTCCTCGCTGGTATACGTTTTCAAAGTCAAGGCATTCAAGAAGATCGGTAAGTTGTCGCTTTTGGTAGCCCTGGCCACACTGGTGGGCGCCCTGGTAACCATCTGGATGGACCTCGGCCACATGGGTCGAGCTTGGCGGCTGATGTTAAAGACCAACTTTATGTCCGTAATGGGCTGGATGGTTTGGTTGTACAGCGCCTATTTCATCCTGTTGATCATTGAATTGTGGTTGGCCATGCGCAGTGATTTGGTGCGGTGCAGCCAGGAGAGTGGATTGAGAGGCAAGATTTGCAGCTTCCTCCTCTTCGGCAACAAGGATGACAGCCCTGAGCGCCAGGCCAAATCTGCAAGATTGCTCACCATTCTTGGAACCATCGGTATTCCCCTCGCAATTGCTTTCCACGGTTCAGTGGGGGCCATCTTCGGAGTGGTAGGGGCTCGCCCGTACTGGCACTCTGGTCTGACTCCGATTATCTTCCTCATTGGAGCATTCTTGTCAGGTGGAGCGCTGCTGACTTTTATAGCCGCCAACTGGGCACCCAACAAAGGTACCGATGAGCACAGAAGCATGATTGTGCTGTTGGGGAAACTGCTATTAGCCATGCTTGCTTTTGACACTTTGTTGGAATATGCAGAAATCACCGTTGGTCTTTGGCAGTCAGTGCCTGAAGAGGCCGACGCATTGAAAATGGTTCTTTTTGGAGATTTCTGGTGGGTATTCTGGATTGTCCATGTTGGTTTGGGTATAGTAGTGCCTGCACTGCTTTTGATTTTCAAAGGAAAGTCAGTACGAGCAGTTGCCGTGGCCGGGGCACTCATAGCAGTTACCTTCCTGGCTGTTCGTTTGAATATCGTTTTGCCTGGTCTTTCAGTTCCGGAAATGGAAGGGTTGCTTCATGCTTACTCAACACGGGGCCTCACTTTCGATTATTTCCCGAGTGTGTCCGAATGGCTGGTTTTCATCTGGTCTATCTCATTGGCCGGGTTGATCTTCCTTCTGGGAAAAACCTACCTGCCAATTCTTGATGACAAAGGGAATGAAAGCCTCAGCTGACATTTGACCAGTGTTCACCAATAAAATCTGATCAAGATGAAAAATAAATCTCAAGATAAGTCACCAGAAAAACTGAGCCGCAGGAATTTCTTTCGGACGTCGGCCATGTTGGGTGGTACCGCAGCGGTGGCGGGCTTGACTTCCTGTGCCGTAAACAAGGATTCCGTTGCAGCCAATGGTGAGTACCCCCTCAACAGCGCTGATAACGTGATTTACTCCGTTTGTCTGCAGTGCCACACCGGCTGTCCCATCAAAGTAAAAGTGGAAGACGGTGTTGCCATGAAGATTGACGGTAACCCTTATGCGGCCCAGACGCTGAACCCGCCCATCCCTTACGAGACTGATATCAAGGGGGCAGCCACAGTTGATGGCGCCATTTGCCCGAAGGGACAGGCAGGAATTCAGAGCCTTTACGATCCCTACCGCATTGTGAAGGTGCTCAAGCGTACCGGCAAGCGCGGTGAGAACAAGTGGAAAGCCATTCCATTTGAGCAGGCCATTCAGGAGATTGTGGAGGGTGGATTGCTTTTCAAAGACGTGCCAGGCGAAGAAAATCGACAGGTGCCCGGTTTGAAAGACCTCTACAAAATGACTGATGCTGCCTTGTCAAAGGCCATGGCGACCGATGCAATGGCAGTTGGCAAAGGCAAAATGACTCTAGAGGAGTTCAAGACCAAATATGCTGATCACCTCGATAAGCTGATCGACCCCGACCACCCGGACTTTGGCCCTAAAAACAACGAGTTTGTTTTCATGGCCGGTCGTATCGAGCACGGCCGTAAGGAGTTTGCCAAGCGCTGGCTGAACAATGGCTATGGCAGCATCAACTGGTACGAACACACCACCATTTGTGAGCAATCGCACCACATTGCCTACGAAAAAATGACGAACAAATACGCCGATGGCAAGTGGAGCGGTGGTAAAACACACATGAAGCCCGACCTGTACAACAGCGAGTTTGTCATCTTCTTCGGAACCGGTGCTTTCGAGGCCAACTTCGGTCCTCCCTACCTCAGCAACCTGGTGACCAACAACCTGGTGAGCGGCCAACTGAAGATCGCTGTCGCTGACCCACGTCTGTCGAAGACGGCTGCCAAGGCCTGGAAATGGTTGCCAGTGAAGCCCGGCGGTGACGCAGCACTGGCCTATGCCATGATCAATTGGTTCATCAACAACAAAGCTTACGATGCCACCTACCTGAGCAATGCCAACAAGGCAGCCGCCAAAGCGGACAACGAGACCACCTGGACCAACTCCACCCATCTCGTCAGAATAGAGGAGGATGGACCTGGTGCACTCTTGAGGGCTGCTGACATCGGCATTGGAAGCAAAGACCAGTTTGTCGTCATCAGCAATGGCCGCCCGGTTGCGGTTACGCATACCGATGACAAGAACGCCGTTGAAGGTGAACTTTTCTACGACGGTGAAATCAAAGGCATCAAGGTGAAAACCGCTTTCCAGTTGCTGGCCGATTACGCCAACAGTAAGTCTATGGAAGACTGGGCAGCTGAAAGTGGAGTGGATGTGGAGGATGTCATAGCTGTTACTAAAGAGTTTGCAAAGCACGGTAAAAAGTCTGTAGCTGAGCTGTACCGTGGTCCCGTTCAGCATACCAATGGCTATTACAATGCACAGGCCATCATCACTTTGAACCTGCTGGTTGGCAACCCAGACTGGAAAGGTGGTTTGTCAAAGGGTGGTGGACACTGGCACGAGGATGGAAGCAAACCTGGCCAGCCATTTAACCTTAAGTCAAAACTGCATCCCGGTAAATTGACCTCCTTCGGTCACAGACTGACCCGTGAGAAGGCTAAGTACGAAGACAGCACCTTGTTCAGGGAGAACGGCTATCCGGCCAAGCGGCCCTGGTTGCCTCATACCAATAATGTTTACCAGGAGATCATTCCATCGGCTGATGACCAGTATCCCTATGGTATCAAAGCGCTGTTTCTCCACAAAGGAACTCCGGTCTTTGCATCTCCATCGGGCGACAAGATGATCAACACCCTGGTAGACTTGAACAAGATTCCATTGTTCTTCTCCTGTGACATTGTCATTGGCGAATCCTCAATGTACTCTGATTACCTGTTCCCTGACACTGCTGTTTGGGAGCGTTGGGGAATGACACACATTACGCCTGCATGTCCAGTTATGACTTCCAAGGTGCGCCAACCAACGGTTGAACCTTTGATCGACAAGTGCACGGTTTATGGAGAAGAGATGCATATCTCCATGGAAGCCATCATGCTGGCAATTGCAGAGAAGCTTAACCTGCCAGGTCATGGTAAGGATGGCTTTGGTCCGGGCATGGACTTCGTCCGCCCAGAAGACTATTACCTGAAAATGGTTTCCAACATTGCCGCAGGCGACAAGCCTGGCGATTGGGTGCCTGACGCTTCAGATGAAGAAATGGAGATTTATCTGAAAGCCCGTAAGCACTTGTCACCGGCAGTATTTGATGCAGCCCGTTATGAAAAGGCCTGCATCGATGAGAACGGAACCAACTGGTGGCGTAAAGCGGTTCATGTCATGAACAAAGGTGGCCGCTACGAGAACTTTGACAAGTATCGCAACAGTGGTGACAAGATGCCGCATCCATTCAAGAATCAGATGAACCTCTATTGCGAGGATGTGGCTCTCACACGTCACTCTTACAGCGGTGAGCGCTTTTCCGGTATCGCTCCGGCTGAACCGGTAAAAGCTTACGATGGTACGGTGATTACAGACCAGGATTACCCCTTGGCCCTGATCACTTACAAGGAGATTACCGGTGGTCAGTCCAGAACAGGTGGTAACTACTGGCTCACCAATGTGCTGCACGAGAACTACGTCATCATCAATGCCAAGACTGCCGAAGAACTGGGATTGAAAGACGGCCAGAAAGTGCGTGTCATTTCTGCTTCCAACGAGGAAGGGGAATGGGACCTCAAGAATGGCGAAAAGATTCCGGTTGTCGGTAAGCTGAAAGTGGTTCAAGGCATGCGCCCGGGCGTTGTAGCCGCTTCATGGCACTATGGCCACTGGGCCTATGGCGCCAACGATGTGGAGATCAACGGTGAAACCATCAAGGGCGACAAGCGCCGCAGAAAAGGATTCTGTACGAACTCAGTAATGCGCACGGATAGCAAGATGAACAATGTGTGTCTGGAAGACGTAATCGGAGGTTCCTCCTCCTTCTACGACACCAAAGTGAAGCTTGTACCGGCATAATTGTGCTCAAAGCGAAGTCGTCAGGCCGGCTTTTGGCTGGCCTGATTTCCACAATCTTTTCGATGCAGGAAAACCAGGAAATATCCCGAGTTTGCATCGAAGAAGAGGCGAACAAAGTGGTGAATGATTCAAAGGGCTTGCCGCTGCATGGGCATTCTATGTATGGCAAGCCCTTTTCCCAATTATACCGCAACGACAATGATCATTGTTTAATTAATCACTGAACTCATGAAAGACAAACCGCCAAAAAGATTTCAGCAATTCACAAAAGACTATCCTGAGATCGCCAAAGCCTACTTTGAAATCGGGGAGGCTGTTCACAAAGCCGGCCCACTCGACGATAAAACGCGGGCCCTGGTGAAAATAGCCATCTCAGGTGCCAGCCGCCAGGAAGGTGGTTTCCACGCACATGTTCGCAAGGCCAGAAGGCAAGGCATCAGCAAAGAGGAGATACAGCATGTGGCGCTGCTCACTTTGCCCACACTTGGTTTTCCCAGCATGATGATGCTGCTTAGCTGGATTGACGACGTTTTCGACAAAGACTAAACTGAAACATCATGAAAAACCTTCTTTTGACCTTTTCCTTGTTAATGATTTGCCTGGAAGGGATGGCCCAGGGTGTGCCATTCCCAAACCCCTACGGTGGAGGTCCGGGCATCAACACCATCGCTACCCACCAGCTTGACGAGGGTAAATCCGAACTGCAACTTGGACTGTGGACCCAGGCACGCATCATGTACAACATGAGCAACATTCCCGGCCCGGGTAACAGCTTCTTGTCAGAAACCAGCAATTACGACTTTTTCCGGCAGCGGGTGCGTTTTGGGGCTGACATCAGGTTTGTGGATACCTCCGCAAATGTGCAGGCAGGTGTTTACACCCAACTGGAATATCGCGGTGGCTGGGGAGGTTCCAGCCCTGCTTTCAGCGATCCACGGGCCAGCGCACCAACCATCAACCCCTACAACAACATCCAGCCGAGGGGCATCCGCTATGGCTATGCCTATGCGCAGTGGAACAACCAAACCACGCTCGTGGCTGGTATTCTGCCATTGACCGATGCATACGGTGGTGCACTTTTCGATGCAGACTGGGACTTCAATGTCGGGGGAATCGCTTTAGGCGGCCCATTTCTTCAAAAAGGTAAATACCGGCTTGGACTTGTAAGGCTGATCGATGGAGTTGGTGGTGACGAAGATCAGGTAGGTAAAAACGGCCAACTCATCCTGGCGGAGCAGAGTTATCCCATTGGAGACCTGACACTAGGTGCCAGTGTGTATCACCTGAATGTTCCGGAAGAGCTGTCGTTTTTAGGCTTGAAAGAAACATGGCTGGGGGCAACCCTGGGTGGAAAATCCGATGCATTTGCCTGGAAAGGATCTTTTATCCTCAACACTGGCGAAGCTGATGACGAAAGCCACACCGGACTTGCCATTGCACTCAACCTGGACGCGGCAATCGGATCCGGAAAACTGTCTGTCCTCGGATTGATGTCAACAGGGGATGAACTCGACAAAACCGAAAAAGCCTTTATTACACCACATGCCTTGTTGGGTACCGGTGGCTATTGGGCGAAGGCGCACATCTTCACACCTAACGGCCCCAGTGATGTGAATGATTTTGGATTGGAAGCCGGCAACAGGGGAAGAGGATTGACGACCTTGCAACTCGATTACGGATTTCCCATTTCCGCTTCCTGCCTCAACGCCAACATTTACGCAGCCTGGTTCAACTCTTCCACTGAACTGAATGCTTCGAAAAACATGGGCCTGGAATTTGGCGCTATGCTGAACTGGCAAATAGCCAAATTCCTCCACTGGGAGCTTGGTGGGGCATACGCATCACTCGGTGATTATTATGGAGATGACCCCGACGGCATTTACGAATTGTTCTCCCGTTTCCAGTTTGAGTGGTAAGGCGCTTACACCATCCGCTCCCCGTTCAGGTTGGTGGTGAGCACATCGCTCATGTAATCGAACCAGGGGCGCATGGCCTCAAAAGTCTTTACGACTTCCTTCGTAAAATTGTCTGACAACACTTCCTGGTCGCTGAACTTCCGGCTGACCAGGAATTGTTTTTTACGGATGAGGTCAATGGCGGGGTGATCCTTGCTAAAGCCTTTGGGTGCGGTCTTTACCTCGTCACCCTGGAGGGTGCCAAAGTGCTTTTTGAAAGTTTTGCTGGCGAGTATTTCCCGCATGGGTTTGTCGTCGGCTGCAAATTCATCGCGGATGCGTTTCAGATCCTGCGGATTGGGATCCCAGAAGCCACCGCCAACGAAGCTATTTCCTGGCTCGAGGTGCAGGTAGTAGCCTCCCCGGCGTAGTTTGCCCGCCCTTTTAAAATAGGTTCCGAAGCTGGTCTTGTAAGGCTCTTTGTTCTTCGAGAAACGCACGTCCCGGTAGATGCGAAACAGCTTGTGGCCTTCCAGCTCATCGGTTTTGGACAGTCCTTTTTCGATTTCAGTGATGAGCGATTCAACGTCGCTTTTGGCAGCCAGGTAGCGGGGCTTGTGTTCGTTGAACCAGTCGCGGTTGTTATTGGCAGCAAGTTCTTTGAGGAACTGCAGGGTATCGTTGGCAAGAGGCATAGGTGGTGATTTTTGGTGAGAAAAAGCCCCCATTGAACGATGCCTAAAGGCATTTGGTTCATCCGTATCGTCGATCTCTGATCGACCTTGCTTTTCGTCGAACTGGCGTTCGACGCTACCGGATCTCACAGTGGAACAATTCACTGAACAGGGGAAAGAGCCGCATTTTAAGTGCCCTGAGATTGCTACGGTGTTTGTGCAGCTTGCCCACCACGGCCTGACTGACCTCCGCTTCGATCTCCTCGCGGTTCATCAGCTCCTCCATTGACTTGATAAAGGCAGGGATTATTTCTGCATGGTAGGATTCGAATTCCTGGCTGAGCTGGTCAATTTCCGGCCGAAGTTCGTGGGGGACATTGCCCAGGCCCATTGTCAAGAAGCGATTGTAAAAGAAGATTTCTTCTTGCCAGAAAAGAACTTCATCCATCCAGGATTGGATCATTTCTTCGCCGGGCAGGGACTTGATCCTGGGCTTATTGTTTTCCGGGTTTGCCCCTGAGTTGATGGTGTGAATTTTTAGCATGGCTTTATTTGGTTGGCTTTAAGTCTCATGATAGGTTCGAAGTTGTTTTCACTCAAGGGGCTATTGACAGGGCGAATGCCATGTGCCAACCAGGGCGTGGAAATGTGTAATTAAAGGCGTGTTTGTACAGTCTTGTTCTTCGTGGAAAGTGTGTTTTGAAAAACTTGTGTATCCAACAATGCAATTTCAATGCCCGAAGCCTGAACCGCAGAAAATGATTGGGATTTTGGTGTCACCAATCCCATTGGCACTTTTGCACCATGGATTACTACCTGCTGTACAAACCCTATGGAATGTTGAGCCAGTTCACCCGGGAACATCCGGGCCAGACCACCCTTGCCGACCTGGATTTTGATTTCCCGAAGGATGTGTACCCCGTCGGTCGGTTGGATGCCGACAGCGAGGGCTTGCTGTTGCTGACCAATGAAAAGGCAGCAGTGAAACGTTTGTTAGACCCCAAAAGTCATGTGGCTAAAACCTACCTGGCGCAGGTGGAGGGCATTCCGATGAAAGAAGCGGTGGAAAAATTACAGAATGGAGTCATCATCAAGGTGAAGAAAAAGCCTTTCAGAACCCGCCCGGCACAGGTCAGGCTCCTGGCCGAATCCCCGCAGCTGCCCGACCGCAACCCACCCATACGCTACCGCAAGAACATCCCGGACAGCTGGCTGGAAATCACATTGACCGAAGGGAAAAACAGGCAGGTGCGCAAAATGTGTGCAGCCGTGGGCTTTCCCGTATTGCGCCTGGTCAGAATTGCCTTCGGAAAATGGAAACTCGGAAAAGGTGACCTGAAGGAACTCACCCCTGGGCAGGTGGTGAAGGTGTGAGTCAATTGTGACTTGCACTTTTCATCCCTCATCCCTCTTCAAAATAATCGTTAGGATCTATAATTGTGAACGTGGTTAATTCCTTGTCTTCTGAATAGTCTTTATTAAGCAGTTTAGCTGCAGCTTCCAGCAATTGTTCTTGTTTCGTGCGGCTAACAGCATAGTCGTTGGCTGGCTCCTCCAGTTGTTGTTTTCCTGCTGTAAGCTCATTGATCAATTCCTTAAGTACCTCCAACTTTTCCCTAAAAGTAAGGCCTTTGATCAGCGAAATGATATGGATGATTTTGTCATTCATTAGGTCGATGATTGCTGAGAAACCAAAGATAAGGCTCTTTCTCTAACAATAGAATCCACCGCGTCATGGAGTTTCACGGATCCAGCTCCCAAACCCTAAACCCTACACCCTAAACTCTACACCCTAAACTCTACACCCTACTCCAAATGCCAGCTCGTTCCTTCCTTCCCATCTTTCACCACGATGTTCAGTGCTTTGAGGGCATCGCGGATCTTGTCGGAGGTAGCCCAGTCTTTGCGGGCGCGGGCCTCCTGGCGGATTTCGAGGATGAGTTCCATCAGACCTTCTATAACGCCATCGCCAGAGGTGGCGGCCATTTCATCGCGCAGACCGAAGATGTCGTTGATGAAATCGTTGAAGGTCTTTTTCAGGCGGTTCAGGGTGTCTTCGGTAATGTCGGTGATGGCGAGCTGGCCGGCTTTCAGGCTGTTGATTTTGGTGACGAGTTCAAAGAGGCTGGCCAGGGCCCTTGGGGTGTTGAAGTCGTCGTTCATGTCCGCAAAAGCCTGATCGATGGTGGCGTTGATCTCCTCGTCCAGTTTGCCTGCGGCGCCGTTGCCCGGATGGGCGAGGGACTGCAACACCTTGTTGCCCTCCATGAGGCGGCGGTAGCCTTTTTCGGCGGCTTGCAGGGCCTCGTCGGTGAGGTCCAGGGTGCTGCGGTAGTGCGATTGGAGCATGAAGAAGCGCACCACCATGGGTGAATAGCCCTTGCTGATGTGCGGGCTGTTGCCCGTGAAGAGCTCGCCCGGCATGATGCTGTTGCCCTCGCTTTTGGCCATTTTGCGGCCGTTGAGCAGCAGCATGTTGCCGTGCATCCAGTAGCGGGCGGGGGCATGTCCGCATGCGCCGATGTTCTGCGCTATTTCATTCTCGTGGTGCGGAAATTTCAGGTCGTTGCCACCACCGTGGATGTCGAAAGTCTCACCCAGGTATTTGGTGCTCATCACGGAGCACTCCAGGTGCCAGCCCGGAAAACCCACCGACCAGGGCGACTTCCAACGCATCAGGTGGTTCGGATCGGCTTTGATCCAGATGGCAAAATCAGATGGGTGGCGTTTTTCTGACTGGTTCTTCAGGTCGTCCCTCGTTTCTGAAAAAAGCTCCTCTATCTTCCGGCCGGACAACTGTCCGTAAACGCCGTACTTCTCTTCAAACTTGATGGTGTCGAAATAAACCGAGCCATTCACTTCGTAAGCCAGGCCGTTGTCCAGAATAGCCTGCACCATGTCAATCTGTTCCAGAATGTGGCCGGTGGCGCGGGGTTCTATGTTGGGGGGCAGCACATTGAAGACCTTCATCATGTCGTGAAAGCCGTTCATGTAGCGCTGCACAATTTCCATGGGCTCCAGCTCTTCCAGCCGGGCCTTTTTGGAAATCTTGTCCTCACGTCCAATGTCGGCATCCCCTTCCAGGTGTCCCACATCGGTGATGTTGCGCACGTAGCGAACCTTGTAGCCGAGGTATTGGAAATAGCGGTACACCACGTCGAAGCTGACAAAAGTGCGGCAGTTGCCAAGGTGCACATCGCTGTAAACCGTAGGGCCACATACATACATGCCCACACGGCCCTCGTGCAATGGGGTGAAAACTTCCTTTTTTCCGGTAAGACTGTTGTGAATAAGTAGCTCGTTTTTCATGCGCGCAAAAGTAGAAATTTGAACCCTTCAATGGCATTGCCCCTGAGATTTTTCACCTTTGGCCGATCATGGTCCAATAAAAGCAGAAAAATCCCTTATGTACAGGTTCGTTTTACTGGTCTTTTTTTCTCTTTCCTTCGGTCAATGCCAGGGCAATTCCTGCCACATTTCCGAAGAAAACAAAACTGCTGCTGCCTCTGACAGCATCCCATACGGAGGCTACTCAACGCCTGAATCCTACGATGGTTTCATATTGGTCTGGCAGGATGAATTCAATGGCAGCGGACAGCCCGATCCCACCAACTGGACCTATGACCTGGGCGACGGCTGCCCCCGGCGCTGCGGCTGGGGCAACAACGAATTTCAGTATTACACCAACCACCCCCGCAACGTTTACCTGAAGGATGGCTTTCTGGTGCTGGAGGCCTGGGAGGAGGAAATAGAAGGACATCGCTATTCTTCTGCCAGGATCATAACGGAGGGTTTGCGAAGCTTCAAATACGGAAGGATTGATGTTCGGGCCGTGTTGCCTGAGGGCCAGGGCATCTGGCCTGCCATCTGGTTGTTGGGTGATGACTACCATACAGCCGGCTGGCCCGACTGTGGAGAGATTGACATCATGGAACTGGTAGGACACGAGCCGGCAAAGTGCTATGGCACGGCCCACTGGAACCTCGATGGTGAAGGTCATCATTACGTATCCGGTAATTACGACCTGCCGGCGAGTCGCTTCGCCGATCAGTTTCACGTCTTCAGCCTCCTCTGGGATGATCAGGGCCTCACCTGGCTGGTGGACGATCAGCCCTATCACCGACTGACCAAAGAGGATTTCGGTTCCCAAAACCCTTTCAACAACCCCTTCTACCTCATCATGAACATCGCCGTTGGCGGCAACTGGCCCGGCAACCCCGATGAGACCACCACCTTCCCCCAGCAAATGGTGGTGGACTATGTGCGGTATTATCAGAAACTGATCATGGATGAGGGATGAGGGATGATTGGTGCCTCGATCAGCGCAATCCAAAAATCCGTTTCATCTGCGATTCAGACATCTTTTTCTTTTTCAGAATCGCGGATTTTCACGGATTACCGGATTCCACGGATTGTTGAAAACACCACAAAAACCCCAATAAAAACCCACCAAAAACCTAAAACATAAAACCCGCTGGCGCCGGACTCTGTCCGGTGCCCCAAAAACCTTAAAAAACCTTCCAATAACCATCTAAAACAACATCTCCATGCTGCTACTCTTCCTCTCCATCCTCCTCATCATCGTCGGAACGGTGCGGTTCAAGGTGCACCCTTTTTTGGTGCTCTTTGTGGGGGCGTTGGCTTATGGGCTCTTGGCCGGCATGCCGGTTGAGTTGGTTTTGCAGTCGGTGAAAGACGGCTTCGGTGGCATACTTGGCAGCATCGGTCTGGTCATCGTGATGGGGGTGATCATCGGGGCCTTTCTGGAGCATACGGGTGGAGCGCAGGCGCTGGCATCGAAAGTATTATCCGTGATAGGGGAAAAGCGGCTCCACTCTGCCATGGGGCTGATCGGTTACATTGTCTCCATCCCGGTATTTTGCGACAGCGGTTTCATCATCCTGCACCCCCTCAACAAGGCGCTGACGAAAAAAGCCGGCAAGCGGTTGGCTGGCACCGCCATCGCGCTGGCTCTGGGTCTGCTGGCCAGCCATGCCATGGTGCCACCAACGCCAGGACCCATCGCAGCGGCAGGCATCATCGGGGCCAATCTTGGGCTGGTCATTCTGGCAGGGTTGGGCGTCAGTCTGGTGGCCCTTATCCCGGCCATTTTCTTCGCAAAATGGTATGCTGCCCGGGTGAGCCTCCCCATTGACGAAGAAACCCCACAAATTGAGGAACAAGAACATGACATGCCGCCAGCCTGGAAGGCCTTTTTACCCATTGGCATTCCCATTTTGCTCATCGTTTTGAAAAGCCTGAACGACCATTTCTCCTTTCTGAGATCCGGCCCGGCCGCTGATGTCGTCAACCTTTTGGGCACTCCGGTAATAGCCCTGTTGGTGGGCCTGGGCTTTGCGCTGTTGTTGCCGAAGAAACTGGAAAAGCACATGCTGTCCGGCAGCGGATGGGTGGGGGAGGCCTTGAAGAGCGCCGCCGTCATCCTGATGGTGACGGGTGCCGGGGGCATCTTCGGTAAAATGCTGCAAAACTCCGGCCTGGGCGATGTCATCAGTCAGCACCTGCAAGGCGTCAGTCTCGGCATCTTGCTGCCATTTATCGTAGCTGCTGCACTCAAGACGGCGCAGGGTTCTTCCACCGTGGCTATGATTACCACTGCCTCGGTGGTGGCACCCTTGCTGCCAGCCCTGGGCCTCGATTCTGACCTGAGCAAAGCGCTCAGCGTGGTGGCCATTGGCGCCGGCTCGCTGGTGGTTTCCCATGCCAACGACAGTTTCTTCTGGGTGGTCACCCAAATGACCGGTATGGATGTCGGAAAGGGCTACCGGCTGCACACCCTGGGTACGGCAGTGCTGGGCCTGTCAGCTGCATTGCTGGTGTTGGTGGCGTGGTGGCTGCTGGGGTGACGGGCAAGAGCGGCACCAGGCAGAGTATGCCTTCATTTCTGGTAGGCGTAGTGACCGATTATTTTGTAGCTGAACAGCATGTCCTCAGCCACCTGGCCTGCCCCGATGTTGTGGATGATCAGAGGCCGCCGGCCGTCTGCCGATCGTTTTTTTGAAACGAGGCCGATGTGGGTGATGCCTCCGCCGAGGTTCCAGCAAACGATGTCGCCGGGGGAGTAATCTCCGGGGTAGCTGCTGATGGGTTTTACCGTTCCCTTCCTTCGGAAAAAGGTCATGAGGTTGGGCACCCGCCGGTGGTCGATGTTGGTGTCCGTCCGTTTTAGGCCCCAACTTTTGGGATAGCGGTCGAAGTTGGCCTTCATGTCTTCGTGAACTTCCTTTTGCAGGTCGATACCCAGTTTTCTGTACGCCCGGATGACCACATCGGTGCAGACGCCTTTGCCGGGAGGAACGTCTCCGTTTGGGTAGTCAATGCGGTAATATGCCGGGTCATAAATGACCTTCTGTCTGGTCAACGTATAAGCCGAATCGGCCAGCCGGTCCTGGAAGTCATTTTGACCGAAGGAAGGAAAAACAATGAAGAGTGCGAGGCAGAAGAGTAATCCTTTCATGCACCCATAACGGGTCAGGTCCCTAAATGGGTATGTGCCGGTGAAAGAAGTTGGGAAAATGAGACCATCGCTGGCACGGAGCTGATTCATAAAATGCCATCGGCTATCTGTAAAAATCCTTTTCGTCAACCTTGAGGGTGGTCAGTTCCACGGTATGCCCGTCGGGGTCTTTGGTGTAAATGGAGTCGAAATAGAAGTGGTCTTCGATGTGAAACTCGAGCTTGAGCTCCCGGTACTTTCTTTTGGCCCTTTCGAAATTCTCCCGGGTAACATTGAAGGCAAAGTGGTCAATCTTTACATTTTTCGAATCGCCGTCCAGCCTTTTATCAGACAGCCTGGCGGGAAAAAGTGCCACACCCGATTTGCCGCAGAGCATGAAGATTGGAAAGTCTCCCCATTCCGGCAGCTGATACCTTTTCAGACCCAGAACATCCTCGTACCATTTTGCAGAAGTTTCAAGGTCGGCGACCCGGATGGCTACATGATCCAGGAATGACAGCGCTATTTTTTTGTCTTCGGTCATGACGATGAAATTCGTGAAAACCCCAAGGGTCATCAGCGTTTCAACACTTTCGCCACGGCACCAGTTTCCGTTCTGAGTACCAGAAGTCCGTCGGGCAGGCCGGACAAATCTACGGCCGTTTCTTTTCCGGTCAGCAAAAGCGCTTTGAGCAGTTTCCCTTCGGGAGAAAACAGGTGGGCTTTCTCGGGAACTGCGCTGGCCTTTTTTACCACGATGAGCTGCTTTGAGGGGTTGGGGAAGACCTCCAGAAAAGTACTGCTACGGGATGGCTCCACCGTAGAAACCAGGAAGAAACTCGTTTCGGCGTAGTTGGTCAGCACCACCTCGTTGAAGTCGAAATAGATGCCAGCCCGGTTTCTGACCACCTGGTCCAATTCCAGCCCCGGCATCGTTTTGATGCGGAAAGCAATGTAGCCGTGGCTGTTGGGTTCGTCGGAGGTGCTGTCTGGCAGGTTGATGTTGTCGAAGCGCCATTTCAGGATGCCCTCTTCGGGAAATGTGAGTACGTAATCGTGGCTGGCAGCCTGCATTTCCAGTGTTCTGAAATCGAGGCTGGTTTCCAGTGTGTCGAGAACTTCGACAAATGTTGCTGGAAAATTGCCCGTGTTCTGGAACCTGATGAGGTAATCGAGCCAGTTGCCATCGGTGGTTTCATCGTGGTGCAGGGCCTTTGGCTCAACGTTTTTGTCGTTGGGGTCAAAGCTGCCGACGATGGTTTGGGTGGTGATCACGACATTGTTGTCAGGTTCCGTGTCCGGAAAGAGAGGGACGGTTTGGACTTCGGCTTTGAATTCGAATTCGGCACCCAGAGTTGCCGCAGGCGAAACCAAAACAGAAAAGTTGAAGCATTGCTTTTCAAAAGGCTTCAGGTTTTCGATTTCCCAGGTGATGGTATAGTTGTCGAGCGTGCCACCGCCGAGGTACTGAAACTCGAGGGAATTCTGACCGGTGGTATCTGTCAGGGTGAAAGTGAGTGTGGCATTCTCGGCCTGGGCTCCGAAGTTGGAAACACAGAGCTGGTAATGTTGAGGAAAGCCTCTGACCGGCACCGTAACCGGGATTGCTGTCAGTGAAAGGTTGTGAAACAGGCTGTCCGGGCAGAACCGGAAATCCCTGTCGGTGAAAACATGGATGACACTTCCCGTGGTAAAGGTGTCAGCGGGAGGGTAGGGAGAATATCCTGTGATGCTGTCGGGGACAATGATGGTGGTGCTTTGAGGCGGGAGCAGTTGCGTGTACTGCCCCTCAGGATTGGTGACAGCCCAGGGGTTTAGGGTGGTGGCATTGCGGATGAAATGGTTTGGAAGCACTACATCGGTGCTGTCAAAGCTGCCATTGCAATCCAGGTCAGCGTAAATCTTCCCTTTGGCTGCATTGAAGTTGAAAATGTTCAGGCAGTCGGAGGATACCTCGGAACTGTTGTCGCAGCCGGGTTTGTTGTTGGCGATGTGCACCTTGGCAGGAGTGAGGGCGATGGCGGCGCAAATGGCATAGGCCGCGCAATTGCTGAGTTTGCCGTTGTTTTTGATGGTTACATAGCCCTCGGCAATGACGTCCAGGTTTTCAAATCCGCTGATGTCCGTGAGGAAAAAGTTGTCGGCGATGTACAACAGTTTTCCGATGGTATCCAGATTTGCGAAGGCATCAAAGTTTTCGTTGTAATTGCCGATGAGCGATAATTCATCCACTTCGCGCAATCCTTCCAAACCGGCCATGGTGGTCAGGCTGTAATTGTTGCTGATGAAAAACTGCCCCACCTTGTACAGGTTCTCCAGCCCCGCCATGTTTTGCAGTTCGGAGGTGCCAATGATGGAGAATTTGCCACCCACGGTGTGCAGGCTGCTCAGGCCTTCGAGGTCGAGCAGGTCGTGGTTGTTGTTCATGTAAAAGCTCCCGCCGATGGAGTCCAGATTTTGTAAACCGTCGAGGGATTCGAGGCCGTTGTTGACATTCAGGACGAAATGGCCAGGTATTTTTTCAAGGTTATCCAGACCGGACAGGCTGCTCAACTGTGAATTGAATTGGATGGTCAGGTTCTCCACACTCGTAAGGCCGGAAAGGGCTTGCAGGTTGGTGATGTCGCCGCCATTGATGGTGAGGACACCCTCCAGCTCTTTGCATTGGGGAAACAGAATGGGAAAGGAATCCACTTTGGCCTGCGAATCGAGGGTGTAATCCACAGGGCATTGGGCGTTAAGCTCATTGTTGAACGAAAAAATGGAAAGTACAAGGAAAAGAAGGGGGCAAAGATGTTTTGCAGCCTTCGGCGAAACGTCGGGGTAAAGGTGATTCATGCCGCATGATACGAATCTCCGGTTTATCGGCGAAATCTTGTTTCAACCTCATCGTTTCGGCGAAGCATGATAAAGCACCAGAAAAGCCAGCATGAGGCGGGTTTCGAAAGGGTATTCTTCCGGCAGGCGGTCGTCTATGACCCAGTCTCTTGGGTCGCCTTCGTAAACGGTGTACATGATCCAGTCGCCATCGTGGGAGCTGCGCAGTTCCCACTCATCCAGTCGGTTTGACCAGCGGCTGCGCAGGGTGAGGGTGTGTTCACCATCGTTGATGCGCCACTCTTTCAGGTCGCCGGGCCAGACCGTGCGGGCGGTGACGATGTGGTTCCCGCCACGGAGTTCCCATTCTTCGGGGCTGTCCTTCCACTTGAGTTCGATGGAGCCGGAAAGTTCTCCGAGGCGGTAATCCCATTCTGTCCAGTTTTCTTCGAAAAGCCAGCGGAGGTTCAGGGTGCCCTCTTCCTCATCTTCCGTAAGAAAATACCATTCGCCAAAGCTGTCGTCGTAACGCGTGTAAGCTGCCACAAGCACCTGCGCCATGGCCCCATTGGCTATTGCGACGAAAAAAAGGATGGAGAGAAGTTGACGCATTACGGCAGTTATCAGTTATCAGTTGTCTGTTGTCGGGAATACTTTGCTCAACTCGAAACTCGTGTCACGCGTTACGCGTCACGAGTCACGAATCACCCGTCACGCATCAAAGCTTCAGCATTTTCTCCACCTGTGTCGCCACATTGTCTGGGGTGAAGCCGAATTTTTCATCCAGCACCTTGTACGGCGCTGAATAGCCGAAGTGATCGAGGCCCCAGACCTGTCCGCGCGAGCCTACGAGGCTTTGCAGCGTAACCGGCAGGCCGGCTGTGAGGCCAAACACCGGCACGTTGCCGGGCAATAGGTTCTTCTGGTATTTCTTGGTTTGGTTGCGGAACAGCCCTTCGGAAGGAGCCGATACGATGCGCACTTTGAGCTGGTGTTTTTGCTTCAGCAATTCGGCGCCGGCCATCAGTGTGCTGACTTCTGAACCATTGGCCAGCAAAATCACATCGGGTTTTCCGTCGCAATCCTGTACGATGTAGGCGCCATTGGCAGCCTGTTGTGCATCCGTTTTGCGGTCGCTGCCGGGCAGGGCGGGCAGGTCCTCGACGTTCTGACGGGAGAGAATCAGGCCCGAAGGAGAATGGCGGTTTTCGAGGGCCATTTTCCAGCACACAACGGTTTCGGCACCGTCGGCGGGGCGCATGGCCAGGAAGGCATTCCGGCCGCTGTGGTTCTTCAGTTTCTCCAGCAACCTGATCTGGGCTTCCTGCTCTACGGGCTGGTGGGTGGGGCCGTCTTCGCCGACGCGGAAGGCGTCGTGGGTCCAGATGAAGATGACGGGCTGCTCCATGAGTGCCGCCACCCTGATGGCCGGTTTCTGGTAGTCGGAAAAGGCGAAGAAGGTGGCGCAGGCGGGAATCACATCGCCGTGCAGGGCCATGCCCGTGCAGAGTGCCGCCATGGTCAGTTCAGAAACGCCGGCTTGCAGAAAAGCGCCCGAAAAGTCATGGCGTTTGAAGGCACCGGTTTTTTTGAGGAAGTTCTCCGTTTTGTCGGAATTGCTGAGGTCGGCAGAGGACACGATCATGTTGTCGAGGTGCTCGCCCAGGTAGGCCAGCACAGTGCCGGAGGCATTCCGGGTGGCATCGTTGGGCTTGGGTTCGATGGCGTTCCAGTCGAGCTGAGGCAGCTCGCGTTTGAGCCAGCGCTTGTGGGTGGCAGCCTTGCCGGGGTGGTCCTGTGCCCAAATCTTGTATGCGTTCTTGCGGCGGCGGGCGTTGCGGCGCTTTTTCTGGAGCACGTCCTGGTAGTATTCAGCCACTTCCGGGAAAATGGCAAAGGGGTTTGCCGGGTCTCCGCCCAGGCTTTCCACTGTCTTCGCAAAATCGCCACCGGCCTTGCTCAGCGGCTGGCCGTGCAGGGAAACTTTCCCCTCAAAGCTGGAGCCATCGGCCTGGCGGGTGCCTTTGCCCATCAATGTTTTGCCGATGATGAGTGAGGGACGCTCCGTTTCAGCGATGGATTCTTTCAGGGCCTGCCGGATGGCCTCGTGGTCGTTGCCGGGAATGGTGATGACGTGCCAGCCCCATGCCTCGTATTTCTTGGCGGTGTCTTCGGCCATCACCTCGTCCACTTCGGTGGAGAGCTGGATGTCATTGGCGTCGTAAAACATGATCACATTGCCCAGGCCCAGAAAGCCGGCAATGCGGCCGGCACCTTGTGAGATTTCCTCCTGAATGCCTCCGTCAGAAATGTAGATGTACGTTTTGTGGCTGGTAATTTCTCCCAGGCGGTTGGCTACGAATCGTTCCGCAATGGCAGAACCGATGCCGAAAGCGTGTCCCAGTCCCAGCGGGCCGGAAGTGTTCTCGATGCCACGGTCCGGGTCGTATTCCGGGTGACCGGGGGTGGGGCTTCCCCATTGCCTGAAGTTTTTGATGTCTTCCATGTCGAAATGCCCGAGCAGGGTGAGTTGGGCATAAAGCATGGCCGACATGTGGCCGGCATCCAGGTAGAAGCGGTCGCGCAAGGGCCAGCGCATATCTGAAGGATCGTAGTTGAGGAACTCGGAATACAACACATGGATGAAGTCGGCACCACCCATGGGGCCGCCGGGGTGGCCGGAGTTGGCTTTTTCAACCATAGCGGCAGCGAGAATACGAATGTTGTCAGCCGCTTTCATGGATATGGCATCGTTGGCCTTGGCAGTCGTGTTTGTCATTGTGTCTTGTTGTAAAAGTTTGGCGAGAAAAAACAACAGGAATCCTGGCCCTGCTTTCAGGCCGCAAAGAAAATGATTCTCCGGCAGAGCACGGGGCTTTGAGGTGGGAAAATGCGGGAACTCAGTAGAGACGTTGCACTGCAACGTCTTCCCTGCACCGCAACGTCCATGGCACCCCAGTTGGGCAGTGCAGAAAAACGAAGGCCGGGAAACGGAGGTATGTTCAGCCCATACTCCGCTTCCCGGCCAGGTATTATGTCAAATTACATTTAGCAGAAGCGCTCGTAAGCCATTTTGAGGTTGGCAGCAATCATGTCTGCCGGGCGGCCTTCAATGTGGTGGCGCTCGAGGAAGTGAACCAGTTTTCCATCTTTAAACAATGCGATGGAAGGTGATGAAGGCGGGTAGGGCAGGAGGTATTCCCGGGCTTTGGCTGTGGCCTCACGGTCAACGCCTGCAAACACAGTGGCGATAGTTTGGGGTGTTTTTTCACCCTGAAGCGAAAGATGAACCCCCGGGCGTGCATTGGCGGCAGCACAACCGCAAACGGAGTTGATGACCAGCAGGACGGTTCCTTCCTGGTTGTTCAAAAGGTCTTCCACTTCTTCGGGAGTTTTAAGCGCTTTGGCGCCCATGTTTATGAGTTCCTGCTCCATGGGGGCAGTCAATTCTGCTGGATACATAGGTCGAGTTTTTTTGTTGTTGAAGATTAGTTGTCCGAAACAATTGGTTTTTGCGTTTGCAAAAGTACCGGATTCGGTCTTAAATACAGCTACAAAGCCCATTGGTTCACTTGGGAATTGTATGGGCAAAATTGTAATAGGACAGACGTGCGGATCAATAGATGATTTTTATCATTGCAACTGCTTTTTCACCCCGCCGTTCAAAGCAGTTCTTTGCCTTGGCCCGGCAATTGTTAACGACAGCCTTTATGAAGATCAAATTACCCTCTCTCATTTTTGTAGTCCTCGCCGGTTTTTACCTGGTGCCATCCTGCACCAATGATGTATTGCCCGAACCGGAAATACAATCCCAATGCGATACCATGGTGGTTACCTATGATGCCGTTGTCAAAGACATTATTGACAACAGCTGCGCCTATGCCGGATGCCACAGCCCCGGCGGGATCGGTGTCGGAAATTACGACAGCTACGATGGTTTGCTGCCCATTTTGGACAATGGACTTTTTGAAAGCAGGGTGGTGACCCAAAAAGATGATCCGGCCCTGGGCATGCCTCCAAACAGCAGTATTTATCCGGAATCCATCAAGGATGACCTCACCGAAGAGGAACTGCTCCTCATTCAGTGCTGGTTGCTGGCAGGCTACCCCAAAAACTGATTTGCCTACTGTTTTCAAACTCACGAACTACCGATTTGATATGAAAGGACTTATTACTTCGATAATTGCGATACTGACGGCTGCGGTGTTGTATGCCCAGGAACCCGTCAGTGCAACGTTTTCTGACCGCTGGGTGATCAACTCACCTTCTGTTGAAATGCTGCCGGCCAGAAAACTGGATGTCAGAATCGCCCACCGCTTTGGCGATTTTGCCGGCAGTGCCGGTGGATGGAAGTCTTTTTATGGCTTCGAAAATGCTGCGGATGTAGCCATCGGGTTCGAGTACGGCGTATCCAACCGGACCAACATTGGTTTTTCCAGAACAAAAGGTGCCGGCCCGATGAAGCAGCTCGTTCACGGTGTTGTGAAGGTGAATTTCCTTCGGCAAATGGAAGGGGGGACACCCATTTCATTGAGTGGCTTTGGAATGGCAACCGTGAGCACCGCTGAAAGATCTACAGACCCTTCCAGCGTAACCTATTTTGAAAAATTTGCTCACAGGATGGCCTTCCACGCTTCTTTGTTGGGAGCCAGAAAGTTTTCTGAAAGATTCTCCTTGCAACTTTCTGCCGGCCTTACCCACCGCAATGCCGTGCCGGCAGGTGACGAAAACAACCTCATCAATGCCGGTCTCGTTTTTCGCCTGCAGGCAACCAAAACCCTGGCCATCATTGGAGATATGGCCCTTCCGCTCAATGGGGAGCAGAGCCCTTTCAATGACGCCACTTCTCCTTTAAATGATTACAAAACACCCATCGGCATCGGACTGGAGTTCAACACCGGAGGGCATGTTTTTCAGCTCAACTTCACCAATTCTGCGGGCATCATGCCCACGGATTACCTCCCTTACACCCGCTCAGACTGGGGCGAAGGACAGTTCAGAATTGGCTTCACCATCTCCCGTTTGTTCAACCTCTGACCTTAAAACTGCTTTGGAATGAAAAGGAAATTTGTGTTAGCATTCGTCTTGCTCGGAGTGGTGCTGTGGTCGGGTTACCGCCTGTCATTGGCCGAACGGGTGGAGGAACTAAAAACCAAACCGGTTGCTGAAGTACTCGAGGGGCTGGGCGATGAACCCTTACCTCACAAACCCGATCTGTCAGTTCCCGGCGCCTCAGTTGAGAATGGTCGTGACCTGGTCTTGTACGGCAGCGCCCTCGGCCCTGACGGCAGGCTGGGCAAACGCATCTCCCGGCATTTTGTCTGTACCGCCTGCCACAACGTTGAACGGGATGAGCCGGACCTGAGCCAGACCAATCCCGTTGCACGACTCGAATACGTTGCTTCAAAAGGCCTGCCTTACTTGCAGGGCAGCGCACTCTATGGCATTGTGAACCGCACCGGCTTCTACAACGGTGACTACTACAAAAAATACGGCGATCTGGTAACCAAAGCCCGCCACGACCTCCGGGAGGCCATCCAACTCTGCGCCACTGAATGCTCGCAGGGCAGACTCCTGGAAGATTGGGAAATGGAATCCGTCCTGGCCTATCTGTGGACCATCGGACTGAAAATGGAGGACCTCAAACTTAGCGAGCAGGAATACCAACTCATTGCCGAAGCAAAATATGGAGATGAACAGAGCAAGGCCATTGCGACGATAAAAGAAAAATACCTCTCAGGGATGCCCGCCACCTTTGTGGACCCTCCCGAAGACCGCAAAAGGAACCAACCCGTTACAGGCGATGCAAGCCGTGGCAAGCTCATCTACGAATTGAGCTGTCTGCATTGCCACCAGGACCGGCGCTATTCCTTCTTCCTTTTGGATTCTTCACAGCTGTCGCTGCAATTCCTCGACAAACATTTCAGCAAGTACGACCGCTATTCCGTGTATCAGGTGGTGCGCTACGGAACTTCGCCGGTGCCCTGGAAGCGTGCCTATATGCCCCAGTACACCCTGGAGAAAATGGACGAGCAGATGTTGGAAGACCTGAGAACCTACCTGCGACAGGCTGCCATGTGATGCCTGCTCCGATTGACCAAAATGAAAAAGGGGAACCTGCTGAGGCTCCCCTTTTTTCGTTGGTTTATTTCTTCGTCAACCCTGTGTCCGGGCAAACTGCTGCATCACCTCTACCAGCAGTTCCACACTTTCTTTGGGCATGGCGTTGTAAATGGATGCCCTGAATCCGCCGACAGAGCGGTGGCCTTTTACACCGGAAATTCCCGCCTCCTGACAAAGCTTCAGGAAGGGTTCTGTGTACTCGGGTTTCGTAGGCAGGAAGCAGGCGTTCATCAGGGAGCGGTCTTCCTTGTTTGCCGTTCCGGTAAAGCAGGGGTTTTCATCGATCTCTTTGTAAAGGATGGCAGCTTTTTCCTCGTTGTGCTTCGCAATGGCCTTCAGTCCTCCTTTGGCTTTGAGCCAGCGGAGGGTCAGCATGAGCACATAAATCGGGAACACAGGCGGCGTATTGAACAAAGAGCCTTTCTGGACATGTGTATTGTAATCCAGCATGGAGGGCAGTGTGCGGCCGGATCTCCCGATCAGGTCTTTTCGCAAAATGACGAGTGTGACACCTGCCGGACCCAGGTTCTTTTGAGCTCCGGCGTAGATCAACCCGAATTTGTTGAAGTCGATTGGCTTGCTGAACATGTCTGAAGACATGTCTGCAATCAGAGGAATGGAGGTTTCCGGAAAGCTTTTGTATTGCGTTCCGTAAATGGTGTTGTTGCTGGTAATGTGCAGGTAGGCCGCATCCGCCGGAACATTGTATTCCTTTGGAATGAAGGTGTAATTGGCATCCTTGCTGGATGCAATCACTTCCACATTGCCAAAGTGCTTTGCTTCTTTGATGGCCTTGGCTGACCAGGCACCCGAGTTGATGTAGGCAGCTTTTTCCCCTTCTTTGAGGAGATTCATAGGTGCCATGAAGAACTGTGTGCTGGCGCCTCCCGTCAGGAAGAGCACAGCGAACTCGTCGCCAATTCCTGCCAGTTCCCTGACAAGGGCCTCTGCTTCTTTTATCACGGAATCGAATTCCTTGCTACGGTGTGAGATTTCGAGGACGCTCAGGCCGCTGTCCATGAAGTTGAGAACGCCCTTTGAAGCTTCTTCGAAAACCTCTTGTGGCAGGATGGCTGGACCTGCGCTGAAGTTGTGCTTTTTGAGTGTGGTGCTTACCATGATCAAGTGGGTTGAAAAGTGAAGCGGCAAAGCTACTTCATTCCACAATCAGAAATGAGGGTATTATGTCACTTTGAGGAATTTGTTCTGCACTTGAAAAGGTGCCGTATCATAAATTAATGTATAAACAGGGGCGTATCATTTTCTGATTTTTTTTTGAAAAAAAGTTTTGCTGGAAAGGTCATGACCTTATACATTTGCGCCCGCTTTGCAAAAGGGCATTGCCGGAATTGAAAATCAGGGATGCATTCAACCGATTATTCGGTAGCTTGTTTGTATCCACGGCTTTGACAGAATTTTGAAGAAAAAAGCCGAAAATTTTTTGTCAAAGATTTTGGCATAACCGGCAGTCGGCATATCTTTGCCGTCCGCTTGAAAAAAGCGGGTTTTGAAATGCTTAAAAACAGGCCCAATGGGGTCTAAAGAATAGCGGATAGTCGCAGGTTTTTACAGTCTTTGTAAGCTTGCACAGGCTCGTCCGCAAAAAGTTCATTGACACGGAGGGAGAGGTAAGGAAAAGAGGAAGACCAGCGTAAATTCTTTTTGATAGAAAGGATGAGCTCTACGGTACGTAAATAACAGATGGCCATTATTGGTCATTGAAGAGATTTACTACGGAGAGTTTGATCCTGGCTCAGGACGAACGCTGGCGGCGGGCTTAACACATGCAAGTCGAAGGAGAAGGTAGAAGCTTGCTTTTACTGGAGACTGGCGAACGGGTGAGTAACGCGTAGACAACCTGCCTTTATCTGGGGGATAACAGTGCGAAAGCGCTGCTAATACCGCATAATGCAGCGGGGCCGCATGGTCACAGTTGTTAAAGGTGAAAGCCGGATAAAGATGGGTCTGCGTGCTATTAGCTAGTTGGTAAGGTAACGGCTTACCAAGGCGATGATAGCTAGGGGGTCTGAGAGGATGATCCCCCACACTGGGACTGAGACACGGCCCAGACTCCTACGGGAGGCAGCAGTGAGGAATCTTGCGCAATGGGCGAAAGCCTGACGCAGCCACGCCGCGTGCCGGAAGACGGCCCTATGGGTTGTAAACGGCTTTTGGGTAGGAAGAAAGCCCGGGTTTCGACCTGGATTGACGGTACTGCCTGAATAAGCACCGGCTAACTCCGTGCCAGCAGCCGCGGTAATACGGAGGGTGCAAGCGTTGTCCGGAATCATTGGGTGTAAAGGGTGCGTAGGCGGGCTACTAAGTCTGGGGTGAAATCTTGCCGCTTAACGGTAAAATTGCCTTGGATACTGGTAGTCTTGAGTGTAGAAGAGGCAGGTGGAATTCGTAGTGTAGCGGTGAAATGCATAGATATTACGAAGAACAT
>PAAY01000034.1 GCA_002698985.1 Saprospirales bacterium | reverse complement strand
CCGATGTGGAAACCGGTGAGAATGGCAAGGTTGGTAATCTCAGGTTGCTGGCTAGTGTACTGATGAGGTTTTAGGCGGAATATTTGAAATGTGAGTACCTGATACTATAAACTGTGTTTGTTTGCCGAATCACTGTAAGGCTCCAAGGAAGACCTTTAGCAGGTTTCATTTTCGTAAATCTACTTCTAATATTAAAAGAAAAAGCATGATGCAAAAAAAAGTACATAAGAGGGCTTGCATCTCAATGCTTTAATTGCTTAAATTTGGCTCATCGTTTTCGCTAACGCCTAAGAAAGGAGAGAGAAGGCACAGATTGAATACGGTTTTGAGGAAGAATTGCAAGTGCCTACCTTAAGTTGAAACACTATTATTAATTGGTACAGGTTTTATTCCCTGAAGATTTGACAGTGGTCAAAAGGGGCTTCACCGTTGTGAATATAAAGCGTACAGGCCTGCTCATTGGATCGTGACCTGTACATTCGTAGAAATTGAAAGTTCCCATAAATAACCATCACGATGAAAAATTTACTTTTCCTTATCGTACTCGGAATCCTTCCCTTTTGTGGCCATTCCCAAACCTTTGCCGATGATAGTAAATGGGAAATCGGGGTGAATTTCTTGCCGTTTTTTGATACTAGCTTCTATGTTATTGAAGGTTATAATACTGGATGGAGAGTGGCGAAGCCATTGAAAAATTCTATTCTTGTCAAACGTAGAGTTTCTGATGAATTACTCCTGAGGTCAGAGTTAGGATTCACTATTAATGATAAAAAATTAAATGTCCTTTCAACAGATGGACAAATTGATAATTTTTCTGACTATGAAATCGGGGGGCACGTCTCTTTAGGTTTTGAATTCATCTTGCGTTGGAAAAAATTTATTGTATTGGCTGGTTCCGAGCTTTATGGTTCATATTTGCGAAGCACATCAAAAAGACATGTGGATACTCGGCCGCTTGCTAATCCCCCCACCATTTATCAGATAAGGGACTTTGTTTCAACTCGAAAATATGGTGTAAATGGACTGATCGGAGTATCCGTACCGGTTATGCCTGATTTTCATCTTGTTGTTTATTCTAAATTGAAAGGTGAGTACGACCGAATACGGACTGATTTTAAAAGGTACGATAGTGAGTTTTTTCTATTGACTGTCAGTGGAGATCAGATAATCAAGCATTATTCATTTGACATCATCCCAGTATCATTCTTAGGTATAATCTACAGCTTTTAGTAATAACCGGCTTTCAAGTTCGAACCGATTGGAGTTCAATTTCCGGGTTTTGCCCGGGGTGGGTATTTTGTACCCTATGGCACCTGATTGGTTAGACGTGAAAGCCACAAAATCTCAAAAGTCATGAAATCAAAAGTTATTATTTTCCTGCGCCCGCTGGGGTTGCGTTGAACCACCTTTTTGAACAGCCATCCGGTGCCGCAAGCTACTTCCAGGATATTTTCACCGTCTTTTATTTCTGCCAATTCGAGTACACGGTTCAGGGCTTTCCTTTCTGTGAGCATGCTCCAGACGTCATAAACAGGTGCGATCAACCTGTACAATCTTTGGGTCGTTTCCGAAGAGGCTTTCCTTTGAAGCGTTTCCATGCGCTTTAGGATTGGTGATTTTTAGTGCTTTTCGGGAATTACAGAACAAGGTAAAAGAAAAAAGCGGGTGTGAAAACCACACCCGCTTTCATCGCATATTTTGATTGTTATTTACGGCATGCTGCTCACCGCCGTTCCCCGGTGGCCTGCCAGTTCGATCATGAGGCTGAGCTCTTCCACCAATGCATCGTTGTCGCCGCCGAAGCCGACGCTCTTGAAACGGATATTTCCGTTTTTGTCGATGATGAATTTGGTGGGAATTCCGCTCACGCCAAAGTCTTCCACCACTTTGTTTTCCTCGTCGAGGAGGACGTGGAAGGAATAGCCTTTTGACTCGATGAAATCTTTGGCGTTTTTGGCTTTGTCTTCAGCCCGCTCCCAGGTGTCCACAAAAAGGAAGACCACCTCGTCTGAGCTGGCGAATTTGTTCACGGCATCCTGCATGCCAGGGAAAGAAGCCTTGCAGGGGCCGCACCAGGTAGCCCAAAAATCGAGTACCACGACTTTTCCCTTCAGGCTTTCCAGGCTTACGGTGTTGCCAGCCAGGTCTTTCAGTGCGAAGGCTGGTGCCGGCTCGTTCATCATGCTTTCTTTCAGTTCCTCTTTCATGGCGGCGTTGGCCCTCCACTGGAGTTGTTCGGCCAGTTTTTCGTAGGCCGTTTCCAGGGTGTTGTTGGCGATGAACAGGCGTTTGTGCTGCTCTTTCATCTTTTCGGAGGCTTTGCCCTCGATGATGAGGTGGCTGAGCAGTTTTTCCGTTTCAGCGGGATTGTTCACGGCTTTTTCGTGGTAGAGGGCATAGCGCTCGTTCATTTCCTTGTCGTTCCAGTCGTACCCTTTGCAGGCCAATTCCTGGTATTTCAGGGCTTCGTCGGGATGCCCCAGTTTGTATTGTATGAGGGCGTAGGTGTCGGAGTACATGCCATAGGTAAAGTCCATGTTCTGTTTCCACTCGCTGTCAGTGTATGAAGCAGGCTTGTGGGCAAGTGACTTTTGTTCAGCCATGATGATGTCCAGGCTCTTTTTTGACAGTCGCTTCGCAACCTCCAGTTGTTTGGCTTCGCCTTCGAGTCCGCCACCGGCAAGGTCCCATGCAGCGTTGTTGTAATTGCTGGCCACGTTCACCTCATTGCTGACCATGTCCATGTAGTATTCATACTTCGGCCAGTTGTCTTGCTTGGCATAGTCGCGGGCGATGCTCATGAGCCAGCTGTCGAAGGTGTTGCGGGTCTTTTCGTTGAGGTCGTAGTTTTTGAGGGCCTTGTTGTAAAAATCAACTTTGTCGTCAACACTTTCCAGCTCACGGAACTCTTTGTCGGCATTTTGCAGGGCCAGCATTCCGTCGGAAAATTTGCGAAGGATCTTCTTTTCAACTTTTGCTTTGCTGTCTTCTTCACCCAGCAATTCGTAGAGTTTAAAAGCGAGCGTCAGCTTGTCTTCATCCGCACGACGCATGCCGGCGTAGTCGTCGGCTTTTTCTTTTACGAAGGCAAGAGCCTCTTCATCGTTTTGGGATTTGGCTAGCGTAGCATAGGTGTAAAGCAACTCAGGGTAGGTTGCACTGACGGGGTGGTCTTTGAATTCCCGTTTGAGCAGGTTGAGCGCCTTGACCGGATTGCCTTTGATGTTGGCCATGCGGGCATAGCGGTAGTACATCATTGCTTTGGCGGCGTTGGCACCGGCCACGGGTTTTCTGCTCTTGTCGTAGAACATGAATTTGAAACCCGTGTCGTTGTTGCTGTCGGCCTTGTCGGTAGTGGCCGATTTGATGGAGAAGAAGACGAGCCTGCTGGTTTCGTTGGAGGCTACACTGCCGGTGTAGGCATTGCCTTCTTTTTTCAGGTCGATTTCCACGGCCTGGAGGTTTTCATCGTCGAAATCCACGATATAAGCCACGGCTTTGACATCCTGGCCTTCCAGAGGGCCACCGGCCGGATTGTATTTAAAGCTTACTGTTTCACCGGGAGTGGGGTATTGGGGGCTGGTTTGAAATTCCTGTGCGTTCAGATCAGTCAGGATCAAACATTGAATCAACAATAGGATGACGAGTGAAGCTGATTTCATGTTGGATATGATTTAGTGAATGTAATTTGCGGCCGAAGTTAGTGAATTGGGCATGAATGCAACCCTACTATGTCAAATGCGGATTATTATTGTCAGGTTCCATGCACATTCACTGCTTTCTTTTGGTTTTGTTCAAAAGGATTGCAGATCGGTGCAGGCGATACACATTCAATCAAATTCTCAAGAATTGCTACTTTACCGACATGGAATGAGTCAGCATTTTTATTTTTGGCCGTCCAATTAGCCTACTTTCGTGCCTGCAAGCAATTTGATCTGCCCTTATCACCAAAAGGCAACATTTGCGACGCAAGACAACAACCATCTAAAGTCAAGCGCTTGCAGGTTCAACACCACTTTTGATTATGAAACAAATTCTTACGCTGTCCTTCCTGTTCGTTTCCATTGTCACCTTTGCACAGCCCACTTACGACGATTGCCCAGCTTTCGACCTGGGCATTGCGCCGTTCTGTGATGACGTGTTGCTATTCAATAATGTCAACGCAACGGAAAGCGACATCGGATTTGACAATTTCCCTCCCTGTTTTGTCGGAAACCCTGAACGCGATGTATGGATCTCATTCATCGCATCCGACACCATTTTGGACTACCAGATCACCCTGACCGGCATGGAAGACATAGCCAACGGCTTCCCTTCCATCGTCAATCCGCAGATTGCCGTTTACCGTGGTGACTGTGAGTTCGACGGGCTGCAATTGCTGGCCTGCGAGTCGGCCGCTGCGGGGGAAACCACCCTCGAGATAGAACTGACGGGCCTTACACCAGGCATTCCTTATTTCCTTCGGATAAATGACTGGAGCCCTTCGGCAACGCCCAATTCTGGGGCCTTCAAACTCTGCATCATCAAAAAGCCGCCCATCACTACCATTGACGAAGGCAGCTCTACGGCCTGTTCCGGAACGCTGGTGGACTCCGGTGGAGAGGACGGCGATTATGGCAACGACGAAAACTACATTTTCACCATTTGCCCTTCGCAACCGCACAACTGCATCAACTTTACGCTCGAGTATTTTGCCATCGAGAATTACTCTGATCAAATCATTTTTTACGACGGCCCCAACACTTCTTCGCCCGTCATCGGTGCGCTCGACGGCAGTGGATCCTCCTTTGATCTTGATATCGACGGGGGTGTTTGCTACTCTGTCTCTGCCTCCAGTGGCTGCATGACCATTCAGTTCTCCTCTGACGCAACTGGCACCTATGAAGGATTTCTCGGCCATTGGGAGTGTACTGCCAATGCCTGCCAGCCACTGGATCAGATAGAAGTCGATGCCTCGGCAACGCCCGAAGAAATCGTTCAAAGCGTGGTGTCCGGGCAAACGCTCATCACCATTACAGATATCAATTGCCCCAACGGTGCCGTGGGCACTTTCCTGGCTGGTGACAACACCGACCTTGGCCTGGAGCAGGGCTTGCTGCTTTCGAGTGGTTTGGCCGCTGAAGCTGCCAACCCGGCTACTTTCTTCGCTTCACAAGGTTTCGGAGCACCTGGTGATCCCGATCTCGATTACCTGAGTGAACAGAACGGTAACGGCTCACTATCAAACGATGCTTGTGTCGTCGAGATGGACGTCTTTGCCGCAACTGACGAATTGACCTTCGAATACATTTTTGGATCTGAAGAGTATCCGAATTTTGTAGAATCTCCTTTTAATGACATCTTCGCCTTCCTGGTTTCAGGACCCGGTATTACTGGTGATCCAAACATCGGCAACCAGCAGAACGTGGCCGTTTTACCGAACGGCACCTTCATCGAAATCAACTCGGTGAATCCTTCGGAAAACTATTACTACTACCGCAACAATGAGAACGGTATGAGTGTGGCTTATGGCGGCTTAACCTCGGATTCTATCGGAATAAAGAAGAGCCTGACCGCCCGCATTCCGACGATACCTTGTAATACTTACCACCTCAAATTTGCCATTGCCGACAGGAGTGATGACATTTATGACTCTGGAGTGTTCATTTCGGAGATCAAAGCCGGTTCGCCCAACATGGAGGTGCAGTACAACAATGGCATCGATTACCTGGTGGAGGACTGTGTGAATGTTCCCGAGGAGTTGATCATTTCCATCGATGAGTTGAATGGTGACTCCGCTACCTACAGCGTTGAAATTGGCGGAACCGCCACCCTGGGCGTGGATTACCAGTTGGGTGTGCCCGGCACCATTACCTTCACCCCCGATCAAATGTCCTTTTCCTATCCGATCAAGGTGTTGAGTGACGGCCTGGTGGAAGGCACGGAGACCATTGAAATCCAGTTGGTTCGTGATTTCGGTTGTGGCCAGCAAGTGCTTGCCACGCTTACCATCGAGCTGCACGACCAGATTGACATCCAGATTTTCAACGACCAGGTTGATACCGTGAAGCTCTGCGCCGGCGGCTGTCTCCTCATGGATGTAGCCGGCGGAGCCGACTACTTCTGGTCACCTCCCGGATTGTTCGACGATCCGAACATTGCCAATCCGACCATTTGTCCTGACACCAGCCTTTGGGTTTCGGTTACGGGTACCCTCGGGCTTTGCTCCGATGTGGACTCCGTTTTCCTCGAGATCATCGATCCGATGGTCAGCATTCTGCCGGATACCAGTACGATCACCATTTGTGAAACGGACAGCATCACCCTGACTGCCCTCAACAACACCAACGACGTGGGCATCACCTGGCAAAGCTTCGCCATCACTTTCGACGATCCATCCAATCCGGTGCAAACCATCGTGCCGCCCCCATTCTTCAACAGTATTTTCGTGGAGGTGGAGCTGGAAATTGCCGGCTGTGTGGTCACGGATGAGATTTCCATCAACGTCGATCCTTTTGACTTCCCGGTAGTGGCCAACGATACCACCATTTGCCAGAATTACAGCGTGGATCTCGGCTCGGACATCGACAACACCACCACCTCATTCATGTGGACGCCGTCCAACACCCTTTCGCCTGGCGGCAATGTTTCAGGTCCGATTGCCACGCCGGATGTAACCACAACCTACACCCTCATTGCTGAAAGCAGTTCAGGTGCCTGTTCCGATACTGCTACCGTTACGGTGACGGTGATACCTGCTGACATCGACATTCAAAACCCGGACACCAGCTACATCTGTCTTGGTGAGGCCCTGGACATCACGGCCATCACTTCAACTGGTGGCGATGGTGTGACCTGGTCGCCGCAGGATTTCATGACCATCACCGATCCTGAGCACGTAACCGTTTCGCCGCCGGTGTCCATGTGGTATTACGGTACGCTGGAAACTGCAGCTTGTACGGTTACCGATTCGGTTTTTGTCTATGTGGATTCACTGCCCGATCTGAGCATTACGGCCGTTCCTGCCAAACCATCGTATTGCCAGGGCGAGGAAGTGACCCTGATTTCGAATACCTACGAACCTGCCAATTTCCCCGGCATTGAATTGATGTGGGAAACGCCGATGCCAGGTGCACTGACGCCCGATTCATTCCTGAATCTGGTCTTCCTGGCGGTGGATACCCACGTTTATGTTAGGCATGCCACGCTGCACGCGTGCAGCAGCACGGACAGCATATTGATCAATGTGGTGCAGGTGGCATCCATGCAGGTGGTCCCAATGGTGGACACCATTTGCCCGGGCGAGTCGGTGCAGTTCAATGTAATAGCCGATCCGGCAGTGACGGACTTTTCATGGAGTCCGCCAAACGGGCTTTCCTGCTCGGATTGTAAGGACCCGCTCGCATCGCCAACCACTACCACCACCTACAGTGTCGAAGGTGAATTCGAGGGTTGCCCGGTGGGCAGCCAGGCCACCGTGGTGGTGTTGCCGCCTCCGCAATTGGTCTTGCCCAATGACACGGATATATGCCCGGGTGAATCCGTCCTGCTGAATGCCGTGGACGACCCGACAGCAACCTACCACTGGACCGCCTCGGATGGCTCACTGGATACCAACGATCCACAACCTGTTGTTTCGCCTGCGGCAACGACGACCTATTTCCTACAGGCGGAAAATGCCAGTTGCGGACTGGAAGCCGAGGTGACCATCCTGGTGGCGGAAGACTTTGAGCTTACACTCAGCGATGATGTTACCATTTGCAAAGGGGAAACCACAGAATTGGTTGCGACGACAACCAGCCAGAATGTGAATTTCACCTGGACCAACGAGAGTGGCAATGTCATCGGCAACAGCGGCACTTTGACCGTTGGCCCGAACAGCACCATGACCTATTACCTCACGGTAACCGACCTCGCCAATCCGCCCTGTTTCATCAAGACCGACAGCGTTACCGTTGAGGTGAAGGACGCACCCGTGGTAACAGGCCACGAGTTTGTGGAGACCAATTCTGACACCCTGGAACTCTACGAAGGCGAGGAGTTTGTCATCAATGTGAGCACCATCCCCAATCCGGTGCCCGGCGGCGTGTTCGACTGGTTCCTGTTGGGTGAATTGCTCGTGACCACCAACGACACTTCTTCCGGGCCACTCATTGCACCGGAGGTGCAGCAGGATCAGACTTTCACCTACGGCGTTTTGATCACCAACGAGAATGGTTGTGAGGTTTTCGAAGATTTCACGGTGACCGTCCTCAACAATCCGGTGGACATGCCCAATGTGTTCACTCCGAATACGGATGATCAGATAAATCCGGTCTTTATGCCTGTTTCATTGGTTCCCATAGATATTGTTCAGTTCAAGGTCTGGGACCGTTGGGGCAAGCTGGTTTACGACAACGACAGCATCAACGGTTGGGATGGAAAATATCCCAATGGCACCGAGGCACCATCGGATGTTTACATTTACCTGGTTGAGTACCGCATCAAGGGTTCTACCGCCGGCACCAAAGTGCTTAAAGGAGACGTCACTTTGATCCGGTAATCCGTACCCTGACATCGATCAACGACCCGGTTGGGCACGCAGCTCAGCCGGGTCGTTGCGTTAAGCCTCTTTTACAGTAGGCAGAAGCTGCAACGTGGCAGTCCAATCACCTTATCTTTGCATCCCTTCGGCAAAAAATGAATGCAACCTGATGTTGTGGAAATAAACCCAGAACGAAGCAGCAAGCCGGATCTCATGAAAGATGAACAGGACAGGATCGAAAGGATTCTGGGCTGCACTCCCACCGAAGCCGAGCTCAGGGTGTTTGCTTACGCCTGGCTCGATTCCCAACATTTTACCGCCCCCAACTTTTCAGAGAATCAGAACGGCCGGACGAATTTGCCCCTTGCGGGTGGGCGCATGGCTGTGGCTATCGGCAAGGATTTGCATTGTTTGATTCAGCTCCGGCAAAATCCTTCTTCGGAAACGAGTGCAGAAGCTGCCGGAATTGAGCGACTGGCTTTCCAGCTTTCAGGTGTTCGGGAGGTACTGCGGTTGCAGTATTTACCGGATGGAGCTTTCAGTCATGAAAATTATCGGCCTTTTCCGAAGGGCGGGGGCAATGGCATCGGAGCATCACAGGATAAAGTCCTCGAACTGAGTATCGGCATTGCTGAGCGAAGTCATTTGATCCTAAACACAGCGCCCGAGCCGGAAGATGGGCTATTGCTGGCCGAACTGCCGCAGGAGGAGGAGTTGCTGGCCTTCATCGCTGAATTGTCCGCTTGCCAGGCCGTCCGGCAGCTGGAACTTTGCGAGAATGCAGATGTCGTCGAAAACCTCACGAGACTTTGCCTGCATTCAGGCCTGGGGGCCACCATTTGCCTCGATGATCTTCCGGTAAATCCTGCCGGTATCTTCATTGTTGCGAAGCGAGAAAAACTGCAAGAGCTGGAGGACCTGTTCAGCGCACACCGCTTGGCCTTTGCCCATGCCGGCTCCCTGAGGGTGGCGGCCTTGCTGGAGGTTTTCCGGAAGGGAGAAAAAATTGTTTCGGTTCCGCTTGCACCGCTGCGAACTGAACATGCTCTCCGGATTGCTGAAACCGGCTCCGGCCTGGACAAAGGAAATGGGGAGAAGCGGCCCCTTCCTCCGGCATTGAAGCTGAAAGACGTGGCGCTGCCCAGAAACCTTGTGGAGGTTTCCAGAAGGCTTTTCGCTTCGCAAAAACGGAGCAACGGGGGGAGAATCGGTGCGGATGGCCTGTCTTCTTCACTAAGCCCGGATGCCCTGGTGTTTGCCCTGGATGATGCCAACAGGAAGATGGCCGCAACAGTCGCAACACCCCCATCCTGGGCCCTGTACGATCCTTTCCGGGCGGGAATGGTGATGGTGGCTGAGGCGGCAAGACGGATCGCATGCAGCGGAGCCAGTCCGGTGGCGGTTTCGGTCAGCCTGAACCTGGAATCCCCGGGCAGTTTTGAGCTCTTGCTCGAAAACGGCATCCGGGATGCCTGCCGGAAGTTGGGGATCGCCTACCATTTTGAGCGCCCGAAGCGCAGCAGGGGGGCAGTTTTGCCAGCAATTGGAATGGCCGGGGTGGTTCCGGAAAATACGGAGGAGGTCGCAACAGGCTTTGCCGAAGAAGGCGATTTGATCTACATGCTGGGCAACAGTTACAACGACCTGCATGGTTCAGAATACCTCAGGGTGATAGATGGCACAGTCCAGACACCACCGCCACACTTTGATTTGCAGGAAGAATCCGAGGTGCAGGAGCACGTTCTCAACCTTATCCGCAAGGGAGTTGTTCGTTCTGCGCATGGGGTGGGAGCCGGCGGCTTGTTCGCCTGCCTGGTGGAATGCGCCATTTCCGGCGGCCATGGTTTTGATGTTGAAACGGTGGAAACCTTCCGCAAGGACTGTTTCCTTTTCGGAGAAAGCCACAGCAGGGTGGTGCTCAGCATCGACCCCATTGCGGAAGACGAAATCCTGAAATACCTGTTGACCAGTAACGTCTCCTTCACTAAACTTGGTGAGGTTTTGGGGCAGGAGCTCATCGTAGATGCGATAAATTTTGGTTCTTTGCCGGAATGGAAAGCCATGATGGACAAGTCCATGACACCAGGTGTTCACCACTAATCCTTCAGAAAAATTAAAGCTCGATCAATATGAAGAAGTTTGCCTTTATCCTTACAGCATTCAGTTTGTTGCTGTTCTCATTCACTGCCTGCAACGACAGCTCTTCTAGTAGCCTGACTGTGAGCGGAACCATCCAGAATGCAGGTTCCATGCAGGTGTTTTTGGAAAAAACCGGAATCGTGCCCAATACGCCCAACACTGTTGTGGCCAAAACCGAAGCCGATGAAAACGGAAATTTCAGCATCACCGTTGACCAGCCATTGGCCGAAGGTCTCTACCGCATCCGGATTGGACAACAGTCCATCAACCTCATTTTTGACGGAACGGAAAGGGATGTGAAAGTCACCGGAGACCTGCAACAACTCAACAATTTTCAATACACCGTTGAGGGTTCTCCCAGTTCCCTGAACTTCCTCCAAACCGTCCAGGGTTATCGTCAGAAACAACCCAATGTTCAGGACATCGAAAAGCTGGTGGAGACCTCTGAAAATCCGCTGGTTGGCGCCTACATCGCCACCCTGGCCTTTCAGAACAAGCCGGAGTTTGCGAACATCCACGAAAAAGCAGCCAAGCGCATCGAGGCGGCTTATCCAGGCTCCACCTATGCCAGCGATTACAACAGTTTCATCAGTTCGCTGAAGCAACTGGCCATGACTACCGGAGGAGGAGCCAACGGTCTCATTCCCGAAGCCCAGCGCCAGCCCGCACCGGACATCCGGCTGCCGGGTCCTGATGGCAAGACCTACGCACTTTCAGACCTGAAAGGCAAGGTGGTGCTGCTCGATTTCTGGGCCAGCTGGTGCATGCCCTGCCGCCGGGAGAATCCCAATGTGGTGAAGGTTTACCAGGCCTACAAAGACAAAGGTTTCACCGTGTTCAGCGTGTCACTGGATGGGGTGGACGGACGCACGGCCTCCCGTTTCAACAACGATCCAAAGAAAATTGCCGAGCTGAAAGAGCAAGGTAAACAACGCTGGATCGAAGCCATTCAAAAGGACGGCCTCGAATGGCCCTACCACGTTTCCGACCTCAAAAAATGGGATTGCGCACCTGCGCGCCAGTATGGTGTTACAGGAATCCCCCGTGCATTCATCATCGACAAGGAAGGCCGCATCGCAGCAACACAGGTGCGTGGCGCTGAGGCGATTGAGGCAGCGATTAAGGAGTTGCTTTGAGGGGTTTAGAGAGGTTTAGAGGGGTTTATAAGGGTTTAGAGGGGTTTATAAGGGTTTAGAGGGCTATCGATTACCCACAAATCCGTCATTCCGCTTTTGAGGGTATTGCATGAGCAATTTGATCCTGAAGATTCAGGTTAAATTCTTGT
>PAAY01000033.1 GCA_002698985.1 Saprospirales bacterium | reverse complement strand
GACATTGACGCTGGGGCGCTGCTGCTCGTGGCCGATGCCGGAGGCGATGACCAGGCTGCCGTCTTCCAACAGCACCATGTCACGGGCCGCATCCCGCAAACCCCAACTCTCGGGACTGAGCCAGGTCCATTCCACATTTCCTGAGCTGTCTATGCCCACCAAAAGGGTGCGATAGGTGTAGTCCTGGGTGGTGACGTTGGTGTTGTTCCGTAGCCCTCCGATGATGAAACCACTTCCGGAATTGATAATTTTATAAGCATATTCATTCCATTGGATCGTGCCAATTAACTTGTTTAATATTTCATTGCCTTGTGAGTCAATCTTTAAAACAAGAAAATCTAAAGATGTACCATTTTGATTTGTGCCATTCCCTGAAATCACAATGCTGTTTTCCGTTGTAAATTTGATGTCCGAAAGGTAAATAAAGTCTTCTTGTGGAAAGTTAGGATGTCTATATTTCCAATATTCAATTGGAATTCCATGATTATCATATTTCACTAAAAAAACCTTTCGTTTTCCATTTGGGTCTATGGACGTTCCTCCTATTGTAAAGAATGAATCTCGTTTCACAAATGCAGGTTCGGTAATAGCGATGTAATCCACAGGATCATTGAACTTCTTTATTTGTTGATATTGACCATTTAAATCTACTTTTAAAAAAATGATAGCTAATTGATAATTTGGCGTTGTGTCTATTACGGTTCCGACAATGGAAATTTCATTAGAATCAACATTTAAGCTTCGATAGATAGCAGAAGGAAATCCTAAACTTGTTCGTATATTGAATGTATTCTGACCAAACGAAAAAACACAAGTCAGAACAAAAATCGAGTTAAATAAAAGATGCTTCATTTACAAGGGGAAATAAAAAACACAGCCGGACGCTAAAGCATCCGGCTGCGCAGGTTAAAGAAATCATTTCACAATCACGACTCGTGTGGACAGAAGGCGCTGTCCATCAGCTTCGAGGCTGATCAAATATACACCTCGGGCCAGTCTGGAAATATCGAACCGTGTGGTACCGGTGTTTTCTCCCAGTAGGATGCTTTGAAGCACTTTTCCTGACAAGTCTGTCAAGGTAACATTGACTTGTGCATGTTCATTGTCAAGGCGATAGTGCACATCTACGAAATCCCTGGCCGGATTTGGCATGGCTCTCAGTTGCAGCCCCTCTGCCTGCTGTATGGTCACCTCCTCCGGCAGTTTCAGCCCCTGCTGCCCATCCGAGGGCAGGATGATGCCTGGCTGGTAGCTGTAGCCCTTGTACTCATTGAGCAGGTTTTGGGCCTGGGCGGAGGCGTAGTAGTCGCCTGCATTGGCGATGCTGGCCAGGGTGGTTTCGTAGGTGTCGGCCATTTGCTGTTCGGTTTGCCCCTGCCGTTGGGTGTTTATCTGAATGGTTTTCAAATCGGAGAAATGGCTGTATTCCAATTGCTCCTGTCCTTCCAGGTTGAGTACCTGCGGGATGACCCCGAGGGCGGCTTCGGCAGAATCGGGTTCCTGTTGTTGCAGCCAAGTGTCCACGATGAGGAAGTGGTCGTAGAGGTAGCCTTTGGCGGCCAGCCACAGGCGGGCGGAGTCGTAATCGATGGCCGAGCTGTCCACCAGGTAGTCACGTACCAGCATGTTGGCGGCAAAGCTTTTTTCGTATGCTGAACCGCCGGTGGTCACTTCCGACTGATACTGTTGTATTTCGCTTTCACCAAGCTTGCCCTCTTTGCCGGGAAGTTTGGAGGGGCATATATTATTTCCTGATGATGGTAGGACTTGAACTGCACTCGAAACATTTGTCGGTGCATTGGTGAAATAAAAATACGTCAGCGGCGCCGCCTCGTTCAGGAAGTGGGACTCAGGCAGTGCGGGCATGGGGGTGAAGGTATTGCCTGCTGCTTTTTGGGGTGAGCCCTGATAACCGGCCACGCCTGCGTAGGGGTTCCAGTTTTCTTCTGGCACGGCGAAGTCGTACTTCAGGTTGCCGGCGCTGTTATCGTTGCATAAGTACTGGAGGCCGATTGTACTTTCAGGATCTCCATCTTTATTCTGCCCATTGGCCAGGCTGGCGTAGTCCAGGGCTGCGAAGGTGTTTTTGTATTCTTCGTTGGGTTGGGGCCCGGAGCTCTGAATGAGGATGCCGATGGTTTTGGCGTTGGCGGGCAGTCCGGTGGGCAGTGGCTGTAGGGTGTTTTCCTCCACCTTGTAGCCGGTGCAGCTTGTGAGTTGGATGCCGGAGAAGGGGCTGCCGTCGGAGTACTCGTAGGGGCTGCCCACCTCGAAGTCGTTCAGCACCATATAAGCCAGGTCGCTTTTGAAGGCGAATACGCCCCGGCCGTTACCACTGAAGTCGGTGCGGCTGATGCGGAAGGGGGCGGTACTGCCCAGGCTGACCCGTACGCCGGTGTCGAAGCCCCGGAAGGAACCCCGCAGGTAGCCCTCGCAGGGCAGCTGGCCGGAGGTGCATTTGGCATTCACGGTGAAACCGGCCTGGAAGGCTTTGATGCCGTCTCCCCGCTGGTAGAGGTTGCTCACGCTGCTGTTGTTGCTGAAGTTGCAGGAGGTGAAATAGACCCCTTCCACATTGCGCAGCGAGGCATGGGCCCTGAACAGGCTGATGTCGCCCTGGAATGCATCGTCGATGTCGAAGGTGCATTCGGAGAAGCGGCTCAGGTTGCCGGCGGGTTTGTTGCCGTTGAGGGGGTTGAAGTTGTGGTAGGTGTTGAATGACACGGCCTGCAGGTTGTTGTAAAAGCTGCTGTTGGTGGCCACCACCACGCCGCCGGAAGTGCCAAGCGGGTTGGCGGGGTCGTACAGCCGCACGGCCACCTCGGCACCCTCCACGGTGGCATCCTGCATGGACACAAAGCCCTGGTAGCGCTGCCCGAAGAGCTTGTACTGGTGCTGGGCGGGGTTGCCTTGGACGATGATGCCCTGCCAGGAAGTTGACTGATCGTTTGGTCTGATACGGGCACAGTCCAGGTACAACTCCCCTCCGGGTTTTACGAGGATGCGTTTGTCCTGGGCCATTGTTACTTCTGTGTGGATGTTTAGTCTGCCTCCACCTTCGATGATGATGTTGGTTTCGACATCCCGCCTGAAAGTCCAGGTGCGTTCTTCTCCCGGCCCGATGACGATATCATTGCCGCCCGGACTGACAGGATCTATTGAAATACATGGTGGACGGTTGGCCAACAGGAGATTTCTGGCTCTTGTGATCTGACAGGGAGTCAGCGAACTCATGGAACCATTACCTCCCATCATGTTGTTGCTTCCGGAAGTCCAATGGTCACAATTAAAGCTACATCCTCCTCCCGGAGCGTTGCATTCCAAATCAGGATCGATGTCAGGGATGCTGGCTGAAGCACATTCAAAAGCATGAGGTAAGCTCAAAGAGTGAAAGAGTTCATGGAGCAATACCCTTGGGTAATAAATACCAACTTGGACATTGTTCAGCTTCTCGTAGTAATAACCACAGATGACGGCATCCTTTGTACTCAAGATATTGTTTAACCCTGTATACCCTTGATGGCAGTTCCCCGTTCCGGGTGTCAACGAGGCAGAGCATTCATTGAAGAAAAAATCGTACACCTTGTCCCCATATTGAGAAAATTTGCTCTTATAGCCTGTAGAGTTCAAGACCTCGCAAGTTCCAAAGTTGGGGGCGGGGTCAGTGGGTTTAGTTTTCCAGAACCAGATACCACCATACTGATCGTTCTGATTAGAGGGTTCTGTGTAGAGGGCGATTCTGATCCTGGCATCTGGCATGTGGGCTGCATTGTTGAGCGTAGGTGCACTAAAATTGGCCAACTGTGCATTCATTTCGTTGAGTAAAAAATTAACTCTGTCAATGCCATTGAACGGACCGGGCTGGCTGTAGAAGTTACCATCTCCGTTTTCATCCTGAATGAAATGAAAATTCACATAGATGGTAATAATCGGCAAGTCGTCGGGACTGGGGTTTCCCTGAAGACAGCCGTCAGGACAAGCTCCCAGAGGTGAGGGATCATTTGATTGGCCTTGATAATTGCAAAATGCAATCTGTGCATTGGAACCGTTCATTGTAAACAAAAACAAAAGACAACAGAGTAACAAGCACCTAAGTGGTAAGGAAAGCTCATTTTGTCTTCCCTTACTGCCAGGTGGTGGAGAGAACAGCTTTTGAGTTAAAGCATTTAGAGTGGACTCCCGATTTGAGATAAAAGGGGGGGGGGTAATAAATTCAAAAGTTTTCATAAGTAAACGGATTTAGGATTAATAAATCACCACCGGGCGGTGGCGGGTTAAAGCCTTGTGTTTTCTGAAGGAAATGCTATGCTGTATTCTTCTCTATATCCATCTACTCCCCGGGCATTCCTTCTCTGTATAGCGTTTCATAAGTGGGGATGAAATTAAGCTTTTGGATCAGGTGATGCAAGGGAGATGGGTGATTTTAACATTTGTGGGAAAGACCTTATGAGGTTTCCGAAAACCTCATAAGGTCTGGAACCATAATAACCTCCAAAAATCCAAACCAACAACCTCCAGGAACCAATTCAAAAAAAAGCCAAAAAAAATGCCCCGGCAGTACCGGGGCAGCTAAGGATTTCCAGGAGGTGTCATCCTGTGAATTAGCACATTCTTTACCGTTTGGGATAAATCGCTTGCATCGTCGATTTTTCATGGCAAATCTCCAAAGGCAGAACTTGCTCAACCTGGGAAAAGACAACGATGCAGGCCCGTATGCGAAAGATGGTATGAAACCAATTGAGAGAAAAGCATTGGGGTTTGATTTCCATTTGGTTTTTTGGGGTTTAAACAAGCATGGTCACGTTGTCAAATTCCGGGTTTTGTTGGGGGTTTGTTCATTTGGCTTGATGTAAAGATACGGGAGAGCAATGTTGAAAACTGGTGGGATTGAATGAACGGCAGTTCTCACCTATTGAATGGCAGTTTTGGCGAAATAAAGGTCAGATCAGCGGAATGACCAGCTCTACACGGGTGCCGGCCGGGCTGCCATCCGGCTCCACGAGGTCGATGATGCGATAGTGGGCTTCATGGCCGGTTTCCTTTTGCAGCAGTTCGAGGCGCTTCCGGGTGATGCCAAGGGCTTTGGATTCGTGCTTTTTTCCTTTCTGTGAATCAGCTGCGGCCTGGCGGCCAATGCCGTTGTCTTCCACCGCACAGAGCAGGCTGTCATTTTCAATTTTGAACTCCACCAGGATTTTGCCACCTCCGGCTTTGCTGGACAGGCCGTGCCAGATGGCATTTTCCACGAAGGGCTGCAAGATCATGGTGGGGATGAGCACATCGTCGGGGTCCAGGTCGTCGGCAATGCGGATTTCGTAGCTGAACTTGTCCTCGAAGCGCATGGCTTCGGTCTGTATGTAGAGGTCCAGGAGTTCCTGTTCTTCGTAAACGGTGATGTACTTCTTTGCCGCCAGGTTGAGGATCATCCGCATGAGCCTGGAGAAGCGGCCGAGGTATTCACCGGCTGTGCCGATGTCCCGCTTCAGGATGTAGCTGTTGATGGAGTTCATGCTGTTGAAGATGAAGTGCGGGTTCATCTGCAAGCGAAGGATGGCGGTTTCTGTTTCAGCCACCAGCAGTTTGTACTCGGCCTCTTTTTGCTTCAGCTCCGCCAACTCCCGTTTGTAGCTTTCCTCTTTGCGCACTTCTTCCAGCCTGCGGCGATAGAACCAGTAAACACCCGAAGCCACCACAATGCCGATGAGCGAATAAAACCACCAGGTGCGGTACCAGGGTGGCATGACAATTATCCGAAGGGTGGTTACCTCATCCGACCACAAGCCGTCGGAATTGCTGGCCATCAGGCTGAAGGTGTAATCTCCTTCCCGAAGGTTGAAAAAAGTCACATCATTGCGGTTCATGGCCCCGGAGAAATTGGCCGGCTGTCCCGTTGGCACCAGGGAAATGCGGTAGCGGACATGAGCGGGTGAGCTGTACTCAAGGGCCGCAAATTTGAGGTTGATGGTGTTTTGGGAGTAGGGTAGAATCACTTTCTCAACACCGGGGAAACCCTTGTTTTCTGATGCAATTCTGTCCTCATTGAGTGGGAGCCCGTCATTCACCGATAAGGCGGTGATGACCGGGTGGGCCGGTTCATCCAGCAATTGGATCTGCTCCGGATCGAAGAGGTTGAGGCCGTTCACGCCACCGAATGCCAGGCGCCCATCCCACAGTTTTACCGAAGAGGAAGAGATGAATTCCAGCGACTGGAGTCCGTCTTCAAGGTTGAAGTTGAGGCCGTTGATGCTGGAACTGTTCAATCGGATCAGGCCCAAGCCCTTGTTGTGGCTTACCCAGAGGTCGCCCTTGTTGTCTATTTCAATACTGTAAGCACTGGCAAAGGGAAAGGACCGGAAACGGTCGAGTTGCCAGCGCCCGGTGTTTTGTTGCAGTTGAAACAGACCTTCCGTGCAACCAATCCAGAAACAGTTGCGAAGCGAGTCAAATCTGATGGTGTTGACATTCGGTGTGAATGGGATGATGGTATCAGCCTCGAGCACACCGTTCGTTTCCGAAAAGATGACCAGGGATTTTCTGGCCTCAGAAAATACATACTGATTACCGGCCGGATTGCCACCTCCGACGCTATAGCCGGTGCTGTCTTTCCCAAAAGCAGGAAATACTTTCAGTTCGGGATAGTTTACAGGGCCTGTGACTTCTGCCAGGCCAGCCTTGAGGGATGCGGCAATGTTTTTTCCCGAAGGCAAGCCATAGGTGAAAGTGAATACAGGCCTGTCCATTTCCAGCTCTACAGGCGGAGGCACCGGCAGGAAGATGCCTTCGGGCTGGGTAAGAACAAACAATCCTGCATGGTTACAGACCCAGATCCTGCCCTGGGAATCAAAGCGGATGTCGTAGGGGTCGTTGCCGAATAGCAGGCTGGAAGGGCCGTTGAGCCGATCAAATTCACTCAACCTGTTGCCATGCGGATCCAAAACGATAACGCCGGCTTTGGTCAGGCACCAAAGGTTGCCATGTTCGTCTTCGGCAATGTCACCCACCTGGCTGTACTCTGCAGGATAACCGGCCTCTGCTTGCAGCAGGCTTTGAAATTTCCGCTTCTTCAGGCTGCTGAAATAAATGCCACGGCCTTCGCTTTGCACCCACAATACGCCGTCACTGGTGAGGTGCAGGTTGTCGACCGGGTATTGGAAGCCGGAAACATACTCTCCCTCCAGGCTCAGCAATTCCCCCGATATTCTGCCACTTTTTTTATTGAGGAAGTAGATTCCATCTTTCCAGGTGGCAATGAGCAGACGGTCTTGGTCATAGGGCACGATGGAGGATACTGCCACGTCCGCTAAGCGGGGTTCGGGAAGCTGGTTGATCCTTTCATTCTGCAATGAAGCAGTGAACAAGCCGGCCTGGTTGGCGATCCAAAGGCTGCTGTCATTTTGAAGATAAAAATGGTGCGTTCCTGCATCTTGCCCGTCGTTTATTTCAAAAGTCCATTTCCAGGTCAGCTCGCCGTCTGGCCGGTATTTCCGAAGCTGGCCGCCGTTGCTGTAGGGTATCATCAAAAGGAGTCCGTTGTTTACAGGCTCCATCTTAAGCCCCCTACCGAACAGCGTTTTCAAGGTGTCAACGGCTACCAGATTTTCAGGCTTGGCAGGATTGAACAGCGCGACCCTGTCGTTGTAGATCAGCCAAAATTGTTTTTGCTTTTCGTCGTAATACAGCAGTTGGTAGGCCAGTGTGTTTTCATTTCCTTCGGCAAACTTTGGGGAATAGCTTTTGAACTTTCCGGTGCGATAGTCAAAGCACTGAATGGCCGGATTGGTGCTGAACCAGACCCTGCCTTCCTCATCTTCGAAAAAATCACTTTCGATCCCCTCATCAGCCAGGCCGGTGGAATCTCCCGGTGTGCTGTGAAATTGTCGCACTTCATTGCCATCGAAGCGGTTCAGGCCGTTCAGTGAGCTGATCCAGACAAAATGCCGGGAGTCCTGCCGGAGGTAGTGGTTGTATTGTTGAGAACTCAGCCCCTGTGCCACCGAGAGCCGCTGAAAGCTGAGCGTGAGGTCCTGCCCCTGCACGAACAAGGCCATGCTCAACAGCAACACTGTCAGCATGGCCAAGGTGTATGTATGTCGGGTACTGGGCCAATTCATGAAACCTCCACGTCATTTTCGTGCAAACTACGAATCAGCCTTTGCTTGGCAAAATGGCATCATTGAATCGAATTTTCAGCAGAACGATGACTCAATACCTCTTTCCTTTCAGCCAGAACCTTCCAAACCCGGTTTTTCTTTTAGCATACCTATTCCCTTCAGCAGCGGCAGGAACTTCACCACCTGGAGCCATTCCAGGGATTCTTAGCGATTCGAAAAACTCGAGGGAAGGGGCGTAGAAATAGGCACCGCCTCTCACCGTGACTACTTTTTCGATAATACTTTGGAACCCGCCTTTGTTACCCCAGTTGCTGTTCCAATCCAGTGGTTCATTGTGTGATGGGGGCTGCCCGGCCAGTGGGTCGTGTTCGTTGGCAGGGCCATTCAGTTGTTTTTGGATGGCCTCAAATTGATTGGCGATGTTGTGCTGGTAGCACATGAAGAGCAAACCCACACCATAGTTGGGCTTCCTGTCCATGTTACAGCCCCTGCCAACATAGTCGTACGGAATACCTCTTCGCACAATTTTCGGACTGCCGGCAGTTCTGGGGTTGGCTTTCCGGATGTGGGCATGGAATGGACAGCGGTTGCCCGTATCAGCCGGAGATCCGTTTTGTGCACCATAGTCAAATTCTTCTCCATAGGCATTGTCAGAGATGGTCAGCGGCATGCCGTTGGCAAAGCGGCCAACCACCTGGGCTCCTGCCATGGCTGAACCACCCAGGTTTTTACCCAGTCGTTGAAGTTCTTTGTAAAACAGATCTACATTTTGCTCCAACTTTCGGAAGACCATGAAACTGCCGTGACCTTTAACCGGATCTGCAACCAGAACGGAACGCCAGTTCCCTGTAAGGCCACCGTTCCTGTCCACATAGCTGTCAGGATTTACCCCGTCAGCGTAACCGAAATGCTCGATGGCATGGCCTCCTGAACGCATCATGTTGCCATACTCCACAGTTAATATTCGTCCGATACCGTTTTCTTCAAATTCTCTTCGAAGAATTCTTTCATGGTGGTCGAGCACTATTTCCAGGTCATCTGATACCATGAACATTGCATGGATGGGGGCCTGGTCATCGGCATAAGGCGGTTCCCAGTCGGCAGGTGTGTCATTCAGCTCCAAATTGGTGGCCTCGGAATTATGGCCTCGCTGATAGGCAGCGTCGTCAGGTGCTTCTAATTCCAGGTGTTCGAAACCTTGAATGGTCAGGAAAAAGTTGATGACAGCAGTGTTGTTGTAAGTCCTCCTGCCATTTCTGTATGCACCGGCATCTCTGAGTTGAGTTGCGGCATTTGTGAGTTTTGGGGTGATGTGCGAGCTGATCCATATCTTGACAGCCAGTGGGGGGGCATCGAAGTGCAGCAAAAAGCAACGCGAGTGATTCCTTCCATGGCCTCTGAGGATACCCGCCTGTATCTTATCCAGGTTTGGCATGATTTAATTGTTAGGTGAAGGGTGTAGGGTGACGCTCAAAAGGTTTTACCTGTCAGGGAGTCACAGGAGGCGTGATGCGGCCTGGGTCAATCTTTGCGTTGTTCATGAAAACGCCTCCACGGTGATTGAACCTGCCACAGAAAAGGGCAATCAGGTCGTCGTTTTCACTTTTTCGTTGATAACTAACCAGGTTGCCGCCTTCATAAACTCCGACGAGACCTATCGCTATCAAAGTCGTTTCCTCGCCACCTGTTGTCTTGGGAAACCGTGCCGGAACCACCTGGATGGCAATCACGCCTTCCTGGCTCAAAATGATGTTGATGTCTTCCGGGTAGAAATAACTGGTGTCCAATGCCACGCTGCTCCAATCTGCTGCTGTGTTCCGGATGCCTGCTGCGCCTCCCACAATACTTGATACGGTGGTAAATGCCATGATTCAAAAAGTTTAGGGTGAGTAATTAAGTGTTCAAGCGCCATTCAGCATGAATAGCCCTGACAAGATAGGGGCAGGATGTTTTTGCATTGTTGTGGAACCAACAGGAAGGCTTTCTGAAGCTATGAGTGGCTTATCCGGGGTGGTGAAAAAAACATTAAAGTTTTGACAATCTTTCGATTACCTCCTCCCGCATGGAGCGGGAAACGGGCACGGGGTAGTTGTCTGACATCAGCAGGCTGTTATTGCTGCGCAGGTATTCCACCACCTCCAGCAGGTTGACGATGTGCCCGCGGTGAACCCTGACAAAGTTTTCAAAGGGCTTGAATTGTTCTTCGTACGCGCCCAGGTGCGTGGAGGCGATCAGGCGCTTGTCGGCGTTCTTCTGAAAAATCTCCGTAGTTCCACCGTCAGCTTGCATACGAATAATTTCCTCGATGGGGATGACGTGTAACCCTTTCAAAGTTGAAACGATCATCCGGGTGGGCAGTTTTTCGGATTTCAGTTGGCTGAAGGCCTCGAAAGCGAGGCGCCACTGCTCGATGGTCGCTTTTTCGATTCGCTTTTGCATAACCCGCTCAACGGCCTCCCGGAGCGTGTTGGCGGTCACGGGTTTGTGAATGAAATCCAGGGCCCCCAGCCGAAAAGCACTTACGGCGTAATCGTTATGGGCCGTGACGAACACCACGTTGAAAGGCACTTCCGGAAACGAAGACACCAGGTCAAAACCGGTACCATCGGGCATTTCGACATCCAGGAAAACCAGCTCAGGCGAATGCTGCCTGATCATGGCCAGCCCCTCCGCCACATTGCCGGCTTTGCCGGCGAGGTTCAATTCGGGGTGGTTTTCTCGAATGAGAAGTTCCAAAACCTCCTGGCATTGAGGTTCGTCGTCAATAATTAGGGTTTTCATAAATGCCTCACTTGGTAGAAGACGGCCGAAAGGGGGGAAAGGTCAGTCAGCAGGTCTCCTGGAAATCCTGTGTCGTTACATCGAATGTAGCAAAGGTAATATTTGGCGGCACACTTTTTACGAAAGATTGTTTGCGTCTGCCCTGAAAGTGCAACATATTTACAAACAACCTGTCATTGTTGCGTCCGGGCTCGAGCAGCCCTTGTCAGTTTAATCGATTCACTTCCAACTCATCACCATAAAATCTCAATGTCATGAAAGATCGTGTACTCCGCATTTCAATCCTGACCTTGCTGGCAGTCTTTTTTATCGTCGCAAAGCCGCAGGCGCAAGAGCAGGCCACCAACCCCATCATCGTAAAAACCGAGGTAGTATTCTCCGACGGAACAGCCAAACTGGGTGAGCTGACCCTCGATCAATTCCCAAAACTCCACGACTGTGTGGTGCAGCAATCCCTGGATTGCACCTTGCTCGACGATGTTGAATCCGAGGCTGTGCAGTTCAGCGATGATGACGAAACCCTGGTTTTTATCCGGACGGCCAATGGGGAAGGGGATGAAACCCACGCTGTGCAACGCATCCGGGTATCATTGGGCCAACTGGATGAACTGAATGAAAAACTGCTGGCCGGCATGCACCACTCCGATCATTTTGTGAAGACCACAAAAGCCTGGGCCAGCCGCCCGATCCTGGGAGTATACGTGGATGGAGATGACAGCAATCTCAGAATCACAGGGGTGGTCTCCGGTAAAGGCGCCGAGGCAGCCGGCCTGCAAAGTGGCGATGTGTTGCTTACCATCAATGAAATTCCACTCAAAAGCCAGGATGATATCTCACAGCTGCTGAAGGACAAGGCGCCCGGCGACTGGGTTCAAGTGACCTATGAGCGCAATGGCGCCATCCAAACGGCCAACATCCAACTCTCTGAAAGTTCATCGTACAAATTCTCCTTCGAGCGTGATCCCTGCAAGGTTTTCATTGGTGTTTCGCTCTCTGGTCTCGGTGCCGATGACCGGGGTGTCAGGGTTTCCAAGGTAATCGACGGGACTGCCGCCGCCGCTGCCGGCGTAGCGGACGGCGATGTGATACTGGCAATGGACGGGGTGCCGGTAAACTCTTTTTCTGAATTGCTGACAGAACGCAACAGCCACCAGCCCGGCGAGGAATTCGTGCTTACTGTTCAACGTGGTGAGCAGGTGCTGGACATCGAGGCTCAGTTCAAAAATTGCGACGAAAAAGAAGAGACCACCGAAGAGGCCGAGCAGGACAGCCCAATCGAAATTCCCGCCGCTCCTTCCATCGACAACAGCCTGGAACTGGTTGAATTCAGCGCTTATCCAAATCCCACAGTAGGCAAGCTGAACATCCGTTTCTCAGCCGAAGCAGCTCCCATCGAGGTCAGCATTTCCGACGTCAGCGGCCGGGTGCTTTTCAACGATGTGGTGGATGATTTTGACGGCCATTACAACAAGGAAATCAATGTGAGCAAAGGTACTCCCGGCGCCCTTTCCCTGAAGATCATGCAAAACGGGCAACTGTTTACGAAGCAGATCATCTTGTTGAACAGAGCGTGATTGGGGAGGATTATAGGGATTATAGGGATTATAGGGATTATGGAGGATTATGGAGGGTTATGGAGGTTGGCCAACCCCTCTAAACCCCTCTAAACCTCTCTCAACTTCTCTCAACCTTTTACAACAAAAAACAAGGGCTAGCCAAGCGGCTAGCCCTTTTCCATTATGGACAATATTTATTCAAGCACTATTAGTCTTTCACCACCGAAAGTTTTCTGACGATGGGTCGTCTTCCTTCCGGTGTGACGGTGATCAGGTATTGTCCTGTTTGCAAGTCGTTGAGTTGCAGCTCGTAGAATGGCAGTTCTGCCGCATCCAGTTCGATGGTGCTGAGCACCTTGCCTGCCAGGTCGCTGATGCGGATGCTGACAGGGCCATCCTTGTCGAAGTCTTCGAAATTGATGCGGGTGTAATCCCTTGCCGGGTTCGGGTAGAGCGCAATGCTGGCGATGGCATTCATTTCCACCATTTTCACTTCGCTCACGGAAATGCTGCCGTCCAGGTGCACCACCTTCACACGGTAGTAGTTGTAGCCGATGGCCGGTTCAAAGTCGAGCGCCTCAAACAGTTTGGTACTGTTGTCTTCTTCGAAATAGGCCGGCATCTCTGCCAGGGTTTCGAAGTGTTGACCATCCTTCGATTTTTCGACGATGAAATGGTCGTTTTTGAAGCCGGTGTTGTTGGTCCAGTAGAGGTTCACCTGGCGGTCCACCTTCATGGCATCCAGGGCCAGTACGTCCTTCAGTGCTGCTGCACCAACGCCTAGGTCGCAGCCGGTGGCCCATTGCACGGCCCTGTCGAAGAGCAGCCAGCCGGTGCCGTTCAGTTTGGTGGCGGTGGAGTTGTGGAGGAAGAAACCAACCCTGCGGGCAGGGGCGGTCATGCCCACCATTTCAGCGCCTTTGTCGTAAGTGAACAACATGACGCAATCTGGATAACCGGGAACCTCACCAATCCTGGTGGCGGAAGGTGCCGGAAAGCCCCAGCTTACGCGGGTGTTTTTATTCAGAATTTCCAAAGTGCCGGTAACTCCCTGTGCGATGGGGTGGGCATCGTTGATGATCTTGATCTTCTTCACGTCATCGGCGGTGCCGTAGTCCCAGTTGCTTTCGTGGCCGGTCATCTTCAGGTCGTCGAAGAGCCATGCTTCCCAGTTGAACACCGGAACATTCACATGCGTGAAGCGGTCGCCAATCTTGCCGGAAGAGCAGGTAGAGCTGATGATCACGATGCCTTTACCGTCGCTGTCATCGCTTTTTGCGTCCTCGTCTTCAACGATTGTTACATCAAAGCCCAACCCTTGCAGGCGCTCCAGGATGGCTTTGTCGCCACCGTTCAGGTCGGTATTGCCCACCACGAAGAGCGCTGATTTGTTGCAACTCGGAGGTGGTACTTCGCCAATGCAGAAGCTCTTGCTTTCGTGCGAATCGTAATTGTCATTGCTGGCCAGGGTTTCGCCATTGGCATTTTCCAGTCTGTACCAGCCGTCGCCATAGCTGCAGCAGATGCCGTCGCCATAGCTGTCGTATATGTTGAAAGTATAGCATCCGTCGGGCAGGCATACGGTGGTGGTTTTCACCTCGGTGTTGCCGTCCTGGTAGGGGCCGCCGGAAGCCAGCACGTTGCCGGTTTCGTCTTTCAGGTTCCAGGTGATGTCGGCGCCGTAATAGTCCGGTTTGATCCGGATGGTCACCGGTTCACAGGCAGGCGGTGGGTTGGTGGAGCCACAGTTTTCAGCATCCGGGCCGAAGCCTTGCGGCGCTTTGCCCGACAGGGTGACGAAAACCTTGTCGAACAGGGCATTGGGCTCCCGCCAGGAGACCTCGAGCGTGTTGGTTCCGGCCTCCAGGTAGAAGGTCTGGGCCTGAGCGGCACCACCACCACACCATGATCCTGCCTGGTCCCAATGGAAGTTGTTGTCGTAATAATCAACGTTTACACGGTTCCACTTGACCCAGTTGCCGTAGTTGGTGCGCACCCAATAGCTGTCGGAGGCACCGTTGGCATTTTGCGAACGGAAGTAAATGCGGTAATGGCCGCTCACTTCCACGTCAAACTGGAAGCGGATGAGGTCTTCGGTATTCAGAGGTGGGTAGTCGTAGCTGGTCTGGTTGGGGGGCAGCAGGTACTGGCTGTTGGAGGCGGCGCCGTCGTCCATCACCGTCCAGCGGCCACCGATGGCATCGGCGCACTCGGCTTCCAGAGCGATGCTGTTCTGGCAGGGCAGCGGGTCGCTCAGGCGGAAATTGAAATCCCCGCCGTGGTGGCTGCCTCCGTCCAGTGAAATCCAGCCGCTGGCACCGAGCAGGTTGGGGTCTTGCAGGTTGCCGCCTTTGCCCATCTGGAAGGCCGGCCCGAAACGGCTGATGTGGTAGCGCTCGCCGGATTTTGAGGTCAGGGTGCCTTCAAAGGAGGTGTAGTAAACCCAACCGTCGCCGCCTTCGGTCACACAGAGTTCCAGCTTGGGTGAGCCGGCCGGTGGGGTGGAGGTGCGGCCGGTGAAGGTCACGTCAACGGCGATGCGCTTGCTGCCTTTCCAGATGGTTCCGGTCAGCAGGGCGGTGCCGTCGCTGTATTCGATGAAGTAGAGGTCCTCGCCGGCGGTGTAGCAATTGTCGTTGCCGAAGGTGAAGGCATATTCACCATCGCACCAGGAACCGCAGATGTCCTCTGTGTTGGTGACCTGGCGGACAGCCAGCACTTCCGAACAGTCGCCTTCCGGAACGACGGTAACGGTAAAGGTGCAGTTGGCAGCCCCGTTGCCGGCGCCGTCAGTGGCTGAGTAGGTCACCAGGGTGTTGCCCTTCGGGAAAACATCGCCGGGCTTGTGGGTAGAGCTGATGGTCACCGGGCCGCAGTTGTCGGTGGCGGTGGGTTCGGCCCAGTCCGCAGGGGCCGTGTCGCCGTTGGTGCTAACCACCACGTCGGCAGGGCAGTTTTGGAAGGTGGGACCCGTGTTGTCCACGATGTTCACCTTCGCTTCGCAATTGGCGGAGTTGCCGGCACGGTCGGCGATGGTAAGTGTTACGATGTGTTCGCCTTGATCGGCGCAGGAAAAGTTGATTGAGTTGGTTCCATTGACGGTGAGATCCAGTGTGGTGCAGTCGTCGTAATAAGAAATGGCAACAGCCGCACCGGTGAGTGTGGCATTGCCGCTCTCGTCCAGGTTGGCACTGATGCTTTCACAGATGAATTGGGAAGTCGGTCCTGTGATTTCCACCCCGCCGTTCATGTTCATGATATGGTAGGGCAGGGCGTTGAAAGTGCCGTAATTGAAGAAAAGGCTCTTGTTGGTGAACCAGTAGTAGTTGTTGATGATGCCGTTGTTCACAAAGGAAGAGCACTCCAGGTTGAAGATCTCGTTGTTGTTGTTGATGACGCCATCGTTGGTGAATACACCGCCATTGGCATTGTCGATCACCCCGCCGTTGGAGTTGGGAACGGTTCCGTTGGCAGTGTTTTCAAAAACCGCCAGCGGGCCGTTGACGAATTCACCGATGTTGATGAGGTAGCCGTTGTTTTCGAAATAGTCGTTGTTGAAAACCCGCACGCCGTTTTCGATGGTTCCGAAATTGTACAGGTTCTTGTCGTTGATGAGGTCGAACTGGTTGGAGATGCGGGCGCTGCCCTCGTTGTAGAGTTCTCCTTTGTTGGTGAAGGATCCACCGCTGTCGTTCATCAGTTGGCCTTTGTTCCAAAAGGTGCCGTGGTTTTCGATGATCTCCAGGTTGTTCAGCAGTACGTTGTTGTTGAAGGTGCCGTGGTTGATCACACCACCTCCGGTGTTGGTGTAGATGGAACCGTCGTTGGAGAAAGTGGCGTAGTTCACCACATTGCCCACACTGATGATCTCACCCAGGTTGGAGAAAATGGCGTTGTTGACGATGCTGGCACCGAACTGGTTGTTGATCTGGGCCAGGTTGGCGTTGTTGAAGGTGCCGCCCTCCAGGTTGTTGACGTAGGCACCGTTGTCGAGGAAAAAGTTGTTGTTGAATTCCCCGCCGTTGTTGATTTCAAACTCATTCAGCAGGTTCGACTGGTTGTTGTTGTTGAAGGTGCCGTTGTTGTTGAGCTTGAAGAAGTTGTCGAAACTTCCGTTGGCGTTGTTGTTGAACAGGCCGTCGTTGACAAAGGTGCCGTTGCTGTTGATTTCTCCGGTCAGTTGCCAGTTGCCTTTGTTGGTCACCGTGCCACCGCCCAGGTTTTCGAGTACGGCGCCGGTGGCGTGGTTGACGGTGCCGGCAGCTTCATTGGTAATGTTGGCGCCGTTCACATTGGTCAGGGTGCCACCGTTGAAGTTCAGCGTGCCATTATTGACCAGGGCAGTGTTGTTGCCGATGTTGCCACCCTCGATGTTGCAGGTGCCGTTGTTGGTGATGGTGCCCAGGTTGGCAAAGCTGCCTTCAAGGGTCAGGGTGCCTGCATTGGTAATGTTGGCCGAACCGGTACTGGAATAGTTGCCGGTGTTGTGGAATGCAGCCCCGGCGCCGATGTTCAATGCACCGCGCTGGTCCATGGTTCCGGCATTGGTCAGGTTTGCACTGCCGGATAAAGAAAAAGAAGAGCCGGAGTAGTTATTCAGCCTTCCTGTTGCACTTATTGTCACGTTTGCACTGGCGGTGATGGTGCCGTAGCTCGTCAGTGTGTAGTCAATGGTAATCGGGGAGCCAATGTTGGCGCTGACACCGCCGACGATGGTACCGTCGTTGCCGGGGCCGGGCAGGCCGTTGGTCCAGTTGTTCGGATTCAGGAAATTGTTGTCCTGAAATGCACCGTAATTGGTTTGAGCGAAGCTCCCAACGCTCATGGTGGTGAGCAGAAGCAAGAGCGCCAGCCACCAACCATTTCGGGTTTTAGTGTTGTAGTTGTCCATAATGTAAGTTTGGTTAAACAATGAGTTTACAGTCTGCAAAAGGGGGTGTTATAGCACGTATTACGGTGAGGTTTCATGCACAAGGCAGTGAGCCTTACAGCATAAGGCTGCCAATTGCCAAAACGGCATTGGCATTGGTGAAATGAGACAGTTCCGTGTGGAGTGAAATAAATCGGAGATGAGACCAGCCGGCAGGAAATCACCGGCCTTTGAGTGATGCGCAAATATAGTCTAAGTGTGGCTTAGTTCCAGAATTTTGACGAAAAAAAAATGTGAGCACACTACTTCTCCAACTGCACGGCATTGCGGATCCACAGGTCTCTTTGCGGGAACGGAATTTCAATGTTGTTCTCTTTGAAGAGCCTGTTGATGGAGTAGCGGATTTCTGATCTCACCCTCGGGATTCCAAACAGTTCATTGGAGTGGAAATAGAGGTTGAAGTCGAGGGAAGAATTGCCAAAATCTTCAAACAGTACAGTGGGTGCAGGCTTTTTGAGCACCTTGGGGTGTTCTGCAGCGGCCTGTAATAATAGTTGTGTCACCTTCTCGACATCCGAGCCATAGGCCACGCCCACCTTGACATTGAAGCGCCTGACAGGTTCGTTGTGGCTCCAGTTGATCACAGCATCCATAACCAGCCTCGAGTTGGGAATGAGAAAGGAAACCTGGTCGCGGGTTTCAACCACAGAAGTTCTCAGCCCTATTTCCCGGACGATGGCGGGTTGACCGTCAATTTCAATCATGTCACCCACATCGGCGGTACCTTCAATGAGAATGATGATGCCCGAAGCCAGGTCTTTGAATACATCCTGCAAGCCAAGACCAATACCCACCAGAAAGGCAGCCAGGCCAGCCATGACTGCCGTGGCCACTCCCAGCATTTCCAGAATGGCAAAAACAGTAAAAGCCCAGATCAGGTACATCACTATCTGCCGGATGGCAAACTGGCGGCCTACATCCAGGTTTTTTCTTTTGAAATAGCCCGTCAGGATGATCCGGTTCACGATCCATATTACAATTCTTGCGAAAACAAGAATTGCAAGGATGAGAAGCAGGTCAATGACTGCTATCTGGTATTTACCGAAGGAAAAGGTGTAGTTGAGAAATTCTTCCATGTTGTTCTTTTGCAGAATGCTGACTTAAAGCCCAATTCGTGCGACGAAAGTTTTGAATTGATGGTAACTTTATCCACCTGTTGCTGTTAGGCGCAGCGAAGATACCTGAAAGTTTGCACCTGATATTTTTTTTGGTTTTTGAAGTAACATCCCCGACATGAAATATCTATTCTTTGCCATCTGCTGTTTGCTTTCGTTTTCCGCCAAAGCCCTCGATGCCAGTATCTCCTATGCCACTTTTTATAGCCCTTCGGGCAATTACGTGGAAGTGTACATGCACTTTGCCGGTAAGAGCATCAGCTTCCGGCAACTGCCCGACAGCAGCCTACAGGCAAATGTTGACATTGTGATACTGTTCAAGCAAGAAGATGAGATCCTCAAATTCGACAAATACCGGCTCAACAGTCCCTCAGCAAGCGTCCCCATTGACTTTGTGGACTCGCGCCGCTATGCACTGGAAAACGGCACCTATGAACTCGAAGTGACTGTTACCGATGCCAATGACCCTGAAAATATTAGCACTTATTCCGCTGCCTTTGAGCTAGCTTACGAAGCTGAAAAAATGGGACAGTCAGATATTCAGCTATTGGCTTCTATCCAGAAAGCCGAAGGTTCCGTTGTAAGTACAATGGTGAAAAACGGGTATCTCTTCGAGCCCCTTGCCACTCAGTTTTACGACCGCTCTGCTCAAACCCTGCTGTTTTACAATGAGATTTACAACACAGACAAAACCTTTGAGGGAGATTTTCTGGTGAGTTATGCCATCGAGGAACTGCTGGATGAAAGCAAGACCAAAAGGATTCAGGTGGGATACCGCCGCTGTTCTCCGGAAGCCATTTGTCCGGTGGTTCAGCAAGTTGACATCGCCAATTTGCCTAGCGGCAACTACCTGCTGGTAGTGGAGGTCGCCAATCGCTACAAAGAAGTTTTCAGCCGAAAGTCAGTTCAGTTTCAGCGCAGCAATCCCTTCGTGAAATCTTCACGGGAGGAAATCGCCGCCAAAGTTGAAACCCTAGCGGACGAATTCGTGAGCAAATTGTCGGATGAGGAACTACGCTACAGCCTGAAAGCCATTGCCATGCTGGTAGATGACCACGATGGGGAGGTGCTCAACCTGATTCTCAAAGAAAGCAAACGCAAGGCCATGGAGCTGTACCTGTTCAGCTTCTGGGCCAGGGAAAATCCCGCCAATCCTGAAATTGCCTACGATGACTACATGCATGTGGCCAGGGCTGTCGACCTGCGCTTCAACAATGGCTTCGGATACGGCTTTGAAACCGATCGCGGTTACATATTCATGAAATACGGCGCCCCCAACGACGTGGTCACCATCGAGGATGAGCCCAGCGCTCCACCTTATGAAATCTGGACCTACAACCAGTTCCCGGCCACCGGACAGAACAACGTCAAGTTCCTCTTCTACAACCCCTCACTGGCCATGAACGGTTTTATCCTGCTGCATTCAACGGCCAGGGGAGAGGTCAACAATCCCCGCTGGGAGGTGGAACTCTACAAAAATGCTCCCAATGAAGTGGATGGCAGCGACTTCGTCAGCGGTTCCAGAATGCAGGACAACATTGGGCGAAAGGCCCGGCAACTCATGTCGGATTATTGATGCCTTCGGGATACATGGCGCTTTTTTTGAAACTAATCTTCCTCCCGGTACATGAATTTAAGCCCGGCTTATTTTCTTTGCCCGGCGCAACCCTTTGGCCCGGGTTTGCGTTTTCTGTTGCGTTAATAGCAGGAAGTTATACTTATCTTTCCAACACAAATAAGCAATCAAAAGCTCATCACTTTGTCAAAGAGCCTGGTCATCATTCCTACGTACAACGAGATCGAGAACGTCTCTAAAATGATAGATACGGTAGTGGCACTGCCTATACCGATTGACATTCTGGTTGTTGACGATGGTTCACCAGATGGCACTGCCGAAGAAGTCAAGCGCTACCAGAAGCAGTTTCCTGAACGCCTCCACCTGCTGGAGCGCTCCGGCAAGCTAGGTCTGGGCACGGCCTACATCACGGGCTTCAAATGGGGCCTCGAACGGGGCTATGACTACATCTTTGAAATGGACTGCGATTTTTCGCACGACCCCAAAGACCTCCAACGAATGCTGCAGGTGCTTGAAAGCGGTCAGGCAGATGTAGTGGTGGGCTCCCGTTACGTCAAAGGCGGCAAGTGCGTAAACTGGCCTGCCGACAGGCTCATCCTTTCTTATGGCGCCAGCCTTTACGTTCGTCTCATCACCTGGATGTGGGTCAAAGACCCGACTGCCGGTTTTGTGGGCTACCGCCGGCAGGTGCTGGAGGCCATCGACCTGGACAGAATCCGCTTCATTGGCTATGCCTTCCAGATCGAAATGAAGTTTGCCTCCTGGCTGTTGGGCTTCAAGCTCAGAGAAATTCCCATCACCTTCACCGACCGTATCGAAGGCAGTTCCAAAATGTCAAAGGGGATTGTCAAAGAGGCGATTTTCGGAGTTCTCAGCATGAAGTGGCAGAGCTTTTTTACTTCCTTCGGTAAAAAAGAAGCCGCAGCCGGAGAGTTCGGGCTGAGCGAGGCCGAAAAAGAACTCCACTGACATCCGCTCCAGAAGTTCCACTTTTTACCACCCATTACAAGTCTGGAAAATTGCTGAATCCCACTGGCTGAGGCCCTCAATTTCAAGGCAGGCCTGATCTCTTACCACTTTTTACCACCGGAAATCAAGTCCGGTAAAAAGCCATCTCCACTTTTTACCACCGCTCAGCAATGGATTTAACAGCCTGACTGGCTGTTTTCCGAAGGTTATAGGCCTGAAAAATATCATCTGTAATCATATCGTTGCAAGATGTTGCAATGATCTGCTTACAATTCAAAAAAAGCGCGCAGGTGTGGAAAACTTTTTGAAACAAAAAGTGGGTAGAAGTGGTAAAAAGTGGAGTTAGGTGTTACTTTTGGATCGTGAATTCACTTTTTTACCATCGTTCATGAACAGCTTACTCGGTGAATATACCTGCAAAATAGACTCAAAAGGGCGTGTTAGGCTCCCTTCGGGTCTGTTGGATCAGCTCCCAGTAGAGGAGCGCGATCAGTTTGTGATACACCGGGGCTTTGAAAAATGTTTGTACCTGTATCCCAGAAAAGCCTGGGAACAAGAGATGGTAAAGGTCAACAATTTGGACCAATTTGACGAGCAAAGCCGGAAACTTCAGCGGATTATGTATCGCGGGGCTTCTCCAATCAAGCGTGACAACGTGGATCGCTTGAACCTGCCAAACTCACTTTTGAGCTGGGCTGGAATTAGTCCTTCAGGAGATTTGGTGTTGGCCGGTGTGAACAACCGCATCGAGATTTGGTCGGCATCCGAGTGGGAGGCGCAGATGAATATCTCCCCTGAAGAAATGGCGGAACTCGCCCAACAGGTGATGGCCAAGCGAAATGCTGGCGGAGTTGACGAAGCAAATTGAAAACTGAGATCTGATGGAATACCACATTCCCGTAATGGCAGCTGAGTGCATGGAAGCATTGGCCGTAAAGCCTGACGGGGTTTATGTGGATGCCACCTTCGGAGGAGGGGGGCATAGCAGATTGATTCTTGAAAAACTGGGTCCTTCCGGAAAATTGATCGCTTTCGATCAGGACGACGATGCCCTGGCAAATCTTCCTGATGACGAGCGGCTGATTTTCGTGAACCACAATTTCAGGTTCATGCGCCGGTTTCTCCGCTACTACGATGTGGAGGCTGTGGACGGTGTTTTTGCCGACCTCGGCGTTTCCTCGCACCAGTTGGATGAAGGGGGTAGGGGGTTTTCCTATCGTTTTCAGGCTGATCTGGACATGCGCATGAACAGGGAAGGTGGTGAAACCGCTGCCGATATTCTCAATTCCAGGACAGCCGAAGAGTTGCAGGATATCCTCGGCCGCTACGGCGAAGTGCGAAATGCCCGCACATTGGCCCGGGCCATTGCCGATCAGCGTCAGGTAAAGCCCTTTGGGGCGATTGCTGATCTGGTGGCCGTTGCCGAAGCAAATGTGAGGGGGAAGCGAGAGCGCTATTTGTCGCAGGTTTTTCAGGCCTTGCGGATTGCCGTTAACGACGAGATGGGCGCTTTGAAGCAATTGCTGGAGGACAGCCTCCAGGTGCTGAAGCCCGGAGGCAGGTTGGTGGTTTTGTCTTACCACTCGCTGGAGGACCGCATGGTCAAGAATTTTTTGAAAACAGGAAATGTAGAAGGTGAGATGGTGCGTGATTTTTATGGCAATGTGCACCGTCCATTTAAACTACTGTATAAAGGGGTTGTGTTGCCCTCGAAAGAGGAAGTGTCCTCGAATCCCCGTGCACGGAGTGCAAAAATGAGGGCAGGAGAAAAGGTTTAGAGCAAGTGGCGCTTTTGCTGACGGCGAAAGAGTCTTTACGGAGCATACAAAGCAAGTACGATGGCAAGTTCTAAAAACAAATCTATTGGGAGTTATTTGGCAATAGGCAGCATGAGTGCATCTGTTGTGCTCAAGAACTTACCGTATGTGCTGTTCCTCGGATTTCTCACCGTCGTGTACATCGCCAATGCCCATTTTGCTGAAAAACAAGTTCGGAAAATACAGGTGCTTCAGAATGATGTCAGGGAGTTGAAGCGGCAATACAATGCCCTCAAGTCTGAGATCATGTACGAAAGTCGCCTGCGGGAAGTAGGCGATGACGTCAAGCGGCTCGGCCTTCGGAAAATTCCGGGCAGGGTCAAGCGGGTCGCATTGGAAGATTGAACAACAAACATGAGAACCATAGGCCTCGGGCCTTTTGGAAACAGGGCAAGAAATGGCTTTTAATGTAAAAAATGAGGTGGTAGTCAGGGTTTACGTGGTGCTGGTCGGCATCGTCGTGGTGGCTGCTGTCATTTTTGCCCGCACATTCAAAATATCAGTGCTGGAGGGTGAGAAATGGCGGAGTAAGGGTGAAGCACTGTACATCAAAGAGGTTCCGGTTGAGGCCGAAAGGGGCAATATCCTCGCCGAAGACGGAAGTATGCTGGCCACCTCGATGCCGTTCTTTGACATAAGTTTTGATCCCAATTCCAGCGCCATCGATTCGGTGGAGTGGAGCAGGAATCTAGACAGCCTTGCTTATTGCATCGCCACTTTCGTGAATCCGGAATACACACCAGGGGGAATGCGTGATTTTCTGCTTCAGCAAAAGCAACTGGGCAAACGCTTTGTGCCCATTGCCCGGAACGCCACCCTGGCCGAAAAGCAAATGATTGAGAAGTTTCCGCTTTTCCGGCTGGGCCGGTTCAAGGGTGGTCTCATCATCGAACAGAAATACAAGCGTGAACGCCCGTTCGGCCTGCTGGCCAATCGGACCATCGGTTATATCAGCGGCGATACCATCAAGGTAGGCCTCGAGGGGTATTTCAACGATGTTCTGAAAGGCGAGGAGGGTACCCAGCTCATGTACAAAGTGGGTGGTGGTTCCTGGATTCCGCTGGAAAACCTCTCAAAGATCCAGCCCGATCCCGGTAAAGACCTGTTGACGACCATTGATGTCAACCTTCAGGACATTACGGAAAATGCCCTGGCCAAGGCCATGATGAAGCACAAAGCCGAATACGGCGTGGCCGTTTTGATGGAAGTGAAAACCGGTGCCATCCGGGCCATTTCCAACCTCGGCTGGACCCGCGACGGCCAGCTCTGGGAAACCTACAACTACGCCATTGGTGCTGCCACTGAACCGGGCTCTACTTTCAAGCTGGCCAGTATGCTGGCCCTACTTGAAGATGGCTATGTCAACCTGGAAGACAGTGTCGACCTCGAGCAGGGACGCACACTTTATTTCGACGCCGAACTGCAGGACGCCCATGAGCACACGCACAACAACGTAACCGTGAAACAGGCTTTCGAGATGTCCTCCAACGTGGGTATTTCAAAGCTGGTTCAACACTTCTACGGCGAGAACAACAAGGCGGACAAGTACACCGCAAGACTGAAAGATTTTTTCCTCGACCGGCCTACGGGAATCGAGATTCTGGGTGAACCGGAACCGTACATCAAAACACCGTATAGCACCGAAGACGACTGGAGTGGTACCACTCTGCCCTGGATGTCAATTGGTTATGAGTTGACCATCACGCCACTCCAGTTGCTCTCCTTTTACAATGCCGTTGCAAATGACGGCATCTGGGTGAAGCCCTACCTCGCTGAAGAAGTTCAGCGTTACGGCGAAACCATCCGCCGCTTCCCCGTGAAGCAAGTGAAAGGCAGGATAGCCAGCAAGGAGGCCATCAGGCAGGCGCAGCAGTTGCTGGAAGGTGTCGTCGAAAACGAATGGGGCACCGCTTACAAATTGCGCTCATCCTGGTACCGATTCGCCGGTAAAACAGGTACGGCCCAGGTGGGTTACCAGCGCCTCGACAACAAGACACAGATCAAAGGCTACCAGGCATCTTTCGCCGGTTACTTTCCTGCCGAAGACCCGGTTTATTCCTGCATCGTGTTGCTGAGCAAACCGAAAGAAGGTGGTTTCTACGGTGGTCAGGTGGCACTGCCGGTGTTCCGTGAGATTGCCGACAAGGCGATGGTGACGAAAGTGGAGCTCTATCCGGTGGTGAATGCAGAGCCCCCGACACCGCTGCCGTCCTCAGCCCTGCCGACCAACGACGCCGGTTGGGATGAAGACCTCAAAAGGGTGGTGCGGGAGCTGAAAATGCCCTACCACTACCTTTCAAAAGGGGAGTGGAGCGTGCTGAAAGCCTCACCACCTGACAGCCTGAAACTGATCAGCAGGACGGTAAAAGAGAACCTCGTTCCCAACGTCGTTGGAATGGGCCTCCGGGATGCCATCTTCCTGCTGGAGAACAGCGGCCTCAAAGTGCGCATCAACGGCCAGGTGGGCAAGGTCAGAGAGCAGTCGGTAAGACCCGGAACCAGGGCCAATGGCCAGACGGTCTATATCCGGCTGGGGTAAAAACTTGAACATTGAAACGACTGAAAGATATACTCGGGCACATAGAAGTGACAGAAGTCGTGGGGAGTGAAGATGTGGAAATCAACTCCCTGGTGCTCGACAGCCGGCAAGCCGGCCCCGGAAGTTTGTTCGCCGCCATCAGCGGTACACAAACCGACGGACACAAGTTCATTGACAAAGCCATAGAGAACGGAGCTACCGTTGTGCTGTGTGAGCATTTGCCGAAGGAAATGAAAAATGCAGAGGGGGTCACCTTCATCCTCGTGGAGGACAGCGCCCGCGCTTTTGGCCTGGCGGCCAGCGCCTTTTATGATTTCCCTTCGGAAAAACTCAGACTGGTGGGCATTACCGGAACGAACGGTAAAACCACCACGGCAACCCTGCTTCATCAACTCTTCACCGGCCTTGGCTACAAAGCCGGCCTGATCTCTACCGTCGAAAACCGAGTTGCGCAGCGAGTGATACCAGCTACGCATACCACGCCCGATGCGGCGTCCATTAACTTACTGATACACCAAATGGTAGAGGCTGGCTGCGACTATGTATTCATGGAGGTGAGCTCACATGCAGTGGTGCAGCAGCGCATTGCCGGACTGACTTTCGCAGGCGGCGTGTTCACCAACATCACCCACGAGCACCTGGATTACCACAAGACCTTCAAGGCTTACATAGCCGCCAAAAAGAAGTTCTTTGACGACCTTCCGGAAACTGCTTTTGCCCTCGTCAACATCGACGACAAACACGGGCAGGTGATGGTGCAAAACACCCGGGCCACGGTGAAAACCCTGGCCCTCAGGCGCCCGGCTGATTTCAAAGCCCGCATCCTGGACAACAGCCTGGAGGGCTTGCACCTGGACCTGGACGGCGTGGAATTGCACGCACGCCTGATCGGAGCCTTCAATGCCTATAACCTGCTGACAGCCTACGCCGTGGCCATGTTGCTGGGACAGCAGAAAGAGGAGGTGCTGCCGGTGTTGTCAAACCTCAAAGGTGCCGAAGGCCGCTTTGAGACGGTGAAAAACCCGGAAACGGGCGTGCTCGGAATCGTGGATTACGCCCACACCCCCGATGCGCTGGAAAAGGTGCTCAGCACCATCCACCAGCTCAACAGGGGCAAGAGCAAGGTAATCACCGTAGTGGGTGCAGGCGGCGACAGAGACCGCAGCAAAAGACCCCTCATGGCCAAAGTGGCCGCTAATTACAGCGATACCGTCATCCTCACTTCGGACAACCCGCGGAGCGAAGAACCGGAGGCCATTATCGAAGAAATGAAAGCGGGATTGCCACCCGTTGCCAAAACCGTCCTCTCCATCGTGAACAGGCGAGAGGCGATCAAAACGGCTGCGGCACTGGCAGGCAAAGGAGACATCATCCTGGTGGCGGGCAAAGGCCACGAAAAATACCAGGAAATAAAAGGAGTAAAGACCCCTTTTGACGATGTGAGAGAACTTACTGAGGCCTTGGGCATATCCAAAACATTTTGATCAAACAAACACCTGGCCTCGAGAATCTATGGTTGCAGTGGCTATGCCACTTTTCCTGACTGCAGGGCAGTGGAGTAGCGGATTGGGGGACAAATCCGCTGCTTTTAACTGCCGATTGAATGAAGAACTGAAGGTTGCGAATAATCCCTCTCAACCCGATAAACACACTTTGAACAAACAACACAATGCTTTACCAGCTTTTTCAATGGCTTGAAGCGAATTATGACATTCCCGGTGCCGGCCTCTGGAACTTTATTTCTTTCAGGGCCGGCATGGGATTGATCTTCTCGCTCATCATCAGCCTGATGTTTGGTGGACGCATTGTGCGCTTTCTGCAAAAGTTGCAGATCGGCGAAGAGATCAGAGACCTGGGCCTGCAAGGCCAACTTGAAAAGAAGGGTACCCCGACCATGGGTGGTGTCATCATCATCATGGGCATCATGATCCCGGTGCTGCTGGTGGCAAAACTGGACAACATCTACATCCTCGTTTTGCTGCTCGTAACCACCTGGATGGCCATCATCGGCTTCGTGGATGACTACATCAAGGTCTTTCTGAAGAACAAAAAAGGCCTGAGTGGGAAGTCCAAGATCGTGGGTCAGATCGGATGCGGCCTCATCGTAGCCCTTTCGATGGTGATGAGCGATGATGTGGTCATACGGCAAGACCTGGAAACAGCTCAGCAAATGGGCTACAAGATCATGAAGGTCTATGAATTTGAAACGGCAAGCGGAGACATCGTGGAAGAGGCAGATACCAAAGCCCTCGTGACTACGGTGCCCTTCGTTAAAAATAACGAGCTGGACTATGCCCGGCTCCTGCCCTTCGGAAGAGAAGGTGCATTGAAATATGCCTGGATACTCTTTGTGGTGGTGGTCATTTTCGTCATCACGGCAGTGTCCAACGCAGCTAATTTGACAGACGGACTGGACGGCCTTGCAACGGGCGTCAGCGGGATTTCGGGAGTGGTGCTGGCCATTTTTGCCTATGTATCGGGCAACGTCATTCTGGCCAATTACCTCAACATCTCCTACCTGCCCGGAACCGGTGAAATGGTGGTGTATGCCGCCTGTTTCCTCGGGGCCTGCATCGGTTTTCTGTGGTACAACGCCTACCCGGCGCAGGTTTTCATGGGCGACACCGGCAGCCTGACCCTCGGTGGAATCATTGCCGCCATGGCCATCATGCTGCGCAAAGAGCTGGTGCTGCCCGTTCTGTGCGGTGTATTCCTGGCGGAAACCCTTTCGGTGATGCTGCAAGTGAGTTACTTCAAGTACACCAAAAGGAAGTACGGCGAAGGGCGGAGAATCTTCCTCATGTCGCCGCTGCACCACCACTTTCAGAAGCTGGGCCTGCCGGAGCCGAAGATCGTAGCCAGGTTCTGGATCGTCAGTATTCTGTTGGCCGCACTGGCATTGTTGACACTGAAAATCAGATAGCAAATTGCTTGAGACCATAGGCATACTCGGAGCAGGAGAGAGTGGAGTAGGGGCCGCATTGCTGGCCCAAAAACAGGGCTTCGGAGTTTTTGTCTCGGACATGGGAAAGGTAAAAGAACCTTTCCGTCAGGAACTTGAAAATCATGGGATTGAATTTGAGGAAGGAGCGCACAGCTGGGAGCGTTTCGCCGGTGTGAAAACCGTGGTGAAAAGCCCCGGTATTCCCGACACGGCACCTTTTGTTGTTCGCCTTCGGGAAAACGGCGTGGAGGTCATTTCCGAAATAGAATTTGCCAGTCGCTTCACCAATGCCACCATCATCGGCATCACCGGCAGCAACGGCAAGACCACCACCACCCGGCTCACCTGGCACCTGCTCAAAACCGCCGGGCTGAACGCAGCCATGGGCGGCAATGTGGGCACCAGCTTCGCCAGAAACCTGGCAACCGGAGCGCCTGCCGACATCCACGTGCTGGAGCTGAGCAGCTTCCAACTGGACGGCATCAAAAGCTTCCGGCCCCGCGTGGCCATCCTGCTCAACATCAGTCCCGACCACCTGGATCGCTACGACCACCGCATGGAAAACTACGTGGCGTCCAAGTTCAGAATAGCGATGAATCAGCGGCCTGAGGACCTTTTCATCCTCGATGCCGACGATCCATACATCCGTGAGTGGCTGGAAGAGAATGCTTTTCCTTCGGCAAACGGACCCCGCCTGCTCAAAGTGAGCCTGCGGAATTATGACAAACAGGTTCTCCGGGTTGGAGAATCAATTTTTGACATGCAGCAAAGCCCGCTGAAAGGGCCGCACAACCACTTCAACGCTACCTGCGCCATACTGGCCGCCAAAGAAATGGGCGTCAGCGACGAAGCCATCCAGCAAGGGCTGAACAGCTTCGTCAATGCCCCGCACCGGCTGGAGTGGGTGGCAGAAGTGAACGGCGTGGCCTTCATCGATGACAGCAAGGCCACCAATGTGGACGCCGTGCAACGTGCCCTCGAAAGCATGGACCGGCCGGTGATCTGGATTGCCGGCGGCACCGACAAGGGCAACGACTACAGCGCCCTGATGCCGCTGGTGCGGCAGAAAGTGAAAGCCCTGGTCTGCCTCGGCATCGACAACGAAAAGCTGAAGGCTTCCTTCGGTAAACTGATACCGGTGGACGAAGCCCGCAGCGCCGAAGAGGCCGTCAGAAAAGCGGCAGCCCTGGCAACGGAAGGGGATGTGGTTCTGCTGAGCCCTGCATGTGCAAGTTTTGACCTGTTCAAGAATTACGCAGACCGCGGCGATCAATTCAAGGCTGCGGTAAAAACCATAACCGCCGGAAACGGCAACTAAACAAGGAAGCGATAGTGAGTTTTGGAGCACGCATATACGCTGAGTTGAGAGGTGACAAGGTCATCTGGATGATCCTGACCCTGCTGGCGCTGACGTCCATCGCAGCGGTGTACAGCAGCACGGGCACCATTGCCTACAAGCTCAGCGGCGGAGACACCACGGCCTACCTCATCAAGCACGTGGGCATCCTCGCATTCGGGCTCTTCCTGGCCTACCTGGCCTACCTCACGCCTTATGTCCGCTTCATGAAGCTGGCGCCCTGGCTGTGGCTGGTAGCTTTCATGCTGCTGATATACACGCTGGCCTTCGGTGTGGAGATCAACCATGCCCGCCGCTGGATCAGGGTTCCCTTACTGAATGTCACTTTCCAGGCCTCTGATTTTGCGAAGATGGCGCTGATCCTGCTGGTGGCACGGGAAATCACCCGCCACAAGGATTACATCAAGGATTTCAACAAGGCATTCGTGCCCATCATATTGCCCATCCTGATCATCTGCGGGCTCATTGCACCCGCTGACCTGAGTACAGGACTGGTATTATTTGCCACCTGTTTTCTGATGATGTTCATTGGACGGGTTGCTATGAAATACCTCTTTCTGCTGTTGCTGGGCGGGGCGGTTGTGTTTGCCCTGTTGCTGGTCATCCACCAGTTCTACCCGGAGTTTGTGCGGGCGGATACCTGGGCCACGAGGATATCGGAATTTCTGGCGGACCCGAACGAGGGTTCCTTCCAGAACCAGCAGGCCAAGATCGCCATTGCCAACGGCGAGTGGTTTGGAAGAGGGCCGGGCAACAGCATACAGAAGAACTACCTGCCCACCCCTTATGCCGACTTCATCTATGCGGTCATTTGCGAGGAGTGGGGCCTGGTCGGCGGATTTCTGCTGCTGGGACTTTACGTCCTGCTTTTCTTCAGAATAACCCGCCTGGTGGTCATCAGCGAAAAGTCGTTTGGGGCCATGGTGGCCGTGGGGCTGGGCCTGAACATCGTCATACAGGCCCTGGCAAACATGGCGGTATCAGTGCACCTGGTGCCGGTGGGTGGACTCACCCTGCCCATGGTGAGCTGGGGAGGCACCTCGGTGCTGTTCAGTTGTATTTTCTTCGGAATAATTCTGAGCGTGAGCCGCTTCATGGAGCAGGCGGCCCAGGTGAAACAAGCGCCTGTCAAAGCCACTCCGCCAGCATCCGAACCACAAGCTACGAGGGTGTCTTTGGACGACGACCTCTTGCAAACAGGACCGGAATGACGACGCAGAAATTGAAAGTGATGATTGCCGGTGGTGGCACGGGGGGGCATGTTTATCCCGCCATCGCCATTGCCGATGCCATAAAAAAACAGGTGCCGCAAGCGGAGATTCTTTTCGTGGGCGCCGAAGGAAAGCTGGAGATGGAAAAAGTTCCAATGGCCGGCTACCGGATAGAAGGATTGCCGGTGGTGGGTTTCCAGCGAAAATTGACATGGAAGAACCTGCTCTTTCCTTTCAAGCTGATGGCCAGCATGATAAAGGCAAGGCAGATCGCAAAGGCCTTTCAGCCCGATGTGGCCGTGGGTGTGGGTGGCTATGCCAGCGGCCCGGCCGTGAGGGCAGCAGCAGGTATGGGCGTGCCGGCGGTTTTGCAGGAGCAGAACGCCTTTCCCGGTGTGACCAACAAAATGCTGGCTGCTTCGGCAAAAAAGATCTGCGTAGCCTACGATGGCATGGAGCGCTTTTTCCCGAAGGAAAAGCTGGTGCTGACCGGAAACCCCGTGCGCACGGCTTTTTTCGAAGGACTGAAAGAAAAGCGGGCAGAGGCCCTGGCCCATTTTGGCCTGGATCCCCAAAAGCAGACCGTCTTCATTTTCGGAGGCAGCCTGGGCGCCAGAACCCTGAATGAATCCATGATGGAAGGCGCAGGCTTGATCGGGAAGAACAGCCAGGTGCAATGGATCTGGCAGACAGGCAGGTTTTACGAAGCAACTGCATTGCAAAGCGAAACCGCCAAACTGCCCAACGTGAAAGCACAGGCTTTCATCGACCGGATGGACCTGGCCTATGCTGCGGCAGATGTCATCATCGGAAGGGCCGGAGCGCTGTCGATTGCCGAGCTCTGCCTGGTGGGCAAACCGGCCGTACTGGTGCCTTCGCCCAACGTTGCCGAAGACCACCAGACCAAGAATGCGCTGGCGCTGGTGGAAAAAAACGCCGCCAAAATGGTGTCGGATGCAGCGGCAAGGGAAGAATTGCTCAACACGGTTTTTGACTTGCTGGGCAATGAAAGCGAAAGGCAGCTGCTGGCGGCCAACATCGCCAAGCTGGCAAAACCCCGGGCCGCAGAGGAGATTGCAGAGGTGGTACTGAGCCTGGCCAAAGCGCAGGCACAAGCTTGAAAACTATGCAGCTCGATTCTTTGAAAAAACTCTACTTCCTCGGAATTGGCGGCATCGGCATGAGCGCCATCGCCCGCTATTTCAACGACAGAGGATGCGAGATATACGGTTACGACCGCACAGAAACAACCCTGACCAAAAAGTTGGTCGCTGAAGGGATGAAAATCCACTACGAGGAAAACACGGAACTCATTCCGCCGGGCATCGACCTGGTGGTATGGACACCGGCCGTGCCTGTTGAGCACGCTGAGTGGCAGTTTTTCAAAAAGGCCGGAACCCCCATGATGAAAAGGGCCGAAGTGCTCGGACTCATCAGCAGGAACCACCGCACCATCGCCGTGGCCGGCACGCATGGAAAAACCACCACATCGTCAATGGTCGCACACCTGCTGCACAGTGGTGGCATCAGCTGCATGGCTTTCCTCGGAGGGATTTGTGAAAACTTTGGTTCGAACTACGTTGCCGGCAACAGCGACTGGGTGGTGGTGGAAGCGGACGAATACGATCGCAGCTTCCTGCATCTCAGCCCCGACATCGCCATCCTGCTCAGCGCCGACCCCGACCACCTCGACATCTACGGGGACCCTGAGCAGGTGATGAAATCTGGATTCGCTGCCTTCCTCGGAAAAGTGAAACCGGGGGGCAAAATCCTGATGAAAGCTGAACTGACCGGCCACTTCGAAAGCATACAGTGCCAAACATTCGGACTGGAAAAGGGCGACTTCTCCGCCCGGAATGTGAGGGTGAACGACGGCCATTTTGTTTTCGACTTCGCAGCTCCGGCTTCTTTTGTGTCTGGGGAGGCAACTCCGGCCAGCGGCCGGAGCGCAAAAAGGAGCCGGAGCTGCGATGAAACACTATGGGAAAACATGGCCCTGCCGATGCCCGGCAGGCACAACGTCGAAAATGCGGCAGCAGCCCTGGCAGTGGCTTGCCAACTCGGAATTGGCGAAGAAGCGCTGCGCAAAGGACTGGTGACATTCAAAGGAATCAAACGCCGCTTTGAAATGATTTACAGGGATGAGCATTGTGTCTATTTCGACGACTATGCACACCATCCCACCGAGTTGCGCTCAGCTATTGGAGCAGCGAAGGAACTGCTGCCCGGAAGAAAGGTGACCGGAATTTTTCAGCCGCACCTGTACTCCCGGACCAGGGATTTTGCCGATGGCTTTGCCGAAGCACTGGACCAACTGGATGAGGTGATCCTGCTGGACATCTATCCGGCCAGGGAAAAACCGATAGCAGGGGTCAGCTCCGCCATCATTTTTGACCGGATGCAAAACCCCAACAAGGTGCTGATCAGAAAGGAAGAGGCACTCGGCGAACTGGCAAAAAGGGAGGTGGATGTGCTGCTGACCCTCGGAGCCGGAGATATCGACACCCTTGTGGAACCGATAAAAGAACTACTGAAACAGCGGAAGGAATCCGCCGGAGCGAAAAGAAGCAAATGATGTTTAACGACGATACCATAAAAGTGCTGAAGCGCGTGGGTTTGATCACGGGTGCAGGCCTGTTGATGCTGCTCATCACGGCAGCCATCAACCGCAAGCTGGCCATGCCCGTGCTGGCCACGGAGGTGGTGGTGAATCCGCTGGAAGGCAATGTGTTTCTGATCGACAGCACCGATGTGGTCTCCATCATCAACAAGAGCTGGGGAGAGTCGCTGGACGGTCTGCCTGCCGGCAATATCGACCCCGACCGCATCGAGCGGTTTTTGGAAGAAGATGCATTTGTGAAAAATGCCGAAGTGGCCATCACCGCCAACAGCAAGGTAAAGGTGATTATCACCCAACGGCAGCCCGTGTTGCGGGTCATTGACAGCGAGGGCGTTCAGTACTACCTGGACGAGACGGGCAGCAGGGTGCCGCTCTCTAAGCACTTCACCGCCAGAACGCTGGTGGCCACCGGAAATATCCCGCACTTCACTTCAGACTTTCAGCTTCGCAAAAAACACTTGCTGAAAGACCTGTTCGAACTGACCCAAACCATTCTGGCCGACCCGCTTTGGTCAGCCATGTTCGAGCAGGTGTATGTGAATCGAAGAAATGAATTCGTGTTGGTTCCCAAAGTTGGCGACCAGCTCGTGATACTGGGAGGCGTGGACAACCTGGAGCAAAAACTCCGGCGGCTGCGGATTTTCTACCAGGAAGCCCTCAGCCACGAGGGCTGGCAAAAATACAGCACCATCGATCTGCGCTTCAAAGGGCAGGTGGTGTGTGAAAGAAACTGAGTTGCAGACAGCCTGCGTGAAAACAACTTGAAAAAAGGCTATCATCAAAAATTCTCGTTATGCAAAACATGAACAACACAAAGCCCAATGAGCTCATCGTAGCGCTCGACATCGGTACGACCAAGGTCTGCGCCCTGGCCGGCAACCTCAACAAGCACGGACGGCTGGAGATTTGCGGCTTCGGCAAAGTCGAAAGCGAAGGGGTGATGCGGGGCGTTGTATCCAACATCGAAAAAACGGTCAAAGCCATTAAGGAAGCCGTTGCACACGCCGAGCGCGGTGCCGGACGCAAGTTCGACGTGGTGCACGTTGGCATTGCCGGTCAGCACATCAAAAGTCTGCAACACCGTGGCATGCTGACCCGCCAGAACATCCACACCGAAATTTCGAAAGAAGACATCAACCAACTCATCAATGACATGCACCGGCTGGTATTGCCGGCAGGCGAAAAGATCATTCATGTCATCCCGCAGGAGTACACCGTGGACGATGAGCAGGGCATTACCGATCCCATCGGCATGTCAGGCGTGCGCCTGGAGGCCAACTTCCACATCATCACCGGGCAGATCACTGCCACACAGAACATCATCAAATGTGTGGAGCGCGCCGGTCTGAAAGTGGCCAACCTCACCCTGGAGCCCATCGCCAGCGCCACCGCCGTGCTCAGCCAGGAGGAGAAAGAAGCCGGAGTGGCATTGGTTGACATGGGTGGCGGAACCACTGATATCACCGTGTTCAAGGATGGCATCATCCGGCACACGGCCGTCATTCCCTTCGGTGGCAATGTGATCACCAAAGACATCCGGGAGGGCTGCAACGTGATGCAGGCACAGGCCGAAAAGCTCAAGGTGCGCTTTGGCTCTGCCCTGGCCTCCGAGGTTTATGACAACCGCATCATCACCATTCCAGGACTGAAGGGCCGTGAGCCCAAAGAAATCTCCGAAAAGAACCTGGCGAACATCATCCAGGCCCGGGCCGAGGAGATCCTGGACTACGTGAACTGGGAAATCCACCGCAGCGGTTTCGACAACAAGCTCATTGCCGGTATCGTGATGACCGGCGGCGGTGCCTTGCTGCGCAATTTCGACAAACTGACCGCACTGCACACCGGGCTGGATACACGGATTGGAGTACCCGTTGAGCACCTGGCACACGGCTATGGCGAGCAGATCAACAGTCCGGTATTCTCCACGGCAATCGGCCTTTTGCTGAAGGGCATTTCCGACGAAAAGGAAATGGCCGCCGAAAGGGCCAAACAGCCGGCTGCCGATCCCATCAAGAAGATGGAAGAGGAGGAACTGGAAGCCGAAAACTCCGGCAACAAGGGCAAGAACTCGGGCTGGTTCGACAAAATCCTCGACAAAACCAAGGAATGGTTCCAGGCCGATATCGATGCCGATTTCTAATTGAGAATAATCCAAAACCCTGGTTGGCAGACCATCTGATGATGGCCATTGAGATAAGGGCTTGTCAACCATGAAACTAAATCCAAACACTGTCCAACCGGCCATTGAGAAGATGAAGTTGAGAATAGCAACTGACCGAACGGACGACAAACATTAGCAGTTATGATCTTTAAATTGATCGACGAAAACCAGGAAACTCCCATCATCAAGGTATTGGGAGTAGGTGGCGGTGGCAGCAACGCCGTCAACCACATGTTCAAACAGGGTATTCATGGCGTTGACTTTGCCATTTGCAACACGGACAAGCAGGCCATGGAACTGAGCCCCGTTCCGGTAAAAATCCAGCTCGGGCCAACCCTCACTGATGGCCGGGGCGCCGGCTCCAAGCCAAACATTGGCAAGCTGGCTGCCGAAGAAAGCATCGATGAGGTAAAAGCCTACTTGTCCAATAACTGCAAGATGCTCTTCATCACGGCCGGTATGGGCGGTGGAACGGGCACCGGAGCAGCCCCCATCATTGCCAAAGCGGCCCAGGAAATGGGCATCCTGACGGTGGCCATCGTAACCCTGCCCTTCACCTTCGAGGGCAACAAAAGGGTGAACCACGGCTTTGAAGGTTTGTCAGAACTGAAAAAGCACGTTGACACCATCATCGTCATTTCCAATGACAAGCTCAAGGCCATCCACGGCAACCTGACCATCTCGCAGGCTTTTGCCCAGGCAGATAACATCCTGACCACAGCGGCAAAAGGCATTGCCGAGATCATCACCGTGCCGGGTTATGTAAACGTCGACTTCGAGGATGTCAACACCGTCATGCGAGGCAGCGGCGTGGCCATCATGGGTACTGCCACCGCCGAAGGTGACAACCGCGCCATCAGGGCGGTTGACGAGGCGCTGAACTCGCCATTGCTGGAAGACAACAACATCAAAGGAGCACAACACATACTCATCAACATTACCTCCGGTACGAAGGAAGCTACCATGGACGAGATCTTCGAAATTACCGAGTTCGTTCAGGAGGAGGCCGGACAAGGCACCAACCTCATCTGGGGTAACTGCTACGACGAAACACTGGGCGAGCAGCTCAGCGTGACGGTCATCGCCACCGGATTTGAGCAAACAAACACTGCCGGCCATGGAAAAGGACGCCTGTCAAATGCCCGTCCTGTAAGGGTGTCATTGGATGACGAAACGCCAGCCGGCGTGGATCAGATGGATGAATTCGAGCAGGAAGAAGATCACGCTGCATCCAACATGATAGAATTCGACCTGATGGGCGACAAACCGGGCCGCCGCACTCCACCCGCCGATGAGCGCTACTATGTGACAGATGAGGAGGAGGAACTGGAACGCCAGCGCATGGAGCGTCTGGAGCGGGCAAGGCTGCGCAAAGAACGCCTGGCCATGTTCAAAAAGAAGCCCAAGCTCAGCAATCCACAGGTCATCAACGATCTGGAAAAAGAGCCCGCCTACCTTCGGAAAGGCATCAACCTGGACGATGTGCCCGGCTCTGATGAAGTGAATCTCTCTGACTGGGTCATCAGCAACGATGAAGAAAACGGCCCGGTTCTCAAAGAGAAAAACGCTCATCTGCACAAGAAGATAGATTGATTGTACTCAAAACGAAGCGGTTCGGTCGGCGCATGCCGCCTGAATACCAAAACGCTTCCATTGTAAATGACCTGGATCATGTCTAAGCATTTCGCAATGAGTACACAAACTCGCAACAGGTTTTTTATATGAGGGTGCGGCGACTGAGATCGAGGCTTCACTCAGCTCCCGCCCTCTACCCCCCTTTTTTGTCTTCGCAAAAAACCGCTTGCGACAGCGTTTGGAAGAATTTTAGCCATCATAACTTGCTAAACCATTTTCGGCCCGGGTCTTTGTGCCCGGGTTCTTTTTTTGTTGATTTGTTGATTTGTTGAAGGGGAGTAGGGCAGGTAAGGGGCAGTAGCGGCGATCTCCTGATCGCCGGATTTTCCGGAGGAAAATAACCTGAGCCTGGAGTGAATAGGGCAGAGGAGAGAACATCAGAGAAGTTTGTGGGAACAAGGTTTACCCGATGACTATGGTCGTGGGTGGCTGAAAGTTGATGGGTACAGGTATGTCAGATGCTGCCGGTACGCTTCATTTGAAAGCAGTGAGTTAATTTGGCAGCCTGGCTGCGGCCGGAGGCTGCAACGTAATTGTGTCAAAGAGCAGGTTAGATTAAAGCTAGAAAGTATGATCTTTAGGAATATACTAGTTTTAGTGTGTTTTGTCTTTTTGTGTTTCTCATTGAAAGGGCAAGATGTGGTAGTGTTTCATGATTCAATAGAAATGAAGCCTTCTTTTTTCAAATTAGAATTACCGCCTTCGAAATCTGCACACAAAATTGCAAATGCCTTTATTACAACATCTATCATGTTCCGTTTAAGTCAATACGACACTGACAGTGTGACCTATGAGGTGTTAGCTGTCATGCGTTGTGATAACTCATGGATAAATCCAGATCTTAAGGATTATCATGAAGCACTTAATCATGAGAAAATTCATTTTATGATAGCGGAACTTTTCGCCAGAAGGTTCAGGAAGTATATATTTGATAATATTGATTGTCATTTTATGGGTTCTTACAATGTTTTGTTTAAGAAGCTTATGGAATTTAGGAAAGAAATGAACATGTATCAACTTAAATTTGATGCGGCTTGCAATAGTGGTCGACTTAAGTACGAAGAAAAGAAGTTTAAAGTTGAAGTCGTTCGAGAATTGAATGAATTAAAAAAATATTCCTTACCTACTGTGAAATTACAGACATGTGAGAATATTAAGAGGTGATTAGTGTTGTTTTTTTATTCTTGTGCCTATTGTTTCCGTTGGATTTGATAAAGGCACATCTTTCTCTAATAGCTATCCAAACTGAAGACAAGCAGCCTTAAGTTTTCTAATTTAGAGGCCAACAACTCCACAGATTCTTAGGTAAATTGAGCATCCCACATCAAGTCCCCAATCATTTATCTACCTTAGCCGTCCTCTTCTCCGATGCCAATGGGGCCAACGGCGACGGGCACATCAGCTCAGAGACGTGTGCAGTAGCGGCGATCTCCCGATCGCCGAATTTTCCGAAGGAAAATAACCTGAGGCAGGAAATGAATAGGGTAGAGGAGAGAACATTAGAGAAGTTTGTGGGAGCAAGGTTTACCCGATGACTATGGTCGTGGGTGGCTGAAAGTTGAGATGTGCAGGTAGGTTAGATGCTGCCAGTATGCTTCATTAGAAAACGGTGAGTTAATTTGGCAGCCTGGCTGCGGCCGGAGGCCGCAACGTAATTGCGTCAACGAGCAGAGCTCGTGACGAGCAGGGGAATTGAACCGGAGTTCCGGCGTGGCGGCATCTTATCCCTTACCTCCCAACCAGGACGACAACTATGATATTTTCTTTGAAAAAATAGAATACGATGGTCTTGATATAAGCCGGATCGAATACTACTCTGATTGCAGAACAGGCAAGTTTCGGAATGATTTCACCTACGATAAAAATCACCGGATCATTGAGATGAAGAACGCAATTTTTGAACCGGAAAGAAAAAATGACAGATACAGCACTGCATATACTTATGACCAGGCGGGAAACATAATCACCTTGACCCGAAGGGGAATGACCACACCGCCAGGAAGTAATGATCCGCAGTATGGGCTGATAGATAATTTGTTGTATGAATATGACATATCCAACCCCGGTGTAAAACGATTGACCAGTGTTGATGATCTGTTACAGGGGCCGACGCAGGCCTATGGCTTCGAGCCCGACATCATGCAAACCGGATATGACAACAACGGGAACATGCTATCCAACGAAAATGGCAGTGTTGAATGGAGTGTGATCAATATGCCGTTTAGCGCCACACTGAGTGACGGAACGATGAAGTTTGACTACACCTACACCGGCGAGAAGATCAAGGTGGAAAGAACAGGACCTGATGGCGAACAGCGCCTCTACCTGGCAGGTGCAGAATATGTGTTTGATACAGAGACCAGTACCTGGGTACTTGACAATTACCAGTTTGAAGAAGGCAGGAAGCAGTATATCACCGACGAGTATCCTCAGGATCCAAAACCTGCCGTCATTCAGTACCAAATTACCGATCATTTAGGTAACTTAGCCGTCCTATTCTCCGATGCCAACGGCGACGGGCACATCAGCTCTGAGACCGAAGCTGTGGAAAACGGGGAAGACCCGGAAATCATCCAAAGAATGTATTACTATCCCTTTGGCCTACCCATGCAAGGAAACTGGACCAACACCACCGAATACCAGGACCGCTACACCTACAACCACAAAGAGCAGGTGACGGGCCTGGAGTGGTTTGCGTATGGGGCGAG
>PAAY01000032.1 GCA_002698985.1 Saprospirales bacterium | reverse complement strand
TAACCCGCTGTTTCAACGGCGGGAATAATGCCAGTCCCCCTACCCACATCAAACTTCTATTCAGAACATCACATCAGGAATGATCAATCACCATTGTAGCTGGCAATGTTGATGCTGATGTTTTGTAAAGATGTTTGATGCAGAGAGGGGATTGTCCAGCAACCTCTCGCTAAAGCAAGGGGTTTCAAGATGTTTGATGGCGTGAGAGGTTATTAACCCACAGGAATTTAGCCTGCAACTTCAGGATCAACTTGCCCATGCAACACCCTCAATGGTGGAGTACGGATTTGTGGGTAATCAATAGGGTTTAGAGGAGTTGCCCCTTTGTCGCTATAAGCCCCCCGCCGCTCGTCCCGAGCTGTGCTCGGTGACGCAAGTAAGTTGCGGCCTCTGGCCGCTTTTAAGGAACAAAAAAATGAGTGAGCGGCTTAGGTTGGCAAATAAAAAAACTACATCAGATTTCCATATTTGAAAATACAGACAGTAATTAATACACCCCATTCCGTCAGTTCCTCAGTTCCTGAGTCCCCTGCAAAAAGTCATTTTCTATTGAATTTGGCGCAAGTTCCGTTAGTCAATAAAAGTTGAGTTTGTCCTAAAGTCTTGGTTTAGACGGGTATATAGGCGACCAGGCGCAACACTTCTAAACTTCTCTAAACCTTTCTAAACCCCTCTAAACGAATGAGGGCACTTGTTGCAGTGCCCTCAGTTCCTCACTCCTAACCAAACCTCCTCCCATACGTCCTGTACGGCACCACTGCCGGTGAGGAGATTATAAAAACATCGGTGGGGCTGTTGGCGCTCATCGCCAATTTGTCTTCCCGTTCCAGAATGATGAAATCATCCTGGTTGGTGGGCTGGCCATTGATGGAGGGGGAGCCGGCTATCACATAGAGTGAATGGACTTTGTCTGCATCCAGCTCGATTTCATGGGAGCCGTTTTCAAAGCTGAAGCGCTGGATGACCAGGCCGGGGGTGTCCAGCGTTACCGGAGAGCCTTCCCCGATGTAGGTTTTGATTTTGAGCCCATTTTGATTGACCACCGGCAGTTCTTCCGATTTGTAATCATTGTAGGAGGCTGTTTTTTGCAGGGTCTTGCTCAGGTCCGGGTCGAACCAGATTTGGAACATGACGGCATCTTTGGCCATGTGTTCGGCGTGGCTGATGCCGTTTCCGGCACGGATGATCTGCACATCGCCGGCTTTCAGCTGGCGCCATTCTTTCAGCTTGGTGTCGTAATGCCGGATACTGCCCTTGAGGACAAAGGACATAATCTCAAAACCTTCATGCGGGTGCAAGCCAATGGTGCTGTCGGTTTTGGCCTCGGCATAGGCCCAGTAAAACAGGTTGGAATAGGGCCTGACCTCGCCGCCTTCCCGCGGAAAACCAATGGGCTTGTTCTCGATGATCTCACCGCCATTGAAGGCGCCTTTGGCTTGTCTTTCTTTCGGAATGATGCGGATGGACATGAATGGTGTAGGGTTGAGGGTGTAGGGTTTAGGGTTTTTTGGAGCGCTGCAATTTGTGGGATCCTGCTATTTCGCAGCAGACAGTAAACAGCTATTGTTTGGGATGGTTCTCAGTTCTTCAGTTCTTCGGTTCTTTCCCAGATAGCTATCGGGGCTCATTTCCTCGAATCCTCATCTCAATGCCTACTTTTGCCCTCGTAAAAAAGTCATACAGCTACATTGAACAACATTATGGAACAAGACCAACCAAAACGGACCGAGATCAGCGAATACGGTGAATTCGGATTGATCGATCACCTGACCAAAGACCTGAAGATTCATAATTCAAGCACCATCAAAGGTGTTGGCGATGATGCAGCGGTGATCGACAACGACGGATTCCTCACCGTGGTCAGCACCGATATGATGGTGGAAGGCATCCACTTCGATCTGATGTATTTTCCGCTGAAGCACCTGGGGTACAAGGCCATTGTCAGCAACCTCTCCGATATCTGCGCCATGAATGCCCGGCCCCGGCAGGTCACGGTTTCGGTGGCCATTTCCAACCGCTTCAGCGTGGAAGCCATGGATGAACTCTACGCCGGCATGAAAGCCGCTTGTGACGCCTACCAGGTGGATCTCGTGGGCGGAGATACGACTTCCTCGAACAGGGGACTGATCATCTCCGTCACGGCCATCGGGCAGGGGGAGAAGGACAAACTGGTGTACCGCAACGGCGCCAAACCCGGCGACCTCATCTGCATCACCGGTGATCTGGGGGCGGCCTACCTCGGCCTGCAATTGCTGGAGCGGGAAAAGCAGCTCTACCTCCAAAATCCCGATGTAAAGCCTGACCTGGAAGAACAGAAGCACGCCGTGGGTCGCTTCCTGAAACCAGAGGCCCGCATGGACATGATCGAAATTCTCGACAAAGCCCAACTCGTGCCCACAGCCATGATCGACATTTCCGACGGATTGTCTTCCGACCTGATGCACATCTGCAAACAGTCGGGTGTCGGCGCCATTGTGGAGGAAACGGGCGTTCCCATCCACAGCGACACCAAACTGCTGGCGCTGAAATTCAACCTGGACCCCATCAACTGCGCCCTCAATGGCGGCGAGGACTACGAACTGCTCTTTACAATCGATGAGAAGGACGTGGAAAAAATCCGCCTGCTGCCCGATATCTGGATCGCCGGTGAAATCACCGAAAAAGAGGAAGGCCTGAAACTCCACACCTCCGGCGGCAAACGCCACGACCTCTTCGCCCAGGGCTGGAAGCATTTTTAGCCGCCTGCGGCGGGTTTAGGCAGCTTCGCTGCGTTTAGCTGCCCTGCGGGCAGGTTTAGGCCTTCGGCGTTTAAGAAGCTTCGCTTCGTTTAAATGCCCTGCGGGCAGGTTTAGGCCTTCGGCGTTTAAGAAGTTTCGCTTCGTTTAAATGCCCTGCGGGCAGGTTTAGGTTGTTGAATTGTTGAATTGTTGAATTGTTGAAGGGAGCTAGTGCTCAAAAACCTCAATTCTTCGATTCCTCCCTGCATGCCTGCCCGGCGGCAGACGGGTCGGCAGACAGGGATTCCTCAATCCTGCTGGCGCCGGACGCTGTCCGGTGTCCACTACTAATCCCCAACCACCACTTTCACAGGTATTCCCCTTCGCCCTTCGGGCAACAGGTACAGGGTGTAAAGGCCGCTGCGCCATTGGTGGCAATCGACTTCGATGAGTTGGCCGTCGTAGTTGTCCGTTTGCCGAAGGAAAACAGTTCTGCCAAAGAGGTCATTGACCCGGATGGTCAGGTTTTGACCTTCGAATTTTGAAGCCTCTACCTGGAAGGACTGTGTGGCCGGATTGGGGAAGACCGTAAAAGCCTTCAATGGCGTATAGATGGCAGCGGCCAGGGCCTGCCCCAGGGGTTTGCCGGATGCATCAAAAAGGATGAGCTGGTAGTCGTTCCTGCCGGCGGCGGGTTCGGAATCCACCAGCTCCAGGGTTTTATAATTGTCAATAAGTGGGTCCACGTTTTGCGAAGCGACGATAACCGCACCGGCGCCTTCCACCAGCCTGAACAGGCTGAATGAACGTGCTTCAGGTTCCAGTTCCAGCACGCCATACAACTCGATGTGATCCGTTTGCGGAACGGCATTCAGTTGCATTGTTGCCGCTCGCTGTGAAGAGCCCTGACCTACGGCCGGAGCAATGTTGACCGAGTAGTCTTCTACTTCGCCATAGGCCAGGGTTTCACAGGCTTGAGCTGCACTGCCCCTTTTCATGGTCACACGCATGCGAGTAAGACCGGTTGGGGCAGTCGGCGGGACTTGGAGAGTTCCGTTGACGGTGGCTTCAAGGGTGCCATTGGGGGGTGCCGTCACCAATTGTGAGAAGACCAGTTCGTCCGGTTCTTCGAAAACACCGTTCTGGTTGAAGTCGATCCAGACCGACCAGTGCTCGTCGTAGGTGTACCAGCTGAAGCCGGCAGTAAGGTTTATAGTGTAGCTGTCACTGGCAGTCAGGTTGGCCGTCAGGCCGGTGAAATCGCTGTACGGGCTTTTGAACGATGGGTTGGCCAGGTCGGCGAGGGCCACACCGGCAATCCAATCGTGCCAGGGAAAATCGGAAACAGATGCACAGTAGCTGGTGCCACCGCCTCCGTTGGAGCAGGTGGCCGGCGGGCTGACGCTGACATTGTATGAGCAGGCGGGCAATCCCGTGTGCTGAACCGTAAAATTGAGAATGCCACTGTTGATGGCATAGGGGCCCATAGTGTTGGGCGTGCCAATAGTTCCGCTCACAGGCGTACCGAGCACGGTAGTGGTCCAGCCATCGCCGGGATTGCTGCCGCTCACGGTGAGTAAGAAAGTATAGGTATCGTCATCGGGATTGTTGGGTGTGCCGGCGTCGTGGCAGAGCAGTTTGCTGACGCTTGCCGACAGGTCGCAGACCACCGGGGTGGAGCAGGGTTGAGGTGGGTCCACTGTCACCGAGCTGGTGCAGCCGGGGTCGTTGGCATCGGCAATGGTCAGTGTCACCGTTCCGGCGGTGATGTCAAAGGGGCCGATTTCTGTGGCCGTTCCGTAATTTCCGAAGAAACTCATGCCGTTTACACTCGCCTCCCAGGTGGCGGCAGTGCCACTGCCATTGACCGTCAGGTTGAAGTTGAACAGATCGTCAGCAGGGTCAGTGGGTGTATTGTTATCGTCGCAAACAGGAGCGGCAGCCACGGCATCGATGCTGCAGGGTGGGGGAGCGCCATTGCCGATTACGACGGTGTAGTCTTCCACCTCGCCAAAGGGGATGGTCTCACAGGGTGTTGCAAAGGCCCCTCTTTTCAGGGCCACCCGCATTCTGGTGGGTCCGGTTTGGGCAGTCGCTGGCACAGCGATGGTACCTTCCAATGTTGCCGAAGGAGTGCCAAGCGGAGGTGCGCTGAGGATGCCAGAAAATGCCAGCTCATCCGGTTCTTCGAAAGCGCCGTTCTGGTTGTAGTCGATCCACACCTTCCAGTATTCGTCATAGGTCTGCCAGCTGAAGCCATCGCTGAGGAAAACCGTGTAGTTGGAGCCCGCATTGAGGGTGGTTGAAACTCCGGTAAAATCGGAGTACTGCGATTTGCCGGAGCTGTTGTCGAGGTCGTTGAGTTGCACCCCCGTGATCCAGTCCACCCAGGGGAAGTCTCCCTTCGCTGCGCAATAGGCATTCTGCCCATTCCCTGTTCCGACGATGGCCGTTCCGGTGGCCGTGCAGCCATTGGCATCGGTCACCGTCACGGTGTACACCCCGGCGTCCAGTTGGTTGATGTTGGCGGTGGTGGCGCCGGTACTCCACAGGTAGCTGTAGGGCCAGGTGCCACCAAAGGGGTTTGACGATGCAGTTCCATTGTTGGCGGCGGGGGCGGTTTCGTCCTGGGCGCTGACGTTGGCATTGAGGGCTTGCGGTTCCGTCAGTATCACTTGCATGCTGCCGGTCAGGCCGTCGGCATCGGTGGCAGTTACGGAGTAGATGCCTGCTGACAGCCCGGTGACGCTGCTTCCCGTGGCTCCGTTTGACCAGTTGACGGTGTAGGGAGGAGTACCGTTGTTGATGTTGATGGAGGCACTGCCGTTGGCGGCTCCGTGGCAGCTGGGGTTTGTCTTGTTGGAAAGGGTGAGGGCCAGTTGTCCGCCGCTACCCTGCACGCTGAAACTGGCCCGGTAGTACTGGCCGTTGTTGTCGTGGTAGAGGGTGTCGACGGCAATGCCGTTGCCATTGAAGCTGATGGTGATGCTGAAGTAAAGCTCTATGTAATAGTCGCCGGGGCCTAGCCCTGACAGCACATCGATGGCATTGTTGAGCTTGAAAGTCCGGCCGGTGTAGGGGCCGTTGGTGCTGCTACTGAAGAGTGGAACTTCCAGTGTGATGAAGCTGCCGGGAGTGGCCGATTGCTGGTAAATGCGGTAATGCAGCCAGCCGTCCAGCACATCGTTGCTGCAGCTTTCCCAGGTCTGCACCTGGGCCGAATTGATGAGCAGGTTGGAGGTGTTGCCAAAAGCGTGGTTGTGAAAAAACGTCTGATAAGGGCATTGCGAAACCTGAAATCCACTTTCATTGCCGTTGTTTACAATGCTCAGGGTGGTGGCACAATCGGAGACGAAGCCATATCCGCATGCTCTTGATTTGAGGGCCCATAACAAGATTCCCAAAACGATCAACCAGGCACCGAAGGGAACCCACGATTTGCTTTTCATAGCTCTTGCTTTTACTTTTTCAATGGTGTTTTGGTACGGAAGCAGCCGGCAACAGCAAGGCTTCAGGAGCTGTTCCTTTGCTTCAGATATCGACCATAGGGTCGGGATAAATAGTGTTTCGCAACAGGTTTAAGAGAGTGAGCTGAGCAAAGACGTGTGTGTTTGAATCCCGGTAGCGACCACTACTGATACTTCACCCCACAAGCGGGAATGCAGCCAGCATTTGATCAAATGATTTTGTGAATGAGACAGAGAGAATGGAAAAAGTGGTGAGGGGTAAGAACGTGCGCAAAGGTAGGCAACAGGAACGGGCGTTGCAAGAATCAATAAGTATATTCTTTTTTGCTAAATGAGCATCCGACCGGTTGGTGGATGCTCAGTTGTTTGTTTGTCAGTCTAATATCGTATGGAGTATAAACTCATGCGGCCAATTCGACAGAAGGGATTTGTTGCACCTTCTCCGTGGACAAGGCATTGATTACCCCTTCGACAAATTTTTCTTCGTTGAAATTGGATGCGAAATCGGCAGCATTGGCGGCCATCTGGTCATAGAGCTGTTGGTCAGTGGCCAAAAGATTGACCTTGTCAACCAGGCTGTCGAAATTTCTTTGATCCACCTGGAAGCCATTGTAGCCATCGCGGATGATTTCAGCCGGGCCGCCAACGGGTGGTCCTATGACGGGCAAACCGTATTGCATGCCTTCCAGCAAGGTCATGCCAAAGGTCTCCACCCAGTACAGCGGGTGCGACAGGTTGAGTACCAGGTGTGCTTCTTCGTAAAATGAATGCACCGATTTTGCCGAAGGAAAAATGACCAGGTTTTGGGGCAGATCGGTGTCGGCAAAGTACTGCCGGATGCTTTCCATGTCGCTGTTCAGCACCAGCAAAAACTGGTATTGCGAAAGTTTTGCCGCCAGGCGAACATAGACATCCACCCCCTTGTAGGCTTTGAGGGAACAGAGCATCAAAGCCGTAAACCTGCGGGGTTTTTGATGCCTTCCGTTCCGAAAATCCAGCGCCTGTTTCACAAATTCGGCGTCCAGAGAATTGTACACCACCGTTGAGGGTACCCCGGCCAGCGGTTCCGCTCTTTGTAAAAACCTGGAAACATAAATGACTCCCGAGGCGCAGCGCCTGGCCACGGCTTTCAGAAATCGCTTTAGAATTGGTGGATTCACGGTGGTCTCGTGCATGTGATACACCACCCGCAGGTTCCACAATTTGGCGCCAAGTGCTGCCCCGAATGGCAGCAGGGTGTTGATGTAAACCACGCTGCCGGTGTTCCGGTACCTGGCCATCATGACGAAGAGGGTCAGCTGGCTCCAAAGCAGCATGCCCAGTCGCAGCAGCTTGTTGTCGTAAAAGCGGTAGCGAAAGTTGCGGTACCTGACCCCTTTGATTCCCGAAAGGAAGCCGGTGGTTCCCTTTGAAGTGAGCACTTCAACTTCGAAACCCCGCTTTACCAGGTTTTTGATGGATGTCGACAAGACCAGCGGACTGCCGCTGTAGTCGTTGTACAGGTGAATGCAGATGATTTTTTTCATGGTTGATGTTGTGTGCCAGGTCAGGTGCAGTCTTAGTCTGCCCCTGTTTTATCTAGGTTATTTTCCAGGAAATGGACTCGATTCCGGTCGTGTGTTGTGCCTTTCAAGCTGTGCCCCAGCTTACATTTTGCGATTGCTCCAACATTCCGCTTTTCACGGCTCCGTACACCTCCACAATCTGGATGGCTTTGGCCTCGTAGGTGTATAGGTTGCGGTAGCGTTTGCGGGCGTTCTCACCCATGCTTTTTCTGAATTTTTCGTCGTAAAGAAGGCGTTCCAGCCCTTCGGCAAAACGATCGAGGCAGGCCTCATAGCTGTCGTAATTTACCCGGATGGCACAGCCATCGTCGGTAAATTCCCCAGGGCCATAATTATTGAAGCAGACCACCGGAAGGCCGTACGACAGGGCCTCTACCACCACCATTCCGGCGCCTTCATGCGATGGAAAGAAAAAGGCTTTTGAGGAGGCGTAGTATTTCGGCAATTCGCTGCGCTCTATCCAGGGTATGATCTCAACCACCCCATCAGGCAATTGCTCCTCTTTGATCATCCGGCGCAAGCGCTGCTCTTCCGGTCCTTTGCCGATGAGGGTGAGTTTCAGTTTGCGCTGAACCACGGCCGGCTGCCTGTGGTAGAAGCGGGCAAAAGCCCGAACCGTTACATCAAAGCCTTTCAAGGGTACGAACCTGCCCACGCTGATGACCCGGAAGTCATCCGTTTCGATGTTGAGCTGAGGTGGTTCTTCGGTGGCGGTGGGCGGTATGAGCACGTGCTTTTCAGCAGGCACGTGCAGCACTTCATCCACACTGCTGTTCATGCAAAGGATTTTTCCGGAAGTCCATTTGGTAATTTTTAGGAAAGGGTCCAGCGTCCAGAAGGCTTTTTTCAGCCACCAGAGGATGCGGTCGTTGAGCCATGCCTTGAAGCCGTAGGGCTTCAAAAACTCAGAAGGTATCTTGTGGTGATGGCCAATGGGCCCCCAAACAAGCGGCTTGCCCAGCAGCCAGAGGAAAGATGGCGTCCAGTCGTTGTGGAAATTCAGGTGGTGGGCAATGTCGAAGCGAATCCCCTTTTTCAGAATGAAGAATACCACACCGAAATGCCAGAGGTAATGGTACAGCATGGCCCCCCTGCCTCCTTTTTTCCAGAAGCGCATCCAATAGGGCAAATCGAAATATTCGAAATGCAGCTGGCGGCCGGGAGTGGAAGGTATCCGATTCTCTGCCATGAATTGCTCGATGTGTGGGCGGTTGTTTTCCCGCGTGATGGCCACCACGTCCACATGCTCGGCCACGTGCCTGATGATGTTCCAGCCGGATCCATCTTCGGACCCTTTGTAGGGGTTGGCTGCGTAGGCGGTCATGAGTATTCTTGCCATGTGACAAAGTTTTTGAAGGTTTTTAGAGGGTTTTTAAGAGGTTTTTGAAAGGTTGAATCTGTTCATTATTCAAAGCTTGCATAGGCCCATTCATCCACTGGGCGTTTTGGGCGGTGGGTGGGTTTGAGCACCCTGGCCGGCACCCCGCCGATCACGCTGTTGGGTGGCATGCTCTTCGTCACAACGGCGCCGGCTGCTATCACGCAGTTATCGCCGATGGTCACCCCATCCAGAATGGTCACTTTGCTGCCGATCCAGCAGTTCCTGCCGATTTTGATTCCTTTCCGGGTTACTCCCTGAAGCCTGATGGGCTTTTTCGGATCGTCGTAAACGTGGTTTTCCGGGTGGCAGGAAAGGTATTGCCCGATGATGCAATCATCCCCGATTTCAAGGCCACCGGCACCGCCCAGGTAGGCAAATTCTCCCAGGCCGACGTTGTTGCCGATTTTGATGTAAGCACCGAGGTCGTTCAGGGTGGTGGAGATGATCAGCCGGCTGTATGCGCCGATGCGGACGTGCCTTCCCAGCTCGATCTTTCCGCGGCCGAGGCCATTGAGGTGTACTCCGTCTTCGATGCGCACCCAAGGTGAGAAGCGGATGTTTTGCAGGTTGCGGATGACCACGCCTTTGCCGAGGAAAAGCCAGACGGGCTTGCGGCCTCTCAACAGCAGTTTCCAACTGCGCATCCAGGCGAAGAAATTGGCTGTGAACAGTTGCCAGATCATGGCAGACTGTACCGAATCGTCAAACTGAAAACTGGGGTTCTTTCTTCGAATAATCCAGGTTAGTAGTGGTTTTATCATGGTTAAGGTGTTTTGAAACGGTTTTGACGGAAGGTTTTGCAGCCGTGGCTGCGAAGGCCTTCAAAATGGCCTCGAGGGTGGCCTGCCGGTTCATGTTTTCGATGGGCAGGTACATGCCGGCATGTTGTTGAGAAAACGCTTCGAATAACTTCAGGTACCGATGGGTCAGCTCGCTGATTGCTTCGGCTGAAAGCTCCTGTTTGCGTTTTCGGATATGAACTGGGTGTGCGTACAGAAAGATGTTCAGGTCTGGCTTCCAGACGAACCGGTAGAGCCATTTGGGAATGGCTTCTCCCAGCGCAATGTTGGAGCGCCGCCCATCGGCAATGAAGTCGAAATAGTATCTGTCGTAAAGCACCAAATAGCCCCTCAACAGGTATTTGGCCCATACCACCCACTGCCCCAACAGGTAGTCAGTGTAGTAATAGGCAAACCTGATAATGGAGGATAGCTTGCTGTGGTTTTTTCCCTGTCTTGGTAAGGTGGCTGCCGCTTTAGCCTCTGCATTTTCTTTCCCTTGTGTCCAGGCACTCAGAATGGGCAGAATGGATGGCCTGTGACGGAGCATCACTACTTTCTTGCGGTATTTGTTTTTCAGCACTTCTTTCAGGTCTCCCAGAATAGTGGACTTTCCGGCTCCGTCCACCCCACTGAAAGTGATGATTTTGCCATAATCATTCAACGGCGCAATGGCGGTGTCAAAAAGCCAGGAGGTTGCCCGGAAAGCCCTTTTTACCAGGCTGTTTTCCTTTTGAGACAGTAGATACTTTTGAACTGCCACAAGCCGGTGAGGCTTGAAAACCGTCATGCTTTGGATGGAGCAGAAATCGGTGCCGTATTTTTCGTTGATGAATGTGAACAGCTTGTACTGTTCCCGGTCGTTGAATTGGGAAAAAAAGCGAACGTACTTGTACGGAATGCCGCTTCTGTTCAGGAAATTGAAGAGCATGACGTGCTCCAGCATCACCTGGGGTTGGTAGGTGCTGACGCCGTTGATCTTTGTGCGGTGTGAAAAAACATAGTCGTTGGTGAGGTAACGCAGTTCTTTTCTGACCAGTCCCGTCAACAAATCAACTTGCAGGAAGCCGCCATCTTCGAAAAACAATTCGAGGTAGGTACAATGGCTGAAGGCTTTGAAATTGTGAAAAGCAACCAGGTGATGTGTTATGCAGAAGTTTCTGACAGTAGGCAGGAAGTCTTTTTTGACCAGGAGGTCGAGATCGGAACAGGTGGAGATTTCAGTGGGGTGGGAGACCACCGCTTTCAGCCACACATATTTGTCTTCGTAAGAACTGAGAAAATAGAACAGCTCTTCGATGAATCGCTTTCTCAAAAGTGAACTCATAGTTTTTGTTTTTTGTCATTTTCCAGAAAGCCATTTTGGTGCCTTTTGCCTTTTGTTTTTGATTTTCAGTGTTTTATGGTTGCTCTTTTTGTTCTCCTTCTCCCAAAATTGTCCATACTGGTTCCATTCTGGGAAAGCGGAACACTTTTTGGAAAACCATAGGTATCCACTCTTACTCCCCACATAGTTTCCACATTTCTTCACCTAAGCGACTCAAATTCCCACCTGCCATGTCCAATGGCAACCTCAACGCTTATCAATAACCCAAGTGTACCAGTCCTGTAGCAAGCCTGATGACGGACAGACACTTAATACTGTGGAACTATGAAGCAGCTAAACACCCTTGTCTTCATTGTTGAAGATGACCCTATGTATCAGAAAATGGTGAAGTACATCATGGAGCTCAATCCCGACCACGAAGTGCGGGTATTCTCCAAAGGCCGGGATTGCCTGAAGCACCTCGATGAAAAGCCAGCCATTGTTTCTCTCGATTACAGTTTGCCGGATATGGAAGGAGCCGAGGTTTTGAAGAAAATCAAAACCCACGACCCCAATATCGGCGTGATCGTTCTCTCCGGCCAGCAAGATGTGGCAACTGCCGTAAACTTGCTCAAAGAAGGGGCCGATGATTATGTCATTAAAGACAATGAAACAAAAGACCGCCTCTTGCTGAGTGTGAATAAAATCAAAGAGAAGCAATCGCTCGTAAATCAGGTCAACCAGCTCAAACAACAGCTCGATCAAAGAGGTGAATTCCGTAAAAATATCATCGGCAACAGCCGACCGATGGAGTATGTGTTTTCATTGATCGAGAAGGCGGTAAAAACAGACATTACCGTTTCCATTACCGGCGAAACAGGAACCGGAAAGGAAGTGGTGGCCAAAGCCATCCATCAGAATTCCAGCCGCCGAAAAGGGCCTTTCGTCGCAATTAACATGAGTGCCATTCCTTCAGAACTGCTTGAAAGTGAATTGTTTGGCTACGAAAAAGGCGCTTTCACCGGTGCCCAGTCGCAAAAGAAAGGTCAGTTCGAACTGGCCGATGGCGGCACCCTTTTTCTGGACGAGATCACTGAGCTGGATATGAGCATGCAGGCCAAGCTGTTGCGGGCTTTGCAGGAGCGTGAATTCATGCGGGTAGGCGGAAGTAAACCCATTGCTTTCAATGTCCGCATCATTACGGCTTCTCATAAAGACATGGCTGAGGAAGTGGCCAAAGGAAATTTCCGGGAGGACCTCTACTACCGCCTTTTGGGCTTGAGTATCGAGCTGCCTCCTTTGCGTGACCGTGGCAATGATGTGCTTTTGCTGGCGCAGCATTTCCTGAATGAATTTACCAAAGCCAACGGCATGGAGCGGATGAGCTTCTCGGAAGAAGCCCGCCAGAAACTGTTGGATTATCCTTTTCCAGGCAATGTGCGTGAGCTGAAAGCGGTGGTGGACCTGGCAGCAGTCATGGCTTCCGGCCCATCGATTATGCCGGAGGACATCCGTTTCAACAGTGCCCGAAGCAAAGAGGAAAACTTTTTGCACGAAGAACTTACGCTGGAAGAATACAAGGAGCGGATCATCCGGCATTACCTGGGCAAGTACAACAACGATGTGTTGTTTGTAGCCAAAAAACTGGGCATTGGAAAGTCAACCATTTACAGAATGTTGAAAGAAAAAGACTTGCGGCGATCCGCTTCTGTCTATGCCTGATGGATAATTCACCAAAATGGAAAAAAATAACCCAAAATTTGACCTTCTCGAACTGGCCCTGGAAACCGGGAAGGGCAGCAATCCACGGGAATCATGGGGCATTTTCCTGAAAAAGTTTGGTGAACTGACAGCTTGTGAAAAGCTTTCTGTTTGGCGCTGCAATCCCAACGATGATTTGTTCTACTTTTTTACTTCCACCGGTGAACCGGTGAAAATACAAAGCAAATTAAATCCGCTGAAGAACTGGAATAAGGCTTTTAGTGTACATTGTATTGAAAAAAAACATTTACCATCAGATTACCAGAAAACCTTTTCGAAAATGAGAGAAACGCTCGTGCTCATCCGGCTGGATGGGTACGGGCTTCTTTCTTTGGAAGATCCTGGAAAGGCGTGGAAAAATGCTGGATTGGACGAAGAAATCTACAGAATTTGCCAGCGGCAAACAGAAGCCGCACTTCAGTTGGAGCAATGCGAAAAACTCCTCGTCCGCAACAGGAAAAAGCGGCGCATCATCCAGAAACTGCGGGATTGGCGGGGTGTCTATGCCGAACTTTTCGAAAATATCAATGATGCCGTTTTGGTAATAGGCCCTGATGGCGTGATCACCAATGCAAACCGAAGTGCCAGAACCTTGCTGGGCTTCCCAAAATCAAAACTGCATAGGGCAAACTTGAGGGATTTCATCCCGGATCATTCAGTTCCAAAATTTGATGAAATATTACTGGACGCTGAACGGTCAGGTACGGCTACCAACCAGGAATGTGACTTCAAATGTGCCGATGGCAACACAATTCACTGCCTGGTTAATTGCAGCCTTGGCAATCAGTCCGATGGAAAACAAGGGTACAACATATCGCTTCATGACATTACCAGAAGAAAAAAAGCAGAAGCCCTACTGGAGCAGATACTCCATACCCAGGAGCAAATAATCAACAACCTGCCAGTGGGCTTGCTGGTGACAAACATGGAGGGAGAGGTTACATCTGTCAATCCCCCTTTTTTTGAGATATTCCAAAATTGCAATTCGGAAGAGGACTTGAAAAACTTCAGGTACGAGGATCATTTTCTAAACCCGGAAAAAGAAGTTGAAAGGGTACTCGAGCTAAATTCAAAAATGAAGGTGGTAACAAATGACGTACTTTTCCTGAAAGATGGAAAAGTGGTCAGCCGTGACTTTGTGCCTATCATTTATGGCGGAAAGCCCATCAGCAAACTTTGGACCTTCAAGGACATCACCGATGCATACAATGCACATGTAGCGATAAAAGCCAGTGAACAGCGGTACAGAGGAGTAATTGAAAACCTTTCATTGGGCATCCTGGAATGGAATCCAGAAAAGAAAGTGGTCAGTGTTTACCCCTCATTCCTGAAAATTTCTGAAGCTGATCCTGTAAAAATTCTGGGCCGGAAAGCATCAGATTTGTTCGTCGCAAAAGTGGATCTGTTCGATGAGCAGGAACAGGCTGTGGCCGCTGAGGTAATGCTAAATATCCCTGGCGTCAAAAATAAATGGATGCTCATCAGTACGGTGCCCGTCTATGAAAGTGGACAGCATCTTCGGGGATATTTGTCGGTTTTGTACGACATTACCGAACGAAAAAAAATGGAAGAGGAGCTAAGGGAGGCCAAACAGCGAGCCCTCGATGACCGAGATTACGAACGGTATTTTCTGGCCAATATGAGCCACGAGATCCGGACGCCGCTGAATGCAATTGCCGGGATGACTCATTTGCTGAAAAATACGACGCTCAGCAGCACCCAAAAACAATATGTGGATAGCCTCGAATCATCTACTGATACATTGTTGCATTTGTTAAATGACATTCTGGATATCTCCAAAATGGAGGCAGGGCAGATGGACCTGGATTCCCGGGAGTTCAATTTGAATGCGCTGTGCCATGAACTTGTGGAAGCGCACAGATCCAGGATCAAAGGTGAACCCGTTCAGTTGATGCTGCAGTTTGACAAGCGGATTGATCACGCTGTGATTGGTGATCCTGTGAGGTTACGGCAAATATTGGGCAACCTGCTCAGCAATGCCTGTAAATTTACGAAGGAAGGAGCCATCGTTCTCGAACTCAATTTGATTGAAAACAAATGGGAATCCTACCACATCAAATTTGCTGTTCACGACACGGGAATTGGAATTCCTGCAGAAAAACAAAAACACATTTTTGAGCGATTTAAACAGGCCGATGCCGCAACAGGCAATGAATTTGGAGGCACAGGGCTTGGCTTGTCAATCGTTAAGCAGCTCGTTGAATTGCACGGTGGTTTCATCGAGGTGGAATCAGAAGTTGGCAAGGGCTCGACATTCAGCTTTATGATTGATTTGAAAAAATCACCAACGAAAGCTGCCGAACTTGAAGTTGATGAAAAACAAAAAGACAAAGTCGGTAAGGAGTTGCAAAACGGGAAATTTTTGGTTGTCGATGACAACCCGACCAACCTGAAATTAATGGCCAGGTTGTTCGAAACCTGGGGGTGCAAATACCAACTGGCAATGAGCGGCAACGAGGCCATCGTCAAAACCCGGGAGGAGCGGTTTGACCTGGTGCTCATGGATTTGAGGATGCCCGGCATGGATGGTTGTGAAACGACCCGGAGAATGAGGCGTGATGCACTCAACCAAAACCGGAAAACACCCATAATTGCACTTTCAGCCGCCATATTGCCGGATGACAGAAAGCAGGCCTTGCTTGCCGGCATGGATGATTTCATGCCCAAACCCTTTTCGCCCCCCCAGCTTTTGGAGTGCTTGCACCGGCATCTCAAATTCCGTTTGAAACCCGCAAATGCCCTTACGATCGGAGCACCACAGGTGGCTGAGCATGTAAGGCCCGGTAAGAAAGAGCAATGTGATGTTCCCAGCCTGACTTACTTAATGAAATTCAGCAATGGAGATAAATCCTTTGTGCGGGATGTCCTTACTACCTTTCTGAAGGATGCACCGGATGCAATCAATAACCTGGAAAAATTCTTATCCGAAGGAAACAGCCTTGAAGCGGCAAATATTCTACATCGCTTTAAGCCCAACCTGGAAACGCTGGGCCTGCAAAACCTGAGAAACGATGCAATATTTTTAGAAAATGAACTAAAAGATACATCCTCAACAGATCCGGAAACCCTGATGAGGATGTGCAAACCATTTATGGACAGGCTTATGCAGGCACTCTCCTCTCTGCGTCGTTCCTTGAAGGAGTTGTGATGGAGCGGCTTTTGGCCAGCACGAAGAGGTTGGCAATGACATAAGGCGCCAAGATCAACACAGGGGCGATGAACCAGAAAACCCTGCTTTCCAGAATTACTGCCAATACCACTGTTGTCAGCTGTATGATTCCAAGTATTATCGAGGCTACCGGATGTGAAACTTCATTGTCAACATAAAGGTGGTGCACATGCGATCTGTCGCCGAAGAAGGGTGAGTTGCCATTGAGAACTCTGGTGACTGAGACTTTAAACATATCCGCCATTGGCAGGGCTATAACCCCAAAGGATAATTGAAAGGCAGTGGCGAGATCACCGTTTGGCGTGTTGCCTATTTTGATTGTCGCAATGGTCATCAGCGCCATGAAATATCCCAAAACCACCGACCCGTTGTCGCCCATGAATATTTTGGCTTTATTTCCGAAATTGAAGCGTAAAAACCCAACTAGCGCACCGGCGTAGGCAAAGCTGGCAATGGCCAGTTGCTCGTATCCATTGCTGAAGAAATGCCAGCCGAAAGCCACACTGGCAACAGTACCCAATATTCCGGAAAGACCGTTTATTCCATCAATAAGATTAAAAGCATTGATCATGGCCATGGTCACGAAAACGGTGGCGCCGAGGTTGAGCAGCCAGGCATTTTCAATGAGCTCGAGCTTGAACCCCAACTCAAAAGCCAGCACCGCTGTCAGTGCCTGAAAGACCAGCCGGGTGGTGACACCGACCGTGTGAATATCATCGATTATAGCCAGAATGAACAGTGGAAGGGCCAGCGCAAATGCCGCCATGGTGTTTCCAGATTGCGGAACCAGCAACATACCCGCTGATATGGCCCATGCGATGAATATGCCTATACCTCCGAGGCTGCTTACTTTTTCGGTGTGTTTTTTTCTGGCTCCCGGCTCATCGAACAACTGTTTTCTGCGGGCATAATTGATGACCACAGGAATAATGGCCATGGCCAGAACCAGGGAGATGACAAAGGAAAGTGTGTAAGTCCAGGTGTTCATAGTTCTCGTTTTACTTTCATGGTTCAGGTTGATCGTACATAGCATTAAGAGGCACGCTGCAGGTTCTTTGGCAATTCGAAATCGAATACCGGTTTCGGCAGCCGGCGGCTGCTGGTTGCTGCTTCTGCATACAGGGATGCAATGCGACTCCACAGGTACATCTTGTCGGCAATGCGCTTCATTGTTGCTGACAATTCAGCCAGGTCGTACTGCTCCAGCGCCGACAACACACGACTGATGTCTGCGGCTTCGCTGAAATAGAGGGCCTTCTGTTGGGTGGTGATTCTGTTGTAAACCACGTCAAAAGCCAGGATGGGACGGGCCAGGTACATGGCTTCCACCAGGGAGGGATTGGTGCCACCGGCACTGTGGCCATGCACATAAAGGGTGCAATTGGAACGAAGGGTGTTCAGCTCTTCTGGTTCAAATATGGGGTCCAGCAAATAAAGATGCTCCAGGTGCCCATATTCTTTGCGAAGCGACTTGCCATATTCGCTGTGGTCCCAGTTACCGACGATGACGAGCGGCAAACTGCTGTTTCTGGCAAAAGCTTCCAGAACCACGTGGATGTTGTTTTCCGGTTCAATCCGACAAACCTTGAAAGCGTACTTGCCTTTGAGAAATGGATATTTTTCAAGGTATTTTTCACTGATGGGCACCGGCTGGGCATGATCTGCCCCGTACTCAATCAGGCGGCTGGTGATGCCATAATTGTCGAGCACATATTTTTGGATGGCAGCATTGTCAGTGATTATTTCGTCCGCAAAACGAACGGCTATTTTTTCACTGATAATGAGAAATTTTTTCGCCAGTCCGCTCCATTTGGCGCGGCGCCATTCCAGGCCGTCAACATTTACAATGATTTTAATCCAGGGAAATAATTTCAGAAAAGGAAGCAACAAACAACCCGATACGCCCAGTACCAGCATCACGTCAGCAAACAACAAGGCGTGCAACATGGAGAGCATATCGTAAAAGATGCTTTGCAGGCCGTTGGCCTTCAGTGGCAGGTACACCACTTTGGCGCCTTCCCATTCCGGGGTTCTTTCTTCTTCGGAATAGCTGTGCTTGCTGGCATAAACGGTGAGCTGAAACCGGTTTCTTAGTTTCAAAACCAGTTGGTGGGCAAGGGTTTCAAAACCGCCGTACTTGGCCGGTACCCCCACCGTACCAATGATGGCGAGTTTGGAGTGAGACTTCATAGTTCCTGTTTTTGTTCAAACAGGACTTTGCTATGAAGGTGCCAAAGCTATAGTGCCATGGATTTCAAGGGTTTACGGCTCATGTGCCGGGGTTGGTTTTCCCATATTTGGAATAATGCTCCAATCTGTGAACTGGGGGTTATTGGATTGTGGAGGATTATGAGGATTATGGAGGATTATGAGGATTATGGAGGATTATGGGGATTATGGAGGATTATTAGGTTGTAGGTTGTCCCCGATGGCTATCGGGGGTAAGTTGGGCAGGAATACTCTGTAAAACTCTGTTTTCAACTCTGTTCAACTCTGTGGTTAAGAAGTTTAGGGTGTAGAGTGTAGAGTTTGGAAGCGCTAGCTTTTTCATCCCTCATAGCTGGATTACCAGAATTCTGAGGTCTGCCCTTGCCCGCAAGGTTTACAGAGCCCGACGGAAGTGTAGTGCAGGAAAGAGACACCCACTTAAAAAGCCCTGTACCACTAAGAAGCCAGGTACCGTTTTGTCATCCGCCGCAGGCGGATCTTCAAATGGTTAATGAAAGTAAAACGTAGCCTCTCAGGCTCATCTGTCCAGCCTGTTCCTGTCCGGCCAGTCTGTCCAACGGACAGGCTGACGCCAGGCCAGACGGGGGGGAATCGCTAGCTCCGTGAAACTCCGAGTCACAACTCCGTGGAATTCCGTGTCACTTAATGGAGTCGGGTTTAACAGGAATACTCTGTTTA
>PAAY01000031.1 GCA_002698985.1 Saprospirales bacterium | reverse complement strand
TGAGCCCCGGCAGCCCATATACCTACAACGCCAGCGGGCCCACCACCGTGACCGTGGACGTTGCCGGCGACGGCCAGAGCCACACCATCCTGGTGGAAGACGTTCAGGATCCCACCTGCAACGCCAGCACCAGCCTGACCACCACCAACTGCACCATTCCTTGCAGCCTGAGCAACCTGACAGCCAGCACCGGCAGTTCGCAGACGCATGTGGTGGAGGTGAGAGATTTTGAGTTTGTGCCTAAGCACATCACCATTGCCGCAGGCGATGTAATAGAATGGCAATGGACAGGCGCCGTGCAACACACTTCCACCAGTGACGCTTCCAGCGGCCCCGATAGCTGGAACAGTGGTTTGCTGGGCAATGGTGCCACTTTTACATCACCCGTTTTGTCCACGGGGCTGCACCCATATTACTGCATCCCGCATGGTGGTCCCGGTGGCTTCGGCATGAGCGGAACGGTGACAGTGCTGGCCAATTGTGACTCCGGCCTGGTGCAGGTCAATGTGGCTTTTGATGCTGCCGGTGGCAGTTTCAACGGTTTCAAACTGCTGGTTGACAGCGTGATCGTTGATACGCTCAATTACGACACTTCCGGGAATAACAACCTCTCTGTGCTGGTGGCTGGCGATGGCAATGCCCACACCATCACCATACAGGACATGGACGACAGCACCTGTGTGACGTCCACGACGGTCATCACGCCCAATTGCAATGCCGGACCGGTGTGTGAACTCAATCTGACGGGAAGCACAGGTAGTTGCGACAGCACCCAAATGGTGGAGGTAGCCTTGAGCCTGGAGGCCATCAATCCGGGCAATGAATTCTACCTGTTCATAGACAGCACGGCCTGGAACGGCAATCCACTTGCCTACGATTCTTCCGGCACCACCACCGTGGCGCTGCCCCTGGATGGAGATGGTGAAAACCACATGTTCATCGTGCAGGACGGAGCCGACAGCACCTGCACCGACACCCTCAACCTGACATTGCCCGCCTGCAACCTGCCCTGTGCCCTTGCCAACCTACAGCTGGAATTGGCCGGCAATGGAAACCCCGCCACCCACATTGTGGAAGTAAAAGATTTTGAATTTGTACCGAAAGACTTGCAGGTGGCCGTCGGCGATACGGTGCGCTGGGTATGGACGGGGCAAATTGCCCATACCAGCACCAGCGATGCCACCTCTGGCCCGCTCTTTTGGAACAGCGGTCTGCAAAGCACAGGGGCTACGTTCGACCTGGTCGTTACCGAAGAGGGCATGCATCCTTACTACTGCATCCCGCACGGCGGGCCCGGCGGTGTTGGCATGAGCGGCACCATCGTGGCCACCGCTCCCTGCGACAGCGGTTTGGTGTTGGTGCAGGTCAGCTTTGAGGCACAGAACGGCAGCGCCGGGGGATATGAGGTAAAGGTGGATGGCAGTCCGCTGGCGGGAGGTCCATTCCCTTATCACCCTTCGGGCAACAACCAGCTGAGCCTCGAGCTGCCCGGAGACGGCCAAAACCACCAGGTCACCATTGCCGACAGCCAGGATTCAGCCTGTATGATAAGCTCCGGCATCCTCGTTCTGGAATGTGGCGGAGGCGGGCCGGCGCTTTGTGAGCTTTCCGTCGCTGCGCAACTGAACGGCGATTGCGACAGCACCGGCCAGGTGGCCATTTTGCTGGATGTGTCCCACCAGAATGCCGGCAGTGCTTTCAATGTGCTGATTGACGGAGTGCTGTATCCGGGAAGCCCCTTTGCCTACGACAGCGCCGGAACGACACAACTGACCCTGGCCCTTACCGGTAATGGTGAGACCCGTACCATTTCCGTTGAAGACGCTGACAGCCTCAGCTGCACGGCCCAGACCCAGTTATTGGTTCCGCAATGCGGTCCTTTGTGTGTCATCGAGGATCTCTCGGTTCAGGGGGCCGGACAGAAACACATCATTTACGTCACCGACTATGAATTCGTACCCAAAGTGGTGAATGCCCTGGTGGGCGACACCATCGAATTCGTTTGGACGGGGCAGGTGCCCCACACTTCCACCAGCGATGCCCTCAGCGGCCCCGACAGCTGGGACAGCGGCTTGCTGGGACAGGGATCGATCTTTCAAGTGGTGCCTTCAAAAGCCGGGCTTCACCCCTATTACTGCCAGGTACACGGCGGACCCAACGGCATCGGCATGAGTGGCGTCATCCGGGTAACGGATACCTGCAACAACGGAACGGCTTCGCTATCGGCCCTGTTTTCTGTGACCAGCGGCAGCCCGCTGGGGTACCGTGTTTTCATCGATGGGCAGGAAGTGCCGGGAGGCCCCTTTGCCTACCAGAACGCCACCGGTGAAAACAGCATCGTTGTTGCCATGCCGGGTGACAGCCTGCAACACCAACTGACCATTCAGGACGTGGAAGTGAATTATTGCGCAAAGACCCTGATTTTCCAGGCCCCCTGGTGCCCCGTTCCGTGCATGATTGAAAATGTGGAGGTCAGTCAGGGCAGCGAAATCGTTCACGAAATCGAGGTCACGGATTTTGAATTCATCCCCTCGCAGCTCACCGTTAGAACCGGAGAAACCGTGCGCTTCCGCTGGACCGGGGCCATCCCGCACTCCACCACCAGTGATGCCACCACCGGCCCGGATGTTTGGAACAGCGGCGTACACGCCGCCGGATTTGAGTACGAGGTGGTGCTGTCTACGCCGGGTGAACATCCCTTCTATTGCATACCTCACGGTGGCCCCGGCGGTGCAGGCATGTCTGGTTCCATAACGGCTATCGATGCCTGTGAGGAAGATTCCGTTCAGGTGCAGGTGCATTTTGACGCCGCGGGAACCGGTACCGGCGGATACAATGTTTATGTAGATGGAGTGATTCACCCTGCCAGTCCCTTCATGTACGACGACCCGGCCGGCAGCAACCAACTCATGTTGAACCTGCCCGGCGATGGCACTGTGCACCTCATCACCTTGCAGGACGCCGACAGCATCACTTGTGTTGAAACAGTGGAAGTGAACGTGCCGCTATGTTCTGATGAATGTGTGATATCCGGCCTCGGCATCAATTTCCCACAACCAAAGAAGCACACCGTATTGGTAAAAGATTTCGAGTTTGAGCCGAAAGAGCTGACCATGGAACTGGGCGATACCGTCCGCTTCGAATGGGTGGGCCAGGTGGCACATACCAGCACCAGCGACGCCTCCAGTGGCCCTGATGCCTGGAACAGCGGACTGCTCAACACCGGTGCGGTTTTCGAAGTGGTGCCAAATACAGCTGGTGAACATCCTTATTACTGCATCCCGCACGGCGGCCCCGGCGGCATCGGTATGTCGGGCAAGCTGATCGTACAGGACAATGGCTGCGACGACGGCCAGGTGAGCGCCACGGTGAGCTTCGAAAACATGAATACCGGCAACCAATTCGAAATTTACCTGGACGATGAGTTGGTGCCCGGAGGGCCATTTGCCTATTCCGGAACGGGATACAATGAATTTGGCCTCAACCTGGCTGGCGACGGTGCAGGGCACAACCTCGTCATTGCCGACGCAGAAAACGGGCTCTGTGCCGATACGGTGTTCTTTGAAGCCCCATTTTGCTCCGGCGATTGCAGCCTTTCGATGAACCTGCAACAGACGGGCGATTGCGACGAAAACTTGCAGGTGCCTTACCTGCTGACAGCAACGGGTAACAACACGGGCACGCAATTCCGTGTTTGGCTCGACGGGGAGGAAGTAGCTGGAAGTCCATTTACCTACGACAGCAGCGGGACAAGCGAAGTGCCGCTGCTGCTGCTTGGTGATGGAGCGCTCCATTTGCTGGAGATTGCCGATGCCGACAGCCTTTCCTGCCTCGCTTCGCAAACGCTCACCACCCCCCTGTGCAACCTGGCCTGCCAGGTATCGGCAACGCTGATTCCTTCCGGACCCTGCGATGTCGAGGGCAACCAGACTTTCGACCTCGTAGTGGCCGGTGCCAATACCGGCGACCATTTCAATGTCTTTCTGAACGGAACCGCCCTGCCAGCCGGGCCTTTTGAATACAGTGGCGATACGACGATTCTTTCCCTCGCCCTGCCGGGCAACGGCTTTTTCCACCAGGTGGTGGTGACCGACCTGGCCAATACCGGGTGCAGCGACACCCTGTATGTACAAACCACCAACTGCAGTGAGGCTTGCAGCATTGGCAATATCAGCATCGACGTGGATGTGCCCCTGGTGCACATCGTGGAGGTGCGGGATTTTGAGTTTTTGCCGAAGGAAATAACCGTGAGTACGGGCGACACCATCCGATTTGTGTGGACGGGGCAGGTGCCCCACACCACTACCAGTGATGCCACCACCGGACCGGTGGTCTGGAACAGCGGCCTGCTTGGGCAGGGCAGCGTTTACGACCTCGTCATCACGCAGACCGGCACCCACCCCTATTACTGCATCCCGCATGGTGGGCCCGGCGGCATCGGCATGTCGGGAGTCATCCATGTGGAAGCGCCTTGTGCCGACGGTGAGCTCAACCTGCGGCTCAGGTTCGAGGGCACCAACACAGGCCCTGCCGGCTACCATGTCATTGCCGGAGGCGAGCTGGTGAGCGGCAGTCCTTTTGCCTACCAGCCTGCCGGCAACAATGAGCTTGTCTTCGGCCTGCCGGCCAACGGGCTGTCAACGCCGCTGACCATCGTGGATGCACTGGACAGCACTTGCGCAGCGAGCACAACAGTGCTCATGCCCGACTGCCTCGACCCCTGCTATGGCTTCATGGCAGACTGGGAAGTAGAAACGGACCCAGCCAACCTGATGGCAAGTTTTACAAACACTTCGCCGGTGACCGGGGCGCAGTTCCATTGGAACTTCGGCGATGGCAGCAGCAGCAGTGAGGAAAATCCGGTTCACATTTTTCCAGATACAGGAACCTACCAGGTTTGCCTCGTCATCGAAAGCCCGGCCAACTTCTGCGCCGACACACTTTGCCGGACGGTCGAGTTCAACCTCGATGTTTGCGAAGCGAGCTTCAGCCTGGAACAGGAAGGGCTGACGGTGAGCCTCACCAATACCAGCCTGGCAGGCGACCAGTTGAGCAGCCTGTTGTGGAACCTGGGCAACGGCATTCTGATGAGCAATGAAGAGCAGGTGCAGTTCACTTACGACAGCCTCGGCATTTACACCATCTGCCTCAGCATCAGTACGGGCCAATGCCAGGATGACACCTGTGTGGTGCTGGACCTGACGGAACCTTGCCTGGTTTTCGTGCCCGATTTTGCTTTTACCGTCAACCAAAGCAACCTCAGTGTCCAGTTCATTGACCTCAGCGAAGGGGGCGCCAACCAATGGCTGTGGGGCTTTGGCGATGGCACCACCAGCAACGACCAGAACCCGCTGCACTATTACGATGCACCGGGTGAATACACGGTATGTCTGCTGGCGCAAAACACCGGGCTGGGTTGCAATGCATCGCTTTGCACGACCATCCAGATAGGGCTGACGGCAACGACGGAAGAGACCAGGAGAAACCTTTCCTTACAGGTGTTCCCCAATCCGGTTCCGCAACGACGGCCTGCATTCACACTGGAAGGATTGCTGGACAGGCACCTCGGCAAGACGCTTTCACTGGAAGTGTACGACATGCACGGAAAAACCATTCTCACGAAAAAGGTGGACGGTCAAAAGCGGTTGAACCTTCATTTACCGGCATTGCTGCCAGCCGGCGTGTACTTTGCCGAATTGCGCAGCGAAGACAATTATGTTTACAGGGCTAAGGTGCTCGTTGAATAATTCACCTGCTCCTGCAAAAAGTAAGATGCTATGAAAAAAATCTGGCTACATACCTCGAGTACCCTCGCTGCCGGCATTTTGCTGGGCTGGCTGATTTTTGGGAACGAAAAAACTGTTCAGCAGCAGGCACCAGCCAATGTGCTTTGTGCTGCAGATGGCAGCCTTCAGGCCTACACCTGTAGCATGCACCCATCGGTTCAACTGGCTCAGACCGGGGCCTGTCCGCTCTGCGGCATGCCTTTGATTCCATCTTCGGAAAAGCCCTGGGCCGATCCTTCAAAGCTGAAAATGAGCCCGGAAGCTGTGGCCCTGGCGGGTGTGGCAACGGCCATTGTAAGGCCCACCGAAGTGGTGAAAACCATTTCGTTGCAGGGTAAGGTGGTGGCCGATGAAAGCCGCCTGTACCACCAGGTGGCGCATTTCCCCGGCAGGATCGTAAAGCTCCACGTGCACGAAGACGGGGAGTACATCACCAAAGGTCAGCCCCTGGCGGAGATCTATTCCCGGGAGGTCATCGGCATTGCGGAAACCTTTGCCTACAGCCAGAACAATCCCGCCATCATCCGGTCTTCCCGCAACACCCTCCGCAGCTGGAACCTGACCGAAGATGACCTCAAAGATTTCGATGTCAAAAACAACAAACACTACAAACCGGTGACGGTCAGGGCTGATTTCAGCGGCTATGTTTTGAAAAAATACGTCAATGAAGGTGACCGCACCAGCAACGATTACATGGCCGAACCCACCCGCCTGTTCGACATTGCCGACCTGAGCAAGGTCTGGGTGGAGTTCGATGTTTACCAGGAAGACCTGCGCTGGGTGAAAAAAGGCAATGAGGTGACCTTCACGGTCAGGGCCTATCCGGAAAAAGTCTTTACCGGCTTCGTTAAACGCATTTCACCGCAGGTGGGCGAAAATTCCGTAACCACCACCATCCGGCTGGAAGTGGACAATCCTCACAAGCTGCTGAAACCCAACATGCTGGCGGAAGGTTCCCTTCGGGTAAAGCCGCAGGGTGGTGCATCCATCCAGGTGCCGGCCACGGCGCTGCTCTGGACGGGTGAACGCTCAGTGGTGTATGTGCAGGACACTGCCTATGACATGCCCGTTTTCGAATGCCGGGAGGTGCGCATTGCAGGCAGAATGGGCAACGACTACCTCATTGCCGAAGGACTGAAAGCTGGTGAGCGAGTGGTCATCAACGGTGCATTTGTGGTGGATGCTGCGGCGGAGCTTGCCGGCAAAAAAAGCATGATGTCCTTGCTGAAAGACCGCCGGGCCGAAGATGACCACCTGGCCAAAAATGAATGAACGCCCGCGTTTTCCCTTTTGAGCCTTCAATAATCCCGTTCAGAGAATATTGTTATCCCTTCGGGTAAGGGTGCGGCTACCTTTGTAGCCAATTCCAAAATGACCGTATGCGCACCAGTCTTCTTTTCATCACAGTTTTTTACCTCGCTTTGCAACTACTGTTCAGTGTGGGTTGCAAACACGATCCCTTGATCGATCCTTTTGAGCCGCCACCGCCACCCGATACCACGGGCGTGGACTCCACCGATACCATACCACCGGGTATGCCCTGCGACCCAGACAAAGTGTATTTCGACTTGCAGGTGTTGCCCATACTGAACTCCAACTGTGCCATCAGCGGCTGCCACGATCCCATTGCTGCGGAAGAAGGCGTGATTCTGACCTCGTATCAAACGGTTATTGCAACCGGCAAGGTCACTCCTTTCAACCTGGATGAGTCAAAGCTCTACAAGGTGCTTATCGACACCGACCCCGAAGATCGCATGCCGCTGGACCGCCCCCCACTCAGCCAGGAGCAGATACAGCTCATTGCTGCCTGGATTTTGCAGGGAGCCGATTCGCTTTGGTGCGATGTGAATGCCGGGGGCTGCGATACCGCCTCCGTTTCCTTTGCCCAGCACATCTGGCCGGTGATCAACAGCTCCTGCAAAGGCTGCCACAGCGGAACGAACCCATCGGGAGGGATAGATCTGAGTAATTACACCGGTGTGAAAGCAGTTGCCCTCAACGGGAAATTGCTGGGAGCCATCAACTGGGAACAAGGCTTTACCCCCATGCCCCAGGGCGGCAATAAACTGCCCGATTGCACCATTGCGCAAGTGAAGAAATGGATTGAAGAGGGAGCGATGGATAATTGAGGAGTAGAGGATTTGAGGATTTGAAGATTTGAAGAACTGAGCCCCGAAGCCGATATCCCGAATCCCGAAATCCTTCGGGATTGGGATCGGCTTTCGGGGGAGGAACTGAGGAACCGAAAGGTGAATTGCGAGCATTTACAATCAGGGACAATGACTAAGATCTGGATCATATTTTTTGCAATGACACTGCTTTCTTCCTGCTATTACGATGTGGAGGAAGAACTCTATGGCACCCTGGAGTGCTCAACGGAAGGTATGACTTACAGCGGTGAGGTGCTGGCCATCATCAGCGCCAATTGTTACAAGTGCCACGATGCGGCCAACAACTTCGGCAACATTACCCTGGAAGGGTACGCCAACCTGAAAAAGTACGTGGACAACGGCCAATTGCTCGGCGCCATCAAACGTCAACCCGGCTTTTCGCCCATGCCCAAAAACGAACCTCCATTGCTCGACTGCGACATTGCGAAGATCGAACAGTGGATTGCCGACGGAGCGCTGAATAATTAGACGGTGAGACTTTGTGACGGTGAGACTTTGTGACTTTGAGACTTTGTGACTTTGAGATTGTGAGATTGTGAGATGGGACTCTAAACCCTAAACGCTAACTAATAAACCATGAAAAAGCTATTCCTCGCCATTTTGATTTTGGGCATCCTGGGTGCTGCCGTGGGCTTTTATTTCTACAACAAGCCGCTGGATGCCATGGCTGGGCAAAAAGCCGATTTCAAACTGACGGCGGAGGAATTGTTCAATGCCTTCGAAAACGATGAAGCGGCGGCCAACGCCAAATACCTGGACAAGGTTGTCGAGGTGAGGGGCAAGGTGCTGGAAGTGAAACCCGACGAAGATGGAAAGACGGGCATTCTGCTGGATGCCGGTGGCATGTTCGGGGTCAACTGCAAACTGGATGACCTGGCCGAGGACCAGCGCCAAAATTTTACCGAAGGAGAGGAAGTGAGCCTCAAATGTATCTGTACCGGCAAGCTGATGGATGTGGTGCTGGTGCGGTGCGTGGAGGTCGAATAATTTGAATGACGAAACAATTGATGCTAACCCTAAAGCTTTGACTGATGAAAAAATTAATGTTATTGATTCTCGTCGCTGCTTTCGCAGCAAATGGCCTGATGGCCCAGAAATTCTTTACCCGCGACGGCAAAGTTTCATTCTATTCCGATGCCCCGCTGGAAAAGATCGAGGCACACAACAACAGCGCAACAAGCGTGATCGACACCGAAAGCGGCCGGCTGGAGTTTGCCGTGCTGATCAAAGGTTTTCAGTTTGAAAAGGCCCTGATGCAGGAGCATTTCAACGAGAATTACATGGAGAGCAGCAAGTATCCGAAAGCTGTTTTCAAAGGCCAGATCACCAACCTGGAAGCGATAAACTTCAGCCAGGACGGAACCTATACCGCACAGGTAAGCGGTGAAATCACCATTCACGGTGTCACCCAACCGCTCGAAACCACTGCCACCATTGTGGTAAAAGACGGACTGTTCAAGGCCGAGGCCAAGTTTCAACTCAACGTTGCTGATTTCAAGATCGAAATTCCGGGGGTGGTCCGGGAAAAGATTGCGAAAACAGTTTTAGTAACCGTTCAATGCGATTACCAACCATTTAACCGCTGATGCTTGTGAGGCCATTTATCCAGTTCGCACTTTTGATGTCTCTCCTGGCTCTTGCTGCCCAAGCGGCTGCCCAGGATGATTTGCTCGCCCTTTTGGGAGAAGAAGAACCTCAGGTGGAATATGCCACAGCAGGGTTCAAAACCAACCGCGTCATCAACCTGCATTCTTTTGAGAACACAGCCCAAGGTGTGTTGGACGTAAAAATCTCTCACCGTTTTGGCTTCGTCAACGGAGGTTTTTCGGAGCTGTTCGGACTGGATGCTGCTACCATCCGCATCGGAGCTGATTACGGAATTACTACCGATCTGCAGGTCGGTTTTGGTCGCAGCAGTTACGAAAAGACTTACGACGGATATCTGAAATACCGCTTCCTCCGGCAAAGCACCGGGGCCAAAAAAGTGCCTGTCACAGCTGCACTCTTCGCCAGTACGGCCGTAAAGACCATTCCCTGGCAGAACCCCGACCGTGAAAATTATTTTACTTCCAGGTTGTACTATACCTGGCAGTTGATTCTGGGAAGAAAATTCAGTGAGTCCTTCAGCTTTCAGGTTTCACCGACAGTGGTTCACAGAAACCTGGTTAGAACTACCAGCGAGGAAAACGATGTAATAGCCATAGGATTTGCCGCCAGGCAGAAGCTCAACAAGCGCATCTCCATCAATGCCGAGTATATCCATGTATTGCCCAATCAATTGGCCGACGGCTATGTGAACAGCTTCTCCATCGGCTTCGACATCGAAACCGGTGGGCACGTCTTCCAGCTCCACTTCACCAATTCCACTTCCATGATCGAGAAAGGCTTCATCACCGAAAACACCGGCCGCTGGAATGACGGCGGCATTCATTTCGGCTTTAATGTATCGAGGGTGTTTACGGTTGTGAAACCGCGATTTTGAGCCCCGAAAGCGTTCGGGGGAGGAATCGAGCTGTGCTAGCAGTGTAAATTCTGGAATTGCCGACACTTAAAATCAGTTAGCAGGATTTCTCAAATCCTCAGTTCTTCAGTTCCTCAAATCTTCAACACTCAAACAATCCTACTGCCAAAACGGGGGTGTTTCCGTGGTGCTGTTTTCGAACACGCGGCAGTCGTCATTGATTTGTTTGATGGCCCGGGGTTCCATAACATCGGCTCTGGAGATGAAAAGCGTGTCAGTGGCCACATCGCTGGCGACGAAGTATCCAATGACCTCCTCATCGGGGTCGTCGAGGTTGATGAAGTTGCCGCGGATGGTGGCTGGTGGCGGGTCGAAGATGGTACCCTGGATGCTCAGCTGATTGCGCAGCAGGTCGTAAAACTGGTAAGCCCCTTTGGTGAGTGCGTGCTGTTTTACCACGACCATGTATTTCTCCATGAAACGCTGGCCGTCGTCGGGCAGGAAGGCTGCCAGTTCCGTATGTAGCTTGCCGTCGGTGAGGTTGTCTTTGAAGAGGCGGATTTCGGTGTTCAGATCGTATTCATACACAAAGCAGCGGTCGCAGCAGTCTTTGGGTGCGGGCACGGGGTTGCCCTGGCCGTCTCTTGCGGTATGCAGCTCCGGGTGCGTGTTCAGGATGTAAACGCCCTCTGCTTCCCAGAGGTAAAAGTTGGCCACACCGGCGGGGTCCTGCCAGCGGGAGTACACCTCCAGCCCGGTGTTGAGTGAAATCTCACCCAGCGAAGGCAGTTGTTTGAACTGAATGATGAGCGAATCAATGGGCGGAGCAGGGTTCACCAGTTCGGGGGTGGACACATAGCGTTCCCCGTTGTCCAGGGTAATGAAAAGGGTGTATTGCCTTCCGACTTCGGCTTTGAATCCTGCCGGTGTGTAATAGCTCTTGTCATCCCCTTCGGTCAAAAAGGTCTGGTTGCCTTCGTCGTCGCGCACCCAAACGGTTGCTCCGGACTGTTTGCGAACGAAACCATCCAGCACGCCACCGTACTTGTCGCTCTTGGTAATGGTGATCTTGTGCGGTCCAGGCAGCGTGGTGATTCCACCTTCCACTACCAAAAGGTTGCGGCGTTCCTGTGTGTCCACCTCCAGCGGGTCAATGCAGCTGTGCAAGGCAAAGCCAATCAACAGCGTCAGCGCCAGCGGCTTCCATATTTTGCGAATAATGTTCATCCTGAAAAGTTTTTTGCGGTTGTCACCGCTACTGTTTTTTACATTTTTTCAGATCCTCAGCTCCTCATCCGCCAGCCGGCGGATCAAAATTCAAACTGGTAGCTCACCGACGGAAAGGGCACCCCCATTACCGACAGCCTGAAGGCTTGTGGTGGTGAGCCGGGCACATCGTCAAAAAATACCGAGAAGGCATTTTTTCGGCCGTAGGCATTGTACACAGAGAAGACCAGATCGCCGGCCAGCCATTTCTTCTGGTGGTTGAGGTCAATGGTCAGGCTGAGGTCCAGGCGGTGGTATGCCGGCACCCTGAAGGCGTTTCGCTGGTCGTAGTAAGCGATGTTCTCGCCGTTGAAGTAGTTGAATTTTGCCGAAGGATAAGAAACAGGCCGCCCGGTGCTGTACGTGAAAATGGCCGACAGGCGGCTGCGTTTGCTCAGTTTGTAGTTTCCGACGAAAGACAGGATGTGCGGCTTGTCGTAGTTGGCCGGATACCACTCACCTCTGTTGATGATCTCTTCGGGGAAGGAGCCAATGATGCGGCGCCTGGAGCGGGAGTAGGTGTAGCTGATCCAGCCGGTAAGGTCGCCGGTTTTCTTTTCCAGGTAAAGCTCCAGTCCATAGGCATACCCCTTGCCGCTGAGCAGGTCAGACTCCAGGTTGTTGTTGAGCAGGAGGGTAGCCCCGTCTTTGTAATCGATCAGGTTTTCGATGTCTTTGTAAAAGACTTCCACGGAGGCCTCCAGGCTGTTGTTGGCGAAGTTGCGGAAGATACCCCCTGAATACTGCTCCACCTTTTGCGGTTTGATGTAGGGGTCGGAAAGCTTCCACACATCGGTTGGGGCGATGGTGGTGGTATTGGAAATCAGGTGGATGTACTGGTACATGCGGTTGTAGCCCAGTTTTACGGAGGTGTTTTCACCCAGGGACAGGCGCAGGGCCGCCCTCGGCTCAAAGCCCGTGTACTCTTTTACCACTTCACCGTCGCCGTATTCCGTAAACGAGACGATGTTTTCTTCTGCCCTCGGCAAAAGTTCGTCGTAAACGGGGATGGAGGCAGCGCCCAGCAGTCGGAAGCGGTTGTAGCGAAGCCCGTAGGAGATGCCTATCCAGCGTCCCAGCTCAAAATTGTGTTGCAGGTAGATGCCGGACTCGGTGGCGTTTTCGGTGTCCACTTTGAAAGGATCAATGGGAAACTCCGGATTGGTACTGATGATCTCACCCGGAAAGATGGTAAGGCTTTTCGTCTGAACACCGATGCCGATGTCGTGGCCTTCTTTGACGAAGTATTTGGCACCGAAGTTCAGGCCTTTGTCCTCGATCTTCGAGCTCAGCTCAAAACTGCTGAAGGGTGATTCGTCGAGAATGGCGTTTTCGTATCCGGCCATGACGCCCAAAAGGGTCAGTTGCAGCTTTCCGTTGAAGGACTTCTGTAGTGACAGGGTGTGGTTCTGGTTGCTCCAGTTGAAAGTGGTATCGCTCACCAGTTGGAAGTCATCGGCACTGCGGTAAAAGGTGTAGCGGAGGCTGAAATCTTCGGTGATGTCGTAGTCCACGATGGCGTTGAGGTCGTAAAAGCTGGCGCTGCTGTTGGCGATATCGGGGTCTTTGACTTGTTTGAGGATCCAGTTGCTGTAGGAAGCGCGGCCGGCAGCCATGATGGTCAGCTTGTCGGTAAACACGGGGCCACCGGCAGAGACCTTGGCAGAAACCAGCCCCAGCGAAGCTTTTCCTTCCCAGTTTTCCTGGTTGCCCCGTTTGAAGCGCAGGTCGATGATGGAAGCGGCACGACCACCGTAGTTGGCCGGAATGCCCCCTTTGTAGATGTCCACACTCTGAATGAGGTCGGTGTTGAAAGCAGAGAAATAGCCGAACAGGTGGGAGGGATTGTAAAGCGGAGCGCCGCCCAGCAGTATGAGGTTTTGGTCGGCGCTGCTGCCCCGCACGTTGAATCCGGCGCTGGCTTCACCCACCACACTCACCCCTGGCAGCAGGGTGATGGACTTCAGAATGTCGGCTTCGCCAACAAAAGGAGGCAAGGCTTCTATCGTTTCGATGCTCATTACCTGGCGGCCCAGGTCGGTGCTTTTCACGTTGCGGTCGGCATTGGCCTGCACCACCACTTCCTCCATGGTTTGTGCCGAGGAAGCCAGCCGGGCCCGCAAAACACCGGGTCCCTGGAAAATGATGGGCTGACGCAGGGTCTCAAAGCCGAGGTAGCTCACCATGAGGGTGTAATTGCCCGGCTCGAGTAAAATCCTGACGCGACCATTTTCATCGGTGATATCGCCGCTGCCCAGTTCTTCCAACAGCACGGAAGCACTTTCGAGTGGCTTGCGGTTGTCGCCATCTTCAACGATGACCGTCAGTTCAAAAGGCCCCTTGCCATTGACCGGCTCCCCGATCTTTTTTTGCCCGAAGGCAAAAGAAACAAGGAACAGAAGGGCCGCAGAGAATAAAATTTTCAAGCTCGACATGTTTATACAGCTCATTGCTAATTCAGCTTGGGTGATCACAGAAGGTTTTAAAAGGCTTCGGGGTCCAGTTGCCAGAGGAGGCGGTTGGTATCACCCACGCTCTGCATTCTGATGACATAGACATGCCCGTCGGCGGCCCAGCCGCCAATGGTATAAAATGGGTTCATTTCCAGAAAACCGGCTTTGGTGCGCCAGGTGTCGGAGCCGGGGCGGTACACATACAGCTTCCGGCTGGCGCCCTGCATACCCACGTAGGCATTGCCATCCAGTACGAGGGCTACACCGTATTCATCGATCTGCCCGGGATAATCGGCAAGGCGCTGCCAACTGTCTGCGGTTGGGTCGTGGCGCCAGGTCTGCCCGTCTTCGGTAATGAAGTAGTGGTAATTGCCAATGCGAAAATGCGGAAGTGAGCCCAGTGGAGAGAAAGGCGCCGGATTGAGAAAATCCCAGCTGTCACTGCCCTCGTCATACACCCAGATCAACTGGTTGCGGCTGCGGTCGGGGCGCTCACCGCCATAGACGTAAACTTTGCCGTTGTTTTCGATGGCAGCCGCTTTGTACAGCTCCACCGGCACATCGGCCAGCTTCGTGAAATTGCCGTTGGAAAAATGCCAGAACTCCTTGCTGACATCGAGCTGCAAGACCGGCGATGTGACCTTTTGCAGGCTGCCGCCGCCGAAATAGCCATTACTGAAGAAGGCTCCTTCCGTTGGTGAAGAAGGCAGGAAGTAAGTGCTGCGCTGGTAGGTACTCTTACTCATGGAGTGCAGGGCATTGGTCATGTGTCCCATGCCTATGCCCAGCCCGTACACGAAGTTGTCCCCGTCTTCAAAATAGATGTGGCGCTGGTTGCGCTCGTTGTCGTCGAGTTCGGCCAGTTGCGTCCAGGTGCCAATGATGTATTCAAAGGGTTCCGGCAAGGTAAGGGTATCACCCTGAGCAACCACCCTGATGGTAATCGTAGGGTCATCGGCCAGGGCAGGAGCGTTGAAAGGCAGCAGCGCTTCGGCGATGACTTCCTGCGGCGTCAGCACCAGGTCGTTCCACAAGATCTTGGTATCTGCCGTCAGGTTCACTCCTTCGATGGTGATTGGCGTTCCGGAAATGCCTTCCTTCGGAGAAAAATCGAGCACCTGTGGCGACACCGTGGAGAAGCTGAGCACATTGCCCGTTTTCGTCTCGCCGTTTTCAACCAGAAAGGCCCGGCAGTAATAGTTGTTGCGGATGTTCAGCTGGTGCACCTCCCCAACGAAGCGCCCCGGAATGTTCCGCTCACCCAGCGAAATGACGATGGGGTTCAGGAAAGCATCGGTGGTGTCGATGTGGAAACCATGATCGGTCACCTGGACTGCCCCCTGCGCCAGCACCCGGCCGGTCATGATGGCCGATTCTCCACTGGTAAAGACGATCTCTTCCGTGTAAACATTGACGTCCGTACTCAGCTCGTCAGGCGGCTCGCAGGAGCTCAACGAAAACACTAATGAAATGCCCGTAATGGCTATTGAAAGCGCCGGTAAACTGCGCAATATGGTCTTTAGATTCATCGGGTAATACTTGTAAATTCGGTTGTGCCTTTGTCAGGCTGCATTCCAAACGGGCCGCAAGATAGAACAATGGCCTGAATGCCAATGGCAAAGCAGTTTACAGAATGCTGGTTTGGAAGATGGAGGACAAGGGTGGGAAGGGACTGAGGGTGCATCAATGGCTCATTCAAAGCCTGACAGTGAATAAAACTGGAATTTAACAAAAATTGGTATCCAGTAAGTAGTCCATCAAAAACTCTCTATTTGACGTTCAAAGTGGCGAGAAGACCTGATTCTACTGATTAACTCTTCAGCAGTTTCCTCGTTTTTCAAGGCACCAAAAAGCCTGAGATAGTCATTGTTTTCTTATTCACTGCTTTTTTGCAGCGACCTGGATAAACGAGCGATGAGTTCCAGGCGAATATCCGGGTGGAGATTTCTGAAAAACGCCAGGTATGCTTCTATTAGCTTATTGTTGATTTCGATGCTTTTCATGTTCATAGACCTAATGGCCAAATGTTAATTCACACCCTTATTGATAAAGGATGCTTAAAAGTAATACTTTTCGTCTGAGAATATACTTAAAACGAAGTGGTTTGGGCGGCGATCCCGAAAGCTTTCGGGACCAAACTCTCAACCCCTGCTGAAGTTTAAGACGTGGATTTCCCCAAACTACTTCGACTTGTGTATAGTTGTCATTTCAATGGATAGGTTGCTCACCTTTCAGCCTTCAACGATTGAACTTCAGCTCACTGGGCACCAAAATACCCCATCACCTTCTTCACAGCGCTTGCATTCAGCACTTTGGCGAGTTCTTCGGCAGAGGCTTCCCGCACTTTTTTGACGGAGCCGAAGTGCTTCAGCAATTTGGCGGCGGTTTTTTCGCCGATGCCGGGGATGTCGAGCAGTTCGGTGCGGGTGAAGTCCTTTGAGCGCTGGTTGCGGTGAAAGGTGATGGCGAAGCGGTGGGCTTCGTTGCGGGCCTGCTGGATCAGTTTCAGCGATTCGGACTTCTTGTTGATGTAGAGCGGTACCGGATCGTTGGGGAAGAAGATTTCCTCCAGCCTTTTGGCGATGCCGATGACGGTTACCTTGTCGCTGATGCCCAGCTTTTCAAGGCTTTTTACGGCTGCACTGAGCTGGCCCTTGCCGCCGTCTATGATGATGAGTTGCGGCAGCGACTGCTCCTCCTCCAGCAGGCGCCGGTAGCGGCGATACACCACCTCTTCCATGCTGGCAAAGTCGTTGGGGCCTTTGACGGTCTTTACGTTGTAATGGCGGTAGTCCGATTTGGAGGGCTTGGCGTTTTTGAACACCACGCAGGACGATACCGGAAAACTCCCCTGCATGTTGGAGTTGTCGAAGCATTCGATGTGCAGGGGCACAGTGTCCATGTGCAGGTCCTGCTGCAGGGTGCGCAGAATGCGTTCGGCGCTGGTTTGCTTGTTCGATTTGTTGATGCGCTCCCTTTGCTTTTGCCGAAGGAAAAAATCGACGTTTTTCTCGCTCAGTTCCAGCAGTTTCTTTTTATCGCCAATTTTCGGAATGGTCAGGGTCAGGTCTTTCTCGGCCAGTTCCACCTCGAAGGGTACGATGATTTCCGGAGCGATGCTGTTGAAGCGCTCCCGCAACTCGGGAATGACGAAACTGAGCAGGTCTGTCTCATCGTCGTCGAGGTTTTTCACCAGCTCCTGGGTGTAGGTGTTGATGATGGCGCCGTTCACCACCTTGATGTAGTTGACGTAGGCGTGTTTGTCGTCGGAAGCAATGGAAAACACATCCACATCCCGGATGGTGGTGCTCACCACGGTGCTCTTGCCCTGGTAGTCCTCCAGGGCTACCAGTTTTTCTTTGATGGCCTGGGCTTTTTCGAAGGCCATGTTCTCGGCGTGCTCCAGCATCTTCTGCTGGAAGTGGCGCTTCACGGGCCCGAAATTTCCCCGAAGGATGTTTTTGATCTGCTCGATGCGCTCGTTGTATTCTTCGGCCGTTTCCCAGCCTTCACAGGGGGCGTTGCAGTTTTTGATGTCGTACTCCAGGCACTTTTTGTAATCGCCCTTGCCCCTATTTTTCTGAAGAGAAGCTTCGGAAAGGTTGAGCCGGCAGGTGCGCAGCGGGAACAGGGTGCGTATCAGGTCCAGAATGATCTCTATGCGCCATTTGGAGGTGTAGGGCCCAAAGTAAGTGGAGCCGTCTTTGATCACCCTTCGGGTAATGAAGACCCTGGGAAAAGCCTCGTTTTTGATGCAGAGGTAGGTGTAGCTCTTGCCGTCTTTCAGCATCACGTTGTACGGCGGCTGAAAGCGTTTGATCAGGGTGTTTTCCAACAGGAGCGCATCCGTTTCCGTCTCAACGATGGTCATCTCGATGCGGCTGGCATTCTTGACCATTACCCGCGTTTTGTACGACTGGTTTTTGCCGGAGCTGAAATAGGACGATAGGCGGTTTTTCAGGTTTTTGGCCTTGCCGACATACAGCACCCGTCCCTCTTCATCCAGAAAGCGGTAAACACCCGGCTCTTTTGGCCAGGTGGGCATCAGGGCTTTGTAGTCTTTGTTGGTCATGCGGCCTTCCTGAATTTTTTTTCGCATTGAAAACGCAAGTATAAGCATTGGGTTGAGGACGCTGACCGGCGAGGCGGTAAGGAATGATTGTGCTGTACGGCAAGCCCGGTATTAGGAGGGTTTTTAGAGGTTTTTAATTGGTTTTTACGGGTTTTTGGATACTGGCTCGTTTGCAACGGGAGCTTGTACCCGGTGTTGCTTCTTTCCTGCTTTCTGGTATTACACTTTAAATGGAGGGCGCATCTCAAAGAATTTTTCCGGAAGCCGGAACCATTTGCAGCATGCGGTTTGCATCAGCGCCGGGTTCTTCAGAAAGAAGCGGGTGCAAAAGCAGATTTTTCGAAGAGCAATGTTAACTTTGGTCATCCCGCTTTTTTACTATGAGAACCAAACGAAGATGAAGACATCACGCAATCCTGAACTCGAACTTGCCGAAGCATACGTCAAATACACCGACCGCAACGTATTTCTGACTGGCAAAGCAGGCACCGGCAAAACAACTTTTCTTCACAAAATCCGCAAGGAGGTTTTCAAAAGGCACGTGGTGCTGGCCCCCACCGGCGTGGCGGCCATCAACGCCGCCGGAATGACGCTGCACTCCTTTTTCCAGTTGCCGTTTGGGCTGCACCTGCCCGGCGCAAAACGGGAGGAAAGCAACCGCTTCCGCATGTCCCGGCGAAAGCTATCCATGATCCGCAACCTGGACCTGCTGATCATCGATGAAATCAGCATGGTGCGTGCCGACATGCTCGATGCCGTGGACGAGGCCCTGCGTCGCCACCGCCGCAACCCCTACCCTTTTGGCGGCGTGCAACTGCTGCTCATCGGCGACCTGCACCAGTTGCCGCCCATCGTCAAAGAAGACGAGTGGGAACTGCTGTCCAGGCATTACGACACACCCTTCTTTTTCAGCTCCCGGGCCCTCCGGGAGGCGGGTTTCGTACCCATCCAACTCCAGCACATTTACCGGCAGCAGGAAGAACATTTCATCTCGCTGCTCAATAAAATCCGCAAGGGTTGTTTCGATGATGAGGTCTTCGACATGCTGAACAGCAGGTACCGGCCCGACTTTACACCGGCGCCAGACGAGGGCTACATCACCCTGACCACCCACAACGCCATTGCGGATGACATCAATCAGCAGCGGCTGGCAAAAATCCAGGCCCCCACAACCCGCTACAAGGCCACAATCGAAGGGAATTTTCCCGAACACGCCTACCCTGCCGATCCCGAACTGGAACTGAAACCCGGTGCCCAGGTCATGTTCATCAAGAACGACCCTTCGCCTTTCGACAAGCGCTACTTCAACGGCAAGATCGGTTATGTAACCCGCCTGGAACAGGACTGCGTGTATGTACAATGCCCCGGTGAAAGCGAGGAAATTCCGGCCACGCCACTGGTCTGGGACAACGTCAAATACGAACACGACCCGGCCACCAACACCATCAAAGAGGAGGTCATCGGGAGCTTTGAGCAGATACCGCTCAGGCTGGCCTGGGCCGTAACCATCCACAAGAGCCAGGGACTCACCTTCGACAAAGTGATCATCGATGCCGAGGCGGCCTTTGCCCACGGTCAGGTATATGTGGCCCTGAGCCGTTGCCGCACTTTTGAGGGAGTGGTGCTGCGCACGCCCATCCGCCGCAGGAGTTTGCACACGGACTCCAAGGTGCAGTCGTTCAGCGAAGAATCTGCCCGCAAAGCCCCCAGCCCCGAGCAGTTGCGTTCGGACCAGGCCAGGTATCAGGAAAAAATTATCCTGGAATTGCTGGATTTCCGCCGCCTGAAGGATGCCATCGAGGCCCTGAATCGCAGCTTCCTGGAACACAGTGGATCGTTTACCGGCGACCCCGGCAAGCAGCTCTCCGCACTCGCCGGAATGGTAACGGACAAACTGCTTGCGACGAGTGCCACCTTCGGTCAACAGTTGAAACAATCCTATTTTACCGAAGGGCAAATGCCTGAAGAGCACAGCGCCCTTCAGGAACGCCTGCGCAAAGCCGGAAGCTGGTACGCCAGTGTACTCAGCGGCGAATTGCTGCCCGCTGCGGCGGACATCCGCCTGGTGTCGGACAACAGGACCGTCCTCGAAAACGCCCGCAAGCAAATGCAGGAAATCGAATGGCAGTTGTTCTCGAAGAAAATGCTCTTCGAAAAACTGGCATCGGAGGGCTTCTCGGTGCAGGCTTGCCTGCAGACCCGCATTGCTGCTGAAATTGCCTTCGAAAAATGGAAAATCAGCCGGCAACTCCACGAAAGCGAAGACCAGGTGCCAACCGACGCTTCCCACCCGGACCTGTACCGTCGCCTGCTGGAGTACCGCCAGCTTGCCGCCAACCGGACCGGCACGGCACCTAACAATGTATTGCCGGCTGCCGTCATTAACCAGATTGCCAGTTTTTTACCCATCACCCCCAGGCACCTCCGTCAGCTAAAAGGTTTTGGCAAAAAGCGTTTCGAAGAATACGGGCCGGAAGTCCTGAAGATCGTCATGGATTTTTGCGAGGAGAATGGGCTCAGCCCCGCTCCGCCACCAGAGAACACCCGCGAGCACAGTTTGCGATTGTTTGAAGAAGGCTTGACGGTAGCGGAAATCGCCCGGGAAAGGGGGCTGCAGCCCAGCACGATTTTAGGCCACCTGACCGGTTTCATTGAAAAAGGACGCGTGCCGGTTCACAAACTCATCGATCAGAAAACGCTAGAGCACATCCAGTCTGTGATCGAGAAGAACCCTGAGATCAGTTATTCGGAACTGAAAGCGCGGCTCGGCGATGACATTGGCTACGGTGAAATCAGAGCGGTGCAGGCACACCTGAGATTTTTGAAGCAGGTAGATGGATGAGTAAATCCCACTCGTTTTTGTAAATCTGAAAGTCGACTTTTGTACTTGCATAAATTCAGGCCTCAAAAACCTCCACAATCCTGCAACATGAAAAACCTCTTTACACTCCTTCTCATCCTGACGGGGTTCACTCTCATCGGCCAGGACGCCTACCACAGCAACCTGCAAGCCGGATTGCAGAATGAATACGGCTTGCCTGCCAGCACCTGGGCAATGCCCAATACCGAACAGGCCACCATCGCAGCGGCCTGGACCTACGGACTCACCGCAACGGAGGAGACGGTCAGCGGCCTGGATTTCAGCAGAAAAATCACCTTCGATATTCCACAGGCCGGCGCCAACCAATGGAATGCCGGCTTTGGCATATCCAATACAGCCCAGATCGACGCCGGCGACGCCTGTCTGCTCGTCATTTACCTGCGCTCACCAGATGCACAGGGAAAGGTTAGCATATTCGTTGAAGACGGAACGACTTTCGAAAAAGAGGCCTACCTGACGGCCGAATTGCCCGATGAATGGCGGATGTACCTCATCCCATTCGAGTCTGGCAAGAATTATCCGATTGGTAGCCTCAATGCCGGCCTACACCTTGCCTGGCAAGCCCAGACCATCGAAGCCGGCGGGCTGGCCATGCTCAACTATGGCCAGGGAATCAGCGCTGAAGAACTGCCCTCCAAGCTCTACAACGAGTTCTACGGAGGCTGGGAACCCGATGCCCCCTGGCGTGCCGAAGCCGCCGCACGCATCGACTCGCTGCGCAAAGCCACCCTCACCTTGAAAGTGGTGGACGACCAGGGCCTGCCAATTTCCGGTGCGGCCATTTCCCTGAAAATGTTGCAGCATGAATTCGCCTTTGGCTCCGCCGTAACTCCTCGCCGGCTGGCCGGCAACGGTTGGTACGATCCCGTTTACGAAGAAAAGATCCTGAACCTCGACGGGCAGGGCCACGGCTTCAACATGGTGGTGTACGAAAACGCCCTCAAATGGCCCGCCTGGGAACAGGGCTGGGTCGGCACACCCTCCGAAACCGCCAACGCCACCGAGTGGCTGGTCAGCAAAGGCATCAGGGTGCGGGGCCACAACATCCTGTGGCCGGGCTGGCAACACCTGCCCCCTGACCTTTACGACAACCAGGACGATCCCGCCTACATCAAAAACAGGCTGTTCAGCCACATCGAAGAAGTGACGCATTTCCCGGGTATCGAGGGAAATATCGAAGACTGGGACGTGCTCAATGAAATCACCACCAACAGGAGCCTCGAGTTCGCCCTGGCGGGCAAACCGGGCTACCCCACCGGCCGGGAGATTTACGTAGAAACCTTTCAAAAACTGGCCGAGGAAGACCCCGCCACCGGCCTCTGGATCAACGACTACATCACCATCGGCCAGGGCAACACCGGTGGTGAACTCTACCACCGCTACAAACAGTTCATCCAGGAACTGATCGACGCCGGCGCAGCCCTCGACGGCATCGGCTTCCAGGGCCACATCGGCTTGTTCCCCACTTCCATTTACGACGTGCAAACCGTGCTCGATGACTTCCACACCTCCTTCGGCAAAAAGGCCCGCATCACCGAATACGACACCGACCCCGCCATGGACGACACCCTGGCCGCCACCTACCTGCGGGATTTCCTCACCATGGTCTTCAGCCATCCGAGCGTGGATGGCTTCCTGATGTGGGGCTTCTGGGACGGTGCCCACTGGCACAGCAACGCGCCGCTGTTTTACCAGGACTGGAGCCTCAAGCCCGCAGGGCAGGCCTTCATCGACCTCGTTTTCAACGAGTGGTGGACCACCGAAAACGGACTCTCCAACACCAACGGTGAATGGAGCACCCGCGGCTTCAAAGGCCTTTACGAAGTAACCATCGACTGCGGCAATGGAAACATCCTAACCGATACCATCCGGCTTTCCGAAGACCTGACATTGGTGAAATCCGGCGGGGAACTGGTAGTAAACACCACCGGCCAACTGCCCGCCATCGACGTCTCCCTCTTCCCGAATCCGGCATCGCACACCCTCAACATCACCAGTCCCTACCCGATCATCTCCATACGGGTTTTCAATTCCCGTGGGCAGCTGGTTTTGGAACGAGGAGAAGCACCCCTACCGATCCGCACGCTCCCACCGGGCCGGTACACGGTGGAAATCGGAACTACCCATGGCCAAGTGCTGAAGGATTTTGTGAAGATGGATTGAGGAAGATTATCGAAGGGCGGAAGGGTTTACAATATCATTGGTTGCCAAGCTCGAACCGAAAAATGTTTTTTAACAGCTCCATCTTTTTTTTTATTATTATTTCAGGAAAGACGTGCAGGGCAATTTCATTGCCATCACGCCCAGTGTAGACATTACCGGAAGCTATAAAGAGCCTGTTTAAATTTCCATCACTTGGCGGATAATCGGGAGATTGCCCCCATTCCTGACATTTGGTTGGGAATGCGGGCAATCAGTATCAAGGAGCTGGGACTGGAGAAAGTGACAGCTATTGAGACGGCTTAGATATGGCTAACGGCATTGGTTTGATACTTCCTGCAAGTACAACATACAGATACGGAAGGCTTGTTTCTTCAAGACCGTTTAACTTTGGTGATACCTATTGACTGGTTGTCCTTAGGGTCTATCGAATACTCCATCAATCATTGCTATGGAATTATCAAAAAAAGAAAGAAAAATCCTTCGCAGTATCATTGCAAAAGGCATGCAGCGGGAATTTGCGCAAGGCCTTGAAAAAGCGGAAGCTGTAATTCAGGGTTGGCGTCAAAATAAACCAGGCGACCACCAGGAACACTACCACTTGCTTTATAATACTATACTTGATTTCGACAAGCACATCGCTGAGCGATATGATTACCTGCGTCCGTCGGGATATGCCACTGTTCTGTTAGAACAACTCATTGACGGTTTGCTCACCATTGATGACCTCGATGAACTGCCGGAAAATCTTAAGGCCAGGTTTATTGAGGCTTTGAAGAGATGAGCGCGCTATTTGCTGGGATTTCATTTTCAGAATAATTACACCCAAGTCGAAGTAGTTTGGGGGATTTCCAGCCTTAAAACTCCAGGAGGAGTTGGGAGCTTGGCTCCGGATTCCGAATCCCAATCCATTGCGTTTTGGGTATATATGGTCTCCACACCTATCATTCAGCGCAATCACATCGCAAAGCCTCCATTTGATGAGTTTTCAGGCAATCAGCAAATTCCCTCCCCCCTTTCTTTTTCCGCCCTGCATCCCTTAGCTTAGCGTTGCCAATTTTTGAAAGACATCCTGCCCTGTTTGGTCCTTCAGTAAAAAACCGATTACAAACCTCCACGACAATCTCATGAAAGTACCTCATCTCAGACTGATTGCCATTGCAGCCATCCTGTCCTGTTTTTCCTCAGCCATCAATAGCCAGAACTTCCAGTTCCAGCTCTCCGGCCCCAGTGAGTTATGCGTTTCGGAATGCGGCTTTTACACCCTCGAGGTGGATTCCAACAGCAACATTGTCACGGTGAGCTGGGATGTGAACGGCGCTACTACTTCCACACAAAACCCATTCGTTTTTTGTCCTCAACAAGAGGGGGAATACTTCATTTCAGTAGTGGCCCAGATCGAGCCCAACCAGTTTATTGACACTTTGATTTTTGTGGAGGTGGTCAGCCAGCTGCAACCAGAGATCATCTCCCTTTCTGCACTTTGCCCTGACAGCCTGTCGGCCTGCGACCAGGTGTGCGCCAACAGCACGGCTACCTACCAGGCTACCGGCGTTTCTCCTTCCGACAGCCTGGTCTGGACGGTCATTGGCGCAGCCGACTATGAAATAAACGGCACCCAGATCACCGTGGACTGGGGTGGCCCCGGGCAGGGCAAGGTCATCGTGAATGCCTCTGCGGGAGTGGCCGGCTCGCCGCCCATGCAGCTGTTTTGCGGACAGGAAGCCATTGACTTTTCCAATCCCGGCGGGGCATCGGGCACCGGCTTTGTGGACATTCTGGATGCACCGGGTACGGTGACCATCACCGTGAGCGGCCCCACAGGAACGATCTACACCAACACCGGCTCCGGCTCTTTCCACTGGTCGATTGCGAACCTCGTTGCAGGCAGCTATACGGTCAGTGTAACCGGGCAAAATGGCGATATTCTGGCGACCTGCAACTTCGACATCTTCGTCAATGACACCGATTGCTGGGCCAACGCCTTCCCGGTGGAATTTGCCCATGCCTCCAGTTGTGATGCCTGCGATGGGGTCATCCAGATCCAGCCTACTGGCGGCAGCCAGGTGCAATACACCGTTCAATGGAACAACGGTGCCACAGGTTACGCCATTCAGGGCCTCTGCCCGGGAATTTACACCGCCACCATCACCGATGCACTGGGCTGCACAGCCGAGCAATCCTTCCAGATCTGGTGCCCGGCTTCGTGCAATGGCTCCGACGAGCTTTGCGTGGACATTCTGCCGGAACCGGAAGCCCAAATCGGCAGCACACCGGCGGCGGCCAACGGCACCGTGGAAATTTGCCAGGGGCAGACCATCTATTTCAACAACCTGAGCCAATACGCCACCAGCTATGCCTGGTACTTCGGCAACGGCAACACCTCCGCACAGTTCAGCCCCAGCCAGACCTATGACACACCGGGCATGTACCAGGTCATGCTCATTGCCCGCAACAGCTGTTTTTGCGCCGACACCAGCTACCTGGACGTCAATGTTTTGCCGGCTGCCGTTCCGGAAATCATGTGCACCGGCACCGTTTGCGAAGGCGAAAGCGTGACTTACAGCACCGATGCCATGTGCGGCACTTACAACTGGAGCATCAGCGGCAACGGCTCGGTGCTGGACGGTGGCGGCCCCACCGACAACTACGTCACCGTATTGTGGAACCAGGGGCCGGAAGGCCTGGTGAGCCTGAGTGTGAGCGGCTGCTCCGGCTCGGTGTGTACAACGCCGAACGAGGTGCCCATTCCCATCGTTTCCGACCTCACCGAAATACAGGGCGACGACCAGGTCTGCCAGGACAGCGAGGAGGAGTACTACATCCCCGACTTCCACGGCACGGCCATCAACTGGAGCGTGGTGGGCAGCGGCCTCATCCTGGACGGGCAAGGCACCGACCGCATCACCGTCTCCTGGTATGGAGACGCCAATCAGGGCAATCCCCAACTGGTCATCGTGGAGTTTGAAAACTGCTACCTGGGTTGCGGCGGCCGTGACACGCTGGAGGTGGACATCGTTCCGGAATTTTTCGTGCAGGGTCCCATCGAAGTGTGTCGGAATGCCACGGGTGCTTTCACCAGTCGCAATGCCCTGACCGGCTTTCCAATGAGCAGCAACTGGCAGGTGCTGGACGCCAGCGGCACGCAGGTCTGGGCATCGGGAGGAGCGGCAACTTCGGTTTCCATCCCGTTCAACTTTACGCCCGGCACCTACACCGTCAGGGCCGAACCGGCCGGCCCCGGATTCTGCAACGACCGCTACGACATCTTCGTAAAAGTGCTGGCCCTGCCTGCCAAACCGCTGGGCATCACCGGTGCCACGGAAATATGCCCCGGCACTTCTTATACTTACCTCGCCTCCGGCAACAACGCCAACGACTACACCTGGACGGCTTACAGCGGCACAAACATTCAGACGATAAACGGCAACCCCGTGGTGGTGAGCTGGGGCGCTTCCGGCCCGTACACCCTGGCCGTGGCACAGGTGGCCACCACCGGCCTGGGCTGTGTTTCAGACACGCTCTCCATACCCGTTGATTTGATACCGGACTTTGGCATCATCGGTGAACCGGAAGTCTGCCTTTATGAACAAACAGCCTACCTGGTACCCACATTTGAAAACATCGACTACCAGTGGAGCATCAGCCCTGCGGGTGCGGGGAGTTTTGTGGCCGGTCAGGGCACCGAAGCTGTTTCCATCCAGTGGAACCAGCCCGGGGCCGCCACCGTTTCGGTGACCATCTGCGGCAACACCCGCAGCTTTGCGGTGGATGTGCTGCCACTGCCCCAACCGGAAGTGACCGCCGGCAGCGTTTGTGCAGGGCAAACAGTAACAGTGACCACCACCCAGCCATTTGCCACCTATTTCTGGAAAGACGAACAAGGCAACTCTATCGGCCTGACACCCAGCGTTGACATTGCCGGAGGCTACTATGAGGTGGAAGTGACCGACGCCAATGGCTGCATGGGCGACACCACCTTTTTCATCGAAGAAAACCCAAACCCGACGATCAGTATTTCCACGCCCTCCTATTACGCACTTTGCAGCGGGGGGCCGGCAGCCACCATATACGCCACCAGCCAGAGCGGCATGAGCTACCAGTGGTTTCAGGACGGCAGCCCGGTAGGTGGCAACAACCCGACCTATTCCACCAACAGCCCCGGCTTCTATTGGGTGGTGGTGACCGACGCCAACGGCTGCACGGCCACCTCCAACCAACTGGAACTGGTGGATTGCGAAGCGATTGGCGGCACCTGTGTGGGAGGCTTGTGTTACGGTGCCGGAGGAGGACCGCCACTCCCAAGCTGTACGCCTGCAGGCACCGTAGATTTCAATCCCATCGCAACGGCTGATTGCGACTCTATTTTCTTCGACAACCTTTCAACCAACTATGTGCCGGGCAGCTTCACCTGGCTCTTCGACGATCCGGCTTCCGGCCTCAACAACAGCTCTACGGACTTTGAGCCTTCGCACGTCTTCAGCGGGCCGGGGTACTACACGGTCATTTTGATCGGCGAGGTGAATGCGGCTGGTGGCGGCACTTGCCAGATTGGGGTTTTCAAAGACCTGGTCATCCCCGCCGTTGCTGACTTTACGGTGGCCAGCGCCTGCCCGATGGCCCCAACCCTTTTCGAAGACAACTCACAATTCGTGGCCGGAGAAACCATCACGGGCTGGAGCTGGGATTTTGGCGATCCCGGCAGCGGCGCTGCCAATTTCTCCACCGCCCAGAACCCCTCCCACGTTTACCCTGCCCCGGGCAATTACGACGTGACGCTGACCATCACCATGGCAGGGGGCTGCCAGACTTCCGTGACGAAAACCATCGAGGTGAAACCACTGCCCACGCTGTCGATTGACATGCCCATTGAAACTTGCGAGGACACCGCCATTCCCTTTTCGGCTGTCGTTTCGCAAAATGTGGCGGAAGTGGAGTGGGATTTTGGTGATCCGGCTTCTGGTTCAGCCAATAGTTCCACGGCTTTAGTGTCCTTTCACTCCTTCGCTACCGACGGCAATTACAACATTACCCTCACGGCCACCACCATCGCCGGATGCTCCGACAGCTATACGGAAATGTTCACCGTAACGCCAAACACACTGACCGGCAACATCACGGCCAACCCGCCACCGCCCATTTGCGAAGGCGACCAAACCATTTTGACGGCTCCCTCCGGCGGGCAAATCTGGCTGTGGTCCAACGGTTTTCCGACGGAACAAATCACCGTGAACGAAAGCGGCGTCTTTGATGTGACCGTGACCACCCTGGAAGGCTGCACCTACAACCCGCCGCCCTTCGTAGTGGAAGTCACCCCTGAACCCAACGCCATTCTGAAGGCCGTGGAATACAACGAATTCGGGCAGCCGGTGGCCTTTCACGAAGGCAGCCTCAGCGTTTGTGACGGCGACGATGTCACGCTGTTTGCCTTCGGGCAATTGAGCTACAGCTATACCTGGAGCGATGGAAGCCTGGGCAGCCAGGTGGATTACACCAGCGACAAAGGCAACCTCCTGCCGATTGGCACCCACAACTTCTCGGTGACGGTGACCGACCTGGTGACCGGTTGCACCAGCGTGGAAGGGCCATTCACGGTTACCGTGAACCCCAACCCGGATGTGGCCATCACTTCGGTGCCGTCGGGTTTCATCTGCGAGAATACCACTGCCACCCTGAGCGTGGACAGCCCGGACCCAAGCCTGATCTACCAATGGAACACCGGCGAAACGACCACCGACATCAGCGTCGTTGCCGGAGGCGACTACTTTGTGGAAGCTACCAACAGCTTTGGTTGCAGCACCCGCAGCAACATCATCAGCCTGCATAATGCTCCCGACCCCGACCTGGTGCCGGGCGGCTGCCACACCCGCTGCGATCCGGACACCATGTGCCTGCCGCCCATCCCCAATGTGGCCAGTTACCAATGGCTTTTAGACGGCAACCCCATACCAGCACCCAACGGCACCCTGGCCAATCCCGTGTTCGACCAGAGCGGAACCTACCAGGTGGTGATGACCGACATCTTCGGCTGCACCTCCACCTCAGAGCCGCTGACGCTGGACCTGCAACCCGGCTTTGGGGAGGTGCTGGGCGATGTCTGGTACGATGTGAACGGGAACAACGTCATCGATCCGGCCGATACGCTGCTGCCCGGCATTCCCGTGGTGCTCATTTCCGGCGGCAGCCCGCTGGACACCATGATTTCATTGCCTTCGGGCAATTACGTTTTCGGGCCCATCGGTGCCCAATCTTATTACGTCGCCGTTGACACGGCAAACCTGCCGGCGGGCTACATCCCCATCATTTTCGAAGGCAACGTGGACCTCATCGGCTGCGATGTTCAGGAACAGGTGGACTTCCTGTTGACGAAGGTTTGCCAGCCGACCTTTGCTTCGATAAACCTCAGTGCCTGCGAAGGCGACAGCGCTTTTTACCAGGGCATTGGCATTCCGGCCGGGACGCAGGACACCGTCACCCTGACCAATGTGGAGGGTTGCGACTCGCTGGTCGTCGTTACGGTGGATGAATTGCTGAACACCTCCAGTTCCGTAACGCTGAGCGCCTGCCAGGGCGATTCGGTCATGTACATGGGCATCAACTGGCCGGCCGGCCAAACAGGCACCATCACCATGGCCAACGCCGCCGGCTGCGATTCGGTGATCTCCGTTTCGGTAACGCCCATTCCTTCCTCCTCCGGCAGCCTGACCCTGACCGCCTGTGAGGGCGACACGGTGAATTTCATGGGTGTGGACATCCCCGCCGGACAGTCGGAAACCCTCACACTGACCAATTACCTGGGATGCGACTCCCTGCTCACCGTAACTGTTGACCCGTTGTTGCCGACCACCGGTTCCACAACGTTGACCAGATGCGAGGGCGACACGGTGAGTTTCATGGGTGTGGACATACCAGTTGGGCAATCCGCTACCATCACGCTAACCAATTACCTGGGATGCGACTCCCTGCTCACCGTGAATGTGGACCCGCTGCCGCCATCTGAATCCATGGTCAACCTGAGTGCCTGTCCGGGAGATTCGGCAACCTATCAGGGCTTGACCATCCCTGCCGGCGAAACCGACACCTTGTTTTTCACCAACTACCAGGGCTGCGATTCATTGGTGATCATCGATGTTTTGGAATTGGGCGTTGATACCACCATGACGGAACTGTCCGTCTGTTCGGAAGACAGTGTGCAATACAATGGCCAGTACCTGTATCCGGGCGAGGTGGTCACATTCACCCTGACCAGTAGTCAGGGCTGCGATTCATTGGTGCAGGTCAGTGTGGTTGCATTCCCTCACACTGTCTTTATCGCTGATGCTGTGGCCTGTGAAAACAGCTATTACGACTACAACGGACAACCTGTATATCCTGGGCAAACAATGGTTTTCACCAGTATCAATTCATACGGCTGCCTTGACAGCACCATTCTTACAGTTAATCCCTTGCCCGTTGACAGCACTTTTGAACAACTGTCAGCCTGCGAGGGTGAAAGCGTCCTTTACAACGGCCAGTTGCTACCGGCAGGCAGTGAACAGACATTTACCTTTACCAACCAGTTCGGCTGCGACTCCGTGGTAACCGTAGCCGTGGCCAGCGTGCCTGCGCCCGGCTTCGACCTGCTGAGCGACACCGTTTGCTGGAACGATACCGATGCCACCATCGAGGTGGTGAATGTTTCCGGAGGAACTCCTCCCTGGTCTTACTCCCTCGATGGTATTGACTGGATGGACTTTCCGGTTTTCAAAGGCCTGACCGGTGGCACTTACACGGTTTTCGTCGCAAACAGCGAGGGCTGCGAAAGCCAGCAGACCACCACCCTGCCCACCATCGGCCCCATGAGCGTGGAAGCCCCGGATCTGTTCATGAACTGTGGCGACAACCTGCCCATGCAACCGGTGGTGGCCAGCCCACTGCCCTACACTTTCACCTGGCAGGATGGCACCACCGAACAGTTCAGGCTGGTGGATACTCCGGGCACCTATTATTTCAGCGTCAGCAATGCATGTGAGACCCTCGTGGACAGTGTTGTGGTGGCGCTGGAGGACAAAGACGGCGAGTTTGCCCTGGTCTACGTGCCCAATGCCTTCTCGCCCAACAACGATGGCATCAACGACTGCTTCCGGGGCCATGTGGAACCCGGCCTGGAGGTGCTTGCTTATGAAATGAAAATCTTCGACCGGTGGGGTGACCTCATTTTTGAGACGACAGAAATAGACGGCTGTTGGGACGGCACCTTCAAAGGCAAAGTGATGGACCCGGCCGTGTTTGTCTGGTACATTCGCTACACCCTGCAAAACTGCGCCGGCGAAACGGGCGAGGTATTCCGGGAAGGAGGTGTGCACCTGATGCGATGAGCAAGCTGCACTTCTTCGAAAAACGTTAATTCCAGCAGTTGACTATCGGAATTTACGTGAATTCCGCTAGTCAACTGTCGGAATTAACGTTTTTTACGCATAAACACACCCTGCTCTTCGCAGCCTTCTCATTTCCAATACATGGAAAGCAGCTCGTAAAAGATTGATTGCTTCATACAATTGGCTACAGAATGAAGTCCAAGTAGTTTTCCCTCGTTACGACCTGAAATGGAACATCCGGGTAATTTCTTGCAAAGAATAGGGGAGGCTTATCTTTTTTCTTCGTCAATTTGAATTCGAAAGCAGCCAATTGCCCATCCTTTCTTTCGATCATGTCAATTTCCTGCTGGTCATAAGTCCGCCAAAAGAAAATATCAGCCCGCAATCCGAGATAGCTGTTGCGTTTGACCCTTTCGGAAAAGAGATAATTCTCCCACAACTGCCCCTGATCTCTGCGGGTATGAAACAAAGAATAATCTCCAATCACGGCGTTCCTGATGCCATTGTCATAAAAGTACCATTTGGAAGATTTGACGACCTCCTTGCGCAGGTTTGAGCTGTAACCCCCTACCTGAAATATGACAAAGACTTTCGATAACAGATCCAGGTACCTTTCAACAGTAGCACGATGAACACCCAATTGCCGGGCCAGCTCTTCCAGTGAAACTTCGCTTCCAACCTGATAGGCGAGCAATTGAAGGAGTTTGTTGAGCAGCACCGGATTCTTGATCCGCTCAAATGCCAGAATATCCTTGAGCAGGTAGGATTTGACAATTTCATTCAAGTATTCCTTTTTTGACTCAAAATCACTCATCAAAGCAACTTCCGGATAGGTGCCAAATACAAGTCTTTCATCCAGCCGTTGATAAGTTTCGATCCTGCTTTCCTGCGCACTTAGTTCACCTTGTGAAAATGGAAAAAGGTCGAAGTGAAATTTTCTTCCTGTCAGAGGTTCACCCAATAAATTTGAGAGGTCAAATGCCGATGAACCGGTTGCTATCAAGTCCAATCCTTTTACCTCGTCCACGATCAGCTTCAATACTTTCCCAATTTCCGGAATAGCCTGAGCTTCGTCAATGATCAGGAGGTCATAACTGGCAAACAAAGCCTTGTAATTTTCTGCACTTTTTCGTTCCAGCAATTCTACTGTGGTAATATCCTCCCCATTCAAAAAAATTGAATTGCCCGGGTATCCTGCTTTAATGGTTTGAATCAAAACAGTTTTTCCTACCCGCCTTGGTCCTGTCAGGATGATTGCCTTCCCCTTTCCCAACCGCTCCTCGATCCGCCTCCTGATCTGTCTTTCTATCAGCAATGCCATAATCCTATAACTTTGTCAATTGACGCAAAAAACGTTAATTCCAGCACTAAACTATCGGAATTTACGTGAATTGCGCTAGTTAACTATCGGAATTAACGTTTTTCATCCAAAACCGGAGCTTGCACCACCATGCAAAAGGCTCCCTTCCACGGGGCTGGTGCAACATTGAATGGCCACCATTGTCATTGGTTGGTCAACCAATGAAGAACCGTACTACTCCCGCTTTCATGAAAAACCTTTTGCTGTTTCTACTGCTGGCTTTTCCTGTCATTCAATCATTTGGGCAGGAACTGCCCTCCATCGATGAAATTGAGAAGAAGAAGTATTTCACCCGGCCGCTGGGCAATGATAAAATAGAACTGGATGGCCTCATCGATGAGCCCGCCTGGGACAAAGTGGCCTGGGGCACCGATTTCATCCAGCACCAGCCGGACCCCGGCAAGTCCCCGGGTCAACAATCAGCTTTCAAGATCCTTTACGACGACAAATTTCTTTACATCGCTTTCAGGGCCTACGACACATCTCCTGACTCCATCGTGCCCCGCATGGGCCGGCGGGATGATTTTCCCGGCGACTGGATGGAGATCAACATAGACAGCTACCACGATAAACGGACGGCTTTTTCTTTTACCCTTTCCGTGTCCGGCGTTCGCAACGATGAGTTTATTTCAGAAAACGGAGACAACTGGGATGAAAGCTGGAATCCCATCTGGTTTGCGAAGACGAACATCGATGAAGAGGGGTGGACCGGGGAGGTGAAAATACCATTGAGCCAGTTGCGCTACGGCAACGAAGACGTGAAAATCTGGGGCATCCAGGTGATGCGCCGGCTGTTCCGTGAAGAAGAGCGCTCTACCTGGCAGTTCATTCCGAGAAACTCCGGGGTATGGGTGAGTGGTTTTGGTGAGTTGCACGGGCTGGAAGGCATCCCGCCGCAGCGGCAGGTGGAAATCGCCCCCTACGTCGTTGCAAAACACGAACGCTATGAGAAAGAACCCGGTAATCCATTTGCCGACGGAAGCGATTCAGGGCTGAGTGCAGGCATCGACGGCAAGGTGGCCGTTACCAGTGACCTGATCCTCGACTTCACCATCAACCCCGATTTCGGTCAGGTAGAAGCCGATCCTTCGGCAGTGCGGATTGACGGGTTTCAGAATTTCTTCAGTGAACGCAGGCCGTTTTTCATCGAGAGCCGGAACATCTTCGACTACCAGATTACCGGCTCATTTGCCGGAGGCGACTACGACAGCGACCTCCTGTTTTACTCCCGCCGGATAGGCAGCTCGCCGCATGGCTATCCAAATGTCGGCAACAACGAGTACGTTGACAGGCCGGAAAACACCTCCATCCTGGGGGCCGCAAAATTCAGCGGGAAAACCCAGAAAGGATGGAGCATTGGCATTTTGGAAAGCGTAACCCAGCGGGAAAAAGCCACCATCGATAACAATGGCGAACGCCGGCAAGAGGTGGTGGAACCCTTGACCAATTATTTTGTCGGTAGGGTGCAAAAAGATATTGACAAAGGGAATACAGTGATCGGAGGTATCTTGACTGGGGTGAACCGCGAGGGCGAACTGAACAACCGCCTGCATAAATCGGCCTACTCCGGCGGTGCTGATTTTCTCCATTATTGGAATAACCGCACCTGGTTTGTGAAAGGCAATCTCATTTTCAGCCATGTGCAGGGAAGTGCCGAAACCATTGCCAACACGCAACGATCTTTTGAGCACCTATTCCAACGAACCAACGCCGACCACCTGGAGGTGGACGATACACGCACCTCATTGACAGGCACGGGAGGCACCTTTTCGCTGGCAAAAATCGGTGGCCCGCAGGGCGAGAAAGGGCAGGTTTTCAAATTCCAGACCGGCCTTACCTGGCGCTCACCGGAGCTGGAGCTCAACGATATCGGCTTCATGCTCACTGCTGACGAGATCAACCACTACTACTGGATGGGGCTCCAGTTCCAACAACCATTTTCCATTTTCAGACAGGTTCAGCTCAACTACAACCACTGGTCCAGGTGGGACTTTGGCGGGCAGCACCTCTACCAGGCTTTCAACATCAATGGCAACGCCAATTTCAAAAACAACTGGTCGGCAGGCACCGGCATTACCTACAATCCATTGGAGATCTCCAACAATGCGCTGAGGGGTGGTTCCTCGCTTCGCAAACCACCGGGAATGGCCCACTGGATGTGGGTTGGAAGCGACTCGAGAAAAAAGCTGTTTGTGAACCTCAACCTCTTCAATGCCTGGGGCTTCGACAACACGGTCAAAGTGAACAACCTCAATCTGTTCACCCGAATTCAGGCCATGGATGCCCTCAGCTTCAGCCTCGGAGCCAGCTACAGCCGCTTTTGGAGAAAACAGGATCAATGGGTAACCGAGGTGGATTACAATGGCCAGCAAAGGGTTATCGTGAGCGGAGTTGACCAGAACACCCTGGCCTTTACCCTGCGGTTCAACTACAATGTCACCCCGGATTTGACGATTCAGTATTACGGCCAGCCCTTCATCACCCGGCCAAAGTACCAGGACTTCGGTTACGTGGCCGCCCCTCTCGACAAAGACTTCGACAAGCGGTTCGTGCGGTTTTCCGAAGACCAGATCAGTTTTGAAAGCGACCAGCTGTCAGTGGATGAAAACCTGGATGGCACCGTCGATTACTCCTTCGGCAAACCCGATTTCAACTTTGTTCAGTTCCGGTCCAATCTGGTGGTTCGCTGGGAATACATCGCAGGCTCGGAGTTGTTTCTCGTATGGTCGCAGGCAAACACCCCGAATGCTTTTGACGACCTGAACTCACCGCTTGGCAGCAGCCTGTTCAACAACATCTTTGACGACAAAGGGAGAAATATCTTCCTCGTCAAAATGACTTATCGCTTCCTTCGGTAAAAAGCCCATTAGCAGGAAGCCATTTGACGAAGGCACAAAAAGGAAAAGCCCACCGGAATTAACCGGCGGGCTTTTTTGTTGGCCCACTAGGACTCGAACCCAGACAAACAGAACCAAAATCTGCTGTGCTACCATTACACCATGGGCCAAACTCAGAATGCTGTTCCACTTTTTGGAAAGCGGGTGCAAATGTAAAACGATTTACTTTTTAAGTGCAAGCGGTTTCGGGAAAAAAATCTTCAGTTTCAGTAAAGAAAATCACCAGGCAAACAGCCACAACCTGCATTTTGTTGGCGCAAAACCACGAAGACAAGCATTTAATACAAAAACTTCCAAAAACATGGAATCATATTTGGTCTACACCTAAAAGCCAGAATTGATTTTGGTTCCCCTCATTTAACGCTTCCGGTTACACTACCATACCTGCAAAAGGAAACCAACAAAACCTCCACACTACTCCCACCTGAGGTTTTCGACTCAGAACCACTACAAACCCGTCTTTTCCCCCTTTCGGAATTAGTATCGAAGAAACATAGCGTGCTCCAAATCCATGAACAATTAATCCACAACGCTATGAAACATGCAAGTACATCCTTCTCATTTTTGATGATGATCTGCCTTCCAGTACTGATGGCAGCCAACGAAACAGGTATTTCGGTGGTTCCGTTCCAATTGATTGGCAACTCCATTTTCGTCCAAGGGAGTGTCAACGGCAATTCCGGAAATTTCCTCCTCGATACCGGCTCACCCAACCTGCTACTCAACAAGAAATACTTCAAAGGTGTCCGCCAGCATTCAGCCGGACTGAACATTCTGGACATCCACGGGCAAAGCCAGCCCGCAGCCTATTATGTGGTCAAAGAGCTGCGCATCGCCGACCACAAAGTCAAAGAAAATCACGGATTGGTGGTTGATCTTTCTGCACTCGAAAAAGCTAAGGGCATCGCCATTGCCGGCATCATAGGTTATTCCTCGCTTCGCAATGTGGAGGTCGTTTTTGACTTCGACAACTGGGTTTTGTGGATCGTACCGCTCGACCGAAAGGGCAACCGCATCGCCCGCATCGAGTCGTTCAAAATGGTAGAATCCTTCAAACTCAAGATGAGCGGACACATTTCCTACATCACTGCCAGGTTCAGGGGTAAAAAGCTGCGCCTCGGCATCGATTCCGGCTCCGAGGTCAACATGCTCAACCGGCGCCTGGTAAAACGCAACAGAAACAACTTTGAAGTTACCGGCCACCTCATCGTCAGAGGCCTGGCCGATGAGTACCTGGCTTGCGGCACCGGCACGGTGAAAGACATCCAGCTACAGCCCGGCCACAGTGCCAGGCTGGATGTGGCCCTTGCGGATATGTACCACCTCAACGAATGCCTGGGCGTCAACCTCCACGGGCTGCTTGGCGCACCATTCCTGATGCAGGGAAAGGTGGCCATCAATTTCAGGAAGAAAAGGCTCTATCTGGGCCAGCCCCTGGAGGCGGGCCTGGCCCGGCAATCGGCCATCGCCGCAGAGCGAAACCTGGTAAGCGCCGACAGGTAGTCAAAAACAAAAGAGCGGGAACCAAATGAATGATTCCCGCTCTCTTGTTTTCCGAAGGGCCTGTGTCAGATCATTTCCTGAACAACTTCTTTCACCTCCGGAACCATCCGCTTCAACATGCCTTCGATGCCCGCCTTCAAAGTAACCGTGCTGGAGGGGCAGCCGCTGCAGGCTCCCTGCATGATGACATACACGATTCCGTCTTCATACTTTTTGAATTCTATGTTGCCACCGTCCATTTCAACGGCAGGCTTCACATAGGTATCGATGAGGTCTTTGATTTTTTGAGCCACCTCCCCGTCTTCTCCGGAGAAATGCTCTGCAGCATGCTCGGCTCTCAGGCGTTCTGCTTCTGCTTCGAAACCCTCCTTCAGAATTTCCTTGCCCTCGGCAATGTAGTTCTTCAAAAAGTCCTTGATCTTCATCATGATGTCGGCCCAGTCGTAGTTGGGTTCTTTGGTCACCGTCACAAAATTGTTGGTGATGTAAACCCCTTTCACGAAGGGCATGTCGAACAATCCCGATGCCAGCGGCGACCATTTGCGGGCCAGATCCTCGTTTCTGAAGTCGGCCGTTCCTCTGTACAACATTCTGTTGGTCACAAATTTGAGCGACTCCGGGTTCGGGGTCTGCTCGGTATATAACATCACTGGTGCAGCTGTCTTATTCATATTCGGCATTGTTGATGGATTCAGGTTTGACTTCAGAAGAATTGCAAAGGTACCAATACCCAAGCTGGAAAACACAGGCTCTAAACAGCTAATGCGGCAATTCGTTCAGTGCAGCACCAAAGCTGACCAGTTGAGGCAAATGTCATATCCCTTTTTCTGAAACCAGGCCTTCACAAATTCGTCGGGTTCATCGCTGACAGCAAGCACGAAATCCCCGCCCCAGGCTCCCAACGATTTCACTTCTCCCGGAAAATCGGAGAACAAACGCTTCTTCACAGGTTCTCGTCCTAAAAACGAACCGACGAGCTGCTCATGATCGGCAATGACTGCTTGCAAATCAGCCACGGTGGCAGCTGCCAGCCAGCGGTCGGTAAGCATGTCCACTTCCCGGATCATCGTACTCGCAGGCTTTCCCTTTTGTTTGAATCTGGCGATTTCCTCCCTGCTGTTCTGTTTCCGCCCCAGGTAAACGAACCACATTTGCGAAGCGAAAGGAGGAGAATAAGACAGCTCCTGCCATTCGGGTCGACCGCCTTTCAACCGGTACAACAGCGGTGCTGATGCCCCGGCACAGGCGATGTCATAGGCGGAGCCGCCAAAGGTTTTGAATTGCAGTTCAAAGGGGTCAACGCCCAGCCATTTTGCCACCAGCCATACCAGCGTGGAACTGGTGCCCAAACCCCATTCACGGGGAAATTCAAGCCTGGTAGAAACCCGGTAGCTTTTTTGCGACGAAAAAAAATCCGGACGAGCCGATGCTGCATTGCGGAGCAAAAGCTGCAACCTGCCGGCAATTGCTTCATCGGAACATTCCTTAATGGCAAGATCAGGCAATGACAATGTTGCCTCAAACCATACCCGGCCATTGACGTCCAGGCTCTTCCAGCTAATCGAATTTCCTTCGGGAAAAGACTCAACGGAAAGGTGCTGTCCTTTTGAAAGCGGAACGGCCAGGGCTTGGGCTCCGTTCAGAACGAAGTACTCTCCGGTGAGGAGGAATTTTCCGTGAGCGTGCAGTGCTTTCATACCTGTACTTCGCTCCGCAAATTTTCCAGTGCTTCCCGGACGGCCGTAAACGAAATGGTTTTATCCCGGAACATCTCACGGATGGCAGCCGCTTCCTTTTCCGAAGCGCCCAATTGAATGAGGATGTTGGTGAGGTGCATTTTCATGTGGCCACTTTGTATGCCGGTAGTGACCAGCGAGCGCAGCGCTGCAAAATTCTGGGCAAGGCCCACCGCTGCCACCACCTGCATCAGTTCTTCGGCTGAGGGGTTGCCCAACAACTCAAGCGAGCGTTTGGCCATGGGGTGCAGGCTGGTCAGACCACCCACGGTGCCCAGGGCCAGCGGCACCTCCAGCCAGAACCTGAAAACGCCCTTGTCAATGGTGCAGTGACTCAGGCTCCGGTATTGCCCGTCTTTGGCGGCAAAGGTATGTCCGCAGGCTTCCACAGCCCGGAAGTCATTGCCGGTGGCCAGCACCACCGCATCGATACCGTTGAAAATTCCCTTGTTATGGGTAGTGGCACGGTAGGGATCCAGGTGTGCAATCCGAACGGCCTTGTAAAATTTATTGGCGAAGGTTCTGGCATCCATTCCACCGGCAAAGGTGCCCAACTCCTCTATTTTGCATTCAACACTGGCCCTGACCAGGCACTCGGGCGTGAAGTTGGAGAGGATGGCCATGATGATGGTCAGGTCCCTTTCCTTTTCTTCAAAAACAGGATGGGAGGCCAGAAACTGATCGAGGGTTTTGGAAAATTGCTCCAGCACCGAGTTGATGAAATTGGCACCCATGCTGTCGCAGGTCTCAAATGTTGCTTTCAGCTGGTAGTAACCCTCCTCTTCCGAAGACATATCTACCAGTTGGATATCAACGATGCCGCCGCCCCTTTTTTCCATGTTGGCGGTGATGGGGGCTGCGTCCTTGCGGAGTGCCTTCTCCAGTTCCGGAAATACGCTTTGGAGCTTTTCAAGATTCCCGGGCCAGGTGAAGTGTACCTGACCGACCTTCTTGGTTCCAAGTACTTCAGTTTTGATCCCCCCTCTTTCCAGCCAGAATTTTGCTGCGCTGCTGGCTGCTGCCACCACAGAACTTTCTTCGATCACCATCGGCACCACGTAGGTACGGCCATTGATGAGGAAGTTCGGTGCCACGCAATAGGGCATGGGATAGTTGGTGATGGTGTTTTCGGTAAAGCCCTCCAACAACTTCTGCTGCTCCTCGTCATGGTGCCAATAGCTCATCAGCTCCCGCATGACCAGTTCAGGATCTTTGAAGAAATTCTCCACCAACCACCTGATCTTGCCCATTTTGGACAGCTTGGAAAATCCGGTTATTACCTTCTTGTTATTCATAATGGCAATGCGATTGGTGATCAATTCCGGCAAACTACACTTTTGGAGTGAGGTAGGCCTTCGCCAGAGCAAGACCCTCGAGTTGTTGTGCAACAAAGCGCTGCAACTGTTCATAGTCGCCGCGGGCATGCTTCAAAAAAGCCGAAGCCTGACCGTAAACTGCGGGCAAAGTTAGCTTACTCAGCAGGTAATGCCCATCAAGAAAATCAGCTACACCGCCAGAGATGATTACCTGGCGGCACTCAACGGCATCGCCCAGGCGCCCGACCAGTTCGTTGCACATATCCACCATTTCTTCGGCAGAATGGCCTACCCTGGACAGCGGCAAATAGGCGTTCATTTTTTCCTCGTCGCTTCGCAACAATTCCAACATGGCGAAATTGGTTCCGCCACTGGCCCCGAAATCGATGGCGGCAAGCGGAAGTTTGAGCAAGGCCTCCAGGCTTTTCATACCGAACCCCTGCCCCACTTCTTTTACGACGATGGGATATCCAGCTTTATCCAGCAAGGCTTCAATGGTTTCAATGGGCGGTTTTGAAAAACGGTCGCCTTCGGGTTGGAGCCATTCCTGAAAGGGATTCACGTGAACGATGAGGCCATCAGCCCGCAGCTTGTCAAGCATGGCATCGATGCGGCCAAGCGCACCCTGTTTCAGCAGTTGCTCCACCTGGGCAATGCCCAGATTGGCAAAGAGCGGGAGATCATCACCGATTATGGGCCGAACATCGAAATCGGCAAAGGTGTCGTCAGCATACAACAATGAACGGCAAGAGCCCAGGCCCAGGCCCATTCCAAACTCAGCACATGCCCGCGCAAGGTTTTGGTTGATGACACGGGCCCATTCCGTGCCACCCGTCATGCTGGATACCCAGAGCGGCACTTTTACTTTTTTACCAAGAAAATCAAAGGGGACAAGGTTTTCCCAGCCTTTTGGATGTGCGGCCAGCAGCGGCTCGTAGTAAAATCGCTGGTCAATGTCTTTTTGGGTAATTCTCGACTTAAAGGCCAGAACGATGTGGTCCTGCTTTCTTTCGGATGAAGTAGGATCTTCATTCTTCAAACCGGCATTCTTATCAAGTTTATCCATTTCGAACATTGGTCAAAGCCTTCTGGCCACGTTGATTCATTCAAATACAAAGTTACCTTCAAAAACTCCAGCCTAACAGCAGTATTGAAATTTGGTTCGGGTCTCTTCAGGCTGGGAAGGTCAGTACTTTATGCAAACGTTTTTCGGTTCGGTAAAAAATCGCAGGGCCTCAAAGCCTCCTTCCCGGCCCACGCCGGAATTCTTTATTCCTCCAAAAGGGGTTCGCAGGTCCCTCACCATCCAGCAATTGATCCAGACGATGCCGGCTTCAATTTTTTCGGCCAGCCTCGTTGCCCGGTGAATATCATTGGTCCAGATGGTACTCGAAAGGCCGTACTTCACGCTGTTGGCCAATTCCAATGCCTCCTCCTCGGTATCAAAGGGTTGCAGGGTCACCACAGGCCCGAAAATCTCTTCCTGGTTGGTGCGGCAGGAATTTGGCAGGCCTTCTATCACAGTTGGGCGCATGTAATAGCCTTCGGAAAATTCTCCGCCGGGATTTACGGTTTCTCCTCCGGTCAGAACGGTACCTCCTTCCTCTCTGGCCAATTGCACATAGCTGAGCACTTTCTCGCGGTGCTGCTTTGAGACCAGTGCACCGAGTTTGGTCTTTTCATCAAAAGGATTCCCCACCGTCAGTTTTTCAGCCCGCCGTACCAGCTCATCCCTGAACTGCTCGTAAACAGGTCTTTGAATATAAATCCTGGAACCGCACAGACAAATCTGGCCGTTGTTGCCGAAGGAAGAGTGAACGGTGGTGGCAATGGCTTTGTCTAAGTCACAATCAGCGAACACGAGGTTGGGGTTTTTACCACCCAGCTCCAAAGAGAGCTTCTTAAACATGGGGGCCGCCGTTGCTGCAAGGTGTTTGCCGGTGGCAGTGCCACCGGTGAAAGAAATAGCCTTGGTGTCGGGATGTTCCACAATGGCCTGGCCAGCTTTTGGCCCCAGTCCGTGAACGATATTGAGCACGCCGGGGGGCAGACCTGCTTCCTGGCAAAGCCTGGAAAACAAAAAGGCCGTCATGGGCGTGAGTTCTGAAGGTTTGGCAACGACGCAATTGCCTGCTGCCAGGGCCGGGGCTATTTTCCAGGTAAAGAGGTACAAGGGAAGGTTCCAGGGAGAAATACAGCCCACCACCCCAATGGGTTGCCGAAGGGTGTAATTGATGGCCTCACCTTCCATGTGATGTGACTCCGAGCCAAAATGAAGGATGGCAGTTGCAAAAAATCGGATGTTAGCTTCGGCACGAGGTATGTCAACACTCGACGATGTGCGGATGGCTTTGCCGGAATCCCGGCTTTCAGCCTCGGCAAGTTCTCGCTGGTTCGCTCCAATCAGGTCGGCAATTCGATTGAGTATCCGGTATCGCTCCTGAATGCCGCAGGTTGACCAGCCAGGAAAAGCTTTTTTTGCTGCTGAAACGGCTTTCTCGACATCTGCCGGTCCGGAATCGGGTATGCGGGAATACACCTTGCCAATGGAAGGATCGTAATTGTCAAGCCAGGAACCGGATTCTGCAGGAACCAGTTCACCATCGATGTAGTTGAGGATATCCATTTGTTCCAGTGCGGTATTTGTGAAGACAATGAGAAAGCGAAAATACGACTTGAATTCCGAGGCAGCATGAATTGATCAAGCCAATAAGCAAAAAGGGTTCAGCCAATTAAGCCTGAACCCTTTTTGTTTTCTGCAACAAAGGAGATCAATATGACCAGAGGTCATGTTCGAAATTAAAGATATCCTGTTTGATCTTATCTGCTTCCAAAAGAAGGTCGATACCAGAGAGGTAGTCTTGCAGACGGCGATCTCTTACGTTGCTCTCTTTGTAAATGTAGCTGGAGAAATAGCGGATTTCCATGAGGTCTTCCCAGGTCATCGGGCTTGCATCGTTGCCGATGTTGAATACCCGCTCTTTGGCCAGGATTTCACGGGCTTCCGGATAGTAAACCCAGAACATGGGTTTTTCATAACGGAAGTTGCCCTGATCATCGAGTACGTCGAGCAGTGGAGCAATACCGAGGATGCGCACCTGCATGGTGGAAGTTTCTTCGTCAAAAAACCAAATCTCTTTCAGACGAAAACGCTTTACGTCCTCAGGATTGAGGTCATTGCGGACCACCTGGATTTGCTCTTCGTAGGTTTCAGGGTCGAAGGTGATTACCGTATCGACACTTGCACCGATGGAGGCCACTTCGCTTGGTGTAAGCGGGTTGGTGAACTTGTCATCTTCCGTATTGTAAACGGTGATTTCTCCATTGACGGCTGCATCCATCAGGATGGAAAAGAATGGACGCTCCGGATAGGCGAAGGGCAAGTTCATTTTTTCCCTGATGTCAATAACCCGCCAGATGCGCTTTTCCCAAAAGATGTCCGCTTCACGAACATGGTCATAGGGAAGCACGCGTTTCTCAACGGTGGTTCTTTTTTCAACGATGTCATCGAGGGGTTGATTGGCACCTGGGTCACTTGATTCCGTAAGGATATTTGTGGGTTGTTGAGCAACCACAGCAAATGAGAGGAAGAGAAGCAAACCCAATCCGAGTACTTTGAAAGCGATTTTCATTTTTGCAAAAGAATTTGAAACACAAAACTAACTACCGGGAATGAACTGTAGATACCCGGTAGTTAGTATTTTCAAAATGAACTTTATTTGATGCGGAAGACCAATGAGTTGATCTTACGTCCGGCTTTGTCACCAGGGCAACGAGCTTTTACATTTTCGAAGTAGAAAATGTCACCTGGTTTGGCCGAGCGAACGAGGTCAGCGGCAGTTCCCTGGAAAGTTCCCCCCTGGTTTGGTGCTTCAACGGGATCTGCACGCTTGCTCACTTTCACCAGGTTGAAGCCCTGGATGTTACAGCGAGCGTCGAAGTCAAAGTTATCGAGCCATGCGATGAGGCCTTTCTGGACTTTGAATTCGCCATTACCCATTGAACCATCTTCTTTATTGCCAAGGCGAGCAACGGGGTCTGGAATACGTTTTACTCGGAATTGCTTCCTTGCATTTATTCCTCCACCGGAGGCGACAATGTAACACTGATCCGTTGGCTGGGTAACAGTGACATCAAAGGTGTTTGATCCTGTACGCTTCAAGACACCTCCACCGCCTTCGATACTCACTTTAAGGTCATTACTGCTGACACCCGCAGCAGAAACAGAGATCGGGTTGGTAACTCCGATGTAAAATACATTCATCTTGTCAGCAGAGATAGCCACGGAGCGCTCACCAACTTCGAAGGTGAAATCTCTTTTGTACGACTTCACTTCTCCGGTAAGCGGGTTGGTTACCTGAATCTCAACGCTGTACTTGTTTTCTCCGATCCGGCTGGGAGTGGTTTCCCAGGTGGCCTTACCATCTTTAACAGGAAGTGGTTTCCCATTCACCAGAATCCGCGTATTGTCTCCGGCAGAAGTACTATAGGCACTGAGAAAAACGTCAGCAACGTACTTCTCGCCTTTTACCACATAACCACTGGAAGCGGAAATTACCGGTTCGAAAGCGTCGAATTTGATGTCTTCACCACTTACTTGTTTGAAAAGGTGGTTGAGTACCGTGGTAGCAGAAGCTTTGGCATCCGCCTGGATTTTTGTTAGCAGCGGGAATACTGCTGCTACCGGCATTTGGCGGAACTTCCAGTCGGCCCAGCTGGACTTTTTGTCAGTTGAAGACTCTTTCCAGTCTTCTTCGACTTTCAGCGGAATAGACTTGGCAAGCTCAGGATTGTTGTCAACAAGAGCCAGGAGTTTTTCCCTGGTTTCATTGATTTTGCGTTCCAGTTCAAAGCCAACGCCTTTGGGGTTTTTGGAATCGCCACCCTCGCCCAAAACGAACATACGGGTGGTGATATCCTTGTCTTTCATGCGCTTGGGCATTTCAGGGTGGTCATCTTTCGGGCCACCGGCAGCATCAAAAAGATCCTGCCACAATTTACCTACATAAGCGTTGAACTCTTCAACAATCTGGCTGGCTTCAATCGCCGCCTGGCGATAAGCCTCATTTTGATCATTTTTATACGCGTCAGCTTGCTTGTTGATGTTTGAAAGAATCTGCTTGTTGGTCTCCTCAACGATCTCGTTACTGTTCTTCAATCCTTTGTCAAGAGAGAAGAAAGCATTCATGACCTCAGCAGAAACATTCAGGGCCAACAACGCTGTGAGAACCAAATACATCAGGTTGATCATCAGCTGCCGCGGTTCCTTAGGAATGGACATGTGTTTCTTATTTTATGAGTGAAAAAGAAAAGTGAACATCAACAGCATAGACCTAAAAATTGTCCTGCTGTTTCTCCAATTTGGTTATTAACCCCTGTTGAAACTGGTGGCCATTGCATTCAGCATGCTACCATAGACATTGTTGAGGTTAGCCAAATTGCTGTTCAATTCAGCGAGCTGTGCTTTGTAAGACTTGGTGTCTTCCAAAGAATCACTCAGATCAGACATGGCCTCATTCAGCTTAGTATAGAAATTGTTCATGGCCTTGATCTGCTCACTGGTTCCTGAAAAATCAACTTCCTGTAAGGCCTTCAATGAAGACAGGTTCTTGGACATGGATTGCAGTTCTGTCAACATGCCACCAAGCTGTGCTTCGATTACATCACCGTGCAGTGGAGTACCCATGTCGCCGCCTGTTACACCTGCTGTAAGCGGCTGAAGCTGAGCGTGGTAATCATCCAAACCGGGGAAGAGCTTGTCCCAGTAGTAGTCAGGCTCTGGTCCAATAAGGCCGAGGAACAAAAAGATAAATGCTTCTGTGCTCAATCCAACGATCAGCGCAGTACTGGCCCAGGGCCAACTTTCGAGCTTTGCTAGTGCGCCCATCAATACAACGGCAGCACCCAAACCAATGAGAAGGTTCTTGAAATACTTGAATCCTTTAGTCTTTACGAAACTCATCTTAGAAATCGTTTTAAAAAGGTTAGCTAAACGGTTAGTGAAGCGTGGGAGTCAGAAAAATTCCCTCTCGTATAATGCACTGCCACAGAAAGGTAACACGCTGATTTTCCATGAAAGGGAATATTTTTTTGCCCAACGAACAGGTTGCAAAATTTTTAGCGTCGCAAAAATAACAGAAATGGATAGCTGGCAAACCGGCTATCCATTTCTGTGAGAGTTTTTTTGGCGTTTAGAAGTCATTTATTGACCTGCCAAGGAATGTGAGGGCGCAACGGAACCCGATGTAAGACTTGGTTGTATCCTGGTATTCCCAGTTACGGGTTCCTGTTTGGAGGAAGAAGGCGATGTCTTTCCAGGAACCGCCGCGAATTACTTTGCGCTTGTAGGCTTCCGGGTCGTCATCTTTTGCATCGTAGCGGATATCAGGGTTCAGATCGTGTACGAAAGAGTAGGCATTCTCATAGAAAGCTGAAGAAGTCCACTCGGACACGTTACCTGCCATGTTGTAAAGGCCATAATCATTGGGGAAGTAGGCATCCGCTTTCACGGTGTACTGACCACCATCTTCAGGATAGTTGCCACGGCCCGGCTTGAAGTTGGCCAGCAGGCACCCTTTGGCATTACGGAGGTAGTAACCACCCCAGGGATAAGGAGCAAGGGCATGTCCACCTCTGGCAGCGTACTCCCACTCGTGCTCGGTAGGCAGACGGAAGTCTTCTGAATTGACACCATCATTCCTGACGGACTGATAAGTATCCCAGAGTTTGGTGCGCCAGTAGGTAAAGGCATTGGCCATGTGCCAGTTGACACCTACTACCGGATAGTCATCAAAGGCAGGGTGCCAGAAGTAGTTACGGGTATAGGGCTCATTGTATGAGTATGCAAAGTCGCGTACCCAAACCAGGGTGTCAGGATACACATTGATCTTTTTGCGCTTGATGAAAGAGGTACGCGGAGATTTGCCGTGATCGTGAGCTGCGGCTTGCCAGTCGAACCATTCGTATTCGTAAACGAGCTTGCTCACATCGAGCTCTTTGCGGCCAGCGAAACGATCTTCGCCCTGGTAGTACAGGTCTTCCAATGTTTCATCGGCCCAGTCGATTTCGTATTCCCAATCGATTCTTTCGTCACCTGTTACAGGGTCTTCGTAAAAATGATCGAGGTAAGAGTGTGCGATGGAGTCACGCACCCAATATACGAACTGGCGGTATTCGTTGTTGGTGATTTCCGTGTCATCCATGTAAAAACCGGTGATCGAGATGGTCTTTGGCCGTTGGATGAAAGTGTTTGAAATGTCCTGGTCACTTGGTCCGATGTGCAGGGTACCGGAGGGAATGTAAACCATTCCGTATGGGTTGATACCCTTCCAGGTTGGGCGATCCAAAACCCCGGTCAGCTGACCGGACTCCTGGGTTCCACAAGATGAAAGGTAAGTTGCAAGGACAAGCAACACAAGCGATGATTGAAATAGTCTTTTCATGTTAACACCCGAGTTTTCCTACTTTTTTGAAAAAGAGGCGGTAAAAATAGCTGTTTACAAATGAATAAAAACAAGATAGCCCGAAATATGGCAAATGGCCGGCAAAATTAACATTTTGCGGGCTTTGAACGACACCTGTTTTTGGCTTAGTGTGCTTTTCCAATTTTTTATTCTGATTGCATTGGATCCGCACGTTGTCAAAGTTCACTAAAGTGATCTGGGGTTGTAAATGATGACCGGAGGTCGGCCTTGACCAATGGGTTTGTTCAGATTATAGTTCAGGAGAATTTCATGGGTACCGTTGCTAACGGTGTTGAGTGAAGACCGGGTCATGTCAAAAGCGTAGCCCAAAGATAGTTTTTCGCTCAACTTTATCCCTGTTAAAATCACAATTGCATCCTGTGTTTCAGAATTATACCCTCTGTACGTTACCCCGGCGAAGATGTTTTCCCTGAATCTGACCAATGTTGAAAAATCTGCCTGGGTCTGTTCACCTGTACTTTTCATCAGAACTGCCGGTTCAACCTGAAAGTCGTCTGTTAGGCGAAGCCGGTACCTCAAATAGGCGAAAAATGTTCTGTCGGGCTTAAACCGGATATCGCCCATGTCTATGGTTGTCTCGCTTAGATTTAACACAGACAGGCCAGCATCCAGGTTGCCACTCCTGTAAAACACACCGGCGTTGAAAGCCATTCCGGCGCCGGAATGAATTCCTGTGGTCAAGATAGGATCCTGGTGATCTATGGGATTGCCCTCGTCATCGAAGATGGTGCCTGGTGCACGCACACTGGCTCCATCCAATTCTCTTTGCAGGAAGCCAGCCGAAAGCCCAAGGGACAAGTTGCCGGAGCTCAGGGGTAATGCGTAAGCATAGGAACCAAATACTGCTGTTTGTTTCCAGGAGCCGATGTTTTCGCTTTCCATGGAAATCCCCGCACCTCCTCCAATGATGTACAACGGGGCGTGAGCATTCAAAGAACTGGTCTGCGGTGCTCCTTCCAGCCCCACCCACTGGTTTCGGTACACCCCCGTAAGGCTAAGAGAGTTGTCGTAGCCTGCATAAGCCGGATTGAAGGCAAAGGGATTCAACATGTACAAACTGTATTGGGTGGCTTGTTGCGCCATAGCGCTGACAGCAATGAAAGAAGACAGTAACAGTGTAAAGCTAATCCTCATGTCGAATCACTTTGAATAAATCCTGCTGATCAAGGCAGCACACTGGCTGAACCGGTCAGGTGGAAAAGTTTCGCTGCTGATTTAAAATCAACTCATCAAATTCCCCGATGCTTCTAACGGGGCGCTGACAAGTGTAGTCTTGGCACACATATATTAATGTGTCTCCGTCAGCCGAAGTTCTGTTTTCGAGCAATGGATATGCCTTGTTTTCACCTTCCGAAGCTATGAGTACAGCATGAGGAAGGTACCGGGCTTGGATCTGGCGAGTCAACTCCATGAACTCCCTGCCCACTACTGCTATTTCCAGGTAACCTTTCACTTCGCCCATCAGGGCCAGTGCCCAATTACTGAAAGCTGAAGGAAATTTCCCTATCGAATCACGCAGTGCAAAAATCATATCGGTTGCAAGGCGACGGTAATCTTCATTACCGGTCAGAATACCCAGACGCTGCAAATTGCGAACCATCGTAGAATTGCCCGAAGGGGTTGCACTGTCGTAGAAATCTTTTTTCCGGACAGGCAGGTCCGTCTGCTGAGCGGATGTAAAATAGAATAATTTGTCCTTGTCATCAAGGAAATCGCTCATAACATGCTCAGCATAGCGCTTGGCTTGCAAAAGCCATTGCTCATTTTGCGTCACTTCAAAAGCTTTCAGCAAGGCATCGATAAGGAAGGCATAGTCATCCAGGTTGGCCTCATACGAAGCTTTTCCGTCTTTGTAAGTGTGATAAAGTTTCAAGCCATCTGGCTGAAGGAACTTGTCAAGCATGAAATCCAATGCTTCAAGCGCCGCTTGCCTGTAATCCTCTTTACCGAAGGCCGTAAAAGCCACCAGCATAGCTTTTGCCATGAGGGCATTCCAGCCGAGAAGGATTTTGTCATCCAATCCCGGACGGACCCGCTTTGCTCTGGCAGCCAACAGCCTGGCCTTGGCAGCTTTCAATTTTTTTTCATCAACTTCGGGCAACTGCCCAGTTCTTTCAGCAGGCGTTCGAAACAAAATGTTGCTCCCTTCCCAATTGCCCTCCGTGCTTACATTGTACAACTTTTTAAACCAGCCCGCATCCTGGCCAAGCACCTCGTCAATCTCTGCTGCTGACCAGACATAAAACTTTCCTTCCACACCCTCTGAGTCAGCATCGAGGGCAGAATAGAAGCCACCCTCGGGATGTGTCATTTCGCTGCTGACCCAATGCAGTGTTTCTTCCACCACTTGCCTGAAACTTTCTTTTCGGGTGCGTTTCCAGGCCACTGCATACAAATCCACCAGCAAGGCATTGTCATAGAGCATCTTTTCAAAATGAGGCACTTTCCATTCGGCATCGGTGGAGTACCGGGCAAAGCCACCAGCCAGGTGATCGTAGATTCCGCCCGCTGCCATGTGTTCAAGACTCCTTTCCACGTGTTTCAGTGCCTCGGCATTTCCAAAGTAAAAATGGTAAGCCAATATGTATTGCAGGGCCATGGTGGATGGAAACTTTGGCGCATGCTCAAAGCCGCCATGGGTCTTATCGGCCCTCTCGTAGAGCTTTCGCCAGATGGTGTGCAGTTTCTCTTCGGAAAATGGGCAGGAATCAGACTCCACTTTTATTCGTGAGGACAAGCTTGCCCCATCCGATTTTTCGATGATCTCAAAAAGGCGTTGAGCCTGGTCTTCCACCTTTTTGCGGTGGTGTTGCCAGGTATGGGAGAGGTTCATCAGCACCTGCAACCACGAAGGCCGCCCATGGGCAGGCATGGGTGGATAATAGGTGCCGGCATAAAAGGGCTTTAAATCCGGAGTCAGAAAAACGTTGAGTGGCCAGCCACCGTGTCCGGTGAGCACCTGACAGGCTTCCATGTATATCTGATCGACATCCGGTCGCTCTTCTCGGTCCACTTTGATACATACGAAGTGGGTATTCATGAACTCAGCTACTTCCTTGTCTTCAAAACTTTCCCGTTCCATGACATGGCACCAATGGCAGGTGCTGTAACCGATGCTCACCAAAATGGGCTTGTCCTCCCGCCTTGCTTTCTCAAAGGCCTCAGGTTTCCAGGCATACCAGTCCACGGGATTGTTGGCATGCTGAAGAAGGTATGGAGAACTTTCGTGTTGAAGTCTGTTCATTCAGGCTGTTGATTGGAAAAATTCTGGATCGAAACTTCGGGTGATGATGAGCGACAAAGCAAAAACGGAATTGGCCACTAAAAGTTGAGGGGGAGCTGCCACAAAGCAGCTCCCCCTCCTAATTCATATTTTTTTCAAACAAAAACATTGTAGATAAGATGCCGCCCGTGCGCAGCTACGTAGATACCCCTGCTCCAGACCTTGTCTAGCAAATCCGCAACCCCAAGCCCCGAAGTTTCATAGGTAACCACAGGGCCATCAAATCCTCAGTTCCTCTCCCGACGAATGTCGGGATCAGTTCCTCAAATCCTCCGCTTACATATTCCTCCGGTACTGCCCGCCCACCTCAAAGAGGGCATGGGTGATCTGCCCCAGGGTGCAATACTTCACGGTTTCCATCAGTGTTTCAAAGATGTTCTGGTTGTGAACAGCGGCCTCCTGCAGCTTCTTCAGGGCATCCGCTCCTTTTTCTGCATTGGCCTTTTTCAGGTTCTCGGCAGTTTCAATCTGCGCTTTTTTCTCCTCCTCCGTCGAGCGGATGACCTCCTTCGGAACAATGGTTGGCGAGCCCTCTTTCGACAAGAAGGTGTTGACGCCAATGATGGGGTATTCACCGGTGTGCTTGAGGTGTTCGTAGTACAGGCTCTCTTCCTGAATCTTGCTGCGCTGGTACATGGTTTCCATGGCGCCCAGCACTCCTCCCCGTTCCGTAATCCGGTCGAACTCGGCCAATACAGCCTCCTCTACCAGGTCAGTCAGTTCCTCGATGATGAAGGAACCTTGCAGCGGGTTTTCATTTTTGGCCAGTCCCAGCTCGTGGTTGATGATGAGCTGGATGGCCACGGCCCGGCGCACACTCTCCTCGGTAGGAGTGGTAATGGCCTCATCGTAGGCATTGGTGTGCAGGGAGTTACAGTTGTCGTAAATGGCGTACAATGCCTGCAGGGTGGTCCGGATGTCGTTGAAATCGATCTCCTGTGCGTGCAGGCTGCGGCCGCTGGTCTGAATGTGGTACTTCAGCAGTTGTGAGCGCTGATTTGCGCCGTATTTGTGTTTCAGGGCTTTCGCCCAAATGCGGCGTGCCACCCGGCCGATGACGGAGTATTCCGGGTCCAAACCGTTTGAGAAGAAAAAGGAGAGGTTGCGGGCAAAGTCATCGATCTTCATCCCCCGGCTCAGGTAATACTCCACATAAGTAAAGCCGTTGGCGAGGGTGAAGGCGAGCTGTGTGATCGGATTGGCACCAGCCTCTGCTATGTGGTAACCGGAAATTGAGACGGAGTAAAAATTCCGGACATTGTTTTGGATGAAGTACTCCTGCACATCTCCCATCATTTTGAGGGAAAATTCCGTACTGAAGATACAGGTGTTCTGAGCCTGGTCTTCTTTGAGGATGTCGGCCTGTACGGTACCGCGCACGGCACTCAGTGCTTTCGCCTTCAGCTCTTTGTAAACATCTGCCGGCAACACCTGATCGCCGGTGACGCCCAACAGCAGCAGGCCCAGGCCATCGTTGCCCTTCGGCAAATCACCTCTGTAGGTTGGGCGAGGCAGGCCTTTATCGTCGTAAAGTTCTTTCAGCTTTGCTTCCACCTTGTCTTCCAGGCCGTGCTCACGGATGTACTTTTCGCATTGCTGATCGATGGCCGCATTCATGAAAAAAGCAGCCATGGTAGCCGCAGGTCCGTTGATGGTCATGCTGACGGAGGTGCGGGGATCGCAAAGATCGAAGCCGGAATACAGCTTTTTGGCATCGTCGAGGCAACACACACTCACCCCGCTGTTGCCGATCTTTCCGTAGATGTCCGGGCGCTGGTGCGGGTCTTCACCATAAAGGGTCACACTGTCGAAAGCCGTGGACAGGCGGTTGGCGGGCATGCCATAGCTCAGGTAATGGAAGCGCCGGTTCGTGCGCTCCGGGCTGCCCTCTCCTGCAAACATCCTCGTGGGGTCTTCCCCTTTCCGTTTGAACGGATACACACCGGCTGTGTAAGGAAACTCACCCGGCACGTTTTCCTGCAGGCACCAACGGATGATCTCACCCCAGTCTTTGAATTTGGGCAACACCACTTTCGGAATTTTGGTTCCCGAAAGCGATTTCCATTTTGTGGGCACCCGGATTTCCTTGCCGCGGACGGTATAGACAAATTCATCGGCGGCGTAGTTGGCTTTTTTGGCTTCCCAGTTTTGCAGCAGGTCCCAAAGGTCGGGGTCGAACTTGCGCTTCAACTGGGCAAACTGCTCTATCAGTGCCTCTATGAGCGCTTTGTTTTCCGAAGGAAGTTCACCAGCTTCCGAACCCTGCAACTGGTCAGGGCCACCCAGGTGTTTGATGGTTTCGTTGATGGAAAAGAGCTTGCGGGCAAGGGCTGATTGTTCCTCCGCCCAGTCGTCATACCGGCGGTTGTTCTCTGCAATTTCAGAGAGGTAGCGCACCCTCTGCGGCGGAATGATGTAAATCTTTTCGCTCATCTCTTCCGGTGCATGGAAATTGCTCTTCAGGTCGGCGCCGGTTTTTTCACAGATGATGTTCATCAGGCGGGTGTACAGCACGTTGGTGCCGGCGTCGTTGAATTGCGCAGCGATGGTACCGTACACCGGCATTTCTTCCGGCTTTTTATCGAAGAGCATGTGCGCCCGCTGGTACTGTTTGCGCACATCCCGCAGGGCATCCAGAGCGCCCCGCTTGTCAAATTTGTTGATGGCGATGATGTCGGCGAAGTCGATCATGTCGATCTTCTCGAGCTGCGTGGCTGCCCCAAACTCCGGGGTCATCACGTACATGGACACGTCGGAATGGTCAACGATTTCGGTATCCGACTGACCGATACCGCTTGTTTCCAGAATGATCAGGTCATATCCGGCGGCTTTCAGAATTTCAACGACGTAATCGATGTGCTTCGAAACCGAGATGTTGCTCTGGCGGGTGGCCAGCGAGCGCATGAACACCCGCTCATTGTTGACGGCGTTCATGCGGATGCGGTCGCCCAGCAGTGCTCCCCCGCTCTTCCTCTTGCTGGGATCAACTGAAACGATGGCGATGGACTTGTCCGGAAAGTCGAGCAGGAAGCGGCGCATGACCTCATCCACCAGGCTTGATTTACCGGCGCCGCCGGTTCCCGTCACGCCCAAAACCGGGCTTCTCTGAAGTTCAGGGTGCTGTTTGAAAATACTCAGCAACTGCGGCCGGATGGCTTTTTCAAAACCATCGGGATCGTTTTCTGCCAGTGTGATCAGGTGGGCAATGGCAATGGGGTCCTTTTTCTGAAAGCGCTGCACCTCGCCGTTGGGAGAAGTCACGGTTTTGAAATCGCACTGTTTCAGCACGTCGTTGATCATGCCCTGCAGGCCCAGTTTCCGACCATCGTCGGGTGAGTAGATCCGGCTGATACCGTACTTCTGAAGTTCTTCGATTTCCTCAGGAAGGATGGTTCCGCCTCCGCCTCCAAAGATTTTGATGTGACCGGCGCCCCGCTCTTTGAGCAGGTCGTACATGTATTTGAAAAACTCCATGTGGCCGCCCTGGTAGCTGGTCACTGCGATGCCTTGGGCATCCTCCTGAATGGCGGCATTGACGATTTCCTGAACGGAGCGGTTGTGCCCCAGGTGAATGACCTCTGCACCGGAAGCCTGCATGATGCGCCGCATGATGTTGATGGCGGCATCGTGGCCATCGAAGAGGCTGGCAGCAGTTACAATCCGGACTTTATTCTTCGGGTGGTAGGGTTTTACCTCTTTCATGTGTTGTTTTGGTTTTACTTGTCCTTCTGGCATTTTTCCTTCGGAAAAAACGAAATTTGGCTTTTCGTCAAAATTGGAAAACAGCTTTTTACAGGGCTTTCCAGGGCTGGCCAAAATTACGAAAAATGCCCTGCCTGAAGTTTTATTCACTCAAGCCTACCTGCCATGAAAATTGTCATTTATACTTTCTTCGCAATGCTGGCCCTTGCGGCTTGCCAAAACCAGCCGGCAGCAGATACCATCGTACTGAACGCCACCATCTGGACCGGCAATCCGGAGCAACCCCTGGTTTCGGCAATGGCCATTTCAGCCGGTAAAATCGTTGCCGCAGGCGACGAAAAGGAAGTGCGAAAACGGGCCGGCAAGGCCAACAAAATCATCAACCTCGGCGGCAAATTTGTCACCCCTGGCTTCATCGACAACCACACGCACTTCCTCAGCGGAGGCCACAACCTGGCCAGCGTACAGCTCCGCGATGCCAAGACACCCGCCGAATTCATCCGGAGGATAAAAGCCTATGCAGCCACTTTGCCGAAAGGCGAATGGATTACCGGCGGCGACTGGGACCACGAAGCCTGGGGTGGAGAATTGCCCCGAAAAGAATGGATCGACAGCATCACCCCCGGCAACCCCGTCTTCGTCAGCCGGCTGGACGGGCACATGGCACTGGCCAACAGCCTGACCCTCGAGCTGGCCGGCATTGACGCCGAAACGCCTTCGCCCGAAGGCGGAACCATCGTAAAAGACCCTGCCACCGGACAACCAACCGGCATACTGAAAGACGAAGCCATGAACCCCGTGTACAAGGTGATGCCCGACCCCGGCGAATCGGTTTTTGATGAAATGTTCGAGCGGGCGCAGGCACATGCTCTCTCACTCGGCGTGACGCAAGTGCACGATGTGGGCAGCTACGGCGGCTGGCCCGACCTGGAAACCTACCAAAGGGCAAAAAAAGAGGGCCGCCTGAAAATGAGGATTTATGCCTTCGTGCCTTTGTTCACCTGGCCCCGCCTGGCGGACTACATAACCGAAAATGGGCGGGGCGACGACCAACTGCACTGGGGCGGCCTCAAAGGTTTTGTGGATGGCTCGCTGGGCAGCACAACCGCCTGGTTTTATGAACCCTACAACGACGAACCCGGCACCAGCGGCTTTCCGGTGACGGACACCACCCTGCTCCGTATGCAGATTCTGCAGGCTGACAGCGCCGGACTGCACCTGGCCATCCATGCTATCGGCGACCGTGCCAACGACTGGCTGCTCGATGTGTTTGCCGAAGCAAATGAAACCAACCCGCCCAACCCGCAAAGGCGCTTCCGGATCGAGCATGCCCAGCACCTGAGCCGCGCTGCCATTGGCCGTTTCGCTTCGCAAAATGTGATCCCGTCCATGCAGCCCTACCACGCCATCGATGACGGCCGCTGGGCGGAAAAGCGCATTGGCCCTGAGCGCATCAAAACTACCTACGCTTTCAGGTCATTGCTGGATGCCGGCGCACGGCTCACTTTCGGCTCTGACTGGACGGTGGCCCCCTTGTCGCCGCTGGAGGGCATCTATGCGGCAGTGACCCGCCGCACCCTGGATGGGGCCAATCCCGGAGGTTGGGTTCCGGAACAAAAGATAACGGTGGAGGAAGCCCTGCGCTGTTACACGGTCAACAATGCCTACGCCGGTTTTCAGGAAGAAAAACTGGGCATGCTGAAACCGGGCATGTACGCCGATTTCGTCGTCCTGTCGGACAACCTGCTGAATATCCCTCCTGAAGACATCGCCAAAGTGACAGTACTCCAAACCTTCGTTGAGGGCCGTGAAGTTTTCCGAAGGAATGAGTAATTTCATGCCCTTGCAAAACCGATCTTCACAAACTATACCCAACTCGAAGTAGTTTGGGAAACCCCCAGCTCGAAACTTCAGTAGGGGTTGGGAGTTTGGCCGGCTTCGCCGCCCAAACCACTTCGTTTTGAGTATTACAATTCATCCGACCATGAAAAGAAGAACTTTTCTCCAGACTTCAGCAATCCTTGCCGGAGCTTCCATGATACCCTCCCGCCAGTTGCTGGCATCCATCCTGTTTGACGCAGGGGAAATGCACCCATTGAGAAGAAATGTCGGCTTTTACACCGAACGTGGCGGCACCATCGGATGGCTGCTCACCAAAGACCACCTGGTGGTGGTGGACACCCAGTTCAAACCCCAGGCTGAAAATCTGCTGTCCATCCTTCGGGAAACCAACGACAAGCCCCTCGACCTGCTGGTGAACACCCACCATCACCGCGACCACACCTCCGGAAACATCGCTTTCAAGGGCATCGTGAAGACGCATGTGGCACATCAGAATTCCTACAACAATCAAAAACGGGTGGCCGAAGCGCGGGACAACCTGGCAAATGAACTGCTGCCGGACACCACCTTCGAAGGTGAAAAATGGAGTGCCAAGGTGGGCGATGAAAACATCACCCTGCACTATGCCGGCCCGGCCCATACCAACGGTGACGTCATGGTGCACTTCGAAAATGCCAACATCGTGCACATGGGCGACCTCATGTTCAACCGCCGCTTCCCGTATATCGACAAGAGCGCCGGCGCCCACATCGGCAACTGGGTCAAGGTACTGCAAAAAGCCCGCTCCATGTTTGACGACGAGACCATCTTCATCTTCGGCCATGCTGACAACGGTTACCCCGTGAAAGGCGGAAAAGAAGACCTGACTGCCTTCGAAAACTACCTCAGCAATTTGCTGGAGTTCATGAACAAAGCCGTGAAAGAAGGCAAGACCCTCGACGAGCTGAAAGCCAGCGTCACTGAAATCCCAGGCGCACCTGAATGGAAAGGCGACGGCATCTCCCGCAGCCTGGATGCTGCCTGGATGGAGATTGTGGAGGGGAAATGAAAAATGAGCGGAGTGCAAAAGGTTGAGAGGGGTGGAGAGAAGTTGAGAGGGGTTGAGAGGGGTTTGGGTCCCTGCCCATGCGGGGGGCAAGGTTACCCTCCAGTCGCATTAAATATCTTTTTAAAAAAAACAGCGTCAATTTTTCCAACTGCGAGGGTATGACAGATCATTCCTGATGTGCTGGTCTGAAAGGTCCTGGATGTGGGTAGAGGTACTGGAATGATTGATCTATTTACTGGCGTTCTTTCCATTGCTTTGGGTTAAGAAAGGTATGCAACACCCCAACAATGACTATCTCTTGATGCGTTGTATTGACTATGTAATGAAGCATAAACGGGAATTTTTTTTGTTGGAATACACCTTACCTAGACATACCACACGGCCAAATAGGAATTCTCTTTTAGTTGTTGAATACACAGATCAATCTCATTCAGGAAATTAATGCCCTAGCCTGCTCTTCGCCTCTCAAAATAATCCAAGGCATTCTGAATGTCATCTTTTGCCCTCGGATCAATTATTATCTTCCAGCTCACTGTCGATTTGAAATTAGGATTCAAGCGATTTTTTCACATCTTCCCAGTCCTCCAATGAGGATTTATCAATGGAACTTATTCGCTCTCTAACTGCAGAGACGACTTCAGCAGGGATCGTTGCTTCTTCTTTGATCTCCAAACCAAGTTGTTTCATGAGTTCTTTAAAGAAGGACAACTTGTCTTCCGGTATTTGAACAATCAATTCTTTCATTTGACATGATAGATTTTAGCCTGATTAAAAGTACCATTTTCAATCTACTGCAAAAAGTAATTTTCTATTGGGCTCGCCTGTAATTTCAGTTGGTTCAGAGGAATCCTGGCGCCACTCCTCCAAACCTCTCTCAACCCCTCTCACCCTCAAATTTCCCTTACCTTGTAACCAACTTCACTTCCTCCCCCGTCAAAGACTCTGACAATCGAATAGAAGCCTGAACATTGGGCTCAGGTTTCCAAGTTTTCCTGAAATAAAAATTCACATCATGGAAGAAATCGTTGCACTGGTAGCCGTCGTTGGCACCTTTACCTCCATCATCTTTTTCATTTACCTCTTCTTCACATCACGCCATAAAATCCGGATGGCACTCATCGAGCACAACAAAGAAGCCGGCATTTTTCGCAGTGAGCACAACGGCTCTTCTGCTCTCAAGTGGGGAATGGTGGCCGTTGGCGTAGGCCTTGGTCTCATCCTGGGTAGTGCGCTGGAATCCGATCATTTTGAAGCTCCCCTGCCGCATTTCTCGATGATGCTCATCATGGGCGGACTGGGGTTGATCACCTACTACCTGCTCATCCGGAAAAACAACGAGAATGACATCGGGGATGGAACGGTTTGATTTGCGAAAAACCTTATGAGGTTTCGGAAGCCTCATAAGGTTTCATCCCCCATCCCCTTTTACCGAAGGAAAAAGCCCTCCTGAAAGATATCTTTTTCATCCAGCACAAAGTCGCTGAAACCACTGACCCAGGCATCGCCGTACACCCTGGGGATGACCGCCCGGAAAGGTCCAAAATCCGTCTCAGACCTCACCTCCACTTCCATCACCGAACCGGTGATGCTTTCAATGGCAATGTGTTCACCGTTTTTTATTTCGCCTCTGGCAAAATGGATGGCTGCCCTGCCCGACACGCCGCTGCCCGTTGCGGAGCGATCCACTTCGCCGTCGGCAAACACGCAGACGTTGCGGCTGTGGATGCCGGCTTTTTCCGAAGGCTCTATGAAGATGGTGCCGTAAAGGAAGTTGAGGTCAGCTTCAAAGGGGTGCGCCATGGAGCGGGAGGCAGCAACAGCCTGTTTGATTTCCCTGCCCAACCGGATGATCTCCTGGTAATTCGCTGTCTGCAATGAAAGTCCCAGTTGGCGGGCATCCACATAGGCGTAAAATGCTCCACCAAAAGCGAGGTCGTAAGGCACCCGGCGGCCGTCGGGCAGGATCACTTCCTGGTCCAGCGCCTGCACAAAGGATGGTACATTGTCGAAGCAGACCTGCCCGGGCTGGCTGTTTTTCGCTTCGCAATAGGCCGTCAACTGGCCGCATGGGGCATCGATTCTGATGGTTGTGACGGGTTCCTCGAGATCCACCCACTGCATCAGCACGGCCAGCTTGGCGATGGCCAGGGTGGCATGGCCGCACATGGTGCTGTAGCCTTCATTGTGCATAAAGAGCACGCCGAAATCGCTGTCGGGACGCTCCGGTGGCAGCAGCAGGCAGCCGTACATATCGGCATGGCCCCGAGGCTCCCACATCAGCAGTTTGCGAAAACTGTCGAATTGCTCGATCATCTGTCGCCGCTTGGCCAGAATGGTTGTTCCCGTCAGCGGGGGCGTTCCATCGATGACCACCCGCAGCGGTTCACCACCGGTGTGCATGTCGATGCAGGTGGCGAGCTTGCTCCAGCGAGCGCGGAGTTGCTCAAGGTCAGTATTGCGTATCTTCTCAAATGCCTTGCTCATGCTTTTTCTTTTTTCTTCGCAAAAAACCAGGTGGCGGCTGCGAGGTCTTCCAGTGCATACCCCACCGACTTGAAGACGGTGATTTGTTCGGCCGACTGCCGAAGTTCACAGGTGCCCGATAAGATTTCCCGGAGGGTGCCTTTGATGCGGGCTTCTGTGAGCACACCGTTTTTTAGTGGCACAGCGATGTCACCACTTTCCACCACGGCAGCGGGGTTGTCCAGCCAAACGTCGGCTTTCCGAATCAGCTCGTCATCGGCCTCGCGCAGGTCGGGCCGGTAACTACCCACGAGGTCAATGTGGGTACCCGGCCGAATCCAACTGCCGTGCAACAGCGGCTCTGCCGAGGGGGTGGCACAACTGATGACGTCGGCCTGAGCTGCCGCTGCAGCCAGGTTTTCCGCCACATTTACCCGAAGGGAAACCTCCGAAAAACACCGGGCCACCTGCCGGGCCCTGTCCGGATTCCTGTTCCAGATGCTCACCTCCTCAATGGGCAGCTCAAAAGCGTGGGCCCGGATGAGTTCAGGGCAGAGCGCACCTGCACCTACGACCAGCAAGTGCCTGGCATCGGGGCGGGCGAGCTGCTTCGCTGCCAGCGCCGAAGCTGTGGCCGTTCGCAGGGCAGTGAGTCGCTGGCCATCCATTTGGAGGAGTGGTTCGCCCGTTTGGGCATCAAAGAGGGTATAAACGGCATGAACCACCGGCTTTCCCAGTGCGCCATTTCCGGGAGCCACCGTGGCGGTTTTCACCCCCAGAAAGCGGTCGTTCCATGCGGGCATCATCAGAAGGGTGTTGCCGGCAAAATCGTGATGAGTGCGCTGCGGCATGTGCAAATCGGCCTTCAGAAAATCGGCCAGGTGACGGTGAAAGGCCTTTCGGTTGAACAACCCGTCAAGTGCTTTGGCAGAGAGAAACTTCATTTCGTGTATTTGAACGGCAGATTTTTGTCCAGCAGCCACCAGAAATTGCATTGGTCTGGCAAGTGTACTGCAAGGCCGCTAACTTTGAGGAAGAATAATGGGAAAAATAGACTCAAAGCGAAGTTGTTTGGGAAATTGATTGTTCACAAGCCCTTCGTTTTGAGGATATACCGATGGAGAAATGATTGATTTTTTCCCGAATGGAACATACCGGACTATCGGTACCATTTCAGAATCGGTATAATAATCTTGCAAGCCATGCCGCTTTTTTGCCGGTTTAAACGTTACAAGACAAGATTCTTCGCTATCAATCCCAAACCATCGCTGAAATGGCTATTCACTGGAATACAGAAAAACTCAACAAGTACCTCTCGCGCATTGATGGCGCCATTGCCGAAGGCCGCTACAACCTGGCCGTCAGGCTTGCCAACCGTTGCCTGCGTCAATACTACCGTGAATTCATCAACACCAACAACATTCCCACCGAACCCATGTCTGCGGAGAATGTGCGGCTGATGGCGCTGAGCATCGTTCGTTACCTGAACAGCTACTTCCGCAAATATGAAATTCCCTACTCCGAGCGCCGGCTGGTATTCATTTCCCTGGCGTCCAACATCATTTTTCTCGCTTCGGTAAACATGAGCGAAGAGCGCTCTTATCCCACCGACAAAGCCCTGGCCACCTACGCCCGCGACAATGTCAGCAGCATCATCGGTTACCTGATGCGGTATTTTTCCTGATGCCAAAGCCATTGGGTTACCCATTCCGGGAGGTGCCACCCCCGGAAGGACGCACTGGCATTGCGGAGCGATGCCATGCCGTCAAGCGCACTTTTCCTTCCTTCGGTAAACATGCACGCCTGCCTGGAAGCACCTTGCAGTCAGAGGTTCAGCCAATACGTCAGCTTGGCCACAATGGCCCTGTTTTTCACACTGAGGTCTTCGGGCAGGTAGTTGTCCGTGTAAACCAGGAAGAAATCGCTGACGGGAGCGAAACGCCACTGCAAGCGTGCGTTGATGTTGATGTTGTCGGCCTGGCTGTTGTACTGGATGAAGGTAGTGAGGAACAATGACCGGGAGAAAGTGAGGTCAAGTCTCGGACCGATCAGGTAGAGATTGGCGACTTCAAAAGGATCTGCCAATAGGATGCGGTTGTAATTGTAGCTCAACGAGATGTTTCCGTAGGGCTGGAAACGCATGGTGAAAGACCCCCGCACGCCATAGCGGTGACCATTGAAAAATTGGCCGCCATTGGGCTCCACCATGAGTGAGAATGGCTTGCTGCGATCTGTGGAATACTGTACGCCGAAATAGGTGAAACTGTAATCCGTTTCTGCGGGCAATTCGTGGTCGTCTTGCCGGGTAGGATCAAATGCATCGAACAAGTAAATGTACTCATTGGTGGCCCTCAATTCCAGCCTGGACTGGTTGAGGAACTGGAACTGCCACTCCAACTCGATGTTGTGATCGGAGCGACCATGACCGGGCGTGTAAAGCACTTCCGTTCTCAACCGGGGGCCATGTCTTACCAGCTTGGGGTTGTCAGGATAGAAGAACAATTGGGCCTGCGGCCTGATGCGGAAAAAATCTTTTCTGCGCACAAAACCCACCTGTGCATCAAAGCCCTCACCTACCAACTGATGTATCCAGCGAAGCTCAAAATTGCGGTTGCGGTAGCCGAGGTCGAAGCCATGAGAATACTTGTCTGAAAGGCTTTCATCGGCGGTGATGGCCCGGTGGTAAAAAGTTTTGCCGGTCCATGAATTATCCGGGGTAGCCAGGTTGTAATCCACACCCACCACGCGGTTGAAGTCATCGTAGGTTTCGGAGTCGAAATCGCTGATGGATTGTTTGTTGACGAAGATGAAGCCCACGTTCGAGCGGGCAAACACCTTACGCTGGAGGGCAGCCACGGTGTAGTTGAAAGCCGGCAGATCGTTCTGCCTGTCGTTCTGGGTTAGGATATTGAGCAGACCCAGCCGCCAGTTGTCGTTGACCTTACCACTCAGACGTGCGCCAAAAAGGATGGGGTTTTGAATGTTTTCGTCGGTGGTGGTGTCTTTTGCAATGCCTATGCGACGAGAGAAGAACGGATTGGCATCATCAAATCCAAAGCGGCCGAACAGATCGGCGTTTTCGATGAAGAACTGCCGCCGTTCAGGAAAGCGGATTTCAAAGCGGGTCAGGTTGGTCACCTGGCGGTCCACTTCCACCTGAGAAAAATCCGGATTGACCGTGAGGTCGAGGTTCAGGCCGGAGCTGATGGCCACCTTTGCATCGCCACCGAAATTGCCGTTGCTTGTCCAATCCTCGCCATCTTCGTAATTCCGGCTTACATCCCCCGACAGATAGGGAATGACCACAAAATTCTTCCCGGCTTTTGGCAGGGGCCTTTCAAAATGGAGGTTGCCCGTGTAAGCCAGGCTCATGATCATCTGGTTCTGCGGAATGCGGATCCAGGTGCTGCGTTCATTGCCCTGGAAATCGAAACGGTAGCAGTTGAATCCCCAGTCGGTGCTGCCCTCTTTGTATCGAATGGTTTTGAGCGGGATGGCAAATTCGGCGATCCAATAACCGGGGTAAGTTTTCACCTCTCCCTCCCAGGCGTTGTCCCATGATTCGGAAAAATCTTCACGGTCCTGGCCTCCATTGCTAATGAGGGCCTCTCTCAAAACACCTTCAGGTGTGGCCCCAAAAACAAAAGCATTTGTACCATCCTTGAAGGTGTCAAAAACGAGCGTGATGTTGTCGTTCCCAAATGCACGAAAATCCCTTTTCAAAGATTCTACAACGTAGTTGTCGCCCAGTGAGTAACACTTGGCTCCGACGTACAGATTCCGGTCGTCAAAGGCAAAGTAGAGTTCCGTTTGGACCTGTGCCAGGGCTGTGTCCGTCGGGAAATATTGCCAGAAGTCTTTGGCAGGCTGGCTGCGTTGCCAACAGTCCTCGTTCAATTCCCCGTCAACGACCACGGGTGTAGCGGTGTAGGCTACCGATGCGCTGGGAGCTGAAGAATTGTAATAACCGCTGCCGGGAGACATGGATTCATCCTGTGCTACCAGGCTGCTGCCAATCATAGCGACGAAAAAGAAGACCAGAGAAAAGAACCGCATAACAGTGGGTGAATAAGCTGATTACCGGAAAACTTCCGGAAGAATTTAAGTCAATGGTGATTTTCAGAAAGCGGGCGGTCAGGTCACAGAGGTTTTGAGGGCTGCAAAGTTACGACGCCAGGTATAAAAGCCAACTGCTGCTACCACGGTATAAATCATCATGACGGCAGCTACCAGCACCGCATCCCGGGCGTAGAACAGGAAAATGGCCAAAAAATCCACAACGATCCAGTAAAGCCAGCTCTCCAGCTTTTTCCTGACGGTCATAAAAGTTGCCAAAACAGAAAATGCGGTGATAAACGAATCCGGATAGGGATAAGATGTGGGCGTATATCGGTCAAAGACCCATCCGAAAAGCAAGGTTAATAGCAGTCCAAGTCCGATCACCTGAACATGTTCCCTTCGGGTAATGCGGCTAATGGCTAAGTCCTGCTTTCCGGTGCCTCCGTATTTCCAGGAATACAGCCCGTAAACGCCCATGCCCACGTAAAAGAGCTGAAGGATGCCATCCACCCAGAGGTTGTATTTGAAGAAGTCAGCCCAGGCCCACAAACTGCACGAAACGATGCCCCAGTACCAGCAACTCACCCGCTCACGTGCTGCCAGAAATACATACAACAGGGCCGTAATGGTGATGACCCAGTCGAGTGCTGTCTGTTCGGAAACTTGTTGGTAAAGGGTTTCGAAGAAAGTCATGCCTTTGGTAAATGTGGGGCAAAGATGGGATTCTAAAGTAAACCCCAAAAGAAAAACAGCACCCCAAACGGAGTGCTGCCTTTTACCTCTTCAATAAGAAAACGGGTATAATGGAACGAGAAATTTTTTGTACACACTCAATGTGCTCCGGCAAGTGGCAAAGGTTGTTTCGCCAAATTACGGGCGGACAAAGATCAAATTGCCATCGGCATCGAAGACCATGATCTTGCGGCCCTCAGTGGTGAAGACTCCGATTACATACATGCCGTTGTTTTTGTGGAAGGCCACCAGGATTTCGCTGCCCGGATAATTGTCCTCGATGTAGTTGGTGATGGTCTCCGGCAGGTTGGCAATGTCCATCGGCACTCCCAGCGGGTGGCAGTGGTAGAACAGCACCGTGGCCTCGATGAATGCTCCGTCGGCACTGAAGATCAGGATGTAGTGCGGCTCGCTGATCTTGATGATGTAGCGGCCGTTGTCCATGTGCTTGGCACGGAGGATTTCGGCATCCGGATAATTTGTCTCAACGTATTCGATGATGTTGGCGGGCAGTTCGTCCACGCCGATGGCTTCACCATGGCCACAAGGACCTCTGCGGAAGCGGTCGCGTTTTGGATGGAGCACCCGGCCGTTGCGGTCACAGTAAACCAGGCTTTCATCTCCCATGATGGCTTCGTAACCTTTATCCGGAACCATATAGGCCTCCTCGATGTAGGTTTCAAAGTGGTTTTCGTCGATGTAATCCAACATGGTTGTCGGAAGCTCACTGGTTGGAATCACAACTTTCTGGGTGGAGAATTCGATCTCCTGCGCCAGGCTGTCGTCGGTAATGGTGTCGTCCTTTTTGCAGCCGATGGCAAAAGCAAGTATTCCGGTCAAAGCGAAAAACAAGATCCTTTTCATGTGTCAGCAATTTTTTTTGGTTAGAAATCCGAGGTCTTCAGATCTGAACTAACCCTTTGGTGCAACCTTCACCGGGCAGGTTGCCTGGGGGAAAAATTTTTTTGGGTTTTTGAATGAGGTTTACTGCGCCCACTGCCTCTTCAACAATTCAACTCCCGAAAGCTTTCGGGATCAACAATTCCACCCACTTTTTCCTTTCTTCGCAAAAAACAGATCCAGGCATGTACGACAAACAAATCTCCAACACGGATTTCAGCGAGGCACCACTGCCCGACAGCGAATTCGAAAACTGCACTTTCACAGCCTGCAACTTTTCAGGCGTGGACCTATCGGGGCTCGTTTTCGAAGAATGCACCTTTGAAGATTGTAACCTCAGCAATGCCCTGCTGAACCAGACGGCGCTGAAGTCCGTAAAATTCCGGAGCTGTAAAATGCTGGGCCTGGATTTCAGCCTGTGCAAAACTTTCCTGCTGGAGTTTGATTTCGAGCACTGCCAGATGTCCATGTGCGCCTTCCCTCAGATGAAAATTCCCCGCACCCGCTTTTCACACTGCCAGTTGCAGGACGTTGATTTTGCCGAAGCAAACCTCAGCGAGGCCGTCTTTGACCACTGCGACCTGGCGGGAGCCATTTTCGAATACACCAACCTTCAAGGTGCTGACCTACGCACCGCCTCGAATTTCTACATCGACCCCGAAACCAATCCAATGAAAAAGGCCCGCTTTTCTCAAACGGGCCTCATTGGGTTGCTTCGCAAATATGATCTCAGGGTCGAATAACCCCGCTTATTCACAATCGAGTTTGAACTTGCATTTCTCCGGCTTCTTGTCGCTGGTGTTGCCGTACCAGGTGATGAGCCATCCCCAGTGATCGCAGGCCCCGTCGCCGTAATTGACGATGTAAGCAAAATCCGAATCCCCTTTTACGTACTTGATCTCGCCGCTGACCGGGCAGGCTCCGCAGTCGTCTTTGTACACCAGCGGTTCCACAACGACCTCTTCCCAAACGGCCTGGTCGCTGACTTTCACGCCATCCCAGTCGCAGAGTTTCACATCGCTCTCCCAGTCGCAGAGCTTTTTCCATTCCAGCATTTCCTCCTCGTTGCTGACCACCTGCACGCCATCAAACTTGACAGAGGTAATCTCAAGGGGGTATTGCAATTCCGGTTTGGCTTTCACGTCGGGGTGTGCCTCGTACCAGGCTTTGATGGCAGACCAGTCATCCGCATGGTTCATGGCGATGACACTGCCGTCGGGCATGAGGTAATTAACGGGATAAACCAGTTCCAAGCAGGCACCTTTGGCATCGTCACCATCAGAAACAATGGTCAAAAACTGCTTGTCAAAGTCCTCTTTGGTAAGGTCTCCTTTGGTACAGGAGGCCAGCACAACAAGGGCAGAAAGAACGAGCGTATAAGTTGCAAACTTCATGGGTTCAGTTTTTTTCGTGATTGAAAACGCTGCAAGTTACACCACTAAAAGCACAACTGTAACGTTACCGCATCAGGGTCACATCCCCTTCGTAGAGCTGTTCGGTTCCGTCGGCAAACTCCACGATGGCAAACCAGGCAAACACGGCGGGGTTCATCAACTGCCCCCGGTGGGTGCCGTCCCAGCCGTAGGCCGGGTTGTTGGGTTCAAAATTGTGGTACTCGAACACCGTTTCACCCCACCGGCTGAACACCAGGAAGGTCTTGATCCTGGTAACCTTGTCAGGGTCGGCATAAACGACCAGCTCGTCGTTGGTGCCGTCGCCGTTGGGTGAGAAGGCATTGGGAACATAAATCCCCTTGCTCTTCGAAACCACCAGCAGGATGTGGTCGCTGTCCTTGCAGCCTTTGTCCGAAACGGCGTTGATCTGATACAGGGTGGTGGTTTCGGGCGTGGCCACCGGATCGAGGCAATTGGTGCAGCTCAGCCACTGCGTTGGATTCCACCAGATGCTGTCGATTTCACTCAGCGGCACCGTCACCTGGGTGTTTATCTGATAACTTTCACCCTCCTCTATTTCAACGTAGCTGTCCAGTTGCAGCTCGAAAACCTGCGGCTGCTCCACTTCCAGTTGCGCAGCGAACTCACAGCCCACCGCATCCTGAACCACCACGTCGTAAAAGCCGGGCTCCAGCCCCGGGAAGATGCTTTGTTGGCTGAAGGTCTGCCCACCGTCGTAGGAGAACAGGTAGGGCGGCGTGCCCCCGGAAATTTCACCCAGGTAGATCGTACCCTTGTCGCCAAAGCAGGCGGGCTGAAATACATCCGGTTCCACAACGGGATTGTCAGCGCTCACCACCACTTCATCGGTGTCGGTGCAGCCGTTGCCCACATTGGTCACCGTCAGGGTGTACACACCAGCGCTGCCAATGGTGGGCGTGGCAGTGTTGGCACCCGCCAGAATGGAACCGTCAAATGTGCTCCATTGGTAGGTAACAGGCCCCACACCCGCAGAACCAGTTCCATCCAGGTGTTTTTCTTCGCCAAGGCAATCGATGGTGAAAGGCTCACCCGCATCCGCATTGGGCTGTGCCAGGTCGGCCAGCACGCCCACTGGCTGGATGTTGGAGCAGCCATTGTTCGGGTCCGTACCAATCAGGTAATAGGTGCCGGGGGCCGTCACCTCCACCGTCGGTCCCGTGCCGATGATGGTGGTGTCGGTGCCGTTGATGATGGCCCAGCTAAGCTCCACCGCCCCGGCCGGCGAATTGCCCGACAGGGTGACCACCGTCTGACTACAACTCAAGGCACCCGGCGGGTCCACCTCCAACGGCGGATAGGCTTCCCCGTCGATGATCTCCACGGTGGCAGTATCCGAGCAGAAGTTCACCGTGTCCAAAACGATGAGGTCGAAGATGCCGCTGTAATCGATCACGATGGGGTTCTGCGTGGACACGATCACGTCGCTGCTTACCCAGGTGAAGGTGGGGTGCGTGGTGCCCGTGGCACTCCCCGTCAGGATGACCGATTGCACCGTGCAATCCAGGATATCCGCCGGATCCACGTCTATGAAGGCCTGCACCAGGGTACTTTCATCCGTCACTTCCACGGCCACCGTATCGGCGCAGCCATCCAGGCTGACCACCAGTGAATAGGTGCCTGCGGCAGCCGCTGTCACACTGGCAGCAGCCGTATTGCCGATGAGCAAACCATCCGTGGTGAACCAGCCAAAGTCCGAACCCGGCAAGCTGGAGCTGCCTTCCAGTGTGGTTTGCTTCGCTTCGCAATTCAGCGGCGAAGGTGCCTCGATGGCGGCCTCTGGCACCGGCCGGAAAACCACCGGCGTACCCACCGACACCTTGCTGCAATCGTCGTTCAGGTCCACATTGCCAGTGCCGTTGTCGTTGCCGGCAACGGCAGAGATGTAATAAACGGTGCCCAGGGTCATGGTGCCCGGGTCAAAGCAGAAGTAAGGCTCATCGTTGCGGGCCAGCTCACCCACAATGACATTGCCGCTGCCACTGTGCAGCACAAACTGCAGCAGGTCGTCGCCTTCCAGGTATTGCAGTGTGCTGTCGTAAACGGCACCGATGCAGCCCTCTCCGCAAAGGGCCTGCAAGCCGCTTTCCATGCTGCCGATGGCTGTGAGGCAACTCACCGTGCTCATTTCAATTTGGCAGGTCGCTTCGCAACCATTGGCATCGGTCACCAGGATGTCGTACGTGCCTTCGGCCAGATTGCCGATGACGAAATCTCCGGCAGCCAGGCCGCTCTGGCTGGCACCGGGCGTCCAGGTGATGGCATAGGGAGCCACGCCACCGGTAATGCTGATGGTGGCCTCACCATCGGTGGCGCCGGGCAGGCTCACCGCCACCGTCTGCGAGCAGGCAATGCCCACCGCTGACGGCGGCTGATTGACTTCAAAGCTCTGCGTGGAGCTGCAGCCCGCCGCATCTGTCACGGTAACGGTGTAGCTGCCGGCCGGGAGGTTTTGCGGGTCCTCCACGTTGCCGGCGGGGGCCGGCGACCAGGCAAAACCAAAGGGCGCTGTGCCACCGCTCACCGTCAGGTCAATGGCTCCGGTTTCGTCGCCAAAGCAGAGGATGTGCTCCACCACTCCGCTGAGCTGAGGCGCCGCACTTTCATCCTCCACGGTGAAGGTGGCAGTAGCCGTGCAGGTACCGCCATCGCTCACCGTCACGGTGTAGCTGCCGGGTGGCAGGTTGCTGAGGTCTTCGCTGGTGGCGCCGTTGCTCCAGGTGTAGCCGTAATTGCTCGGCGGAGTCACCGTCAGGTCGATGCCGCCGTTGGCCGACCCGCAGAGGGTGTTGGGCGTCGCCGTTCCGGCAATGCTGAAGGTGGAGCTGTTGTTCGGCACATCCACGCTGGCAGTGGCCGTACAGCCATTGGCGCCGGTGACTGTCACTTCGTAAATGCCGGAGGCGATGTCGTCAAGGTCTTCGGTGGTAGCGCCGTTGCTCCAGTTGTACTGGTAAGGCGCCCCGCCACCGCCGCTCACGCTCAGGTCGATGCCCCCAACGCCCTGGCTGCACACATCGGCCACCACCTGCTGGCTGAGCTGCGGCAGGTCGGGCTGGTCGATGACGGTGAAGCTCTGTTCGGCAGAACAGGTGTTTCCGGCACTCACCGTAACGCTGTAACTGCCCGGCGCCAGTCCGTTGAGTTGCAGGGTGGTGTCGCCGGTACTCCAGAGGATGGCATAGGTGCTGGCCGGGCTGATCTGGAGGTCCAGCGAGCCGTTGCCGGCAGTGCAGGCCGTGTTCGGACTGGCATCCACGGCCAGTTGTATGTTCAGCACATTGTCAGCAACGGTGGCGCTGGCGGTGCTGGCGCATCCATCGTTGCCGGTCACTGTCACTTGGTAGGTGCCGGGCAGCAGGTCGTTCAGGTCTTCGCTGGTGGCGCCGTTGCTCCACAGGATGTCGAAGGGGGCCACACCGCCGCTGATGCTCAGGTCAACCGAGCCGGTGGCCGTTCCGCAAAAGGCCGCTGCCGGCACGGCGCTCAGGTCGGGGGCGGTGGTGTTGTTGGGCACCACGAAGGTGGCCTCCGCTGTGCAGGTATTTCCTTCGGTAACGGTGACGGTATAGCTGCCCTGCGGCAGGTCGCTCAGGTCTTCGGTGGTGGCGCCGTTGCTCCACAGGAAGCTGTAAGCCAATTGCGCCGGAGGCGTGACGGTGATGTCCAAAGCCCCGTTGCCACCGTTGCAGAGGGTGTTGGCGGTCGCCGTTCCGGCAATGTCGAAGTTGGTGTCGTTGTTGGGCAGGTTGAAGCTGGCCTCTTTGGTGCAGCCATTGGCCCCGGTGACGGTGACCGAATAAGTGCCGGCCGCCACGCCGCTGAGGTCTTCAGTGATGGCGCCGTTGCTCCAGGCATAAGTGTAAGGCTCCACGCCATTGCTGACGCTGAGGTCGATGGCGCCGTTGTCAACCCCGCAGATGGAGGGCGTCAGGCTTTGCGTCAGAATTGGTTCGGCGGTGGTGGTGGCCACGGTAAAGCTGGCCTCCGCCGTGCAGGTGCCGCCGGCGCTCACGGTGACCGTGTAGCTGCCGCCCGCCAGGCCGCTGAGGTCTTCGGTGGTGGCGCCATTGCTCCAGGTGTAGGTGTAGTTGCCCGAAGGGCTAACGGAAATATCCACGCCGCCGGTGGGAGCAGCGCAGGAAGTATTGGCCGTGGTGCTGCCGTCGATGCTCAGGCTTAGGGTGATCTCCGGCACCACGGCATCCAGGCTGTCGGCACAGCCGTTGGCACCGGTGACGGTCACGGAATAGTTTCCGGAAAAGATGTCGTTGAGGTCTTCGAAAGTGGCGCCGTTGCTCCAGAGGATGGTATAAGGTGTTTCGCCTCCGGCAATGCTGAGGTCGATGGCGCCATTGGCCTCGCCGCACTGGGCTTCGGTAACGGTTTCCGAAAGTTCAGGATAGGTTCTTTCGTCGGCAATGGTAAACGAGGCCTCCGCCGAACAGCCCCCCGCTCCCCCATCGGATACCGTAACGGTGTAAGTGCCGGCCGCCAGGCTGTCGAGGTCTTCGGTGGTGGCACCGTTGCTCCAAAGGATGTCATAGGTGCCGGCAGGATCGATGCTCAGGTCGATGCTGCCGTTGTCGAAAAGGCAGGATGTGAGCGGTTCGGCATTGCCCGACAGGGTGAAGGAAGAAGAGTTGTTCTGCACGTTGTAGCTCTGCATGGCGGTGCATCCGTTGGCGTCTGTGACCACCACCGAGTAATTGCCGGGCAGCACATCGGTGAGGTCTTCGCTGGTGGCGCCGTTGCTCCAGGCAAAAGTGTAGGGCGACTGCCCCCCGCTCACGCTCAGGTCGATGGCGCCGTTGGCCTCACCGCAGATGGCAGCCGTGATGCTTGCACTCAGTTCGGGGTCGGCGGTGTTGCTGGCCACGGTGTAGGATTTGGTGGCGGTGCAGGCACTTCCGGCGGTCACCGTTACGGTGTAGGTGCCGGGGGCCAGGTTGCTGATGTCCTGGGTGGTGGCGCCGTTGCTCCAGGTGTAAGAGTAATTGTTGCCCGCAGGGCTGACGGTGATGTCTATGGCGCCATTGCCGGCGGTGCAGGAGGTGTTGGGCGTGGGCGTGCCGGTGATGTTGATAGCGGGGTTGTTGTTGGCCACCGTGGCCGAGGCAGTGGCGGTGCAGCCGTTGCCGGCGGTGAGGGTCACGGTGTAGCTGCCCGGCCCCACGTTGCTCAGGTTCTGGGTGGTGGCGCCGTTGCTCCAGTTGTAGCTGAAAGGCCCGTCGCCATTGGTCACGGTCAGGTTGACGGCGCCGTTGTTGTCGCCGCAGGTGGCGGCTACCGCCGAGAGGGTCATTTGCGGCGGGAAGGCAAAATCGAACACTTCGTAGCTCTGCACCTGGGTGCAGGTGCCGCCGGCGCTCACGGTGACGGTGTAGGTGCCCGGCGGTAGGTTGGTCAGGAAGGGCGTGGTCTGGCCGGTGTTCCACTGGTAGCTGTAGCCGGGCCCCTGTGGCGGGGTCTGCGGGTTCATGTTCAGCACGATCTGGCCGTTGGGGTTGGTGCAGGAGGAGTTGCCCGTGGTAAGGCCGTTCACCGTGAAGGCGATGCTGTTGTCAGGCACATTGACGGTGCCGGTGGCCGTGCAGCCCACCTGGCCGGTGACGGTCACGGTATAGCTACCGCCTGTGATGTTGTTCAGGTCTTCGGTGGTCATGCCGTTGCTCCACTGGAAGGTGATGGGCGGCAATCCGGCGCTGACGGTCAGGTTGACGTTGCCCGTCGGCAAACCGCAATAGGCGGGAGTGACAGACGTGGAAAACACCGGCAACTGCGCATTTTCCGGAACGGTGTAATTCAAAACCTGGGTGCAGGTGCCGCCGGCACTCACGGTGACGGTGTAAGTGCCCGGCGCCAGGTTGCTCAGGTTGGGCGTGGTCATCCCGTTGTTCCAGGTGTAGGTGTACGCACCCGTCGGCGGGTTGGGGGGCGTCACGGTGAGCACGATGCCACCGTTGGCACCGCCGCAGGCCGTGTTGGGGGTGATGTTGTTGCTGACGTTGAAATTGATGGGCTCATCAGGAATGGTGATGGGCTGAGAAGCCGTGCAGCCATTGCCGCCGGTAACGGTCACGGTATAAGTGCCCGCCGGCACGTTGCTGATGGTGTTGGTGTTGCCGCCATTGCTCCAGGCGTAGGTGAAAGGCTGCACACCGCCCGTTACGCTGACGGTGATGCCGCCGTTGCTCAGGCCGCAGTTGGCCGGGGTGATGTTGGGGTTGATGGAGGGCAGGTTGGGCTGGTCAGGCACGGTAAAGGTGGCCGTCTGGGTGCAGGTGCCACCTGCACTGACGGTGACGGTATAGCTGCCCGGAGGCAGGTTGGTCAGGTTGGTGCCGTTGGCGCCATTGCTCCAGGTGTAGGTGTAACTGCCCGTGGCCGGGGGGTTGGGCGTCACGGTGATGCTGATGCTGCCGTTGCTGCTGGTGCAGGCGGTGTTGGCCATCACGTTGCCGCTGATGTTGATCGGGATGTTGTTTTCCGGAATGGTGAAGGTGGCCTCCGTGGAGCAGCCGTTGGCGCCGGTCACGGTCACCGTGTAGCTGCCCGACAGCACGTCGTTGATGTCTTCGGTGGTGGCGCCGTTGCTCCAGTTGTAGGTGTAGGGCGGCACGCCGCCGGTCACCGTGATGTCGATGTCGCCGTTGGCAAGCTCGCAATAAGCTTCCGTGATGTTGGCCGACACGGATGGCTCATCCGGCTCGTCGGGGATGGTGATGTTGGCCGTCTGGGTGCAGGCGCCGCCGCCGTCAACGGTCACGGTGTAGGTGCCGGGCGTCAGGTCGCTGAGGCTGGTGCCGTTGGCGCCGTTGCTCCAGGTGATGGTCCAGTTGCCGCCGGCAGGCGGTGAAGCAGGACTGATGGTAATGCTGATGCTGCCGTTGCCGCCGTTGCAGGTGGTGTTGGCCGTCACCGTCGGGTTGATGGTGATGGGCGGGTTGTCATTCGTCAGGCTGATCGTCTGAACGGTGGAGCAGCCATTGGCACCGGTGACGGTCACCGTGTAGCTGCCTGCCGACACATCGTTGATGTCTTCGGTGGTGGCTCCGTTGCTCCAGTTGTAAGTGTAAGGTGGCACACCCCCGCTGACAGTGATGTCGATGTCGCCGTTGGCCAGCTCGCAGAGGCTGGGGGTGGTGTTGGCGCTGACTTGCGGCTCGTCGGGCTCATCGGGGATGGTGAAGCTGGCCGTCTGGGTACAGGCGCCGCCGCCGTCCACGGTGACAGTGTAGGTGCCGGGCGTCAGGTCGGTCAGGTTGGTGCCGCTGGCGCCGTTGCTCCAGCTGATGGTGTAGTTGCCGCCGGCAGGCGGTGAAGCGGGAGAAATGGTTATGCTGATGCTGCCGTTGCCGCCGTTGCAGGTGGTGTTGGCCGTCACCTGTCCCTGGATGCCGATGGGCGGATTGTCGTTGTCGAGGGTAATCGTTTGCTCGGTGGAGCAGCCGTTGGCGCCGGTCACGTTCACCGTGTAGCTGCCGGGCGTCACGTCGTTGATATCTTCGGTGGTGGCGCCGTTGCTCCAGTTGTAGGTATAGGGCGGCACCCCGCCGGACACCGTGATATCGATGTCGCCGTTGGCCAGCTCGCAAATACTGGGCGTTGTGCTGGCGCTGATCTGCGGCTCATCGGGTTCATCCGGCACGGTGAAAGAGGCTGTGGACGAACAGGAAGTGCCCAGGCTGACGGTGACGGTGTAACTGCCGGGGGTCAGGTCGCTGATGTCTTCGGTGGTGGCGCCGTTGCTCCAGTTGTAGGTGTAGGTATTGCCCGAAGGGCTAACGGAAATGTCTATGGCGCCGTTGCCGCCGTTGCAGGTGGTGTTGGCCGTTACCGTTCCGGAAATGTCGATGGTGACGGGGTCGTCATCCAGCGTTACGCTTTCCTCTTCAGAACAGCCATTGGCATCGGTGACGGTGACGGTATATGTGCCGGGCGGCACGTCATCCAGGTCTTCGGTGGTGGCGCCGTTGCTCCAGTTGAAGACATAAGGCGTTGCTCCTCCCCCCACGGTCAGGTCGATATCGCCATTGCTCTGGCCGCAGGTGGCCGCCGTTGTCTGCACCTGAAAAGTGAGGTCGATTTCATCAATGGTCACCGAGCCGGAAACGGTTCCCGGGCAACTGGCGTTACCGGCGGTGAGGTTTTGCAGGGTCACCGTACCCCCGGTGGTCACCGGCAGCAGGTAGGGGTTGTTGCTGGTGGTGACGGGCGGCTGCGGCACACCCGCTATGACGGGCGTGAAGGTCCATGGCCCTACTCCCGTAAAATTCAACGTCAGGAAAACGGTGTCGTCCTGCTCTTTGCAGAGGGTGCCCATGCCGCTGAGCGTTGCCGTAGGCGAGGGGTCCACCACGATGGTGGTGCAACTCAGGTTGGAGTTCACTTCGCAAAAATTGGACACCTGCACGCAAAGCTGGGTGGTGCCTGCCGTATTGCCCCAGTTGACGTTTACGCTGTTGCTGCTGCCTGAGACGGTGCCCAGCGGAGGGGTCAGCGTCCAGTCGTATTGCGAAGCGCCATTGGGCGGAGTGATAGAGTAATTGTTGGAGCTGTTGACACACACGGTATCTGGTCCGCTGATGGGGCCGGGGTTGTCGGGCGGGAATGGCACTGTGGAACCCGCCAGCACCTGCACACTGTAGTCGCAGACATTGCCTGCACAGCCATCGATCACCAGCCAGTAAATCTGACCCACCACGAAGTTGTTGGAGGTGAGCAGGAAAGGGTTTTCCGTACAGGAGCACTGCAAATCCATGATCTGGTTGATGCAGCCGCCGTAAATGCCGCCCTGCAAGCCCATGTTGTTGCTCTGGTTGCAGTTGGATGGCGTAATCTGGATGGTGATGGTGGTGGTGCCGGCAAAAAAGGCAAACCACTCGTCGTTGTTGAGCACGTTGTTAGGACAGCCGGGAAATGGCTGCACCACATTGTTGTTGTTGACGGTGGCACAGTAGCCGTCGATGTTGTCGCAGAGCACCGGGGCATCGGGACAGGTGTTGCCGGGTTGCGGAAAACCCGGCGGCGGGCACTGGGCATGGATTTCTGCCAATCCTGCCATGAGGGTAAAAGCAAAGACGAGAATCTTCAGGGTAGCTGCTTTCATTGCACAAGGGTGTTCATTCAAACAACCAGCCTGCCGGCTGGCTGAGGGTGTGGTTCACGTTTCATAACACGAATTCAACCCGGCACTCCAGTGGGATGACCGGGTCAAAGTGATTTTTCAAGGGTTAGAAAGCGGGTCTTTATTTGGTGGGGTGCCGGTATTTTTTCAGCAAATACCAGCCTACGAGTCCATAATCCGGCAAAGCTTCAAAGTAACACGCCGGAATTGAAGCTTCGTTTTCTTCTCCTCGCCCTTCGGGCAATGCGGATGTGAAGTTATTGAAGGCTTCTGAATAAATCCACGTACACCGCCCGGCCACTGGATATTCCGCTCGTTTGCAAGTAAGATGACAAAGTGAGGGGAAAGCGATGAGTCCAACTTGAACATCTGGCTGTAGCCTAACTAAATACACTCGGAAGCCCAAAATGAACCTATCCAATGGAAAGGAAAAAAGTTGGAAGGGATTGTTACATTTGCCCAAAATGCGACGAGGATCTATCGATTAGAGGAATCATTAAATTTTGTCACTGATTACGATGTGCTCCTTGCAACCCATAATAGGAGAAGCCGTGAGAAAGATAGAATTGGTTTGATATCTGATTTTCAAATGGCAGTTATCTGATGCATCTTTAAGCAACTTATCCTAATCCCTATATCTTTGAAAAAATTCCAAGCCAGTGTCTTCAATAAAATGCATTGATCTTTTTTGTGGAGCAGGCGGACTAACGCATGGACTCTTATTGGAAGGGATAAAAGTTATTGCAGGTATCGACATAGACCCCCTTTCTCGTCATGCCTATGAGATCAACAATGGGGCTCACTTTATTCAACAAGATATAACTCGAACAGACCCTGAAGAATTACAGAATCTTTACGGTAGTGCGGAAATTCGAATTCTGGCTGGATGTGCACCTTGTCAGCCGTTTTCCACTTATGCACAACGTTATGACACGAAGAGCAAACCAGAATGGCGCTTGTTACGAGAGTTTGCCAGATTGATCGACACCATTAAACCAGAGATTGTAACCATGGAGAACGTACCAACTTTGGAGCGGCACGAGGTTTACATGGACTTCAAGTCGAAATTGGAGAGATTAGGTTACTTCGTTTGGCAAGGCATAGTGGATTGTGCCTCCTACGGTCTTCCGCAAAATAGGAGACGTCTCGTCTTACTTGCTTCTCGACTCGAAAGAATAGATTTCGTTGAACCAACGCATAAAGATAATCCCATGACGGTACATGATGCCATTGGATCACTGCCACCTATTAATGCAGGTGAAACCCATCCCTCAGACCCACTACATACTGCATCCAGGTTATCACCTCTAAATTTGGAACGCATCAGAGCTTCCAAGCCTGGAGGCACCTGGCGTGATTGGCCAGAGAAACTCGTAGCCAAATGCCATAAACGTAATTCCGGTAAAACTTACGCGAGTGTATATGGTCGCATGGAATGGGATAAACCATCTCCAACACTTACGACCCAGTTCTATGGTTTTGGTAATGGGCGCTTCGGACACCCGCAGCAGGATCGTGCAATCTCCTTGAGGGAAGGAGCCATTTTGCAAGGATTCCCCCCCACTTACTCTTTTCTTCCAGAAGGAACACCAGTCCATTTCAAAACTTTAGGACGAATGATAGGGAATGCCGTGCCCGTTACCTTAGGGAGAGTCATAGGTCGAACGATCGCTCAGCATCTTGAAATAACCCCAAAGCCAACTCAAAACGTGAAATCGTATGTGTCAAGAAAAACAGAATTGACAGCCGATGTCCAGACCTAAACCATCTTCCCCGGAGGCAAGTCAAAGGATGAAAAGAGTTCGGCAGAAAAGTACGAATGCCGAGTTGGAATTACGTCGTGCCCTCCATGCCAAAGGACTCCGCTATCGGTTACATCTCCCATTGATCAAAAGGCCTCGCAGAGTGGCAGATATAATCTTTCCCCGCCAGCGCGTCGCCGTTTTCGTGGACGGGTGCTTCTGGCACGGCTGCCCGGAGCATGGCACGTGGCCGAAGAAGAACGCCGACTTCTGGCGTAATAAGATTATAGCCAACCGGGAGCGCGATGCCGACACGAATAAAAGGCTTGAGGCACTCGGCTGGAAAGTTGTAAGAATATGGTCTCATCATGCCCCAATGGAAGCAGCATCTATGATTGCCCGAATCATCGAGGAACGTAAAAGTGAAAAAAATCAATAATGCTATGATGCTAAATTTAACTTCTCATATATCAAAGTAGTTGAACTTTAAAGGATATGGATTCATGTTGTTGAATATTTTTCACATCAAAACCAAAAGTCATGTCTGAGACACTCTACAAAATAACAGTTGACCTAAATGTTCTCGACCACTTGGCAGAAGGTTTATACAGTAGCGTGGCTGCTGTTTTGACAGAAGCAGTCGCAAATGCGTGGGATGCCGATGCAAAACGTGTAGATATTGATGTAAACCTTGAGAAAGACACCATTTCGATTACAGATGATGGCATAGGTATGGACCAGAAAGCAATCAATGAGCACTACCTCCGGGTAGGTTACCGCCGTCGTGCAGAAGGTGAGACTAGCCCAAACGGACGTTTAGTGATGGGCCGCAAAGGAATAGGAAAACTGTCCTTGATGTCGATTGCAAATGTTATCCAAGTATTTTCCAAAACAGATAGCAGTGATCTACTCGGATTTCGAATAAGCGTAGAGGATCTGCGTGCTGCGATGGAATCAGGATTGTCAGAGTATAAACCTGTGCCATTAGAAGAGTACAATGTCGAGTTTCCTAACGGTCATGGAACTCGGATAATCATTTCAGAACTAAAACGTCAACGTCTCCAAGAAGTTGATCCCTCTTCCCTCCGTCGACGCTTGGCAAGGCGGTTCTCCGTGATAGGTAGCGAGGAATTCAAGGTCTTCGTGAACGGCAATGAAGTGACATCGCATGATCGAGAGGATATCAAATTCGTCGAATACTTGTGGAAGTTTGATGATACCCAGATCGACACAGTGAATTGTCAAAGACTTAGGTGTGAACCCCAAAATGTCGATTATCGTGAGGAAGAATGGCCGTCAGAATGGACGGTTCGGGGTTGGATCGGAACCGTAGACAGGCCAAAGAGCCTCGCGACCCCCGAAGGTAATTTGAATTCCATTGTAGTTTTAGCTAGAGGCCGACTAGTTCAAGAAGACATTCTCCCCCGAATTTCAGGTGCCGAGGTTTATACGAAGTATGTAACTGGACAGGTTGAGGCAGATTTTTTGGATGAGACCAATAAAGATGACATTGTCACGAGCAATCGTCAAGCTCTCATCGAAGATGATGAAAGAGTGGAAAAACTTCTTGTTTTCATTAGGAAGGTAATGAGACGAATTGCTGAAGAATGGAGCGCCCTGCGCACCACAGACAGAACAAGCGAGCTTCGCTCTAAATATCCTGGTGTCGGAGAATGGCTGGACGATCTTCAGCCTGGGTGGAAGGCAAAAGCGGAGAAACTACTGGAACGCATTGCCACGATGGACCTTGGTCAAGACGAGGAAGAGGCCGAGGAGGAGGCAAGGAAAACTTTGCTTCGTCATTCGATCCTTGGTTTTGAAAGACTTAGACTTCGGGGTGATGAAGATGAACTTGAGAAGGCTTTATCAGCTGGGGTCGAAAGATTATTGAAGCTACTTGCTGATAAAGACTCCCTTGAAGCATCATTCTATCGAGACATCGTAAAAAACAGATTAGAGGTAATAATCAAGCTCAATGATTTGACCGACGAGAATGTGAAAGAGAGAGTTCTACAAGAGTATCTCTTTGATCATTTATGGTTGCTAGATCCTTCTTGGGAACGAGCCACAGGCTCCGAAGCATTGGAAGAACGACTACGTTTGAAAAAGTTCTTCATGAACGACAAGATAACTAAGCAGAAGTACGGACGTGTTGATATAAGGTATCGTACAGTAGCTGGCAAACACGTCATTGTTGAGTTGAAAAGAGTTTCTGAGAAACCATACATTTATGCATTAGCGGACCAAGGGGCAAAATACGTTGATGCCTTGAAAGAGATCCTGCCACCTGAAGAGAAAGACCGTGCAATCGTGGAAGTCGTTTTTGTTGTTGGGAGAAATCCTGACGAACCCTCGGAAAGAGTTCAAAACGCAATGAACAGCGTCGCACCTGGATCTCGGCTAGTAACCTATGAACAGCTAATCATACGAGCAAGGCAAGCATATTCTGAATATCTTTCCAAAATGACGGAAGTCGACCGGATAGATGCTATGTTTTCTGACGACAGTTCTGTGGAAAGAATTGATTGAGTTGAAACAAGATTTTTTGTTTTAACAAGATCTATTCAATCACATCCGATCTATCAAAGCAGCACTGCAAAGCATGAAGAAAATCATCCTCCAAATTGAATTCAATCGTTCTGAATATATCTAGAGCCTATCAAGCGATCATCACCAAAATGATATTCCATCTTATTGTGATGTAAAGTACGACATGACCTCAAAACCTAGTCAATCTCAATCGAGTTAATGTACCAATTAGTAGCTTCCCCTCCCCCCTCCGGGACAGCCTCTCCTCCAGGCTGTTCCGGAGTTGTTTTAGGGCCTGTGGTAAGGGAAGTTTCACCCCTTCACCACCTTCAGCACAAACGACTCCCGATCCGAGGAAAACCGCAGGTAATAGATGCCCGGGGCAAGCGGGGGGAGGTCGATGCTGCCATCGGGTGCACCGGAGGTGAGGAAGGCGGCCAGTGGGCGGCCGGTGAGGTCGAGGAGGGAGCAGGTATAGGGCTGGCCGGCGGGCAGGTTGCTGTACTGGAGTACCGATCCGGTGAGGGGATTGGGGAAAATGCTGATCGGCTCGAGTTGAGCCGTTTCGCCGGTGGGATCGACCATGCAGTTTTCAGCCGGGTCATTGCCGCTGGCGGCGATGATGGGCGCAAGGAAGTTGCTCAGGTTCTGGCACCGGAGTGGGATGTTGGCGATGGAATGCCCGGGCGGATTATCGAGGCAATCCCATGACCCCGGGAAGCCCTGATCGACGATGTCGGCCAACAAATGCCCGGGTGGCACGCCCTGGGATGTGAGTTCATTGCTGATGAAACAGCTGCCGGCGGCAAATGGACGGGAGGCATTCGGCTGACAGGAGTTTGTTGGGTCGAGGCAATACCAGTACAATGGAAAGAACGGGAACCAGTTACAGTGCACCACCAGGTCGTCGGTGCGGTGGTAGAGGTAGAGGGGTGGTGTGCCGCCCGACAGCAAAGTGGTGTCGATGACGGCGCCCATGAATGCCGCCACTCCTGCCACGGAGGCATCTTGCTGTCCGAGGTTCAGCGTCCCTTCCACCGGGCCCAGGTCAGGCCGCTCGGTGGAGAAGGGCTGTGGCACGCAAACCATCAGGTCTGGATCGGGGACAGGGCCGTCGGGAAGCTGAAAGGCTGCGGCCGGCTTTTCCGCTTCCTCATCCAGCAAGCCGACGTACAGGGCGGTGATGGCGCCTGCACTGACACCGCCGACGAAGACATTGGACACGTCCGTTGAGTCCAAAGCGGCTCTGTTTTTCAAAAATCGAATGGCGCCTCTGGCGTCCTTCATGGCCCGGTAAGCCGCCCGCTCCCATTCCATTTTGTCGGCTGCGTAAATGCAGGCATTGGCGCCGGTGAAGGGGCATAGCACGTATGGGATGTAGCTGGCCGCCGGCAACATCCCCAGCCGGTAATCGATACTGGCGACGTTGTAGCCCCGGGAGGCCATTTCATTGCAGATTGCCACTACTTCTGGATCGTATCGGGTTCCGGACAGGAATGCGCCACCGTGAATCATCACGAGCAGGGGCCGCAGGCAGTTGCTGTCTCCCACCGGGTAATACATGTCGAGGCTGAGCGTCACGGTATTGCCGGCAAAATCGACGGCTTCGCCGTATTCCATGCCGGCAAAGACCCTGACGGGATAGGTGGGTTCGGTGTAATGTGACTGTGAAAACGCCAGCGAGCATGCCAGCAAAAGCGAGAAGGTGTACAGTGTTTTCATATCCATCAGTTTTTGATGAAACAGATCATAAATGTACACCAAAAACGATTTTGTACGTGAACACCCTAATGCAGAATTCACTCCTGCTTAAACACCCTTTCCATCAGTCCCTCCCGGTAGCTGGCGCCCACGGGCAGTTTGGCTTTGCCGATGTGCACCATGTTGCCCTCCAGGGCCTCGATCTTGTCGATGGGCACGATGTAGGATTTATGGATGCGGATGAAGCGGTCGGCGGGCAGTTCTTCTTCCAGGCTTTTGAGGGATTGAAGGGAGAGCAGCCGGCCGTTGGGCGTGTGGTAGGCCACGTATTCCCGCATGCTTTCGATGTACTGGATGTCGTCGAGTTTGATGCGGTGCAGCTTGTAGTCGGCTTTGACCAGGATGTAGTCTTTCGCTGGTTCCTGAACGGGAGCGTTTGCGGCGGGGGCTTCTACGGGTTGCTTGGCCTGCAGGCGGGCCGTGGCTTTGTTGACGGCCTGCACGAAGCGCTCAAAGCTGAAGGGTTTGAGCAGGTAATCCACCACATCCAGGCTGTAGCCTTCCAGCGCGTATTCCGGATAGGCGGTGGTGAAGATGACCAGGGGTGTGATTTTCATGCTTCGCAAAAACTCCACCCCGGTGAGGCCCGGCATCTGTATATCCAGAAAGACCAGGTCGATCTTGTTGCTCTGCAACATGGCCATGGCCTCCAGGGGGTCCTTGCACTGCCCTGCCACTTCCAGGTGCGGCAGGCGCTCGATGAAGTTCTGGAGCAGGTTGCGGGCCAGCTCTTCATCATCCACGATCAGGCAACGTATTTTTTTTGAAGACATGGTTTTGGTATCTGCGTGGGAGCAAACTTATTCATTCAAATCCAACACCAGGCTCACCTCAAAGCGGTCGGGTTTTTGGTTGATTTCGAGCTTGTGGCGGCCGGGGTACAGCAGCTCCAACCTTCTGCGCACGTTTTCCAGCCCGATGCCGCCGGACTTGTCTTTGGTGTAACCACCCTCGGGGACGCTGTTCGACACCTGGAAGCGGATGGTGCTGTCGTCGGCTTTCAGACTGATCTTGATCCATCCTTTTTCGAGGTCTTCCACGCGGCTGTGCTTGAAGGCATTTTCCACGAAGGGGACAAAAAGCATGGGAGCCACCTTCACATCGGGGACATTTTCTTCCAGCTCGGCTTCCACATTCAGCCCTCGGCTGTCTTTGAGCATGCTCAGGTCAATGAAGTTGCGCAGGTATTCCACCTCCCTTTTGAGCGGCACCTGCTCAGCCTTGCAATCGTACAACACATAGCGCAGCATGCCCGAAAGCTTCAGCAGGTTGTCGGGGGTCCTTTCCGATTTCAGCACCGCCAGGGAGTAAATGTTGTTCAGGGCATTGAACAGGAAGTGCGGGTTGATCTGGGACTTGAGGAACTTCATCTCCGTCTCCAGTTTCTCGCTTTTAATAGTAGCCGCTTCTCTTGCCACCCGGTTTGCGAAACCGGCAATTTCAAACATGGCGCTTCCAATGAAGGCCGTAAAAAATGGCATCATCATGTAGATGTAGCGGAAGTACTTCCAGACGGTGGGTCTCGGTCCTCTGTTGCGACCGCCGGACCGGGTGAAGTATTCCGCCCAGGGTGCATGGTCCCAATACACGAAGGCAGTAACCAGCACCACCAGTGCCAGACCGAGGAGGATGTAGAGCGCCTCTTTGCGCTCGAAGAAAAAATTGGGAAGGAGTTGGTTGATGTTCAGCCACACCACCAATGCCACCCCGAAAAACACGATGACCCCGCGCATCATGGCCCGTGTGGAGTCCTCACCCGCCTCTGAAAGCAGGATAGGGATGATGGCCCACAGGGTGCCCCAAAACAGGATGTGTATCCAGGTGCTTCTGGTTCTCGATGTATTCATGCCGCAAAAGTCCGAATTGCCAAAGGCGAAGTAAATGATTCTCAATCAATTGGCCGCTGAGCTCAATCAATAGGGGCATTTTGCCAACGAGGACTTTCATTGAGATGTCCGGTGCGTAGGCTGAGCCATGCCCAGCCTGATTCTCATTGGTTGAGACAACGGGCTTGTACATTGAAATTTGTTTTCGTCGCAACCGGCCTTTATCACATTTGCGAAGCGAACCAAAAAAAGAAAAATGCGAACCATGAAATACCTCCTGTCAGTCTTCACCTTTCTTCTCCTCTTCGCTTCGCAACTGGAAGCCCAGAGGGGTAACTGGGGACGCAGCCCGGAAGAGCGGGCCGTACAACAAAGCAACATGATGCGCGACAGCCTGGCCCTGTCGGATGCCCAGTACGAAAAGGTGAAAGAGGTCAATCTCGAATACGCCAAAAAGTTTGACGAAATGCGCAACAATGCCGAAGGCGACTGGAGCGCCATGCGCGAACAAATGGGCGCTCTCAGGCAGGAGCAGAACGAAGCCCTGAAAGCCTTGTTGACCACCGAGCAATACGAAAAATGGCAAAAAATCCAGGAGGCCATGCGCCAGCGCCGGGGCAACCGGGGCCAGGGCGGTGGCCGAGGATAAGAGCCTGGTTAGATTTACATGCTTGAGCGAAAGCGAGCAAATTTTATTCTGAACGAGGCAAATTTTGCAGGCGGATGCGGGCAATCCGGTGAAAAATTTAACGAATTGCAGGATAAAATTGGCCGCTTGCAGCCGAGCGATGGGAATTTAAGCAGGCTCTAAGATAGAAAGCGGGTTCTTTTTTGGAACTCTTCTGCGGGGGCTCAAAAGGCCCCCGACTTTTCACTTTTTGGAATGCATAGCTCTCATAAGCACCGACTGTTAAATCACCTACCATGAAAGCCGTACTCTTTGTTCTGGCATTTCTTTTCACCTCGGGCCTGTCGGCCCAAACCTTCAACATCACGGGCAAGGCCATCGGTAGTGATGGCGCCCCGCTGCCAGGGGCTCACGTTGAATTGCAGCACCCCTGGGGCGAAGACGTGGCTGCCACCGTTGCCGAAGACGATGGTTCTTTCATTCTGAAAAATGTGCCCCGCGGCGGTTACAAACTCCGGATTTCCTACCTGGGTTATGCTACGCTGCAGCAGGAAGTCACCCTTTCCGACCATTCATTGGATTTGGGCACCTTGACCCTGGAGCCCGGCGCCGAAGTGCTGACAGAAGTGCAGGTGAAAGACCGCGTGCCCATGGGCAAAGTGAAGGGCGACACCACCGAGTTCAATGCAGACGCCTTCAAGGTGCTGAATGATGCCAGCGCCGAGGACCTGGTGAAAAAACTGCCTACTGTCAGCGTGGAGAACGGTAAGGTGCAGGCCCAGGGCGAAGACGTGAAAGAAGTACTGGTGGACGGCAAACGCTTCTTCGGAAACGACCCCACCGCTGCCCTCAGAAACCTGCCGGCAGAAGTCATCCAGAGCATACAGGTCTTCGACCAGGAGAGCGAGCAATCGCAGTTCAGCGGGGTCAGCGACGGCAACACCTCCAAAACCATCAATATCGTAACCCGGAGCGGCATGAGAAACGGGCAATTTGGAAAAATCTACGCCGGTTACGGAACCGATGACCGCTACCAGAGCGGCGGCAATGTCAACTTTTTCAACGGCGACATGCGCCTGTCGCTCATCGGCATGAGCAACAACGTCAACGTCCTCAACTTTTCCTCTGAAGACCTCCTGGGCGTCATGGGCGGCGGTGGCCGCGGCTGGCGCGGAAGAGGTGGTGGAGGTGGAGGCCGTGGTGGCGGAGGCGGCGGATTCGGCGGCAGTGATTTCCTGGTGCAGCAATCCGGCGGCATTGCCAAAACGCATGCCCTGGGCCTCAACTTCTCCGATCAATGGGGCGAAAAGACCGAAGTGTCTGCCAGCTACTTTTTCAACCGCAGCCGAAACGATGCCACCTCCCTGATCGAACGCCAGTACATCGACCCGGAAGGCACAGGCGAGTTTTACGAAGAAAACAGCATCACCCAGACCACCAATACCAACCACCGCTTCTACATGCGGCTGGAACACGACATCGACAGCAGCAACTCCATCATTTTCCGGCCTCGCCTTTCCATGCAGTTCAACGATGGCAGTTCGCTGACATCGGGGCAAACCACCCTGGAAGAAGCGCTGCTCAATTCTTCTGAAACGGATTACAGCAGCGATCTTCAGGCCATTGACTTCAACAGCAGCCTGTTGTGGCGCCACCGTTTTGCGAAACGAGGAAGAACTTTCTCGGTGAACATCAGCAACAGCTATTCACCCAAAGAAGGCGACGACAAACTGTACAGCCTGAACGGTTTCTTCCGTTCCGGAACCATGCTGGACACCCTCGATCAGCAGTCCACACTGGATGTGAACTCCTGGAATGTGTCGTCCAATATTTCTTACACGGAACCCCTGACCGAAAACAGCCGGGTGGAATTCAGCTACCGCGCCAGTTGGAAACAGGAAGAGTCGGACAAATACACCAACGATTTTCTCGAAGCCACCGGCGGTTACGACCTGCTCAACGAGCAGTTGTCCAACGTCTTCTCCAACGACTATTTCACCCAGCGCGGCGGCATTGGCTACAGCTACAACAAAGGCCGGGACCTCTATTTCACCGCCCGGGTAAATTACCAGTGGGCCAAACTGGCCAATGAACAGACCTATCCGGACGAGTTGGATTCTGAGCAGTCCTGGAAGTCAATCCTGCCCTTTGCGATGCTTCGCTACAACATCCGCCAGGGCACCAATCTGCGGGTGTTTTACCGCACCAGCACCGATGAGCCCTCTGTGGAGCAATTGCAAAACGTCATTGACAACAGCAATCCGATCTTTCTGAGTACGGGTAATCCCAACCTGGGGCAGAGCTACCGCCACAGCCTTTTCGTGCGCTACCAGAGCACCAATGTGGAGAAATCTACCGTGCTCTTTGCCATGGTGGGCGGCACCGTGGCCAACGATTACATTGGCAATGCCACCTACTACGCCAATTCCGACAATCCGATTTTTGAAGAACTGAACGTGCCCCGCAACGGCCAGCTGACCCTGCCGGTAAACCTGGATGGCTATTACAACCTGCGCTCTTTCATCACTTACGGGTTGCCGCTGCGCCCCATCCGCTCCAACCTCAATTTCAACTTCCGGCTGAACTACTCCCGCACACCGGGACTGCTCAACGACGAAGTGAACTACGCCAACTCCTATTCCGCAACGGCAGGCGTGTCCATCACGTCCAACATCAGCGACAGGGTGGATTTCACCGTATCCAGCCGTTCCAACCTCAACCGGGTGGAGAACAGCCTGCAACAGCAGAACAATTCCGACTACCTCATCCAGACTTCTTCGGTTCGCCTGAACTGGATCATCGCCAAAGGTTTCGTATTGCGCAGCGACCTCAACCACCAGCTCTACTCTGGCCTGGGTGGTGACTTCGACCAAAACTACTGGCTGTGGAATTTCGGCATCGGCAAAAAGCTCTTCAAAAACGAGCGGGGAGAACTGACCCTCTCCATCAACGACCTGCTGAACCAAAACCGCAACATCACCCGCAACATCACCGAAGCCTACATCGAAGACCAGCGCACCAACAACCTGCAACAGTACTTCATGCTGACCTTCACCTACCAGATCCGCAATTTCAACTCCGGCAATGCAGCCCCAATGCCCTCACGCAGACCGGATTTTAGAGGCAGGAGATGGCATTGATCTTTGTGGGGATTATGGAGGATTATGGGGATTATGGAGGATTATGGAGGATTATATGGGTTTAGTAGGAATACTCTGTGCAACTCTATGTTTAAAAGTTTAGGGTGTAGAGTGTAGGGTTTAGAGTTTGGGAGGCGCTAGCACTTTTATCTCCGTCGAACTCCGTGATCATACTCTGTGATACTCTGTGAAACACCTCTGTTTATCTCTGCGGTTATGGAGAGTAGGGAGTAGAGGTTAGGGGCACTAGCTCTTTCATCTCCGTGGAACTCCGTGATCATCCTCTGTGAAACTCTGTGAAATAACTCTGTTCAACTCTGCGGTTATTGAGAGTAGGGAGTAGAGGTTAGGGGCACTAGCTCTTTCATCTCCGTGGAACTCCGTGACCATACTCTGTGAAACTCTGTGAAATAACTCTGTTCAACTCTGCGGTTAAAAAAGTTTAGAGTGTAGGGTGTAGAGTGTAGGGTTTGAGGGCGCTAGCTCATTCATTCCTGATTCCTCATCCCTCATCCCTCCAAACGGGGTGTATCTTTTTTCTCGTCATTCATTAAGAGCGTACACGAAATCCAACACGGACAAGTTGATCTTCAGGCCCGGGCAGGTCACCAATTTTTCATTTTAAAAATCTGGAACGATGAAACAAAGAATGCTGCTTTTTGCGGCCCTGCTTTGCTGTGCCCTTATGGCAACTGGCCAACCGCTGAACGACATTGCGGACCGCACCGTAATGATGGAAAAACCCGCTCTCCCCTACCCGGCATTGAACGAAAGAGACATTTTCTGGCAGAAAACCGTCTGGCAAGTGCTGGATGTGCGAGAGAAAATGAACCTGCCTTTTGCCTATCCCAAACGCCCCTTCTTTTCCATCCTGCTGGATGCGGCAATGGAAGGAGAATTGACACTTTATGCAGACGGCGATTTTACGGACCCACTGACGACGGAAGAAATCCAAAACATCATCAGTGAACCGGACACCGCCTGGGTTTACAATCGCATGGGTGAAGCCGAACCGGTGCCGGTTTTCAACGACCTGGATCCGGAATCGGTCAAACAATTCCGATTGTTTGAGGTATGGTATTTCGACGCGGTAAGCAGCACCATGAAGGTGCGTATTCTCGGCATCGCACCTGTACTCAGCCGCTACAGTGAAAACGGCGATTTCATCGGCGACATGCCCTTGTTTTGGGTTCATTACCCTTCCGCAAGGAGCCTGCTGGCCCAAGAAGTGGTGTTTACCGAAGGAAACGAAAACAAGAAAATCAGTTGGGAGGACTGGCTGGAAATGCGGCATTTCACCGCCTACATTGTGAAAGAGGGCAATGTGCGGGACAACCGCCTGCAAGAGCTCTACTCAGGCGTGGATCAGCTCCTGGAATCGCAAAAGATCAGGGATGAGATTTTCAATTTTGAACAGGACTTGTGGAGTCATTGATGAGTTATCAAACAACAGCGCCCGGAGGTGATCCGGGCGCTGTCAGTAAGTAGGTATTTACTTCTTGAGTCATTCAGCTTCTCACAGATTGAAAAGGGCACCTACTGCCAGGAATAACTGCTCGGCACCGCCGAGGGCAAACTTGGCTTCACCAAACAACTTTACGCTATCGGTGAGGCCCATCTCGGCACCGCCCCCGATGTTGAGTCCGGTATCTGTATCGGATGAATTCCCAAAAGGCCCAAGGTCAATGTTGAAATGGAAAAAGTTCAGACCAGCCAGGGCATAAATGTCAAAGCCACCAGTGTTGGTGATCATGTAGTTGGCGTTGAGGTTGAACTCCCAATAGGAGAACCCTTCCGTTCCTTCCAGGTAATAATTGAAATCTGCCTCACCGCGGAATTGGTCGTTGATGCCATAAACCCCCCTTGCCTGAATGGCAAGTTCTTCGATGTCAAGGCCATAGCCCAAACCACCACCCACACTGAGTTGGGCCTGGGCGGTCGTCGTCACAAATAACAAGGCCAGCAGCACACATAGATTGTTTACAAGTTTCATAGACAATTGATTTAATAGTTAACAATGTGCGCACAAGGTAGGCCCCCAAAAATCCTGGCCCCATACCCCATATGTGGTATCTGGTGTCTGCCCCCCCCAAAGTGGAAACACACATTACCTAAACTTCAAATCACACCGTCCAAGACAATTAGAGCCTAATATCCGTAATACTGCGGTTTAGAAAGAGGAGCTAACAATTCGTAATATTTTTACAGGAAATAATCACACTTATATGCAGAACCCAATACACACCTTTTAAAAAACAGAAAAAGAAGCTATACAGCTTCAACAAATGGATTGCAAGCCAAATAAAACCTATGGAAGAGTGAATAAAAACAGAAATAACTAAAGCTTACAAACTTCTGAACCAATATTTTCTTCAAGATATGAAATCAACCTATATTGACATCTTCTGACTCCCCTAATCCCTTTACTCTCTTCACACTTCTATATACCCAAACAAACCACAATATAACCAAGGCCGGATACACAACCAACACCCCTGCATTGTAATAAACAGCTTCATCAATATCCAGGTGATGCAAGTGCATTACAGCCCGGGTCATACCACAACCAAGGCACTCAATGTCAAAAAATACTTTTGATGGACAAATGGCAACACCGGAATCAAAAAACGTCCGAGGCAACAACCACAATACAACCGGCACCGCTAATAGTGCCGTGAGCCAAAGCTTTTCCAACTTTAATTTTGACATGACAATTGTTTAATATACCCAAATCGAAGTAGTTTTGGGAACCCCCAGCTCTAAACTTTAGTAGGGGTTGGGAGTTTGGTCCCGATCCCGAAGGATTTCGGGATTCGGGATCGCCGCCCAAACCACTTAGTTTTGAGTATAAATTGAATGCGAAGTGGCTTGGGTAGCTTTGCCGCCCAAACCACTTCACTTTGAGTACATATCTCGTACAAATTACGGGTAATATTTCTTCATCTTAACAAGGGCATGAATCAAACCTGGCAACCAGCACAAAACAGTTAACAACAGGTTCACCAGCCAATCAGATCCATTCCAATCATCTAAAAGCCCCATAGCGAGCCAGCCCAATCCAAGAATAGCCAAAAGAACATATACCCCTTTTGAGATATCCGCATCTTTTCCATTCCTGATTTCTTTTTTTAATGCCTTCTGTGCGGCTTTTAACTGAATTGACTTCTTCAGCCCAAGGCGCTTGCCAGTTAGTTGCCTGTATTTTGATGGAGTCATTGCTAAAAACTCATCAATAGTAAGTTGTGCCAAATCAGGTGAAACATCAGTCATTTGTTTGACATGGAGAGGCACAGGAGCCCCTGTTGAAGAAGACACTACTGCAGCCTGGGCATTCAAAACAAATGCCATACAAAAAATAAATAGGAAAGATCGTTTCATAAATACATTATTTAAAGGGTTAGAAATTTACAGTATTGGGCAATGAACGAATTATCACAAATTACAGGATAAATAATATTTGGCACTCCCCTCTAACATTTGCGACTAAGGGCCTTCAACAAACATCAAACCAAGGTCGCTAAGACTAATAATTCACCTTCTCCGGCAAAAAATGGTTGGAATCTCTACTCTACCAAATCAGCCTGGCTCATGAATGCACCATACTCAATACAAAGTGGTTTCGTCTGCGGTCCCGATCCCGATCAAGAAGGATTTCCGGATCGGGATCGGGACCCAAACTCCTCATCCTCTCTGAAATGAATGGGTTGGATTTTCTCAAACCACTTAGCCTTGAGTTCCTTAACCGTGCTAAGGTAAAAAAAAGAAGAAAACAGAAAAATGGTCACTAGGTTACCAGTGGTTTCACACCGGATCCACATCCACATTCACCCTTACGTTTGAGAAGCCGGCCTCTTTTTGCATGTGGTAGGTGGCCTTTCTGATGTGCTCTTTGGCTTCTGCCCAGAGGGAGGGTTTTCGCTCCAGTTTGATGAGGAGGTCTAGCAGGAAGAAATTTCGCACCCGGCCGACGGGCGGAACGGCAGGGCCCAGCACACGGTTACCGAGGTTTTTCCGAAGGTAAGTGGTGAACGCCCGTGCGCCCCGGTTCAGGATGTCGGGCTTTTTGTGTTTCAGTGTCACTTTGATGAGGCGGGCAAAAGGCGGATAGGCAAAAGCCTTCCGCTCCATGATCTCCCGTTCGTAAAAGGCCTTGAAATCGTGCTCCAGGATTTCACGAAGTACGGGGTGGGTCACGTTCATGGCCTGCACGATGACCTTGCCCTGTTTGTCCTTTCGACCGGCACGGCCTGCTACCTGCACGATAAGCTGGAAGCCCCGCTCCGCCGAGCGGAAATCCGGAAACTGCAGGATGTGGTCGGCGCTGAGCACGCCGACCACGCCCACGTTTTCAAAATCGAGGCCCTTGGTCACCATCTGGGTTCCGACGAGGATGTCCACACGGCGTTCTTCAAAATCGTTGATGATGCGCTGATGGGCGTCTTTGGTTTTCACGGCGTCGTAATCCATGCGGGCAATGCGGGCATCGGGTAGGTATATTTTCAGTTCGTCCTCCACTTTTTGGGTTCCATAACCCTGGAGTTTCAACTCGTTGTTGCCGCAGGCCGGACAAGCCACCGGCACAGGGGTGGAGTAGCCACAATAATGGCAGCGCAGGTTGTTCTGGTGTTTGTGGTAGGTCAGGCTCACATCGCAGTGGATGCACTCGGCGTGCCAGCCGCAGGAGGCACAGCGAATGGTGGGTGCATAGCCCCTCCGGTTTTTGAACAGGATGGCCTGCTCGCCTCGCTCTAGGGCTGCTTTCAGTTCATCGAGCAGCACGCTGCTGAAATAGCTCTGCAATTTCCGCTCACGGGCCTCCTTCCGCAGGTCCACCAGTTGGATATCGGGCATGGCCACACCACCGAAGCGCTCGTTCAGTTCCACCAGACCGTACTTGCCCTTGCGGGCATTGTAGTAGCTCTCGATGGCCGGCGTGGCCGTTCCGAGCAGCACTTTGGCGCCGTGCAGGTGGGCCAGGTAAATAGCAGCATCACGTCCGTGGTAGCGGGGGGCGGGATCCTGCTGTTTGTAAGAGCTGTCGTGTTCTTCGTCAACGATGACCAGCCCCAGCTTGGAGAAGGGCAGGAACAGCGCCGAACGAGCCCCCAGCACAATGCTGCCTGCTGCCGGAGCCTGTCCCGACACCTGGTTTGCCGAAGGAGAAGTGCCGGCATCGAGCACCAGTTGCCACAGCTCTACCCGCTCCTGCTGGCTCACCCGGTGGTGATAGACGGCTATCTTGTTGCCGAAAATTTTCCGAAGGCGCTCAACGACCTGTGTGGTCAGAGCCACCTCCGGCAGCAGGTAGAGCACTTGCTTTCCTTCGGCAATGGCCTTGTTGACCAGCTCCACATAGAGGCGGGTTTTTCCGCTGCCGGTGACACCGTGCAGGAGCACCACCTGTTTCTCCTCGAAAGCCTTTTCAATCTCCACCAGCGCCTCCTCTTGCAGGGGCGCCAGGGTTTTCATATCGTCGAGATCCCGCTCTTCTCCGCCTACCCTGGACACACTTCGCTCGAAAAGTTCGAAAATGCCCTTCTTTTCCATGGCCCGCAGGATGCTGCTGTCGGCGCTGGCTTTGTCGTACACCTGTTGGCGGAGCAGCCCTTTGGTCGAATCCAGCGGCTGTTTGAGGGCCTTGCTGATGGCGATAAAAGCCATGAGGGTTTCCGTCTGGCGGGGAGCCCGGGCACATAGGTCAAAAGCTTCGGAAAGCAGGTCAGGCGTGCTGCGGTAAGGCTCAGCCAGCCGCACGCAAGCGACCTTCTTGGGCTTGTACTTTTCCTGCAATTCTTCGTAAATGCTCACGATGCCCTTCTCCATCATGCGCTTGATGAGGGGCATCACGGTCTTCTGGTTCAGGATTTTGCGAACATCGTCCACAGTGATGGACTCCTGAATTTGCAGCGCTTCGGCAATGAGGTATTCCTTGTCGTCCAGTCCGGGTTCATTGGGGTCGAAATTCGCATCGAGCACCAGCCGCCGCTCACTGGTCAGTTTGAGATATGCCGGGAAAGCTGCCTCCATCACCTCGCCCATGGTGCAGCAGTAGTAGTCGGCCAGCCACTTCCAGAATTGCAGGGTGGTGGGATTGATGACCGCCTGCTCGTCCAAAACGGCAAGGATGGGTTTGGTGCGGAAAGGAGGCTGATCGGAAGTGATCCGGTAAACGATGCCTGCATACAGCTTGCGGCCGCCAAACTCCACCTCCACCCGCATGCCGGGCTGCACATACGGAGCCAATTCCGGAGGGATGGAATAGGTGTACACTTTTGCGACAGCGAGGGGCAAAATGACCTCGGCAAAACCACCGGAGGGTGCTATTTCATGGTATTGTTCCAACGAATTTTCAGATTATCAGCCGGGGAAAGATCAGAAAAATCAGGCAGCCTTTTTCTCTTTTTCTTTTTCCTGTTTTTCCACTCGCTTCGCAACAATGATACTCACTTCGTAAAGCATCATCAAGGGCACAGAGATGAGAACCTGGCTGAACACATCAGGCGGTGTGATGATGCTGGCCAAAACGATGATTACCACAAGGGCATGCTTTCGATAGGATTTCATCATTTTGGAACCAACAATGCCCAGGCGGGTTAAAACATGAACAGCCACCGGTAGCTCAAAGGTCAGCCCCACCGGCACCGTCAGCATCACCAGGTAACTGATATAAGAGCCCAGAGAAGGCTGTGCCACTACCCCTGGCAACTCATAGCCCGCCAGAAAAGTTACGGCAAAAGGTGCGATGACGAAGTAGCCAAAGAAGACGCCCGCCAGAAACAATGACGAGCAAATGAGTACTGCATATCGCGCTACTTTCACTTCCTGGTCATATAGTCCGGGCTTGATAAAACGCCAGGCTTCCCAAAGAATATACGGGCTGGCCGCAATGACGCCGGCAATGAATGACACCTTGATATGCGTCAGAAAAAGCTCTCCAAAGTTGGGCGTGATGAAATCAAAAGGTGGCGGACCAATACAAAGCGTTTCCCCAATACCCAAAGCATGCGACAGACTGCACAGTACCTTGTAACTGATGAAATCCGGCTGCTTGGGACCAAAGATGATGGTATTAAACAGCACATCTTTCATGATAAAAGCCACCACTGCCACCGCCAGGATGGCCACCACTGAGCGCATGATGTGCCAGCGCAGTTCCTCCAGGTGGTCAAAGAAGGTCATTTCTTTGACTTCCACCGCTTCTTCGCCTTTTGGTGCAACATCTATCTGGTCCAGTGCCATGTGCCTGCTTTTGTTTTTTGCAAACCGCAGCAAATGTATGAAAAGACCTTATGAGACCTTATGACAAGACCTTACGAGGTTTCGTAAAACCTCATAAGGTCTGAAGGTCAAGGTCTCGTAAACCCGCAACTACCAGTTTTCATAGCTTCAACTATCGGCACGGGGCTCACTCCACCACCACCTTGAAAAAACCATAGCCTTCCACTTGGCCGAAATACACCCCACCGGTCCAGTCCGACACATCGAAAAACAACTGCCGCTCTCCGGCCTGGCCCTGCATGCGGTACACCTCCCGGCCCAGGGCGTCGTACAACACCAAACGAACGGGCCGGGGCGAAGGCTGCGGCAACTCCACCACCACGCCGGAGCGGGCGGGGTTGGGCCAGACTTTGATGGCGGGAGCTTGCGGGTTGGATTCTTCCGTGGCATTGGGCGCATCCACGGTGACTTCCCGGCAGAAGGTGTCGCTGTCGTATTGGTTGCTGACGGTGAGGCAGACGAGGTAGGTGCCGGGGCTGTCGTATT